>JBGTDU010000139.1:0-28758 GCA_041748175.1 Rubricoccaceae bacterium
CACGACCTGGAGAAGTGGTGGCGAGCACGCTTCTCGGGTCTTTTATCGACTTTGCACTCCTACGCCGGAAAATTCACCCGCAGCTACAGAAAGACCAACTTTGCCGTCCTACCACTGATCGAGGCTTATTAGTCGGCCCCGCGTCGCCCCTTGAAAGGGGAGGGATTTGGGTGCGACTACGAAAGCCGTTATCCCAAGATGTCCACAAGCCAAAAGGTGGGGCGGGAACGATCTTACATTGTGGGATAGAACATGGAGCGGAGAGATAATCCGTTATTGCAATGAATATCGTCGAGACGATTCCTCTGCACGAGACGGCCCGCGACCGGTACCTGAACTACGCGCTCTCGGTGATTACGAGCCGCGCGCTGCCGGATATCCGCGATGGCCTAAAGCCCGTGCATCGGCGGATACTCTATGCGATGTACACGAACCTCCGGCTCATGCCGGACACGCGCCACCGGAAAAGCGCAACGGTCGTCGGCGAGGTGATGGGCAAGTACCATCCGCACGGGGACACGGCCATTTACGACGCGATGGTCCGGATGGCGCAGAGCTTCTCGCTACGCGCACCGCTGGTGGACGGGCAGGGCAACTTCGGCAGCCTGGATGGCGATAGTCCGGCTGCGATGCGCTACACAGAGGCGCGCCTTCAGTACCTCGGCGCGGAGATGCTCAGCGAAATAAAAAAGGACACGGTTCACTTTCGCCCGAACTACGACGGCACGCTGTTCGAGCCCATCGTGCTTCCGGCGCCTTTTCCCAACCTGCTCGTCAACGGCTCCACCGGCATCGCCGTGGGCATGGCGACAAATATCCCGCCGCACAACCTGGGGGAGATTCTGGACGCATGCATCCATCTCATCGGCTCGCCGAATGCCCGGTTCGACACGCTGATGAAGTACATCAAAGGTCCGGACTTTCCAACGGGCGGGCGCATCCTCAACACACCCGATGAAATCCAGCAGATCTACGAAACGGGCGAGGGCGCTATTGACATTCGTGGCGAATACGAGTTCGAGGGCAAGACGAAGGTCATCATCACGTCCATCCCGTTTGGATTGGCGAAATCGGATTTGATCGAGAAGATCGCGGACCATATCCGGCTCGGCAAGGTCCCGCAACTCATCGACATCCGCGACGAATCGACCGAGGACGTGCGCATCGTGCTGGAGGTCAAGCGCGGATCCAACGCCGACGCCGCCATGGCGTACCTCTTCAAGCATACACCGCTCCACACTCGGTTCCACGTCAACATGACGTGCCTTGTGCCCACCCACAACCCCGAAGTTGCCGCGCCGCGCAAAGTGGACCTCCGCACGGCATTGCAGGCGTTTCTGGATTTCAGGATGGAGACGGTGGTGCGCCGCCTTCAGTACGACCTCGACCAGCTCGAAAAGCGCATCCACATCTTGCGCGGTTTCGCCATCATCTTCGACGCGCTCGACGAGGCCATCAAAATCATCCGAGCGTCAAACGACAAGGCCGACGCCAGCCAGCGCCTCCGCCATCGATTTGGAATCGACGAGCTACAGGCTGACGCCGTGCTCGAGATCAAACTCTATCGGCTCGCGAGGATGGAAATCGACGCGATTCTGGCTGAGTTGGCCGAGAAGGAGTTGCTGGCGCAAGGCCTCCGCGATCTTCTCGCCGACGAAGACGCGCGATGGACGCTCATCAAGGACGAGCTCCGCGAGCTGAAAAAGAAGTACTCCGACGAACGTCGCTCCGTCATCGAAGGGCCGGACGAGGTGCTCGAATACAGCGCCGAGGAGTACATCATTCAGGAGGATGTCTACGCGATCGTCACGAGAGATGGCTGGGTGAAACGCCAGCGGTCATACACCGACCTCGAATCGATCCGCGTTCGCGACGGCGATGAAGTGGGCTGGGCGCTCGCGACGAGCACGCGAGCTACGATCTGCTTTTTTACGTCTGCTGGAAAAGCCTACACGATTCTCGCCGACGAGTTGACTTCGACGACCGGCTACGGCGACCCCATCCAGAAGCTTTTCGACTTCAGCGACAAGGAAAAGCTTGTCGGCGTCATCGCGCTGGACAAACGTGTGCTGCCCAAGCCGCTGCCACTGCTCGACAATCCGGATTTGTTCGCGGGCGATGGTGCTCCCGCCGATGGCTCGTTTAACGGGCCGTTTGCGGTCGCCGTGTCATCGGACGGCCTGGCCATTCGAATGACATTGGAGGCATTCGCGGAGCGTTCAAATCGAAAAGGGCGGACGTACATGCGCTGCCGGAGGGGCGAGCGTGTAATGTCGGCCGCCGTTGCTCGTGGCGACGAAAACGTCTGCCTGGCCTCGAAAGAAGGGCGTGCGCTGATCTTCCCTGTTTCCCAAATCCCAATCTTCAAGAGCGCCGCCAAAGGCGTGATTGCGATGCGGCTTCAGGATTCCTCGGACGGTGTGCTCGGAATGGCGATCACAACGGCGGCCCGTGACGGACTGGAAGTAGAGACCAGTCGTGGTCGCATGGAAATCATCCGGACCACCAAATTTGAAGTTCAAAACCGCGGCGGCAAGGGCCGAACAGTCATCTCGCGCGGAACGCTGAAGAGCGTGAAGCAGGAGCCGGTGGAAGTGCCTTTGAAGGGAAATGGGAACGATAACTAGCTCTTGGCAAGTCATCCTCAGAATGTCATGAAGAGAAATATGGATCTCGTCCGCAAGCTGTTGGAAGTAGTAGAAGAGACGCAGGAAATGCAGGATGGTGTTCCGTCAGTTGAAGGGTTCACTGAATCAGAAATCGACTACCACATGCTCTTGCTGTTGGAAGCCGGGCTGGCTCTCGGGGCTATGGATGAAGTCGGCGCTTTGGGTTACAGTAGGCTTTCATGGGATGGACATGAGTTTCTCGATGCAGCACGAGATGATGACACATGGGAGAAGGCAAAGACAATCGCGGTTACCAAAGGCGGCTCGTTGTCGTTTGAAGCCATGAAGACAGCATTGTCCGAACTCACAAAGTTGGGCGTCAAAGTCGCTGCTTCGACACTAATGGGAGCGACACCACCTCTATTGTAGTCGGCCAACCTCATTACATTCCAGCAGCACATTCGTCCCCCCGCAGAATGCCCGTTGCCACAGAAACCTACACCGGTGCCTCCATCCAGGTCCTTGAGGGCCTCGAACCCGTGCGGTTGCGGCCGGGGATGTACATCGGCGGGACGGGCAAGACGGGGCTGCACCACCTCGTATGGGAGATCGTCGATAACGCGGTGGACGAGGCCACGAACGGTTATGCCTCGCTGATCGAGGTCACGCTGCACAAGGATGGCCGGACGGTTACGGTTTCCGACAACGGCCGCGGCATCCCCGTTGATAATCACCCGACGAAAAAGATTCCCACTCTCGAAGTCATCCTGACGACGCTGCACTCGGGCGGCAAGTTTGATGGATCGAATTACGTCACGTCGGGCGGGCTGCATGGCGTGGGATCGTCGGTGGTCAATGCGCTGTCGGAGGAGCTGATCGCCGAGGTCAAGCGCGATGGCGGGCTCTATGAGCAGCGTTTTGCACGCGGGGTGCCCATCACAAAATTAAAGAAGGTCCGCGACGGCGTACGAGGCACTGGTACGACGATCACCTTCCGCCCGGATTCTGAAATCTTCGAACAAACCGACCTCGACGCCGACCGCATCAAGGAAGGCCTGGACGTCAAGGCCTATCTCAACGGCGAACTCCGCATCGTTTTCAGAGACGAAGCGAGAGGCGAGAAAGTCGAGTTTCATCACGAAGGAGGCATCGTCGAGTACCTCGACCACCTCATTGGCGCGGCAGACACACGCCGCATTCATGACGATCCATTTGTAATTCGTCAGGAGGAACTCGTAAACAACGCGCGTCTGGAAGTCGCCTTTCTCTGGACGGAAGCGCCGAAGGAAGAGATCGTCTCCTTCGTCAACGGCATCCCGACGAAAGACGGCGGCACGCACGAGCAGGGCCTGAAAGACGGCGTGACCAAGGCTGTTCGGAACTACATCGAGACGCACGAGATCGGCCAGAAGAAGCTGGAAATCACCGCCGATGACATTCGCGAAGGCATGGTCGCCGTCGTCAATCTTTACCACACCAACCCGCAGTTTCAGGGGCAGACGAAGGAGAAGCTCAACAATCCCGAGATGCGTGGATACGTCGGCAGCGCGTTCCGCGTGGAGTTCGAGCAGTATTTGAACGGCCATCCGACGGTTGCGGAGTCGATCGTTGCGCGGATAATCCAGGCCGCCAGAGCGCGGCAGGCGAGCCGGGCCGCTGTTCAGCAAGTCCGCCGCAAGAGCGCAGTCAGCCACCGCTTGAACCTGCCCGGCAAGCTCGCGGATTGCTCGTCAACGGATCCCGTGGACAGCGAATTATTTATCGTCGAGGGTGATTCCGCTGGAGGTTCCGCCAAGCAGGGTCGCGACCGAATGACGCAGGCCATTCTGCCGCTGCGTGGCAAAGTGCTGAATGCCGAACAAGCGGGTAGGCAAAAGGTGCTCGAAAACAAGGAGCTCTCCAATGTAGTCGATGCTCTCGGGTGCGGGTTAGGCGCAGATTGCGATGTCGCGAAGCTCCGCTACCACAAGGTCATTCTGCTGATGGACGCCGACTCGGACGGCCACCACATTGCGACGCTGCTCCTCACATTCTTCTACCGGTATCTTAAGCCGTTGATTGACGGCGGGTATGTGTATCTCGCGCAGCCGCCGCTCTATCGCGTCGACGCGCAGAAGGAATCGTTCTGGGCGCTCGACGATGTGGACCGGGAGCGCATCGAACGGCAGATCAAAAAGAAAAGCCCACGGGCAGTTATTGAGGTGCAGCGCTTCAAAGGTTTGGGTGAGATGATGCCGAACACGCTTAAGGAAACCACGCTGGACCCTGAGAAACGTCGCCTGCTCCGCGTTACCATTCCCGTCGACGCCAAAGTCGTTACGGAGATGACGATCTCGGATTTGATGGGCAAAGACGCCGCGCCACGGTACACCTTCATCATGGATCATGCGGCGGACGTGGATGAGTTGGACGTGTGAGGTTGGTAGGGTCGCCTCGCCGAGGTGTCGGCGTTCCATCTCGGCACGCTCGGCGAGCGCGCCTCACCTGTTCCGCGCAATCAGAAACACGCTCCCTACAATTGCCCCGGCGCCGATCAGGCTCCACAAATCGGGGATCGTCCCGAACGCGAGCGCGCCCCAGATGAACGCAAACACGACCTGCAGGTAGCCGATAGACATCGCGCGGCCAGCTGCTTCTTTATGCAGGCCCAGCGTCATAAATATCTGGGCGATGAGCGTCGTAATCCCAACACCTGCGAGATAAGCCCACTCTATTGGCGTCGGCCAAACCCATCCGAGCGCGATGAAGGGAAGCGCGCCAAGAACGCCAACCCACGACAGCCAGAAGATGATGACGAGCGGCGCGTCGGTGGCGCGGAGCTTCCTGACGATGACATAAACAAAGCCGGACAGCATCGACGCGCCCAGCGTCGCCATGACCGCCAGCCTGTCCAGTTCAACGACGGTGCCGCCGAACAAGAGCGTCGGTCGGGCAATTAAGGCGACGCCGAGCAGGCTGATCCCCATACCCAAAAACACGAGCCGCGCCGTTCGTTCCTTGAGGACAACGGACGCAATGAGTGCGGTCCAAATCGGCGCCAGATAGAAAATGGCAGTGGCGTCGCCGAGAGGGATCCGCGGCAGTGCGAAGTAGAAAAGACTCAGAGCCGCCACGCCAATAGAAGCCCGAAGGAAAAGCGAGCGTCGGTCTGTTCCTCGCGGCGAGAGCCCCTGTTGCCGCAGGATCACGAACGAAGCAGCCGTCATCAAAAGGGACCGAACGAATACCAGCTCCATTGTTGGGATCCGGGCTCCGGCGAGCTTCGCCAGTAAGGCCATCCAACTAAAGAAGAGGGCGCTGGCAGCAATGTAAAGGAGGCCCGTTGGGAGGCTCGTCGAGGTGTGCCGGGCAGGCGAGGGAGGCGGCACTCTAGGTTGGTTCAGGAATCGGCAGAACGACACGAAATCGCGGCTGTTCGGTTGGCGCGGCCTCTTCAGCGTGTCTTCACGCCGCCCGAGTCACTCGCATTGCCGTCGTACATTCGTACGTACTCAACCAATTGGGCCATGCCGCGATTTGTCCTCTTAGCCGTCCTCGGTGTACTAGCCTCGATCGGTGCGTCTGCACAGTCCGTGCGCTACAGTGAGGTTCTGCTTACGATCCCCGAAGATGGGGATCTGTACACGCGATTGTCTGCGCATGGCCTCCAGCTCGACCACGCTGACATCAGCGATGGACATGTTCGCGTTATTCTTTCTGAGCACGAACTAGCGGCCGTATATGCGGCCGGAATTGAGGTCCTGGTTATGGACCCGGATCTAGCCGCAACGCTGGCAGCGCGCCCTCCCTTTTCTGAAGCACGTCGTGCCGAGGCTCGCGCCGGTGGGCGCATCAACGGCAACATTTTCGGGAGCCTCCTCGGTTATCCGAATTTCGACGAGGTGGTCGCGATTCTCGACGAGATGCATTCGGCTTATCCAGGATTGATTAGCGCAAGGTCGTCTTTGGGCCAATCCGTCGAAGGGCGAGATATCTGGATGGTCGAGATTTCCGACAACCCCGGCGTCGACGAAGCGGAAGGCGAAGCGCTTTATACGGCAATGCACCATGCCCGCGAGCCACAGGGGCCAGCCACGGTTCTTTATTACATGTGGTATTTATTGGAGCAGTACGCCACGAATAGTGACGTATCCGATTTGGTAAATGACCGCCGTATGTTCTTCGTCCCCATTCTCAACCCCGATGGCTACGCGTTCAACGAGCTGCTCGCTGGCGACGGGCAATACCCGGGATGGCGGAAGAACTGCCGCGTTAATGCCGGGGCATCGCTGTGCTGCACGCTTTCCAGCGCCGGCTCGTGTGGCGTCGACCTGAACCGCAACTACGATTACCGATGGGGATATGACGACAATGGTTCCTCGCCGAATCCTGGGAGCGAAACGTATCGAGGAACCGCCGCGTTCTCGGAGCCGGAAACGTCGGCGATCCGTGATTTTCTTGAAGGGGGTCGCTCCGTTGCTCAAACCTTCAACTATCACTCGTACAGCAATTTGCTTATTTATCCGTGGGGGTATGAGCAAGGGACGTATACACCGGACAACGATGAGTTCATCGCTCAGTCGATCGCAATGACGGCTCTAAACGGCTACACCTATGGAACGGCGCCAGACATTCTGTATCTAGTCAACGGAGAGTCGGACGACTGGATGTATGGTGAGCAGACGACAAAGCCCAAGATCTTTTCGTACACGCCGGAAGTGGGAGACACCTTCTGGCCCGATCCATCAGAAATCATCCCGCTGGCCGACGAGAACCTGGAGGCCAACCTCCTCTTGGCGCAATACGCAGGCGCTGTGCTGACGGGAACTCTGGACGAGGCCGGGACGCATCCGGATGGCTTTCTTCTTGGCGCGAACTTTCCGAACCCCTTCAACCCTTCGACGCAGATACCGTTTGTGCTCTCCGAAGCCGGGAACGCAAGGTTAGCCGTATATGACGTGTTGGGAAGGGAGGTCGCCTTGTTGACCGACGGGCTTCTGGCTGTGGGAAGCCACGTTGCGACGTTTGATGCCAGTGGCCTTCCGAGTGGCGTTTACATGGCTCGTCTTGGGGTTGCCGGGCAAGTTCAAATTCAAACCATGTTGTTGATCAAGTAGCGATCATGCCTCTTCGACTATTTCGGCGTCTTCGATGGGCGCAGGTTGAACGTTTTCAGGGCGTGCCGGTCGCCGGACGAATACAGATGCGTTCCCTTTCGTAAGCGCACGTTCGAACCGCTTCCGAAGCTGGGTGCGAATGAGGGCACGGCTGGGAGGCAGCAGGCCCAGGAATCCCGCAGCGTCTGTGAGGATGCCGGGCGTAAGCAACAAGGCCGCCGACACAAGGATGATGAGGCCGTCGATGAGTTCGGGGCCGGGGAGGCCGCCGCTCGCCAGCTTTGCCTGCAATCGATTGAAGACGCTCCAGCCTTCCCGCTTTGCCAGCCACGAGCCAGCCAGCGCCGTCAATACGACCAAGCCGACGGTCGGCCAAAATCCGACGCGCTCGCCCACCCAGATCAAAAGCGCAAGCTCGGCGATCGGAACGATAAGAAAGAGGAGCAGGAGTCGCCCGAACCAGGAGGAGCGCATGGGTTGAATCTGGCTTTGTCTGAACGTTGTGGACTGTACAACGACGTAGGCCAGGAATCGGGTTCATCGAAGGATCTGCTCTGGACATTCCACCCCGGATATTCCCGATAATAATCGATGGCATGCCGAAGGAAGGGTGGCTTGCGTATAATCAAGCCTCGATTATTGTCGAAAGCACGGGACGGGTGTTCGCCAGACCTGCACAGCGTGTTCACTGCGGCAAACTTCTTCAACCCACCCCTCCACCATTCCGAAGCCGAAAATGAGACATTCTATTCTAGCCCAAGCAGTGTTGCTCATCGTAGTCGGCGTGCTCTTTCTGCCCGTCGCGGCCATTGCGCAAACCGCGCCTCTAAGCCAACGCATCGATGCGTACGATCTCAACTCAGGCAGGCACGACGGCCAGGAGGCTGCCATCTCCCTTGTTTACCAGACGACCGTTCAGGTCGCGGGTGCTCCCTGGCTGCGTCTGCGTTTCATCAACGCCAACCTTGGTAGCGGGAGCTACCTCGTCGTGACATCGCTCCTCGACGGTGCCGAGCAACGCCTCGACGCTGCCGCGCTTGCGCAATGGCAGAACACGAGCGCCTTTTTCAACGGCGACGCGCTCGACGTGCGGCTCTACGTGGCGCCGGGAGACTCGGGCGTATTCGTCCAAATGGACGAAATCGCTGTCGGCGAGAATGGGAATCCCCAGGATCCTGACCCCGCGACGCAGTGCGGCCCGAGCGATGATCGTATTGCGTCGAATGATGCACGTCAAGGCCGGATGCTCACCATTGGTTGTACGGCCTGGCTTATCGGAGATGGCCGCTTCGTGAGTGCCGGGCACTGCGCGGCGTCGGCAGGCTCGGCAAATACCATCCAGTTCAATGTGCCGCCCTCTCTCCCCAACGGGACGCTTCAGCATCCCGGCCCCGAAGACCAGTACACGGTCAACGACCCGACGATCATTTTCGTCAACGGCGGCGTCGGAAACGACTGGGCTGTTTTTGAGACATTCGCTAACGCGCAAACCGGGTTGACGGCACTTCAGGCGCAGGGCGCATCGTACAGCCTCGCCCAGGACCTTGGCCCGGCTGTGATTCGCATCACAGGATATGGCGTGGACGGCGGGGCGGCGAATCAAACCCAGCAGACACACACGGGCCCAAACGCTGGCTCGTCGGGTACGACGATGCGCTATCAGACAGACACACAAGGTGGCAACTCGGGAAGCCCGGTCATTGACGAGGCAACGGGGAGAGCCGTCGGTGTTCACACGCACGGAGGCTGCACAACGGGCGGTGGCAACAACAACGGCACCAGTACCTTCAACACCGCGTTCTGGGCGCAAGTGGGGAATGTCGGCAGCGATCCGATCGCGCTGACGGTGGTGACCCAGAGCAACGGTGCAGGCACGAGGGGCAAAGCCATCCTCGACTGGACGCCATTCGACAGCGGGACGGACAAGGTTCAGGTTTTCCGCGATGGCTCTCTCGTCCGGAATACGGCGGATGACGGACATTTCATCGAGCGTTTGGTCCCTCCACCGGCCTCAGCCAACTATCAAGTCTGCGATCTGGAAACAGGTGAATGCTCGAATACTGTTTCCGTGACATTCCTGAGCGGAGCGGTTGCGGACAATGCGACAACGTCAGCCGCCTTGGCTTCCGAATCTGAGGTCACTGAACTCCTTGGCTCGTATCCAAACCCGTTCAATCCCACATCGACGATCCGGTTTGCTCTCGCCGAACGCGGCCCGATCGAGCTCTCCGTTTTCAACACACTCGGGCGGCGCGTAGCGGTTCTGGCGAGCGGCGTCGAGGAAGCAGGAAGCCACGAGGTTCAATTCGACGCGTCGGCGCTCCCAAGCGGCGTCTATGTTTACGCGTTGCAGGCAGGCGGCGACCGCCTCACCGGGCGTTTGCTGTTGGTTAAGTAGAAAACAAAGGAAGCCAGACCGAGGAATCCTAGAAAAGCCCCGGATGCCCTTGCGGTGTTCGGGGCTTCTCCTTGTGTAGTGGAAGGTTCGAGAGGCCGACGGAAGGTTGAGTGTCCGCGACATCCAGATCGGATCGGGGGTCTTTGCTCAAATCTCCGATCAGTTAATCGCGTTCTCCTCTTGGGGATGGCACTACCCGGCTTCGAACCTTCCCGGGCAGATGGCCTCGGCGAGGATCGGATCCATCGGCTCGAAGAACGAATGAACCAGTTCGAGAGAAGCGTTGCCGTTGGGGTGGATGACGCAGGTCCCGATGCGATTGCCTGTCGGACAGGTTTCGTTTCGGAAAGAACTTCCCGGCGCATTCCCGCATTCGGCCTTCGCGTTCTCCGGCCCCCACGCCGAGCCCGTAAAGTCGATGCAGAGGTTGTCCGAATCCCGCACGTCGCAGTGGCCTATCGATTCGTTGCCGGTGGCCTCCGTGTCCGGGTTGTCAACAATCGGCGCGATGGGCTTGGAAGAGAGCACGGGTGCATCTGAAGCGGAGCCTGAATCAACGGTCGCCGAGATGAGAGCGGAGTCGGCGGCAGCCGGGGCGGCATCGCTTGCTGAGGGCCCATTTTCACACCCCTGACATCCAGCCACAATGAGCGGAGCGCCCACTAAAAGAAAGCTGGCCATCTTGCAAACCCGGACAGCCATGGGCTCGGTCGGCGATGTTGCGTGAGAAAACCGAATCGTCAATATCGCGCAGCCTGGGCTGGACAGTCCATCGTCGTCAGCTCATCGCCAGCAGGCGCTCAATCACTTCGACCGCCGAGACACTCTCGGCCTCCGCGTTAAAGTTCGTGACGATTCGATGCCTTAGAACGTGGACTGCGAGAGCATCGACATCCGCGGCAAGAGGTGTGAGCCGCCCATCGAGCAGCGCCCGGGCTTTCGCTCCGAGAATCAAAAACTGCGACGCGCGGGGACCAGCGCCGTAGGACAGATAGGCGTTGACAAAGTCTGGTGCCGCTTCGCTCCCGGGCCGCGTTCGTGCGACGAGGTTCACGGCGTGCTCAATCACACTATCCGCGGCGGGCGCTTGACGGACGAGATCCTGGTAGATCCGCAGTTCTTCTCCGCTAAGAACTGCATCGACGACGGCAGCGGTGGGCCCGGTGGTAGTGCGAACGACGGTCACCTCATCGTCGAAGCTCGGATAGTCGAGCCACAGGTTGAGCATGAAGCGGTCGAGCTGAGCTTCCGGTAGCGGGTATGTTCCTTCCTGCTCAATCGGGTTTTGCGTGGCGAGCACGAAGAAGGGGCTGCCGAGGTTGTACGTCTGCCCGGCCGCAGTGACGTGGTGTTCCTCCATCGCTTCGAGGAGCGCGGCCTGCGTTTTTGGCGGCGTCCGGTTGATCTCGTCAGCAAGAATCACGTTCGCGAACAGCGGCCCTTTCACGAACTTGAACTCCCGGCGGCCGGTCTCACGGTTTTCTTCGATGATCTCGGTTCCAGTGATGTCGCCCGGCATGAGGTCTGGCGTGAACTGGATGCGGGAGAAATCGACGTTGATGGCCTGCGCGAGCGTCTTGATCAGTAGGGTCTTGGCGAGGCCGGGCACGCCAACGAGCAGCACGTGGCCACGCGCCAGCAGCGCAACGACAAGGCCCTCGACGATGTCTTCCTGGCCGACAATTACTTTCCCGACCTCTGCCCTAAGGCGCGCGTACGCGCCGTGAAGCACATCAACGGTGGCGGGATCGGAGGCGGCGGGAAGGGCCATGACGGCGAATGACTGCGAACCAGAAGGTCGGGGCTCGGCGAAAGCTAAAAAAACGTTGTTACGGTGTGCTCCCGAGTGGCCGGTAGCGGTCCGACTTGATCTCAACGTAAACGGTTTGGCGGAGGTCCTGGAGCCACGCATCCAGCTCTACCTGACGTTTGTCCTGCAACGCATACTGGCTCAGGAGTGCGTAGTCGGTTTCGATGTTGAGCTTGTGTGGGGGTGTCCGGCGTTGGAGGAGGATGATGTGCCAGGCCCGTGTGCCGTCGAGCAACTGAACCTCGACGGGCGCACTTATTTCACCGACGTCCATCGTGTCGATGACCGCTTTCCAGAGCGGCCCGAGCGCGTCCAAACGAAGGTCGCGCTCGCCGGATCTCGGGTCGGAGACGTATCCGCCCTGCGCGGCAGAAAAGGAGTCGGACGACTGTCGTTTTGCGATGGCCTCGAATGCGACTCCCGACGTGATGACGGAATCGCGGAGTACATTCAACCGCTCAATCGCGCTTGAAGGGTCAAGATTGGAATCCTCGACACGAACGAGAATGTGGTTGAACGAGACGATGTCTCCTCGGCGCTCGTTGAGGCGCATGACGTGGAAACCAAACTGTGTCTCGAAAACCTGGGACAGACCGCCTCCCTCAAGTGAGGAGGCAACGAGGCCGAATTCGGAAACGAGATCGCCGACGTTAAAATCGCTATAGGCGCCGCCATTCTCTCGCGATCCAGGGTCGTCGGAATGTCGCGCAGCCAACGCCTCGATGGTTGCTTGCTCGGCCAGAATAGAGTCGCGCAAGGCTTCCACCAGTGTTCGGGCAGCGGTGCGAGCCGACTCATCAGGCTCGGGTTGCTGGACAATATGTGCAACGCGCACCAATTCCGGAACGTCGGGGATTTCCGCCTCCGGGATTTGTCCAAACCAGGTGTGGACCTCGGACGGTGTAATCGAAATGTCTCGAAGCCGCCGCGATTGATACTGCTGGGCCATCAGTTGCCTTCTCACGTCATCTCTGAAGCTCGCTTTTATCTCCTCGATCGTCCGTCCGTAGTACGCCGCGAGTTGCTCTTCACCACCAAGCTGCGCCGCCAGGGAGGCAGTCCGCGCGTCGAGTTGGCGGTTCACCTGATCGTCCGAAACCGTGATGGTTGTGTCGCGCATTGCGCGCGCGAGCAGCACCTTCTGGCTTACGAGCTCGTCGAGGGCGCGGCTCCAGCGCTCGTCTGAGGTCCGTTCTGTCGGCGACTCAGCACCGGAAAGTGCGACCGCATTCACTTCGGACGAAAGGATCGCCTCGGTGCCAACTATCGCCACGATGTTTTCGAGCACGGTGCCGGGGGCCACCTGGGCCAGAGCCGTCGGGGCCCAAAGCGCCAGACCGAGCGACATCACAAAAAATGAGCGGCGGTGAAGTAGCATCGGATTTAATCGGTCGGGGTTCAAATGTTTGAGTGTTTATTGATCAGCGAATTTCAAGGCGGCCATCGGATTCTGCTTCGTTTTGTAGCTGCTGGATCTGTTGAGCCAGTCTTGTGTTCCGCTTTTCTATGGCGAGGCGCTGGCGCAACTCGTCTCGGATCCAGGGTAGCTCTGGCGTAGAGCCTGCGTTGATCCGGCTCACAATCTGGAGCACATGATGCCGCCCACCGGAATTAAAGACCTTGCTTACTGCTCCCGTTTCCATTGAACTGCTCTGGCGTCCGACGATCTCGTCGATTCCGCCCAGACGGCTTTCGGGAAGATAGCGGGAGGACAGGCCCAGCGCGCCCTCCGCGTCGAAGGCGAATTCCACCGCGGTCAAATTCCACAGCGAATCGGCGAATGGGGAGTCCTGTGCGCGCAGCATGGAAACCCGGCCCTGTTCAGCCCGCGCGGAATCATCCGTCGTAAGCAGGCGAATCTGCACGTAAGGTTCGCGAAGTTCAAGTTCCGCCAGGTTGGCATCGTAATAAGCTTGCACCTCCTCGTCCGTCGGTTCTTCTGCGTTGGCCTCAAAGAAGCGATCGACCAGGGCCGCC
The DNA here is from genome assembly GCA_041748175.1 of Rubricoccaceae bacterium. Taxonomy (GTDB): domain Bacteria; phylum Bacteroidota; class Rhodothermia; order Rhodothermales; family Rubricoccaceae; genus JAHEJB01. The sequence goes on from JBGTDU010000139.1 coordinate 13,891, forward strand.
GCAAGCACCGCCCGTTCGCTCTCGGCAAGTTGGCGTTGGACATCGTCCTGCGTCGAAAGCCCACTGCGCCTCGCTTCCTGCGCGAGGAGCCGACTGTGAACCCACTGCTCGATTACCTGTTGACGCGCCGTGATGCTGTCGAGGCCAAGGGGCAAAACGTTCAGCGCTTCCGCCACGTCCGCTTCGCTCAAATACTCGGTCCCGACACGTGCGGCGAAGTTGTCAGGAGAGGTCGAACCCTGGCCGCCACATCCGGCAGCGAACGCAAGGGCGATGACGGAAAGCGAAAAGCGGAAGATCACGTGGCGGCAAAAGGAAAAGCCCACAGAGGTCCAGGTTGGCCCGGATCCCGGCGGTCGTCGTGTCCAAAGACGTGCGCGACGCAGGTGTTATTGCCCCGACATCGACATCGAGCCTGAACCCGACGCCTCGACGGAACCGACACGAGGCTGTTGAAACGCCCTCGTGAGACGGTCGGGATAGGTCGTTGTGGAGTACTTCTCTCGCAGCCGGTCGACCCAATAGCCCTCGAGGACTTCCTGATATTCTGTCACCAGCTCTGCACGTGCTTCTTCGAACGTTTTGAGCCGCGGCGCCTCGATGGCGTCCAGGTAATAAATGGCGAGGCGGCTGCGCTCCGGCACTACGTCCGAGCGCTGGCCGACTGAAAGTCCGAGAGCAGCGTCGAGCGGCGAGTTCGTCGAGTCGGCGATGAAAAGTGTATCCAACCGCAGGGTCAACCTCGATTCTTCATAGCGGGTAAGAATGTCCTGCGCCGAATCACCCGCGTCCAGATCGGTCGCGACCATCGTCAACATCGAATCGCTCGGGCTTGTGAACGAGAACACGCGGTGGCGCTCCGGCCAGGTGTAACTCGACTCGTTGCCCGTGTAATAGGCGCGCAGACCTTCGACATCCTGAGCCGCCGGCGTCCACACGGAGTCTTCGGAGATTCGGAAGAGCAGCACGCCATCGACGTATTGTTCCAGCAACGCGCGGAAGGCGGGATCGCGCCCTTCCAGAGAGCTCAACGCAAGGTCGAAGCCCCGGTCGGCGAGGTAGCTATCCATTTCCGTGTGGAACTGAGCAACCTGATCGCCTCCTGGACGGACGGCCGATCGGGTGAGGTGCGACCGAAACTCCTCAAATGTGAACATCGAATCTCCGACCGTCGCGAACGCACGATCAGCCAGATCGCCAAAGCCGTCTCGCCGCAGTTGCAGAAAGAGTGAGTCGGCGTCGAAACGGTGAACGGCTTCATCCACGAGGCCAGCGTCGAATGTGAGTCCGGCGGCTTCGAGTTCGGCTCTGCCAATCTGCTGGCGCCGAAGTGCTGTGCGTGGCAGCTCGGTTGCGAGACGCTTCAGATCGGGTAGGGCTTCCTCAAACGCCGGAAGCGATTTCCGCTCCTCAAGCCGAATCAAGTGGAAACCGAAACGAGATTCGACGACTTCGGACATTTCGCCCGGGTTCTCCAGCGCAAAGGCCGCGTCGTTGAAAGGCTGCACCATGCGGCCCACGCCAAAGAAACCGAGGTCGCCGCCTTCCCGGCCCGAGGCGACGTCGTCCGAGTATTGACGTGCGAGTGTTGCGAAGTCTTCGCCTGCCAAAATTCTCGTGCGCAAATCCTCCACGGTCGTCCGCGCGGCAGCGGTGTCCGCGTCTGTTTCACCCTGCACCCGGATCAGAATGTGGCTCGCCCGAATCTCCGCGGTACGTGGGCGGCGATCTTTCACTTTTATCAAGTGATAGCCGAAGCGCGTGCGGATCGGACCAACAAGGTCGCCAACCGACGCATTGTACGCGGCTTCTTCGAACGCCAGCACCATCCGTCCGCCCGTGAAGTAGCCGAGATCACCTCGGTTCCTGAGCGCAGATGGGTCTTGCGAACGGAGAAAGGCCATCTCCTCGAAATCCATCCCCGCCGCGATAGAGTCGCGAAGCCCCAGCGCACGTTGATACGCCTCAAGCGTATCGGCAGGGGCGGCGTTTTCGTCAGCCAGGATTAACAGGTGGCTGACGTTGATCTCCTCCTGCTGCTTTACGAACAGATCGGCGACGATATCGTCCAGCACAGCCTGATCGGTGAAGTACGGCCGCGCCAATTGGTCGCGATACTCGGCCATCTCCGCCTGAATGGCCGGGTCGTGGTCGAGGCCAAGTTCGCGTGCCTCCTGGACCTTCAACCGGAAGTTGACATAGCGCTCCAGAAAATCTCGATAGGCACCCATCGAATCGGAAGACGCGCTTTCCCAATCGCCATCGGCTGCCACGTAGGCGTTTTCGAAGGCCCGTAGAGTGAGCGCCTCGCCCGAAAACTCGGCGACGACGATGTCCGTTTCAGCATGGTTCGTCAGCACGGTGGTGGTTGAGCCACCACATCCGGCCAGGAAGACGGCGGCGAGACCTGCCGCGACAGAAAGGATTGAATGCTGTTGAATCGGGGGATTGGGCATGTTCGGAAATAGATTGCACGAAGTAGTACTACGAATATCACGAGTGCGCCCTCCACCCACATTTCTGAAGAGGCAGGAGCACAGTCAAGACCAACAAAGTACCGCGTCGTCGTCCCCTCCCTTCGCGTAGGACGGTAAAACTGTAGCGAAAAACGACGGGTAGGCACGGGCAACTTTCGGTTGAGTCATGTGTCCCACGGGCGGATCCTTTTCCACGGGCCGCGCATGCCGCAGACCGACCAGGCGCTCATCGAGGCATTTCAGAAAGGCGACGCGTTCGCTTTTGCGGCGCTCTACAACCGTTACAAAGGCCCGATTTTCTTGTTCTGTGCAAAGATGTTGCTCGATCGCGCGGTCGCCCAGGATGTCCTGCAGGAGACGTTTATCCGCGTTTATGAGAACAGGCAACGTCTTCTTAAAACGGGGTCGTTCAGATCGTGGCTGTTCACCATCGCGCGGAACCAGTGTCTTAATTCGCTCCGGCGCTCGAGACGCCTATCCGAGTTTGATGAAACGGTTTTGGATGACGATGGCCCCCCTGGCGAAACGCCGTTCAGCCAACTCCTCAAGGCCGAACAGATTGAACTCGTCAACCGATATCTCATGCGGTTGTCGCCGGAGTATCGCGAAGTGCTCGTCCTTCGGGAGTACCAGAACCTTTCGTATGAAGAAATCGCCGCCGTCACGCGCAACACTGTTTCCTCCGTGAAGAGCCGCCTGTTCAAGGCTCGGCGGAAATTGGGACAGTTTCTGCAACCCTGGTTGGAGCCCGTTGAAGTGCGCGCAGCTGGTTCAGAAACAGCCCAGCCAATCCCTGCGAACGTCAGCCCACAAGGGGAGCGCGAGATGACGGGATTTGATTGAATCGAGCAATCCCATGATTCCTATGAAAATGTGTGTGGATGGTCCACCGGAACGCCTCCTGAACCTGTACGTCGACGGCGAATTGTCGTCGGAGGGGCAGGTTGAATTGTTTGCCCATCTTTCGTCGTGTTCCGGGTGTCGGAGGCAGTTCAACGGACTGCTTGCGTTTCGACTGGCCGCGCGGCAGGACACGTTTCTCGTTCCTCCCGCCGCAGATCAAGCGTTGTTCGCGCGCATCGATCGGCTCCGCCGCACGCCTCGGGCGGTTGCCGAACGCGTCGCGGAAGGAGGGCTTTTCGGAGCGCGGAGCCGCCGACACAAACCGACCCGAGCGGTGCTTCTGGCGGCGGTGGTTCTCGTGGGGTTCGCACTGGCGGTTTGGTCGAATCGGATCGACGAGCTTCCTGCACAAACGTATCACGTGACAGAGGCCGTGATGGACGACGGTGCTCTGTATGTGATAGGTCCCGGACTCATGGTGGTGGACAAAAAGCTCGACCGCTAACTTTGTAGGGGTAGACAGGGTACGTTTACACGGCTGAAACGTAAAGTCTCGGCTTGCGGAAAGAGCCAGGTCTCGTTTGCTCCTCGCAGATTGACGTGTTCAAGCCAACGGTACGTCGCGGTAGATGTGCAGATACAGATTGAATCGGGACGCGACGCCGACCGGTGCATGCTTTGTTCTGGCGCCTCCGATTTCCATCATCGCCGTCCATGATCGATAGCAAGAACCCTTTCGCTCCATCGCCCGCCACCGATCTTCCTAAAGAGAAGCGTCCCGGGACCGAGCAGCCCGCCTCGTCCAATGTCGACGCGTTCTTCGGCGGCACATATTCGGTATCGTCAGAAGGCGCAGTGTTTGATGCCGTTTATGAAGACCTTGATGCGTTTGAGATGGAGGCAGAGTTGGGACCGGGGCAGCGTCCCACGCCGGATGCCATCTTTGTCGAAGAGGCTCCATTCGTTGAAGACAAGCCGGATCTCAGGCGAGCCCAGCCCAATCCGCTGACTGACGGGTTCTTTGACCAGAGCCAAGGATTCGAAAATGGTCCTGTGTTCGACACCGCCACCGGTGGCTTTCGAATCGATCTGGAATCGCACGAGCCCCAGACGACGGCTGTCGGGCCGCTCCTGGCACCCCTTCCAATCCCTGCTCCGCGAACGTCCGGGGCGATGGCCCCGCCTCCCGCGCCGCCGCGCGTCCAGGCCAGAATGGCGATGCGCGACAAGGCCGAATCGCTCTTCCGGTATCGGCGTCTGGCGCTCGGCATCTTCCTGTCGTCGCTGCTTCTGGCGCTGATGTATTCCATTCTCGCGCCCAAGAAGTACGAATCCTACAGTGTGGTCCTTATCAACACGACGCATCCCGCCGAGTCGTCCGACAGCATCGTCGGCGACTTTGTCGATATCCCTGGGCTAGAAGGGCGGAAGGTTCTGAACCAGGCGCTCATCCTTCAACAGGCGCCGGCAATCGCACAGCGCACGGCCCGACGAATCATCGCGGAATCAAACGGCGGCGCCTCGCTTTCGTTTGCCAACAATCTCGAAGGTGGCATGACGGAGCAGAACCTGGCAACCTTTCTCCAGAACGAAGTTGTCAGCGTGGAGCCTGCCGGCGATGAGGTGGACGCCATTCGCGTAACAGCCGAGTCGGGCGAGGCGCAGGAAGCGGCCCGCATTGCCGAGATCTACACGGAGGAATACGCCGCATTGACGCGCGAAACCAGCCGCGAGCGCATCACCGTCACGCGCGAATTTCTCGAAGCCCAGACCGCCCGCCGCGAAGGCGAACTTAGCGAGATCGAATCGCAGATCGCCGACTACATGCGGACAGAGGGCGCCGTCGCGCTCGACGCGCAAACCCAGAGCGCCATCTCGCAGATTGCGACGCTGCAGTCGTCCCTCGACCGCGCACGCATCGAATCGCACATGCGCGAGGCCACGCTCCGCTCGCTGGAAGGCGAGTTGCGCGCCCTCCAGCCGCGCCTTGCCGTTCGGTCGGCGTCTACGGTTGAAAGCGAGATCACACAGGTTGACGGCCAGATTACCGAGTTCGAGCGCGTGATCGAGCAGATCTACGTCCGCAATCCCGAGATGCGTGGCAACCCAAGTGCGCATCCCGATCTCGCCGAGCTTGAGTCGCGCCTTGCCACGTTCCGGCGGGAGAAGCAACGCCTCGCCGGCCAGCTCGCTAGCGAGGTGACAGCCGCCGGTGGCGTCGACCTCTCCAGCACAGGAAGCAACGGACAAGGCTACGTCGCCGATCTTCGGCGCCAGATCACCTCCGAACGCGCAGCCCTCGACGGCGCCCGTGCCGAAAGCGGTGCGCTATCCGGGCGGCTGTCTGAAGCCAGTGGCGTGCTCGTTTCCATACCGGAGCAGTCGCGTGAACTGGCGCAGCTTCAAAGGGCGCGCGCGGCGACCGAACAGCTCCATCTCTACCTGACCAGCAAGCTGCAAGCGGCCAGCGTGGCCGAGGAAACCGAGTTTGGCCTGGCCCAGGTTATCCGCGAGCCGCAGGTGCCGCAAAAACCCTCCAGCCCCAATCTTCCCCTAAACCTCCTGCTCGGAGGGCTTCTCGGTTTGATGCTCGGGTATGGCGCCACGGCAGTGCGCGCGCGGACCGACGGCTACATCCACACACCGTCTGACCTTGCCGACAACGGCTTTACGCTCGTCGGAACCGTCCCGGATCTCGGAGAGGACGCCGAGGGAACGCCCGTCACGCTGGAAGGAATGCCGGTTTCGTCTGCGCTCGTTGCGCTGGTGAAACCCTTCTCGCCTGCCGCCGAATCCTTCCGCCACCTGCACGCCGGCTTGCAGGGAGGCGCCGATGCCCCGCAGATCCTGCTCGTCACGAGCCCGGAGATTGGCAGCGGAAAGAGCCTGATCGCCGCCAACCTTGCCGTTGTGGCCGCGCAGTCCGGCCGACGGGTTTTGCTGGTCGATGCCGACCTTCGCCGACCGCAGGTCCACGCCTATCTCGGGTTGGGCGCAGCCCCGGCACTCGGCGCGGGCGTCGAGACGGAGAATCTCGTGTACTGGAATACGGTCGTGCCCGGACTATTTGCCCTCACGGCGCGCGAACCAGCCCAAACGCCGGAGGATCTCTGGAGCCCGGAACGCAGCTCAAAACTTCTGGCTGGTCTCCGCACCACATTCGATTTCATCATCGTCGATGCCCCTCCGGGTCTGCTGGCAGCCGACGCATCGGTGATCGCCCCGAACTGCGATGCCGCGCTGCTTATTGCGGCGGCCGACAGAACGCACGCCGACGCGCTCACGCAAGTGGCGGGCGAGTTGGCCGGGGCTGGCCTAACGAAGATCGGCGCGGTGCTGAACCGCTTTAATCCCGCTCAGAGCGTCGCCTTCCGGCGTACGTTTGGCTATCGCTACGCCACACGCTACTCCGCCGAAACATCGCGCGAGCGCAGCGCCGCATCCGGTGCCGCCGCGCAACCCTCTGTATAACCTCCGCTCTGCGCCCACGCGAGCCCAGTTCCGCCCGTCTCTATGAAAACCTCTATGGCGTACCCTGGTCGAACCCTGCTCCTAGCGCTCGCCGCTTTTGCAGTTGGCGTCACCTCCGTCGAGGCCCAGACCTCCATGGCGCTCGATCCGTGCATCGGGCGCCTGGGCCGGGCCGAACTCATGAAGACCACCGCGACCAACACCTATTTCAGCTATTTCGTGCCCGGCGATGCAACGGTGCAGGTTCATGTTGAGGGCGCCGTGCAGCAGCCTGGTCTCTACGAAGTAGGTATCGGCACAGATTTGGGCCGCTTGCTCGCGCTTTCCGGCGGGCCGCGCTACGAGATGCGCGATGGCGAGCGTGACCGCAACGTTGAAGTCCGGCTATTCCGACCAAACGCCGGCTCGGCGCCCATCTACGCCACGACGCTGCAAGACACAGCCACGAATCCCGACGTCTATCCCGACCTCTGCGAAGGCGACACGATGCTGATTGACGTGATCGAATCGAAGCGGTTCGGCTGGCAGGAAATCGGCATCATCGCGGGCGGAATTTCTGCCGTCGCCTTTGTTGTCCAGGCGCTAACGAGGAACTAGTCTTCGCCCCTCCGCCACCCTTTCGGGGCCATGCCGGATTCCTCAACAAGCTCCTCGGGAACGCTGACTTCGTGGCTGAAGAAGGGTTCGTGGTCGGTCCTCGACCAGGGGCTCTTTGCGGTTTCGAACTTTGCGGTCAATGTTCTGTTGGCGCGTTGGTTGACGCCTGAGGCCTACGGAGCGTTCACGGTTGCCTTTATCGTTTTCCTGTTGGGCGGGGCCGTACACGGTGGGTTGTTTGTTGAGCCCCTGCTTGTATTCGGTGCCAGCCGATTCAAGGAGCGTGTGCCGTCGTATCTCCGGGTACTTCTGGCCGGCCACATTCGTTACGCAATTATTGTCGCCGGATTACTTGGAATCGCTGGACTGGCATTTTTCGTGGGAGGGGAATTCGAACTCGCCGCAGCGTTGGCTTCGCTGGCAGTAGCTCAGGCGTTTGTCTTGTTTCTGTGGCTGATGCGTCGCGCCTGCTACATCGTCTTCAGGCCGCAAATTGCTACCCTCGCGGGTGCTGTATATCTGGTATTGGTTGTCGGAAGTGCGTTGGTGTTAAATCATCTTGGTTGGCTTACTGGGCCTATCGCCTTTTTGGTAATGGGCGGAGGAGCCTTGATTTCCGGGCTCGGTTTGGCCTGGCATCTCGGCGTTTTTCGGGCATCGAATGAGACCGGCTTGGCCACTGAGGCCCGCACTGCACACTGGGAGTATGGACGGTGGGCCTCCGTAACGGGCGGACTCGAATGGTTTCACGGCGCACTTCCCTTCCTCGTTTTGCCACTGTTTGTTGGCTTGGAGGGAAGTGCCACACTTCGGGCGCTATTCAACTTGGCCATGCCGGCGCTTCAAGGCTTTACGGCGTTGGTTCTGCTCGCTCTACCCGTATTTGTTCAGGCGCGGTCAAGAGGGAAGCTTTTCCACACGGCTCGAAATCTTGGCACGGCCCTCGCCGGTCTTGCACTTGTTTATGGTCTAATCGTTGGTTTATTTGGGAAGTCGCTGGTCGGATGGTTATATCGAGGTCAATACTCCGTTGATTCTTTGTTGTTGTGGATGATGGCCGGGCTGCCTCTGTTTGCCGTTACCGCAGGAGTACTCATGGCGGTCCTGCGTTCGCAGGAACGGCCTAAGGCCGTGTTCCAGGCTCGGATTGGGGCCGTAGGAGCTGCGCTAACTATTGGCGTTGCGCTCACCGCAACCTTTGGTGTTGTCGGGGCAATTGCTTCAGATTTTGTCGCGTTGACAACAGAAGCTCTCGTGATGATAGGATTACTTCGAAGGAATAGAGACGCAGGGAATGCGGAGGTTGTCCAATCCCCGCCGGAAGACCTGCACTCCGATGATCGCCGACTACGTGTTCTCGTTTCGGCCTACGCGTGCCAGCCCGGACGCGGCTCTGAGCCTGGCCAGGGATGGGCAATTGCGCGTGGGCTTGCGGACCACCATGACGTGTGGCTGCTGACATATCCGGGTTATGGATTCAAACCCGCCATCGACAAGGAGCTCTGCGAGAACCCTACGCCGCATCTCAAGGCGGTGTACCATCAATTGAAACGAGAGGGTCACGTGCATCTTCATGGTGGGCAGGACCGATCCGGATTCAAGGAGCAACTACACTATTACCGTTGGCAGATCACAGCACGAAGAACCGTGCGACGCCTTCACGCAGAAGTAGGATTTGACGTCGTACATCATGCCACGCTGATGAAATCATGGGCACCGAGCGCGCTGGCAGGATCAGGCGTACCCTTTGTTTGGGGACCGGTCGGCGGCGGCGAGTCGGCTCCAAAAGCGTTCTATCGAGGATTCAGCCCGTTCGGTCGGCGTTATGAGCGCCTTCGTGATCTTGCGAGATGGGTTGCCAGCCTGGACCCAATGGTTCGGCGAACCGCCCGATCATCCTCGCTAGGCCTCGCGGCGACACCTGAAACTGCGAAATTAATGCGCGGACTTGGAGCGAAGCGTGTTGACATTGTAGATCCTGTGGCTCTACCCGACAGCGAGATAGAGGGCCTGTCCAGGATTTCGCCGCCAGATCTGATATCGCCCCTTCGATTACTAAGTGCTGGGCGATTTCTTCATTGGAAAGGCTACGACTACGGCATTCGAGCCTTTGCGCGTGCGCGTTCCCAAGCGAAAGAAGCTGGCGACGGTACCCTTGCCGACGCGGCCTACGTGATTCTGGGCGATGGGCCAGAACGTAGCCGATTGGAAGCGTTGGCGTGCGAGCTTGGGATAGCAGAACACGTCCACTTCCTAGGGATGTTGCCTCGCGCAAGCCTACTTGAGCGACTGGAGGATAGCCACGTATTTGTACACCCAAGCTTTCACGATTGTGGCGGCTACGCCACGCTAGAAGCTATGGCAGCTGCCCGCCCGGTACTGTGCCTGAACCTCGGCGGACCCGGAACCCAGGTAACAGCGGAAACTGGTTTTGTCGTGGACGCGGTCAATCCTGAACAGGTCGAGGCAGATCTGGCCGAATGCATTTTAGCCCTTGCGCGAGACCGGAGTTTGCTGGCTCGGTTGGGCGAAGCCGCACGCGATCGCGTTCACGGACGTTACCGCTGGGGGGGCATTGTAGCGGACCTTGCAGATCGCCATCGAGAGATTGTCAGGTTGGGAATTGAAGAGGAAATAGTCTTGACCGATACGCTTGAAACAAACGCTGTTCCAAAGAGCAACGTGGGCGAACGAGTCGCGGTGTCGGTAGCAGCCCTATGAACCTGATTTACACGCCTGTTTCATCAAGCGGCATTGCCGCCAGATCGGCGTACGGTGCCGCGGATAGGTATGTCCAGGTTCTCGGATGGGCCTTACTTGGTTATGCCCTTCTGTCGCGTGGGTTTGCCTATTGGGGCGTGCCACCTATTTTTGTTGGCGAGATCATTCTCCTCGTGGGCCTTTTCTACGCGGCGACTTCCGGGTCTCTCTTGAAAGTTGCTTTGACGCCGACAGGGATCGTATTGGTTCTTCTTCTTGCGCTCGCAGCCTCGAGTATCACGCGGAATTACGGTATGCACGGCGTTGACGCAATTCGTGATGGAATGCAGTTGGGCTATGGCCTTTTCGCCTTCATCATTGCCACCTTGCTAATCGCACGACCCGAACGGCTGAAGAATCTGATCGCGTCCTATCGAAAGTACACTGTAGCGTTCCTCGCCTCGATTTGGGCTGTCTATTTGGCCTTTAGGGCATTTGAGTCTAGCGTCCCATTTCTACCCTGGTCAGATAGCGCACATATCTTCGAGGCCAAGGGCGGGGACATCATGGTGCAATTGGCCGGCATCGCGACTTTTCTCATGGTCGGACTTATTCGTCGCCGTCCATTGTTGCTCTTCGCGCTGGCGGCAAACGCAGCAATCGTGATGGTCAGCAACCGCGGCGGAATGATAGCCTTCTTTCTTGCGATACTCGTTGGCTACGTCCTAAGGCCTCCCGAAGCACGGGTTGGGAAACTCGCTTATGCGTTCCTGTTTTTCGTCCTGATCGGCTTGATCGTGGGGCCCATCATTCCGGTCAACGGTGCCAGTAGGGACATTTCCGTAGAACAACTTTGGCTCAACATCAAAAGCGTTCTCGGACGGACAGAATCTGACTCCCTGGAGGGGACGAAGAAGTGGCGGATGGATTGGTGGGAAACCATTTTCGATTACACTGTTCGTGGGGAATATTTCTGGACGGGCAAAGGTTTCGGCGTGAATCTCGCCAAGGATGACGGTTTCCTCGTTGACCCGTCTCTCCGAAGTCCTCACAACGGCCACATGACCATTCTAGCTCGTCTCGGTGTTCCAGGGGCCATTCTGTGGATTTTGTTGCAGCTTATCTGGTTTGCCACGCTAATCCGTGCTTGGTTGCGGGCTCGCGAGAGGAAGGAGTCTCGATGGATGGCCCTCTTTGCCGTTCTTGTCTCTTATTGGGTTGCCATGCATTTAAACGCGACCTTCGACGTGTATTTCGAAGGCCCCATGGGTGGTATCTGGTTCTGGACCGTGTTCGGTGTGGGTATTGGAGCCGTCTATATTCACCGTCATCATCCTGATGTCCTGTTCGACAGTGACGATCCAAACTCCACGCGTGAGTCTCTCGGCTATGGGGCAAGCGCCCCCACAACCGAGACCTTTACAATCTGGCCGCCTCGGCGACGTAACTGGGGCTGGCCAGCTCCTTCGCATCCTCCAAGTACATAATTACTACCGGACTGGGGGAGGCGAGGACAGTGTTTTCGAAGCGGAAGGCAGACTACTTGTCGCCAGGGGTCATGTGGTTCACCATTACACCGCCAACAACGAAGAAGTAAACGGCCTCAGTTTGCCCGTACTGGCGCAACGCACCGTTTGGAATAAACAGGCTAGTGCCGAGATAGCAGCGATTGTTGAACGAGAAGGCGTTGATATCGTGCACTTCCACAACACACTTCCGCTCATATCGCCTGCTGCCTATTGGGGGGCGCGGAAGGCAGGTGCTGCCGTAGTTCAAACGTTGCACAACTATAGGATTATGTGTCCAGGTGCCGTGTTTTTTCGCGAAGGGCGGCCCTGTGAAACGTGTATTGACAAGTCTTTCGCGGTTCCGGCCATCATACACAAGTGCTATCGGGGTAGTCGAGCTGCGTCTGCCGTCGTGGCAACCATGACGGCTACTCACCGGGCAATAGGCACATGGACCAAGGCAATCGACCGGTACATCGCGATATCGGATTTCGCACGGGAGAAGTTCGTACGAGGCGGAATTCCCGCCACTAAACTTGTGGTAAAGCCCAACTTTCTCGACGGTGATCCGGGCGTTGGCTCGGGCACAGACGGTTTTGCCCTTTTTGTTGGTCGGCTAGATCCGGCAAAGGGAGTTGGCACACTCATAAAAGCTTGGAGCGGTGACGAAGCTGACGGACTGCCAAAGCTTGTGATCGTGGGAGACGGTCCGCTAGGCCCCGAAGTCGAAGCCGCCTGCGCAAGTGGACGGGTGGAATGGATGGGGTGGAAAGATCGGTCGGGCGTGGTTGCCCTCATGCGCAAGGCTGGTGTGCTCTTGTTTCCCTCAGAGATGTATGAAGGTGGAACGCCCATGACGCTAATTGAGTCGTTTGCGAGCGGCTTGCCTATCATCGCGTCGGACTTAGGAACGATGCGCACGATGATCAATTCGGGCGAGAATGGACTGCTCGTTCCTCCTGGCGATCCGGATGCATTTGCCCGCGCCACGCGAGCGCTGCTTTCCAAACCAAGCGGGTATGCCGCGATGCGCTCGGCCGCACGTAAAACATTCGAGAATCACTATGGTGCCGATCGGAACTATGAGATCCTCGCTCGGATCTACGACGACGCCACCCACGAACGCCACGGATACCATCCGATTGCCTAAGCCCGTGTACTTGGATGTCGAACATCCTGAAAGCCGAGTCATACTCGGTACCCGCGTCCACGCGTCGAATTACGCGGACGCGACCGAAGCTGTACTGCTCTGGGCGAAGGTGGGCGCGTCCAAGTACGTCTGTGCGACGGGCGCGCACGGGGTGATCGAGGCGCAGGATGACCCCGATTTCCAGCGCGTGCTGAATGAGGCCGATCTCAACGTGCCCGACGGCATGTCGCTCGTGAACGCGCTGAAAAGGCTTGGCGTCCAGGAAGCCTCCCGAGTTTATGGCCCCGACCTCACGTTGCATGTTTGTCGCGCGGCCGCCAGCGCTGGCATCCCCATCGCACTTTTCGGCTCCACCCCGGAGACGCTCGAACGGCTGCAGGAACGCCTTCCAGAAGTAGCGCCGGGCCTGAAAATCGCGTGCGCCATCTCGCCACCGTTCAGGCCATTGACGGCCGACGAGGACGAAGCACACGTCCGGCTAATCACCGAATCGGGTGCGCGCATTGTGTTTGTAGGGCTCGGCTGTCCGCGCCAGGAGCGTTGGTGCGCCGAGCACAAAGGCCGGATCCCAGCCGTGATGCTTGCCGTAGGTGCTGCCTTCGATTTTCACGCCGGGCTGCTTCGACAGTCGCCCCCGACTCTTCAGCGACTAGGCCTGGAATGGGCCTTCCGTCTCGCGATGGAACCTCAGCGTCTTTGGAAACGCTACGCTCGTATCGTCCCGCGCTTTATGTTCGGATTCGCCCGTCAAATGCGACAGGAACGGAAAGAGAACCGAGACGCCGTAACTTCGGTGCAGTAATCGCCCCGGGCACTGACTATTCCCCTCGGGCCTCCCCGTCCCCCTACACAAACTTTCTTTCTGACCCATGTCTCAGACTCGTGCACTTGTAACAGGCGCAGGTGGCTTCATCGGCCATCACCTCGTCAATTTTTTGAAGGAGAAGGGCTATTGGGTCCGCGGCGTCGACATCAAAGAACCTGAGTATGCCGCAACCGCTGCCGATGAATTTGAGCTGCTGGACCTCCGGCGCTGGGAGCCGTGCGTCCAGGCCGTTCGTGGTGTGGAGCACGTGTATGCCCTCGCCGCGGATATGGGCGGGATGGGATTCATCTCGAAGTACCACGCCGAGATCCTCCACAACAACATCCTCATCAACACGCACACGATGGAGGCCGCCCGCCTCGAAGGCGTGAAGCGCTACCTCTACACATCCAGCGCGTGCGTCTACCCCGAGTTCCTCCAGACGGAGGCCGAAGTCAAGCCCCTGAGAGAGGAGGACGCATACCCCGCGCAGCCGCAGGACGCGTACGGTTGGGAGAAGCTCATCACCGAACAACTGGCCTACCACTACCGCAAGCAGTACGGCATGGAAACGCGAACTGTCCGCTTCCACAACGTGTACGGCGAACTCGGAACGTGGGAGGGAGGCCGCGAGAAAGCCCCTGCCGCGATGTGCCGCAAGGTGGCCATGGCCAAACTGACGGGCAACCCGGCCGTCGAGATTTGGGGCGACGGCGAACAGACGCGCTCGTTCATGCACGTCGACGACTGCCTGGAGGGTGTGTACCGCCTGATGATGAGCGATTGTTCAGAGCCGCTTAACCTCGGCCGCGACCGGATGGTGACCATCAACCAGCTCGCACATATCGCTGCGGAGGCCGCTGGAACGGCAATCGAGGAAGTCCACATAGACGGTCCGATGGGCGTTCGGGGCCGCAACTCCGACAACACGAAGTTGCGTGAAACGCTCGGCTGGGTGCCCCAGATTTCCCTCGAGGAGGGCCTGGCGCGGACGTACCCATGGATCGAGGCCCAGCTTCGGGCGAAGCTCGTCGCGGAAGGCGTCCTGGCGGGAGATGGTGCTTCTGAGGAACCCACGCTCAAGTCGGCTTAGCCTACCAACTTCCTTCCGGTTTTTAGGGGCGGTCCGATCTCGGATCGCCCTTTATTTTGGCTTCCGGCAGGTGTCTCTCGACTATCGGAGACGATGCCGTAACATGTTGGTCACGCCGAACCGCTTCATATCGAGCATGGATTCAGCGGTTCGGTCGTTGCAGGGCCGAAGGAATCGAAGCCATCCGTCATGTCCACCATTCCTACCGTCTCTATTGGTCTGCC
>JBGTDU010000140.1:0-14607 GCA_041748175.1 Rubricoccaceae bacterium
GCCAGGCTGAAGGAAGTCCACGGTAGCAAGAATGGCTCGGAGATAGACTCTGCTATCGAGCAGCTCAACGCCGCTTGGGCCGAGGCCAGCGAAGACCTTTACAAGGCTCAGCAGGAGGAGACCGCCGCCAACACGGAGAACGGCTCAACAGCCTCGCCCGATGCCGAGGTGGACGACGATGTGCAGGACGCGGAGTTTGAAGTGGTGGAAGAAGCCGAAACTGACGAAGAGGGCTAGGGCCCGGCGAGGTCGTCACATGATTCAGCGCCCCGGTAGATGTGAAGCTGCCGGGGCGTTTTTTGAGCACGCCCGCCGCTATCTGGTATTGCTTTAGCTTTTCCACTTCCCTGGTGGTGGCCGACACAACCTGAAGGCAGAACGCCCAGCCAATCCGACATCCCCCGTCTCCGCCTGGCGGCGGAGCCACCCCCTTGGAAGGGGGACCACACAAAGTCTCCCCTTCAGGAGAGTACCCGAGCGCAGCGAGGGGAAGGGGGGTTGCTGCATCGTGCTTCCGTGACATCCAGCCAATCCAACATCCCCCGCCCTCGTTCCTCGGGCACCCTCCCCGCCTTCGCGGGGACAGGCTCTTGAAAGGGGGACTTTTGGTCTCCCTTCCAGGGGAGGCTGTCAGGTTCCGCGCGACATCCACACTTTGTCATCCTGATGACCGCTTCGACTTCGCTCAGCGCAGGCTCCGGGAAGAAGGATCTCCACTGTCTCAGCTGGCTTCGAACGTTGGGAGATCCCTCTTCGCTTTGCTCATCGGGATGACACTATCGAGGTGCTGAAACTGAATGGCCCTGCCATGCAGAATGGGGGCGGTTTATCAACCCTACCGCACCCCCTCGCTCATCTCCAGCATCCGCTGAATCGGCTTGAGTGGGCGCAGCCGCAGCGACTCTGCCATCTCAGGAAGACTTTATGCCCAATCCCCTTGCGTTTCTCGTCTCTGAGTTGGAACTTTGAACTCCGCAGAATCGAGCGGGGCCGGGTGCGGCGATTGTCCGGGGGGACGACAACCAGCGCCCAGCCCCGCCGTTCTGTTTTTGAAGGCGGGATGGTTGACGTGGTAGGTGCCTGTCACGGCGAGCAGGTGCCGAATCCTGGAAATTCGAAGCCTGCTCGAATCACCGCATCGGGTTCGAGTGTCCATGAATCCGTCTGGGCGACGTAGGAGCCGCCAACAAACCCGAAGCCCCCTTCCACGTTCGAGAATGTGCCGGGCTCGATGAGTAACTCGGGGTCGAAAACGCCATTGGGTGGCCGCCAGTCTTCGCTGGCAACTTCGGCGCGCATCCACATCCGCACGACGGCGTGCGGACGGTTGTCGAGAAGGGCGAGGACAGCGTCTGCGGCTTCGGCCAGGCGTATGGCCGTACTCCACCCAAATTCGAACGGCTCGGCGTCGCCGACAAACGGCGCGTCCTGAATGAACCGGTCGCAGTTGCCGTTCTCAAGTTCGTAGACGATCTCGAGGTTATTCAATTGTGGAGCCCCCGGCCAGAGTACCGGCAGTTTCACGTCGCCAGGGATGAACGCTGTGGCCTCGCGAAATGGGCTTACTAGCGGCGGAACCCGCGTTGCCGCTGTCGTTTTTTGACCCGCACCGTTCTCAACCTGGAACTCATACCGACGCCCGAACTCCGGGCTGAAATCACCGAGATAGACGTGGCCGACGGAGCCATCGCTGAACGTGATAACGGAGTCCCGCCAGGTTGTTATGGCGCCAGTTGCAAGGTCGGTCGACGTGACTTCAACGCCGAGTGGCTCTGCGGATCCTGTTCCAATCTCGCGTTCGATCGGCACAACACGAACGGCCTGGACATCCACACTCGGATCGAACGCGCCCCACAGCGTGTAGTAGGCCGCAAAGCCATCAGGCGGCGCGATGGCCTCGTCACAACCCGAGCCGAACAGAAATCCGGCGGAGAGTAGGAGGAGCAATCGGTAGCGCATCACGATCTAGTTTGTGCTGAGCTTGAGCCCGAACGTTGGAATGATGGGGAGCTGATCGACGCGGCGCAGTGTGAAAATGTCGAACGCGAAGAGATTCTTACGGTCGTAGGCATTGATCAGACCGGCTTGCGCCGTGAGGGTAGCCGGACCGAGGTCGAAGGCGCGGTCTACCGAGATATCGAGCCGGTGATAGTCCGGCAGGAGGCCGTTGAATGGTCGCTCATAAATCACCCTCGGAATTCCGGCCTCCGTGAACACGTCCGGGTTGCTCGATGGCGGGATATAGGTATCGAAGCCGAGTGCGCGACTATACGGCAAGCCCGAGCCCAACTGCCAGCGAAGCGACACGGTAAACCCGTAGATCGGCGCGCTGGCTATGACGGTCGCCTGATGTCGCCGGTCGTGTGCCGGCCGGAAGCTGAGGGTTTCCTCGCCATACCAGAGTTCAAACCGGGCGGACGTGGCCGAATACGTGACGTGCGACAAGCCATAGTTCACGGCGAAGTAGGCGCTACCCAGGCGCAGCTCGGCCCGTGCATCCAGCCCGTAGGCCTCCCCATCGGCCGGCTGGAGGTTAGTCGTGAGTCTCGGGAACGCCGTCCATTCGGCAATCGCGAGATTTTCGAGATCCTTGTAGTACCCCTCCAAAGCGAGGTCGAGGCCCGATGTCGCCTGCAGGCGATACCCGCCCAGGACGTGGAGCGCTCTCGGCGTGTTGCCGAACGGTGCCGTTGCCCAGGCCGTGAAGATGCTCGTGGCATCGCGCCGATCGCTGATGCCAACAACGGGTTGATTGTAGAGGCCTCCGGCAGCGCTGAGCCGATGCCTTCCTGCCTCAAAGACGGCCCTGAAGCGCGGCTCAAAAAAGTTCTCGCCGAGACTCGGCGAAACGGTGGCTCGAAAGCCAGGCATCAGACGGAGTGCGCTGCCGATCTTGAACTCGGGCTCAATGTATGCGCCGGCTTCCGTGACGTTTACCCGATCCGATGAAACATTCTGGAACAGGCCACCGAGCAGACTCTCGGTATACGTCGTCCTTACGAACCCGCCCGCCCGAATGTCGATCCCACGAAGGAAGTAGGTCAGATCGAACTGAGCATTGAAGCGTGAGAGGTCCGACGTCCGAAGGGTCGTTAGATCGAGAAGGTCGGGATCGTCGACGCTGGGCCCGAGCTCTGTATTGAGGTAGGAGTAGGAAAGCTGAATCTCGCCCAATAGCGGTGCAGAACCCGGCAACAATACATACCTGAAGCTGCCACCTGCGTTCGTGTACCGCACCTGGTCGGGCCGGGGTGCATCGATGTCCCCGACGGTGCCAGTGTCGGTTGTGTACAACCCGCTGACCGAAAGCTGACTCGATGTGCTTGGCGTCACGTGCAGCTTCGCGAACACATCGCCGAAGTCGAAGGGAAGCGGCTGACTTACCAGATTCGCCGCACCTTGCTCGATCACCGATTTTCTCGCCGTCACCAGGAATGACGCCCGGTCCCGAACCAGCGGCCCTTCAATGGACGCACCACTCACGAAGGGCGCGACACTTGCGCTTGCGCCGAACCTTCGTTTGTTGCCGCTCCGCGTCGAAATATCCAGCACGGAAGAAAGCTGGCCGCCAAAGCGGGCGTTGTAGCCTCCGGCGTAGACATCTGCGGTAGATAGAATGTCGGCGGGGAATGCGGAATAAAAGCCCAGCACGTGAAATGGCTGGAAGACGGGCATTCCATCCAATAGAACAAGGTTTTGGGTCGGTTCTCCTCCGCGGATAAACAACTGCCCGCCGCGGTCGCCCGAGGTTACGATTCCCGGGAGCGTCGTCAGGTAGTTTGCCAGGTCGCCCGTCACGTCGGGCGCCGGGATCAACTGGACATCCTCCACGCGAATGCGTTGAAGCCCCGCTGTGACATTCGCCGCACCGTTCGTCCGCTCGCTTTCTACCGTGGCCTCATCAAGCTGAATCGAAGACGCGGCCAGTTCAATGTCAACCTGAACAGTTCCCGGCGCGACATCCAGCGTATCGACGAACGTCTCGTAGCCGATGAATGAGGCACGCAAGACATAACGCCCGCGTCGAACTCCGGCAATCGTGTAGAAGCCATCCAGGTTTGTGGCTGCTCCGGTTATGTCGCCGGCGTCATTTTCAACTGCAACATTTACCCCGGTCAGCAGCTGCCCGTCTGCTTTATCAATCACGAAACCGCGGATGGTCGCTGTCTGCGCTTGGGCAACGGGTGCGACCAGCACACACAGCAAAGCCAAGAAGGACCCGGAGAGAAAACGAAGCCCAATAGGCCGAAGCAGGCACACGAGGAACACGCGGGATTGGTGGTTGCGGACTAGGTGGCGCAAGGTACGTGCGGTGTCCAGGCGACCGAACGGGGAATACGACAAGTTGAAACGATTCCGAATCCGACGGAGGGTAATTCCCTCTCCCCTTCACGCGCGAACATCTGTCGCGGATTTTCAAACACGTACTTTTCGGAAACCCGCCGCTCCGCCTCTCCGTGTCTCATCCCATGCCTCGACCTCTTGCCGCCCGGTTCTTCTTTCTGTTCGGAGCAGCGCTCGTATTCGCGGGTTGCGATGGCGGCGCGACGGTAGAACCAACGGCGACGGACATTGCGGGAATATTGAGCGCCGATGCCGACTACGAGTCCTTCTCTCAGGCGCTCGTTGCGTCCGGCCTCGACGCGACACTTCGCAGCGGCGGGCCGTTTACCATCTTCGCCCCGACCGACCTCGCGTTTGAGTTCCTGGGAACGGACACCGTGGATCGGATGCTTGATCCTGACAACAGCGATCTGCTCGAGCGCATCCTGCAGTTTCATATCGTGCCAGGGCGTTTCTCTACCGCCGACCTCACAGCGGGCACGGAGCTTCTCACACTGGATGGAACAGCCCTCACGGTCGAGATCGTCGACGGAGAATTGCGCGTTGGCGATGCGCTGATTTCGTATGCCGATGTGGAGGCCGACAATGGCCTGATCCACGGGATTTCCGCCGTCCTGCGTATGAACCTGAACACAGCAGATCGACTCCGGCTCACGCCGATTGTGGAGATCTTCTCCGGCCTGGCGATGTCAACGGGAGCGTCCGACTATCTAGCCGGACCTGGGCCGATCACCGTCTTCGCCCCCATCGACAATGCATTTCTCGACTATGGAGACCCTGAATTCGATCTGCTGACGGAGGCGCAAAATGCCGATGTTCTTGCAAGAATCGTCGATTTCCATAGTGCTGGTGGCCTCATCGACATCCCAACGCTAGAGCCCGGATCGCAGATTGAGACGCGCGACGGAACGCACCTCACCCTTACGGTTGAGGGAAACGCGCGCTACCTCAACGGCAGGCTGGTTATCTCGGAAGCCATTGAAACGGCCAACGGAGTGATCTACCTCATCAATGGCGTTCAGTCGGATAGCCTGAATATCGAGGAACGGCTTCGATCCAGCCCCCGGCTTACAACCTTTTCCGATGCGGTTGCCGGCCGCCCCGATCTTGTATCCCTCCTCTCATCAAACGATGCCTACACGGTGTTCGCCCCATTGAATGTCGCGTACGAGGCCTTCCCTTCTGACATTCGGGAGGCCCTCTTCAGCCAGGCGCATGTCTCGCTACTCGACCAGTTGACGCGCGTGCACATCGTCCCTGGCGGCTACTCCTCGGAAGAGCTTACTGACGGGCTTGTGCTCGTTGCGCTGGACGGCACGGAGATGGAAGTACAGCTCGACGGAGACCGGATTTTCGTTGGCGGAAGGCTTCTCGACGAAACCGATAGGCCCGTCGAGCGCGGCGCTTTTCATCAGGTCGCACTTTTGATCGAGGCAGAGGTGGATCTGCTGGACAAGCTGTTGCTGACGGGTTTCCTTAATCAGCTCGACGCTATTGGCCGAGCAGGTCTGGAATCTTTTTTCCAGGGGAGCGGCCCGTTTACCATGTTTGCATTTCCGGACGAGGTCTATACCGAAAACCCCGGCCTGCTGAGTCGCGCCGATCTGGACCAGATCCTCCTCTACAACGCGGCGCATGGAGTTGTAGGCCCACTCGCGCACGGCACGGTCTTCCAATCGATAGAGGGAACGAACCGAACGATCGCTTTCGACGCGGCCACGTTGACATTTCGGCTCGACGGTTTGGGCGGAATTCTCGACTTCGGACCACTTCGCAACGGGCAACTCTATTCCGTTGATGCGCTGACGCTTCCGCCTCTGCTTCGTGTACAGAACTAGGCAACTTCTCGCACCACCCGCGTGCCACTATTACCCGCTCGGACTGCAGATACCCGACCGCGTGTTTGTATCAGGAAGCCAGACGAGAGAGGGGTATACGGGCCACGAGCTGGACCGGGAGACCGGGGACTACTATGCCGGGGCGCGGTACTATTTGCCGGAGCTGGGGAGGTGGACGGCGGTGGATCCGATGGAGCAATATCCGAGTCCTTACGTCTACTCGGCGAACAACTCGGTTAGTTTTATAGATCCTGATGGGCGCCTTGCTGAATCACCTATTTACGACACTGAAGGGAATTTGCTCGGGACGGACGATGAGGGACTTCAGGGAGATCCAATTGTCATGGCTGCTGACAATTTCGCACAAGGCATGTCACACGAAGACGCCCTTTCAAACAATCTTGGTAGGGAAGGCTTGAATGGAAGGGAAGCTGTTGATCGACTTGACAGCAGCCTTCGAACCTTAAGTAGTCGGCCTGATTGGGACGGCAAACTGGGATTTACCGAGGCAATCGAGTGGTACAATCAGGGGTCCGGCGATCCGTTGTTTGTTGACGTTAACAAAATCAATTGGGGTTCTCGTGCTTACAGGTCTGTTGAGATCCGGATGGCTAACAGTAACAGCGAAGTTAATAGTTATGGTAATTACAGTCTGAATGTGCGAGGGTTGGCGTCGTATTGGAATGATGCTAATGTCTATGGGCATATAGACATGCGAGTCATAGACGCATCAACTCAAACTGTACAAATGGGTAGAGGTTCGACGCTTGATACATATGATTACGGTCACTGGTTTAGTAGAAGTGTGGCAAATGCCTTACATTCAGGTTGGTTTACGGGACATAATGTTTCCTCTTCACCAGCGGCTTTCCCTATCATGTGCTATGTATGCACGGTCGCGTTTGGCGAATGAACACGCGCGCAACATTTTTGATGGCCTTATGCATTCTGGCCGCTTGCGAGGGCGGTCACGTCGAGGTTGTGCCCTTTGATGGTGATGCAGATATCGTTAACGAGTTTGAAATAGCGGATGTAGTTGTTAAGGAATATGTTATCTCAGGCTCCAATACGGCTAATTTCTGTAACTTTCCAACAGTTGCGCTAAATACGGCTACCTGGTCCATAAGAAAATGGTGTGACGTAAATACGGAGAACGACAGACTTGCATTGGAACTTGTTGGATATGATTATCTAGCGGCCAACAATAACGGTCTGACGCGACAAGTGCACGTTGGCGAATACGATGATATAGCGTATGTATATAATGGACCGTTGTCGAATCCTACAACGTGGGTCATAGTTTTGGTGAGGCTTGGAGATACCGTTTACGAATATAACCGTGCATATAAATAGTAGGAAGTAAGGTCCCGGTTCGGCCGGTAGAGGGCTGTTCCAGTAGGGAGCTTTGGTAACCCGGCCTCAGCAGTCGGCCACCGCATCGGCGTGGGCGTCGTCGGTAATCGTATGGCTCTGTTCGTTTTGCCCAAGCGGTTCCTCCCGGCTGTCGGGCCGTGCTCGCTTTTCTTTACACAGGGCACGGGCAGCCGCACTCCGTGCGCGCGCTGAGGGGTGCCCGCCTCCGGCTCGACAGGTGTATTGTTTAGGCTGTAGCCGCGCGGCGTCAGCGGTTTCAAGTGATCAACATGCAATCGCCATAACTGTAGAACCGATATCGATTCTCCACGGCGTACTTGTATGCAGCCAAAACTCGCTCGCGACCCGCGAAAACACTGACGAGTACCAACAGCGACGATTGGGGAAGGTGGAAGTTGGTCAGGAGCCCATCAACCGCCTTGAACCGGTAGCCGGGTGTGATCGTCAATTTCGTTTCCCCTGAGAAAGGTTGAACCAATCCCGCGTGATTTGCGACGGACTCGAGCGTCCGCGTCGAGGTCGTCCCAACGGCGATCACGCGGCCACCGCGGGCTCTGGCCGAATTGATGGATACGGCAGCCTCTGAAGACACGTGGATCCACTCGGAAGCGACGGCGTGGTTTCGAAGGTCACCCACCCGAACCGGTTCAAACGTCCCGTACCCAACGTGCAGCGTTAGCTCGACAACCGCTGTGCCCTGGCTTCGGAGCTGCTCCAGAATGTCGTGCGTGAAGTGGAGCCCCGCGGTCGGTGCAGCGACGGCACCTTTTTCACGGGCGTAGACCGTCTGGTAGCGCTCTCGGTCTTCCGGGTCGGGTTCGTCGCGGCGGATGTACGGCGGGAGCGGCATCCGCCCTGCCCGTTCAACCAGGGCATCGATGCTCCCATCTCCTTCAAAACGGACGCGGCGTTTGCCGTCGTCGAGCACATCGAGGATTTCGGCGTGCAGTTCATCCCCAAACCGGATGCGAGCGCCCGTCCTGAGCTTGCGGCCCGGCCTGGCGAGCGCATCCCACACGCCATCACCGACGGGGCGGACCAGACAGAGCTCTGCCTTTCCTCCCCCCGGCTCGCGTTTACCTACAAGACAGGCCGGAAATACTCTTGTGTTATTGAGAACGAGGGCATCTTCCGGTCCGATGTAGTCCGTGATGTCGCGGAAAATGCGGTCCGAGAGCACTCCCGTTTCTGTATCCATAACCAGCATCCGCGATTCGTCACGCTTCTCGGCGGGATGTTGTGCAATCTGCGACTCCGGTAGATAGAAGTCGTAAGACGCGAGGTCGAAGTCGGACATGCTAGCAGGCTGTGGATTTATTCATCCGTTGGCGAGGCGAGCGGATGTTGGTCGAGATCAAGGCGCGAGATCGCAGTCGTATTGGTGATCCGGCTAGATTCTCGCAACGCTGAGATCGAACAAGAGCCGCCGCCGCAGATAGGAGGAATAGATCAACAGCCTGCTAGGCCGCGACTTCCACCACGTCGCGGAGCGCCGCCTGCGCTGCCGCAAGCCGCGCGACGGGCACCCGGAATGGCGAGCAGGAGACGTAATCGAGCCCGATTCGATGGAAGAACTCGACAGACGAAGGCTCGCCACCGTGCTCGCCACAGACACCAATCTTCAGGTCGGGCTTGCACAACCGCCCTCGCATCGTGGCCATCTCGACCAGTTGCCCGACGCCTTCCTGATCGAGAGCGAGGAATGGATCGTCTGCGAGCAAACCGTTTTGGACATAGAATGGAAGGAATTTGCCTGCATCGTCCCGGCTGAATCCAAAGGCCATCTGCGTCAGATCGTTCGTGCCGAATGAGAAGAAGTCGGCGGCCTCGGCGACGGATTCGGCCATGAGTGCGGCGCGCGGTACTTCGATCATCGTACCTATGAGGTGTTCTACGCGATGGCCTTTCTCGGCAAAAACGGCTTCCGCCACGGCTTCTATCACGGCGCGCTGGTTGACCAACTCGGCCTTCGTCCCAATCAGCGGGACCATTACTTCCGGGAATACTTCCACGCCTTCCAGCGCGACGTCCACCGCGGCCTCGAACAGCGCCCGGGCTTGCATCGCGGTGATTTCGGGGAACACAATTCCGAGACGACATCCCCGATGGCCGAGCATAGGGTTGAACTCCTCCAGGCTCTCGACGCGACGCCGCACCTCGCTTACGTCCCTTTCCTCACGTGCGGCCAAATCCTCAATACCCTCGTCGTCGCCAGGCAGAAACTCGTGGAGCGGCGGATCCAGCAAGCGAATCGTGACCGGCATTCCTTCCATGGCGCGGAAGATGCCAGCGAAGTCTGATCGCTGATGCGGGAGCAACGCGGCGAGCGCCCGCGCCCGATCTCCCTTCGTCTCGGACAGGATCATCCGGCGCACCGCGTCGATCCGATCTCCTTCGAAAAACATGTGCTCCGTTCTGCAGAGGCCAATTCCCTCGGCGCCGAGAGCAACTGCTTGAGCCGCGTCGGCCGGTGTATCGGCGTTGGCTCGGACCCGGAGTCGTCGGAATCCATCGGCCCATTCGAGGACGCGCTCCACATACCCAGTCATTTCCGGAGGTACCAGATCTTCCGCCCCTACGACGATCTCGCCCGTGGTCCCGTTAATGGAAAGCCAGTCGCCCTCATTGATTGTCGTGCCGTTGGCGGAGAACCTGTTGGCAGCGTAGTCGATGTGGAGGACACCGCAGCCTGCCACGCAGGGCTTGCCCCATCCTCGGGCGACGACGGCTGCGTGGCTGGTCATGCCGCCTCGCGCGGTCAAGATGCCTTCGGCCGCGTGCATTCCACCAACATCTTCGGGGCTCGTCTCGATGCGAACCAGAATGACAGCCTCGCCGCGCTCCTTCCACGCCTCGGCGTCCTCGGCGGTAAAGACGACACGCCCCACAGCGGCGCCGGGCGAGGCGGGGAGGCCGGTTCCAATTATTCGATCGGCGTAATTCACGTCATCAGCAAACCGCGGATGAAGAAGGCCCTCGATGTGGCGTGGCTCGACAAGATTGCCAACCGCTTCTTCCTTCGTCGCCAAGCCTTCCTCAACAAGCTCGACGGCAATCTTGGCGGCTGCCAGGCCGGTTCGTTGCCCGTTCCGCGTCTGAAGCAGATACAAGACCCCGTCCTGGACCGTGAACTCGATATCCTGCATGTTGCGATAGCGCTGCTCCAATCGCCCGGCTGTCTCAACGAGCTGCTCGTAGGCTTCGGGAAACGTGCGGGACATTTCCGCAATCGGTTGCGGCGTGCGGATGCCTGCCACAACATCCTCACCCTGCGCATTAGCCAGAAACTCGCCATACAGCACCTTCTCGCCCGTCGATGGGTTACGCGTAAAGCAGACCCCAGTCCCACTCGTTGGGCCAAGGTTGCCATAGACCATAGCCTGGACGTTAACGGCAGTACCCAGGAGACCGGTGATTTGGTTGATCCGGCGGTACTTGATGGCGCGCTCGCTATTCCACGACCCGAAAACCGCATCTATAGCTCGCTTCAGTTGCGCGCGCGGGTCGCTCGGGAATGGCTCGCCCGTGTGCTCCTGATAGATACGCTTGTAGGAAATGACGAGCGATCTGAGCGCTGCGCTGTCCAGATCGACATCATTCTGGACGTCGTTATCGGCTTTCAGGGTCGTCAGCGCGTCTTCAAAGTGGCCGTGGTGAACGCCCATCACAACGTCACCAAACATGTCGATGAATCGCCTGAAGGCGTCGAGAGCGAACCGCTCGTTGTTCATCTTGCGAGCGAGGCCCTCCACCACCTCGTCGTTCAAACCGAGGTTCAGCACCGTGTCCATCATCCCCGGCATGGAGGCCGCGGCCCCACTACGCACCGAGACCAGAAGCGGGTTTTCCGCGTCTCCGAGCGCTGCCCCCATGACTGTCTCAACATGGGCGAGGCCGGCGTTCGCCTGGTCGATCAACCCATCCGGCCACACGCCATTTCCCTCCAAAACCTTTCGGCACGTCTCTGTCGTGATGGTGAAACCTGGCGGCACGGGAAGACCTGCGGCGGCCATTTCGGCGAGGTTCGCGCCCTTGCCTCCCAACAGTTCCTTGAGGTCCCTACTCCCATCGGCGGAGCCGCCGCCAAAGCGGTAAACAAGCTGTGGCATTGCTTCGGGATTCGGGAAAATTGCTGACGTCGAGAGTATACGCAAGCCGGTTGCCGGATCGCCTTCCAAACCAATCGATCGTCGTATCGTCGAGCTGCCAGAACCACCGCCCGGAGCATGTCCGCCGCAGCAGTCATCGCCGACCTCAAGGCGCTAGCCGATCCGATCAAGGCCGAACACGCCCGGGGCTTCTTCAAGACTGGGCCCGGCGAGTACGGCGAGGGCGACAAGTTCCTGGGCGTCCGCGTCCCCGAGCAAAGAAAAATCGCCGTCGCCTATAAGAATATGCCTCTCGCCGGTATCAAAAAACTGTTGATATCCGAATGGCACGAGGTGCGTCTCACCGCGTTGTTCATTCTAGTGCGTCAGTACAAGAAGAGTAACGAGGACGTGCAGGAAGCGCTATTTCAGCTCTACATCAGCCACACGGCATCCATCAACAACTGGGATCTGGTTGACTCGTCGGCGCACCTCATCGTCGGCCCCCACGTCGCACGCCGAGACCGTTCAACTTTAGACGAACTGGCGGAGTCTGCGTCAGTTTGGGAGCGCCGCATCGCAATCGTCGCGACGTACCATTTAATCAAAGAGGGCGATTTCGAGGACGCCTTCCGCATTGCCGAACGCCTCCTCGTCGATGCGCACGACCTCATCCACAAGGCCGTAGGCTGGATGCTCCGCGAAATCGGAAAGCGCGATCGGAACGCCGAAGAAGCGTTTCTCCAAAAACACTACCGCACGATGCCAAGAGCGATGCTCCGTTACGCCGTTGAGCGGTTTCCTCAACCACTCCGGATGGACTACCTGATGGGCCGCGCGTGATACAGAAAAAATCCCGGCCTGCGATTCAGCGGACCGGGGTTTGTGTTTCGGAAGCACGAGGACAGGTTACGCCGAGCGGTGAAGACCAGTACCGCCACCGGGTTCAGGTTCGTCCTCGTCCTCGCCCTTGCCGCCGCCATCGCCTCCCGCATCCTCCTCATCTTCGAGAGCAAGAACGTGCCAGTAAAAATCCTTGAGGAATGAACCCGTGCGACTCTGCGCTGACTTGTAGAACATGGTAGCCTCCTTGGTGGAATGTTTGGGGATACCCATTAGACCACCAGACCTGCGAAACGTAACCTCGGCATTCGATCTTTCTTTGTCTTCCTCGGCGAGGCGTTTGCAAGCCACCTTCGTCTTGCGACGCTGGCGAGGCATCGCTGGTCCCCGGTAGTGCAACGCCGCTAAATATGCGTCGGCGGCTGGATTTTTTCGACGTCGCCCCGGGCCAGCCTGTCCTGATACTCCCGCCAACTCATTGACGGAATGTTGGAGGGCACTTCGATCATGGAAATGCAATTGTGGACCGGACAGACCAGCGAGCACAGGTTACACCCGACGCAGGTGTCCTGCTTGATTTCGTAGCGGTTTGCATAGCCAGCGCCCACCCCGGCAACGACGCGCGTTCCGCCGCTAACTTGAAGGGTAGAGGCCGCCGATTTCTCCTCCGCGCCGTTCGAGAACGCTGCAATAAATTCGTCTTCGGATACCTCGGTTTTGCTGATGGACTGATGAGCCCCGTCTTCGCAGGCGATGAAGCACAGCCCGCAGTGGATGCACGAATTCTGGTCGATCTCCGCGACCACCTTGTACCCGAGATCGAGATCTGCCCAGTCGCCGACCATCGCCACGCTGTGGCCGACGAAGTCGCTGAGCTGGCTGAATTGCTTCTCGCGCATCCACCCTTCGAGCCCGGAGATCAGGTGCTCGACGATCCGGAAGCCGTAGTGCATCGCGGCCGTGCAGACCTGCACGTTGCCCGCGCCGAGCAGCATGAACTCGATGGCGTCCTGCCAGGCCTGCACACCGCCGATGCCGGAGATCGGGATGCCGATGGCCGGGTCGGACGCGATCTGTTGGACCATGTTGAGCGCAATCGGCTTCACCGCCGGACCGCAATAACCGCCGTGAGATCCGCGCCCCGCGACGTGAGGCTCGGGCAACATCGTGTCGAGATCCACGCCCGTAATCGAGTTGATCGTATTGATTAGAGATAGCCCATCTGCCCCGCCTTGCTTCGCCGCGCGACCGACGGGCCGAACATCGGTTACGTTGGGGGTGAGCTTAACTAGGACCGGCGTCTGTGCGACTTCCTTCACCCACGTCGTGATCATCTGCGTGTATTCGGGCACCTGCCCCACCGCCGAGCCCATCCCCCGCTCACTCATGCCGTGTGGGCAACCGAAGTTGAGTTCGAGCCCGTCGCAGCCTGAGTCTTCTGTTTGCTTGACGATGTCGTGCCACGCCTCGCGATTGCTCTCCACCATCAACGAAACGACGACGGCGTGATTGGGGAATTCGCGTTTGACGTCGCGGATCTCACGGAGGTTTACGTCCAGCGTCCGGTCGGTGATGAGTTCGATGTTGTTGAACCCCACCATCTTTCGCCCGTCGTAGTCGATGGCGCCGTAGCGCGAGGAGACGTTGACGATGGGTTCGTGCGCGAGGGTTTTCCACACGACGCCGCCCCACCCGGCCTCGAAGGCCCGGCGGACCTGATACGCGGAGTTCGTCGGCGGACCGCTGGCCAGCCAGAACGGGTTCGGCGAGGTGATGCCGCAGAGGATGGAGCTGAGATCAGGCTTACTCATGGGAATCCGCCGCGGATAGAATAGACGCAGTTCCCCTCCTGGACAGGGCAACGCGAGTAGCGTTGCGGCGGAGGGGTGCGCGGGGCATATTGGGTTAGGCGTGGTCGAACGGATTGGCAGAAAGCCTCTCGCTGTGTTGCTGGCAACCCTCCGCCTCGCAAGCTCGGCAGGGGCCGACTAATAAGCCTCGATCAGTGGTAGGACGGCAAAGTTGGTTTTTCTGTAGCTGCGGGTGAATTTTCCGGCGTAGGAGTGCAAAGTCGATAAAAGACCCGAGAAGCGTGCTCGCCACCACTTCTCCAGGTCGTG
>JBGTDU010000141.1:0-18852 GCA_041748175.1 Rubricoccaceae bacterium
GGCAGCAGAAACCGGCGCGCTCATGCCGCCGCCCGCTTGCTGCTCGGCGCGGTCCGCGATCACAGCAGCCGACAATTCCAGCTCGGCCGCGAGGTCCGACATATCCCGAGGCAGGGCGTCGATGATGCTTCGAAGCTGCGATAGCGCGCTCGCATAATCGCTGGACTGCTCCAGGAGCGACACACTCGCCAGATCGAGTACGAGTTGCGTGTTCTCGCCCGTCGCGTCCGACCGGTAGCCTGCCAGCAGGTCCCAGGCCGCGTCGAAGCTCTCTTCGTAGAGGCCAGCGCGAACCTCCGCAACCAGCGCGGCCTCCGCAACCGGGCGGGCCGACGCCGACGGGACGCCATCAAGCAGCCGCCGGAGCGTTTCCAGCTGGGCCATCGTTGCGGCGCGCTCGCCCAGTTCGTCGTCCCGGTCCAGCCGCTGCAAGTGGGCCAGGCGATAGGCCGTTCCCGCGCTGCCCTCGGCGAAGGGCGTGGCGGCGAGTAGAAGGCGCGCAGCAAGGATCTCACGACGGAGCCACGTCTGCCAGCCTTCTCCCCCTTCCGATGGGGACTCACCGCCGGACCTGGCGACCATCGAACTGCCGCCTCCGCCAAAACTCTCGCAGATGTCGTCCGGATGGCACGTCAAAAAGGGCACGTAGTCCACCGTGCCGGTAAAAGCCCCGGCCGGAGGTCCGCTCCCGAGGTTCCACCACGTGTTCTCGGCCATGATCGTCAACTCATAAGCAGTCTCGCCGTTTTAGATATACCGGCCCGATCCCGATGGCGAATTGTTCGTCTTGTAAATCGAATTGTCGCCGCCGGCGCTTGATGAGCCGACGAACAACGTCCCGCCCGTGCTGACCTTGGTCTCGTGCTTCACGTTGTCGCGCACCACATTGTTGCCACCGTAGCCCGTGGCAGGCCCCATCGTCAGATCGCCGCTGGAATTGATGGTGATGCCGTGGCCGGTGTTTGTCCCATTCCCCGTCACCGTATTGTTGGTGAACGAGACCACGTCCGCATCCTCGATCAGCAAACCATGACTGGCGCTGCCGGAGACGGTCGTCTCGTCTATGGTGACATTGGCGTGGCGAAGGTGGAGACCGATGCCCGTCGTGTTAGAAATGGTGCTGGAGAGCAGCGATAACGTACTGCGGGCGTTGGAGCACCCGGCGCAGTTGACGAAGTCTGTCAGGATGCCTTTGCCGTTGTTCGTCAGATCGGTCTGGCGAATCGTGACGTTCAGCGCCGAGACCTCGACGCCGACGGTGGCGCCGTCGATGTCCACCTTCCTCAGTTCAGAGTTGGCACCGCCGAGGTATATGCGATCCCAGGCTTTCTGTGGATCCAGCCGCGAGAAGGTGATGCGGTTGCCGTTCTCGCCGAGAATGTCTACCTCGTTCTCCAGCTTGATACGAGCAGCTTCACCGAGCAAGAACGTGGTGCCTGGCTCGATCTCCGGAGAGCGTGCAGTAGACGTTGAAATGATTTCTGATCCTCCCCGTAGCACGTACGTGCCTCCGGACTCGCTGGCGAAGAAGCCGCCATCTGTGAATGTGACCGTCGCTTTTGCGCCTATTTCAATCGTACTGCCTTCGTAAACGATGATACAGGAGCCCTCGCCTGAGGCTGTGAACGTCCCGTTCAGTACAAGCATCGGGCAATCCTGGCCTGTGCAATCTCCGCCTGGACGAACGAAGATTTCATTCCCGTCATTTAGGTCAATGGTCGATCCGGGAGGTTGGGTTAGCATACCCGCGACGTAGATGTTGCTCTCAAACTGGCCGCTATCGTTTAACGTGAGCGTGCCGGACGTTGTGACGGACGTATTCGGCAAAATCCAAAGATTGGTGCCGCTATACATGCCAGTGAGCGTCGCGCCGTCGGCGACGATCTGCGAGTTGGGATCAGCCTCGATCATCTTAATGATGGCTTGGTGGGCGTTGAGCCGGCCAGCACCACCCTCGTTCGCAGTCAGCCCGATATCGTCTGCGGAGTCTTCGAGGGCTTGCCGGATTACGGCCGCATTTGGGCGCAGAGTGCCATTCCAGACCGAAAGCATGAGGCCTATGGTACCCGCCACATGTGGCGCTGCAAACGACACTCCTGTCCAGTATTCGTATAGGGAAAGAAAACCGAAGGAGAATATTTTGCTCGCTTCACTAGACAAACCTCCACCCGGTGCCACAAGTGTGATTTGCTCGCCCCTGTTCGAGTACGGTGCACGCTCGTCGTTTGGGCCTGTGGCGCCGACTGCGATAACGTTTTCGTGCGTGCCAGCGTAGAATGCAGGACAATGGATAAGGTTAAAGGCACCATCGTTCCCCGTACCAGCCACGAACATTACTTCATGCTGCTCGGCGTACTCAATAGCATCCAGTACGATATCACTGGGTTCGCCACAATCAAACAAGTAATAAGAACTGAAATTCATTACTAATTTGACGCCCGCATTGGCTATTTGATAGTCGACACCAGCTTCGATTGCCTCCGCCCATAAATCGAGCATGACATTACCGCAGTCAGCAATTTTGTAAATAAGCAGGCGATTCTGATAACCGACTCCAGCGATTCCCATACCGTTATTCGTGTCTGCCCCCATCACTCCTGCTACAGCAGTTCCGTGACCACAATTGTCTGCGAAGGGAGATCCGTCGGTGAAGTCTTCTCCCAGGATGACGCGATCTTCGTCTTGTAAGTCCTCGCGGGTGAAATTATTGGAATTTAGACCAGTATCGAGGACGGCCATTACTACCGTCTGGTTGCCGCTTGTGAGGACCCAAGCCTCCGGTGCATCGATGTCGGCATCGGGTGTTCCGCCAGGTGGGTTCTGCCCGGTGTTGTTCAACGCCCATTGGTGGGGGTAGCCCACACCCGCTCCAGTGAAATAGGGGTCGTTGACAATGTCGTCACCGCTCTGGTTGGGGGTTGCGTACGGTATGACAGGGGTGCTTAGCGGACTAAACGAGTCGCTCAGCCAAACGTTTTGAATAACGATCGCGGGACGCGCGTGGGCAACATAAGGGGAAGACTGGAATAAGGGGATGACGTCATCGACTAGGTTGAGCGAGACTGGGACCTCCACCCGTCCCCACCGCGTTGCTCCGAAGTGACGGACGACATCCCCGTCGTACGTACTTAATAGGTCCGCAAGGTCCGCCGCCGTTGCGCCATCTTCAAGCTTGAGGGAGATCAGCCCAGCCACGTATTCCACCGGTTGCCCTTTCCACGTCCCTGCCAGTATGTCCCGGTCATTTATCGTTCTCCCCGTGGGCACCTGGGCGAGCACCGGTTGAAAAAGTGCAAGGAGTAGGAGTATAGTATTGGTGAAACACGGCGAGCGTGTAATTGTAGGTCGAAAAGTCCTGGTTTCGTTAACGGGTTGGAGTTGGGTTGTCGAATTTTGAGCTGGCGACTCAGCGCATCCTACGGTTCGCACGGGCCTGGCTCGATTGTAGTGAGAGTCCGCGTGTCGACTCGCCAGAGGCCTGATCCCCCGACGTAGAGCCATCCATTCATAGTCACGTGGAGTGCAGTGTTACCACCAATTCCTGTTACTGGCGTCGGCACCATTGTCCATGTCCCCTCACCCGGTCGCCGACGCCACAGCGCCCCCTCACCTCCGGAAGAGGTGGTAAGGTACAGGACGCCCGTTGGATCCTGCACGATGTGGCCGCCGTTTGAGGGATCGGGTAAACCTTCGATGAACGGCTCGAAATTCTTCCCCCCATCGTCGCTTCGGTACGCCGCTGGATCCCCTGACGATGTCGGAAGTGATGCTATGTAGATGACGTTGGGGTCACGTCCGTCTACGGCGATCGTGCGGGCAAGGCCTGACACCAATTGCGCTCGTAATTCCCAGGACAGACCTGCGTCCACGCTCCGCAGCACGAGCCCGACCTGGTTTGTCCCAGCATAAAGTATAGCGGGGTCCGAAGGCGCTGCCGCCAAGTAGATGATTCCGGAGAAGAGAAAGCAGCTATCCGGGGCATCCGGCTCCTGGCACGCCTTGATGGGCGGCAAGAGGTCCACCCATGTCTCGGCCCCGTCCGTCGACCGATACAAGCTGCCGGTGCCGAAACCGGACGTTCCTACCAGGAGCGTTTGCCCTGATGGATCTGTCCGGTCTTGCAGGAACGCCCTCGCGCGGGTGTCAAAGTCGATCCGAATGCCATCGTCCGACCGGAACCAGGTTTGCCCCCCATCAACGCTCTTGCTCACACCGTAGGGGAGGCTGTAGGCCACGGCGCTATTGGCGAAGTCGATGGCAACGTCACGGAAACCGCCAAAAACGGTACCGCTGGCCAGGACAGACTGCCACGTCTGCCCGCCGTCCTCGCTACGAAACAACCAGCCGGAGATGTTGGCCCCAAAGTTGGCGTTGGTCCCGGCGAGAAGGAGATCGCGGTTGTAGGGGCTTGTGGCGACGGTGCTGACTGTGGTAAGGGTGTCGTCAGCAAGTCCGAGAAATTCCCAATTTCCTCCGGTCGCCGAGCACGCCGACGGAGCTGTCAACGCAGGCTCGTTACAGCCGGAAAAGAAGAGCAGAGTCCCGAGAAACCAAAGAGAACGGCTCATCACAACGACGTCGAAGCAAAGTCAGCATCAAGGTAGAGTCTGAAATGGGAAATGCCAGGAGGTCCGCACTCTTTGCGGCGAATCGCCCACCCTCCCCTCACCCCCTACAAATCCCACGGAATATCCTCGTTGATCGCGCGGGTGCGGACGCGGCGCATGAGTTCGTCATGCACGGGCCTTTCTCGGTCGCCATCGGTTGGGTGGCGCTGTATGTATCGCCCATCGGGCAGGAGGTCCCAGGCCAGGCGGTTGTCTTCCATGCAGTACTTCAGCGTCCTGGCCAGCCGTTTCTGCAGGCTCCGCTCGCGCACCGGCACGGCCACTTCAACGCGGTCTTCCAGGTTGCGCCGCTGCCAATCTCCCGATCCGATGTACGTGATGGGTTCTCCACCATTCTTGAAAAAGAAGATGCGGCTGTGCTCCAGAAACCGCCCGACGACCGAGCACACGCGGATATTCTCCGAGTATCCGGGAATGCCAGGCCGCAGGCGGCAATGGCCGCGCACAATCAGGTCAATCTTTACACCGGCACGTGAGGCGCGGTAAAGTTCTTCAATGATGATCGTGTCGTCGAGCGCGTTCATTTTGGCGATCACGCGGCCATTGCCGGTCTTCTTCTGGTGCCGGATTTCGCCGCGAATAAGCTCGACAAAACGATCCCTCATGTCGCGCGGCGCAACAAGCAGTGTGTTGTAATGTTGCTCCGGCGCATAGCCGGTGAGATAGTGGAAGAGATTGACAAGGTCGTTGCCAATATCGCGTTCGCAGGTGAGCAGCCCGAAGTCCGTGTAGAGCTTCGCCGTGGAAGGGTTATAATTGCCGGTACCCAGGTGGCAATAACTACGCAATGTATTCTCTTCCTCACGAACAACCAGCACTGCTTTCGAGTGTGTTTTTAGACCGACGAGTCCGTAGGTCACATGGACGCCGGCGTTCTCCAACAGAAGCGCCCAT
Organism: Rubricoccaceae bacterium; assembly: GCA_041748175.1. Lineage (GTDB taxonomy): Bacteria > Bacteroidota > Rhodothermia > Rhodothermales > Rubricoccaceae > JAHEJB01. Next base: position 5,523 of record JBGTDU010000141.1, read on the forward strand.
TCCATGTTGTTTTTCTCGTCAAACCGCGCCTTCACTTCGATGAGCGCCGCGACCTGCTTTCCATTTTCGGCCGCGCGAATTAGTGCCTGAACAATCGGCGAATCCTTGCTCGTTCTGTACAACGTCATCTTGATGGCAAGAACGGCAGGGTCGTCGGCCGCCTCTTCGATAAACCGTTGCGTACTCGCAGCAAAAGACTGGTAGGGGTGATGCACGAGAACATCGCCGTTTCGGATCTCCGCGAAGATGTCGGTTTGCCCGCTTCCGCCGCCCAACTGCCGCAGCCGAAACGGCACGATAGGTTCCCATGGCTCAAACGTATGCTCGGAAGCATCTATTTTGACGAGCGCCGCCAGGTCGGTCAGGTCCAGGATGCCGTCGTATTCGACAACGTCTTCGTGCTCCAGACCGAGCTCTTCCCTCAAAACAGTCTGCACGCGCTCGGGCATGTCCGCGTCAACTTCAAGTCGAACGACGGCGGCAAACTTCCTCTCTCGAAGTTCCTCAGAGATCAGCGCGAGGAGATCGTCGGCGTCATCGTCGGCGCGGCGCACATCGGCATTGCGGGTCAGGCGGAAACTGTGGGCGCTCTCCACTTCCATCCCCTTGAACAGCACCCCGGCGTTGTGACGAATGAGGTCTTCGAGCGGCACGAAGTGTCGTTCCACGCCGGGCACGGCGAGCCACCGCCCACGCGACGTGGGGACTTTCAGGCGCGCGAAGTGCTCGGTGCCGCGTGCCGGATGGCGGAGCATGAAGGCCAGCGATAACGAGCGGTTGGAAATGAAGGGGAACGGATGGCCCGGGTCAACGGCAAGGGGCGTCAGGATTGGGCAGATGTTTTCGAGGAAGTGCGTGTTCATCTCAGCCCGTTGCCCGGAGGTCAGCGATTGAAAGTCGCGGATGACGATGCCAACTTTCTCCGCGACGAGGGGACGGAGCACGTCTTCCCAAACCGCCGAGAGCGCCGCCTGCATCGGACGCGCCGCCGCGACGAGCATCTGTAGTTGATCGCGAGGGTTCCGCCCGTCGGGTGACATGACGCGGACGCCTGCCGCCACCTGCCGCTTCAATCCGCCGATTCGCTTCTGGTAGAACTCATCGAGGTTGTTGGCGGTGATAGCGACGAACCTGACGCGCTCGAGCAGCGGCGTGCGGTCGTCCATTGCCTGCGCGAGCACGCGCCAGTTGAAATCCAGCCACGAAAGTTCGCGATTGAAGTACAGCGAAGAATGATCGAGCGGCGCTCCCGCTGGAACGGACTGCGGGATGGTCGCTCGCGGGATGTTGACCGCCTGGGGCTCAGGCACACGTGCGCCGTCGCCCTTTCGCTCCACCCGCTCCGAAAGGGCGACTTCCGTAAAGATGGACGATGTTGAGGAGGGCGAGGACGACACGAGAAAAGAGAGAATGCGCGATGTTCAGTATCGGCGAGGTGTACCCGGATGTTTACCTCTGGTGCCTCTATTCGACAGTTTCTGCACCCCACTCGAGGAACTCGCCGCGCTCAATCTGGATCTTCAGCGCGTGCAGATTTTGAAGCTCGGTCTGGAGTTGCGCGAGCTCTTCCCCGGCCTGGTCGGCCACAAAAATGCGGCGCTTTTGTTCTTCCAACGCCTCGTCGAGGCGGTCGAGTTTGAGCAACTGCATGGCGCTATTTGCGGCCTCGTACGGTCGCGAATCGAGTGTCGGAACGTTGATGCCCACCTTCAGACTCCAATTTTCCGACAATGCGTGAGCCTCCGAAAGCGCCTCAATGGCCAACCTCTGGAGATCGGATCCGAAATCGCCCCGAACAAATGCGCCTCCGTCGAACATGCCCAGCTGATATTGCTTGATGATGCTCAGGACGAGGTCGCGCACGCCGCCGCTACTGAACTCCTCGATTCCCATCTTGCCCAAAACATGCTCCACCATCGGGGTGTCATGCTCCAGCATGAGACGCAACAAGGCTTTCTCCTCCGGGCGCATCTCCACTGGAGTATCGGCGGGATGTATTGATTGCGCGGAAGTTGAGGAAATGCGGAAGTCCACCGACGCTTTCCTTTCCTCTCTTTGGCGCGTCCGCGCCGCGTCCAGATACTGGGAACGGAGCGTACCATCCGGCACCCCGAGTTCGGTGGCGGCACGGAGGATGTAATGCTCCTGCGTGACGGGGTTGTTGATTCTTGCAACCGCACGCATGAGGGCTTCGGTTGTCGCACCTTTCCCTTCGCCTGATTCAAGTTGTCCGGATCGACGCGCCTGCTCCACGTAGAACGACACAAAGTCCATCCGATCGTTCGCCAGCATATTTCTGAAGGCATCCACGCCGAACTTCCGAACGAACGAATCGGGGTCGGAGCCTTCTGGAAGCTGGACGATGTAGACAGCGAGGCCGCTGGAGAGTGCAACGGTTACGGCTTTTAATGCAGCGGTTACGCCCGCAGCATCCGCGTCAAAAAGCAGCACAATTGTTTTTGCGAGGCTGCTCAACATCTGGACTTGCTGCTCGGAGATCGCAGTTCCGCTGCTTGCCACCACATTCTTTATGCCTGCCTGGTGCAGCGCGACCACGTCCGCATTGCCCTCAACCAGCACCGCTTCTTCGGCCGCCCGAATGGCAATCTTCGACTGCATCAACCCATAGAGCACGGTGCTCTTTTTGTAGACCGGAGTGTCCGACGTATTGATGTACTTGGCCGGTTCTTGTCCGTCGGGCATTGGCGTTGCGCCAGGAACGATCCGGCCGCTGAACCCGAGCACCTTCCCCATTCTGTCGAGAATTGGAAACATAACGCGGTCGCGGAAGGCATCGTAGTAGCTGTCGCCGCTGGCGCGCTGCTTCAGTAGGCCCACCTTGACGAGCACCTCCGGTTTGTACTGGCTTTCGGTGGCCGCATTCAGCAGCGCGTCCCAGCCGTCGGGCGCGTAGCCGATCCCGAATGCCGTGATGATCTCCGGGGTAAAGCCGCGATCGAGCAGATAATCAAGCCCGCGTTTCCCCCCATCCGATTTTAGATGATCGAAGTAGTATTTAGCCGCAAATCGCAGAGCGGAGTGCATCACCTCGCGCTCGTCTGCGCCCTGATGAGATCCTCCCTCCTCCACAATTTCGATTCCGGCACGCGCGGCGAGAAGGCGGACAGAATCCAGGAATCCGACGCCTTCCATTTCCTCCACAAACTTGAACAAATCGCCGCCACGCTTGCAGCCAAAGCAATAGAACAGATCCTGCTGCGCGTCTACAGAAAACGAGGGCGTCTTCTCGTTGTGGAAGGGGCAGAGCCCGACGAACTTGCTTCCCTGTTTTTTGAGCCGAACATAGTCGCTCACCACATCGACCAGATCGACCGCAGAGCGAACGCTGTCGACTACAGAATCTGAAATGCGGGCCATGGGGAAGGCAGAAGCGGACAAGGAAACCTACCACACCTCGCAGCTTCCGTTCCTTGGATTGTCTACTCGAATGTTTCTTGCTGGGTATGGCGCGCTGAGATCGTATCCCCTTCGCGAATCAGTCCGCCGCTTACAACGTGCGCCCTGATTCCGCCGCGACCCTTGAGCGCATCCCGCAGACCAGGCTGGCCCTGGATTTTGCCCAGATAGCCGCATGGCGCGCAGAGTTGGACACCTTTCATCACGGCGTCGCCAATGGAAAACTTGGACCCAATTAGGTTGGACAGATCCACGCCACGAACCACAATGTTTCGGCGATGCTCGCCTGCCGAGAGCCGAACGCCGAACTCGGTTTCCGCATCCACGAGGGCGTCGGCACAAATCAACGTGACTTCGCGCCTGATCCCCGGAAACCGGCTGAACGCTCCTTGCCCGCTCGCATATCTATCGCCGCTCAAACCGCGGCCTTCGAGGGCAACAACCTCCGCAACACGAGCGACCTGCGCCTTGGCCTGGGAAGCGATAAAGATTGCCTCTATGCGACTGACCTTCGACATGGTCTCAGCGACGGAGCCAGGTTCCATCACAAAAAAAGAGGCGCTCCGATAGAGTGCCTCCTTGAGTTGGAACACCGAATATCAAGCGACGGACGAGCTGCCGAAGCTCTCGATGGCTTCATCGACCGTATCGAAGATTTGAAAGACATCGCCCAACAGGCGGGTCATAAGGAAAAGGTTGCGCATCTTCTTCTCCAGCTCGGCAAGTCGAAGGTCGCCGCCCGCGGAGCGCAGTCCTTCGGCGGCTTCTAGCAACACCCCGATCCCGGAAGAATCCATAAGTGTGGTCTGGCTGAGATCGACGACGATATTCGTCTTGCCCTTCGCTCGGAGCGGGGCGAGCGCCTCGCGGAAAGCGGGGCCCTGGACGCTGCCGAAGAACTCGCCTTTCGGGCGGATAACGGCGGCGTGGTATTGTTCGGACGTTGTGATAGACATGGTGGACCCGTTTGATTGAGGGGTGGAGCGGCTACGCCACGTGTGCCCCTAGGTTACGCAAACCGAAACCACATTCGCCGTACCTTTCTGCACATTCATCCGACTTCCCCACCGTGGCGTGGCTCGACTCCCTTCTCCCCTTCCTGATTTTTGTCATCTACGTCCTGGCGCAACTCAGGAAGCGCGGAGCTAAAAGGACACCTACCGCGGAAGCGAGCGTCGATGTTGAGCCGTCCCGGAAACGGACAACCTTCCAGGAGATCATTCGGCAGATTCAAGAGGCCGCTGCGGAGGCGCAAACCGGTCAGCAGGAAGAAGTCATCATGGATCCAGAGGCGGCCTGGCTGCATGCACCGCCGCCCTTACTTCCGCCGCTCACGCCTAGCTCGGACGCGATGGCCTTCCGCGCGCAGGGCGGATTCGAGCACGAGCGACACGGTTTTGGTGCCGAAAATCCTTTCTCGGAAGAGTCATTTGAGAGGCAAGCACCTTCGCCGCCTCCGCCTCCACACAAGCCCGGACATCTCGACTATAATCCGCATGGCAGGCTTGCCGAGGACGGGCAGCCACGCGGACGTGCCGGGTATCGCCATAACATCGTCGCCCGACTCCGGACGGCGGATGGCCTACGAGATGCTTTCGTTATGAAGGAGATTCTGGACCGACCTCGGAGCAGCCGAAGGAGCTAGGGATCCGTCGGAAAAAGCGGGGCACCTCACGTTGAGGTGCCCCGCTTTTGTTTGGTGGTGACGCGCGAGCTAGATCTCAATGGCGTCGCCGCCTTTCTTGAAGACCACCGCGCCGATGGCACCGCTAATAGCGCCGAGCAGAGCACCCACAGCGGCAGCAATGACCCCGCTGATGGCCGGATTACTAAGACGTTCAGCCACTGCCATCGCGTTGTCGATTTCGGCATCACTCAAGCCGCTGTTTTCTAGCTGGAGGCGTGCGGCCTCGAGCGGCTCAGGAAGAATGCCCGCGGAAATGAGGAGAAAGCCGATCACAACGCCAATTAACGCACCCGCCAATCCAGCCAACGCGCCCATCCCCGCCCCTTGGCCAGCCGGAATTGTGACGTTGTGCGTAGTTGTATAGTGCCAGACTGCAACGAGGCCGGAACTGAGCGAAACAAGGCAACCAAGGATGCCAGCGACCGGGCCGCCGCCTTGAAATAAAACCTGAATGAGGACGCCGAGGACGATGTACACGACCGCGCCGATGATGATGGATTGCGTTTTACTGGGCATGGCTGATGGGGGTTGGGTGAGACGAAGGAACGTGTCGCTCTGACGCGACGGTTTGCGTGCTGGAACTCACGAGCGGAGCCGCAGCCAACGCTCGCGCGAACGTGTACCCTGCCACTAAGCCGAAAACGAGGCCCGTCGCTACGCGCGAAAACGGAATACTTGTCCCGAGGCCAACTGCATCCACGCCCCAATCAACAATCATGGGGAGGACGGACAGGATCAGAATGGTTCGCAGATGGACGGAGATCGGGCCATCCACTTTCCTGAAAACAACAACGGCCAGCGAACCGATTGCCAGACCCGCGACAACAGCCGTACATCGATGGCAGAGCGCAAACTGAACTCCGCCAACCTGGAACGAACGTTCTGGAATCTGATGGCAGGTCAGGTCGAAGCCCTGCATCAGAACATATCGAAACCCGGGACCTACGAACGGCGGGAGCATTGCTAGCGCCAGCACCGCGGCGCACGCAAAGACGGCAAAAGCCCACCAGCCGGTTCGGAATTGTTCAACCATAGAGGGATGGATCGCGGAGGCGGCAGCAAATTAGTGATTCCGTTTTGCAGAGTCTTTACGAAACTTCGGAATCCGGTTGCACAGAGGCAGGTTCAAAGCTGGCACTCTTCGACTGCGAGTGCTAATTCTCGTTTTCTCACGCAACCCATCTGTACACCATGGCAGCATCCATTACGCCACTTTCCGACCGCGTGGTCGTTAAGCCGCAGGACGCCGAGGAAACCACCGCTGGTGGCCTCATCATCCCCGACACCGCCAAAGAAAAGCCACAGCGCGGCACCGTCGTCGCCGTCGGCCCAGGCAAGGTCGAGAACGGAACGAAGGTGGACATGACCGTCAAGGCGGGCGACACAGTTCTCTACGGCAAGTACGCCGGTACGGAGATCCAGCTCGACAACGACGACGTGCTCATCATGCGCGAATCCGACATCCTTGGGGTGGTTAGTGAGTAATGCGTATTGCGTGTCCATTCGGGCACCTTTACGCACTACGATTACGCGATAAACAAACCCCTCCACATTCTCAAAATCCAAACTCATTCCCATGCCAAAGCAAATCATTTTCGACGTCGAGGCGCGTGATGCGCTCAAACGAGGCGTCGATGCACTTGCAAACGCGGTGAAAGTGACGCTCGGTCCGAAGGGCCGCAATGTCATCATCGAGAAAAAATTCGGCGCGCCGACCGTCACCAAAGATGGCGTAACCGTCGCGAAGGAAATCGAACTCGAAGACAAGATTGCCAACGTGGGCGCTCAGATGGTCAAGGAAGTTGCTTCCAAGACGTCCGACGCGGCCGGCGATGGCACCACGACTGCGACGGTACTCGCGCAGGCCATCATGAATCAGGGCCTCCGCTCGGTGACCTCGGGTGCTAATCCGATGGACATCAAGCGCGGCATCGACGCGGCCGTCATCGCTGTGGTAGAGGAACTTAAGAACCTCTCGCGAGAAGTTGGCGGCAAGAGCGAGATCGCCCAGGTCGGCGCAATCTCAGCCAACAACGACAACGAAATCGGCGACCTCATTGCTGACGCGATGGAAAAGGTTGGCAAGGACGGCGTCATCACGGTTGAGGAGGCGAAGGGCACCGACACAACGCTTGACGTTGTTGAGGGTATGCAGTTCGACCGCGGCTACCTCTCGCCGTACTTCGTGACGGATGCCGATACGATGGAGGTGGTTCTTGAGGATGCCGTTGTGTTGATCCACGACAAGAAGATTTCCACGATGAAAGATCTCCTCCCGATTCTGGAGAAGGTTGCTCAGACTGGTGCGCCTCTTCTCATCGTCGCGGAGGACATCGAGGGCGAAGCCCTGGCTACGCTCGTGGTGAACCGCCTTCGCGGGACGCTCCGCGTTGCAGCCGTCAAGGCACCTGGGTTTGGGGATCGCCGCAAGGCCATGCTCGACGACATCGCCGTCCTCACGGGCGGAACGCTCGTCTCCGAGGAGCAGGGTTTTCGCCTTGAGAATGCCACGCTCGACTACCTCGGCAAGGCCAAGCGCGTCGTCATCACGAAGGACAACACGACCCTCATCGACGGCGCGGGCAGCCCGGATGCAATCCAGGGACGCATCGGCCAGATCCGTGGGCAGATCGAAAACACGACATCCGACTACGACCGTGAGAAGCTCCAGGAGCGCCTCGCCAAGCTCGCAGGCGGCGTGGCTGTGCTGAAGATCGGGGCATCGACCGAGCCCGAGATGAAGGAGAAGAAGGCCCGTGTTGAGGACGCTCTCCATGCAACGCGTGCTGCTGTTGAGGAAGGCATCATCCCCGGCGGTGGCGTTGCATACGTCCGCACGCTTGGTGTGCTCGACAGCGTCAAGACGGAAAACGACGACCAGAAGATCGGTATCAATATCATCCGTCGCGCGCTCGAAGAGCCCCTTCGCCAGATCGTCAACAACGCAGGCCTCGAAGGCTCTGTCGTTGTTCAGAAGGTGAAGGACGGCAAGGGAGCTTTCGGCTTCAACGCTCGCACAGAAGAGTATGGCGACCTCCTCGAAATGGGCGTTCTCGACCCGACCAAGGTGGCCCGGTTCGCTCTTCAGAACGCAGCCTCTGTGGCTGGCCTCCTGCTAACGACCGAGTCGGTTATCGCAGACAAGCCAGAAGCGGAAGCAGCCATGCCTAACATGGGCGGTGGTGGCGGAATGGGCGGAATGGATTTCTAGAGTCCAGCGACTGACAGAACACCCAAGGGCGGCTCCGATCAATCGGGGCCGCCCTTTTTGATTTCGGATTTCGGATGTGGGATTTCGAAATTTTGAACGTGGGAGGTAGGGCGTGATCGCCGAGCTGTCCGCGTCGATCAGGAGATCGACGGTCCCTGGAGATGAGGGCTGGACTCCAACCACCAACAACTAGCCACTGCCTACGAACCACTCTTCACCTCTTCCAACCGCCTCCGCAATCGATCCGCCTCCGGTTTCCTCCGGTAAATTACCAGAGCGTGCTCCAGCGCTCTCTCCTCAAAGCGTTCGCCGCGTAGCCGCTCGATGGCTTCCGAGATGAATCGTTCGGCCTCGCGCTGTTGACCCTCGTGGAATAGCACCAGCGCAAGCTCCGCCTGTGTGCGCAATGTTCCGGAGTTGGCGCTATCGTGGTGCTGCTGGATTTGCAGGGCCGTGGTTAGCGCTGTTTCCGCTTCGGCGTATTGGCCAAGCGCGAGCAGGTTGCGCCCATGCCAATAGTGGCTTTGTCCGATTCCCGAAGCACTGTCAGGTAGGAACCTCAGGCTCTGTGCGGCCGCCTCGTGCAGGTATTCGTCCGCTTCCTCGAATTGTCCGCGCTCGTGCAGCACGGCCCCCAGATTGACCTCCATGACGAGGCGACTTGGGATACCCTGGTCAATGGAGGACCGGGCGAGTTCCACTGACCGCCTCAGAAGGTCCAGCGCGCGGTCGGACTCCCCTCGGCCATCAAGTACGAGGCCAAGGTTATGCATCGCGTGGATCCGGTACAGATGATCCTCCATCCCGTTCTCGGCATAGATCGCGATCGTCTCCTCAAAGACCGCCGCGGTCTCCTCCGGCGTCGCACCCGCCAGCCCCAACACATAGTACTCATGGAGGGCATCGGCCACCTGTGGGCTGCGCTCGCCGTGCACGCGGCGCAGCATCGTCATCGCCTCCTCGAACAGAGACTTCTTTGGGGGATGGCCTACCGGGAGCATGCGGGACCATTGCAGAATGCTCCACGCGAGTTCGTCGCTGTCGCGGGACGACACCGACCGATAGTGCTCGACCGCGTCTCCAAAATAGTGCGCGGACGAATCATGGTCGGCACCTATGAAGGTTTTTCCAAGCGAGTAGAGGCTCTCGGCAATGTCTTCATGACCGTCTGGGTGCAGGCGTCGTTGGATTAACAGCGCGCGCTGTAGCAGGTGTCGAGCGACATCGGGGCGGCCCGTTCTGAGGTAGAGGGTCCCGGCGACCTTGAAGACCTCGGCCTGAGCGTCGGGCGCGGAGGCCAATTCTTGTTCGGCCCGAGCGACAGCGGGGTCGAGTAGCGGAAACAGCGCGGACGGATTCGAGTCCGGATCGCCGGCCCGAGAGAGGATGTCGGTCAGGAAATCACTTACGTACTCTGCCCGGTCACGCTCCGCCGCAATGCGCGTGGTGAAAAGAACCGAGCCAATGGCAACAGACAGCAATACGGCAAGGGTGACAAAAATCCCTGTGCGATGCCTCTTCGCGAAGGAACTCACGCGGTACAGAACGGTCGCGGGTCGGGCTTCGACCGGCAAGCCATCGAGATGTCGCCTGACGTCGCGCGCGAGGGCCTCCGCCGATGGATACCGCCGCTCGGGCTCCTTCCTGAGCGCTTTCAGGATGATCCGGTCGAGGTCTCCGCGTAGTCGCCTGCTCCTCCGCACGGGATCCATGGAACCTCTCTCCTGTTTCGGTTGCCGCGCTAACACAGCGCTCGGTGCCGTTGGATTTCTCTCGAGGATCTCCTGCTCGACCGCACGCTGCGAATCGCCGGTTTCACCGAACGGCTTCCGGCCGACGAGCAGCAAATAGAGCAACACACCCAGCGAATAGACGTCCGTTGCCGTGGTGATCGCGCCGTCCACAATTTGTTCGGGCGCAGCAAAGTGCGGCGTCAGCAGACGCCTTCCTGTGGCCGTCAATCCTTCCTCGGGCGAGCCTTCCTCTCCCAAGATGCGCGCGATGCCAAAGTCTAGCAGCTTTACTGCACCCTCTTCGGTGACCAGCACGTTGGAGGGCTTCAGATCGCGATGAACGACGAGGTGCCGGTGGGCGAACGCCACCGCATCGCAGACCTGGAGGAACAGCTCCAGGCGGTCGTCAACGGTGCGTTGGTTTTCCTCCGCGAATGCCGTGATCGGCATACCCTCAACGTACTCCATGACCAGATAGGGCCGACCGTCCTGCAATGCGCCGCCATCGAGGAGGCGGCCGATGTTTGGATGCTCCAGATCGGCGAGGATGCGCCGCTCCTGCTCGAACCGCCGGACCAGCCGCGAAGAGTGCGAATCGACGACTTTGACGGCAACACGCTGTTCGAACATCCCGTCGTTGCGGACTGCCTCGAAGACGCGCCCCATACCGCCTCTACCGACTTCACGAATGACGCGCCAGGGACCGATGCATTTCGGGGCAGGCAGTTCAGCCTCTCCCCTCTCCGACCGCAACCGGTTGCCTAATGTATCGAAGTAGTGTTGGGCCGTACCTTCCGCTGCCAGCAGACGGCCCGCCTCAGAGAGTAGTTCTGCGTCTCCATCGCAGGCATCCTGAAGCCACCTCTCCCGTTCATTCGACGGCTTATCGAGCGCTTGCTCGAAAAGGTATTTGACGGCGGACCAGCGATCTGAAGTCACGGATTTGGATGATTCGGCTATTCTCTACTCTTACTGTTTTCATGCCGCCAGGAGGCCATTCTCAACCACCGGCGGAATCGAGCAGGTTGCCGGGGCCGCCTGTCTCGCTCGTGAGTTCGGCGTAGAGCCACGCCCTTGCAACACCCCAGTCGCGCGTTACGGTGCGGCGGCTGACACCGAGTACCTCGGCGGTTTCCTCGGCGTCTAACCCGCCAAAAAAGCGACACTCTACGACCTCGGCGGCCCGTGGATCAACTGCCTCGAATCGCTTCAGCGCGTCTTCGAGCGCGAGAAGCTCGTTGGCAGTTTCATCCGGAACGAGCCGTGCTTCATCGAGGGGAAGCGGGGCTTCGCTCCCGCCACGTTTCTGCGCCGACTGTTTCTCGGCGTACGTGATCAGCAGATGCCGCATTGCCTTCGAGGCCGTGGCTAGGAAGTGCTTGCGGTTTTCGTAGCCGCTATCCGAGCCGACGAGCTTGAGATACGCCTCGTGGACAATGGCGGTCGTGTTCAGCGTGTCGTTCCCTTTCCAGTGCCGACGGTGGTGCCGCGCGAGCGCATGCAGCTCGTCGTAGACGCGGCGGAAGAGCTCCTCCGAGACGGGCTCGCCTCGCTGGAGGCTGTCCAGCAGACGTGTCACGTCTCCATCGTCATTCGGAATCGAACGAAGGTCGGCCATGTGGGAAAGGTTGGCTGTGGGCCTACCGGCGGCTCAATCTGAACCAAGAAAACGCCCAAACAGGAAAAAAACAAAGGGGCGAATGTCCTTTCAAGCGATCGGTTGTGGTACGTGATGGTGCCCCATTCTTCGCTCGCTCCTACCGAACGACCATGATGATACGCCTCTCCCTCTTCCTGATTGCGTTTCTTTGCTGCCTCTCGACGGAGTCCAGTGGATCTCCCATTCGTCTCCACCCATCACCGCCTGGATGCGACGTCACCATCCGGGGATTCCACGGAGGCGCTTCAGGAGCTATCGAGCTTCAACTCGGCGAGAGTCAGGTAAGGAATCGAGTGGGCTGGTGGACGACCATAGGCGGCGGAATCGTTGCGCTGGAGACGCGCGAGCCATTCTCTGAGGTCGTTGGCCTGGACTTCGGCTGCAACGCCCACCGGAGGTACCGCTTCTACTTCGAGGCCAACGTAGATGGTACACGGTATCAGTATGTGTACTACTTCCCGAACGAGGATGACTTCACCCAGCAGACGCTAATTGATCTGGGAGATGTCAGCCGGTTCTTCGATGTGATCGAGCCGGGGCCGGAAATTTCGGAAGACGAACCGTTGGCCGGGATTGAACTTGAGGGCGAATGGATCCGCCGCGAGAGCACCTACAATCCCAACGACGGAATGAAGATGGAAATTGATGGGCAGGTTGCCACCCTCACCTACGTGCCACCAACTGCGCTAGTCACTTGGCAAGTCGGGAAAGTGATTTGGCAGGGGGTGTCAACGCGCGGAGAAATTGAGGTTCTCGGCAGCACCGGCGAATATTACAGCGCGAATGTTACCGCGAGCGGTCTGAACCAGTTGAGTGTGGAGGTTGACCGCGGTGGACAAGGAGACGAGCAGACGTGGGTGCGGGGGCAGGAGGTGGTGAGCGACGGCGGCGGGGCCGACAGCGACGATGTCGAGGTCGAAATCGAACCTGAATGCGCCCATCTGCTTGACCTCGACCCTGCGATTGCGACCATTGTAGACCCAATCGTTGAGGAAGAACTCACAGAGCAGGAGTTAGTGGGCCTGGCCGTTGGAATTATCAAGAACGGCCGGGTGGTTCACCTGAGAGGATACGGTTTTGCTGATCGCGAGAATGAGGTGCCGGTGACCACAGAGACACTCTTCCGCTGGGCTTCTATTTCTAAAACGATGACGGCCGTGGCCGCCATGCAGATGTGGGAGGATGATCTCCTGGACGACACTGCCGACATCGCCGACCTCGTGCCCGAGTTCGAAGAAGAGCCCGACGCCGCCCTCACGATGTGGGAGTTGCTCGCTAACCTGTCGGGCATCGAGCAGTATCCGTCGGGATGGTTCGAGCGCTCGGAGAACTACCCGGCGGCTGCGGTCTACGATCCGATTGCGGCGCTCGACATCTTATCGCCTGACCTCGTCTACGCCCCTGCGGACAGCTTTCATTACAGTACAATGGGGTTCATGCTGGCAGGGGCCGTCTTGGAGCGCCTTGCCCAGAACGAGTACGGGGGCTGACCAAAAAGTCCGCGCCTGGGTGGGCGTTTTGTGCATGTAAAGGGGTTGGTTTGGTTAAATTTAGCCATGCAAACTCTTGGATCCTCGGGCAAGGTCACCTTCAAGGAGTACCAGCCCCATCAGCCGACTTTT
>JBGTDU010000142.1:0-81524 GCA_041748175.1 Rubricoccaceae bacterium
GGCCGAGTGGCGTGAGGCACAGGAAGATCCATGCGAGCTCCGTCACTTGCGGTACGTCGCTCTGGAGAAAGAGGTGGGCCTTGTCGGGGTCGAAGCCTAGCGCCAGGTAATCGAGCGCGATATCGAAGGAATAGCGACTGAGTGCCTCGGCATCCCGCAGGCTGGTTAATGCGTGGTAGTTGACGATGAAATAATAGGCTTCGTCACGGCGCGATTCGTCGTTGCCCAGGGCGACGTGCTGCCGCAGCGCGCCAAAGTAGTTGCCCCAGTGCAGGGCCCCCGACGGCTGGACGCCGGAGACGACGACATCCGGGAAGCTCTGCGTGTCTGAAGGCGTTTGCATAGTATTGCGCAATCCGTAGTGCGTAATATGTTCAATGCCGATGCAGAATACGCATCACGCAAGACACGCTAGATCAACGAGCCGGTTGTGGCATTCGGTTCGTGATCGTGCGCACGACTTCCTGCCGCGTTTCACTGCCTTCCTTCACCACGCCTAGTATGGCGCGCGTGCGCTCTTGGTGGTGGATGGCGTCGATTTCGTTTGCGACCGCGTCACAATAGTCGCGCTCCAGGTCCAGCACACGATGTAGTAATTCCGCGTCTGACGCCAAACTGTCTGCGCTGGCTGGTTCGAGGTCGGTGCCGTTCGGCGGCGTGCCGCCCAGGCTGAAAACGGTTTCGCTCAGCTTCCCGGACTCCGTGCGGGCTCGTGGAAGCAATTCGTCAATCATAACGCTTACGTCGGCGTCATCCAGATTGGCGAGCGCGACATCGTATGCTTTAAGAAGTTCGTGATGCCGACGCACCAGCGGGTTCAGGCGTACGGCGGATGCCTCGCGTGTCGCGTAACGACCGGCGCCGCCCTTGTTCAGAAGTGGTCGGAGGACGCGAAACATGATGTGCCGGTTGGCTGATGACGTGATCTCCTAAACTCGCCATTCGTGCCCGGCCAGACAATGAAAACCGGGGATAGTTCGACCGGGCACCCACGAGAGCCTCTCATGCCGGATCAAGGAGAGCCCACCGCTGATGTGTCGGCTGCGTTGCGCGCTTGCCCCGTCGCGGTGCCAAGTTGGGCATCGAGATGGGCGAGAACATCGGGGTAGGCGAGCATCAGCGCGTTCTCGTACTCGACGACGATCTCGAAATATGTCATTAAGGAAACCATCGTTGCCGAGAGGTTATCGGGTGCGAACATCATCGGGTTCAGCGCTGCGTTGGCAATCGCCTCCTGGGTTAGTTGCAGGAGTCGCTGCAATTCATAGACGGCCGTGACGGTCTTGGTGGTCTGGTAGTCCAACAGTGCGAGCGCTCCAGTAACATCGGCTGTGCGGAGGGCTGTTTGTTGCAAAAATGCAACGCTAGGACCGTTAAAGCCGGATTGCTCACTCATTTCAGCGAAAGATCGCGGCACCTCTCCAGACTGCACAACTGTTCGCAGACCTTCAAGCACGCCAGTGTGGTAGGGGAGTCGCGCCTCTATCTCGCGCTGGTTATCGGCCAACTCAGTACGGAAATTCTCTAGTGCTTGCCTGCATATATCGTCATTGCGACTTTCCTGTCGCCATTCGCTCACGGCAAAGCCCAGGAGGACAGACAGAAAGATGGCGCCTGCCTCTATGGCGAGAATGCCCCACGATATCTTATGCAATTTATTCGATTGCATACGTGATTCAGGTTCGCGCGCCAAGTTCAATCCCGAGCGCCTCGGCCAGCTTGGCGTCGTGGCCATACACGTCGCTGTAGGTCTGTAATTGGCCGCTTTCATCTACCCAAGCCGTGAAATAGACGAGATGAACCGGGACCGGACTTTCGAGATCGACATTCTCAAGTGTCCACGGGCCACTAAACTTGGCCGCCACATCATCCACACTCCATGCGTTCGTTCGGGTCAAAATCTCTCGGGCGAGCCCGTCGGGTTCGTGCGCACGGATGCAGCCGTGCGAGTAGGCCCGTCTGTTCTGGCTGAAGGCCCAGCGGGACGGCGTATCGTGAATATAGATGGCGTGATTGTTTGGGAACAGAAATTTGACCCGCCCCATCGCGTTGCCCGGCCCAGGCTCCCGAACCATACCACCCGGTCGAACGCGGCCGTACGATTCCATTTGAATGGACGCAGGAATCGTCCACGTTGGGTTGAAGACGATTTGGGTCATCGTATCAGAGAAGACCGGAGTTTGCCAGGCTGGATTGCCGACCACCGTGATCATCCGAAAACGCTCAGCGTACGCGTCGCCGTTTCGCTCAAGCACGGCTAGTTCAAACGACGGGATGTTGACGAGGACATGGAAATCTCCGAAATCATCTGGAAGCCAGCGCCAGCGTTCGAGATTGAGCAGGAGGAGAGGGATGACTTCGCCAGTCGGGCGCGTGTTGAGTGCTTCGCGCGTCGCGGCAGAGATCACTCCATCTGGCTCGAGCCCATGGCTGGCCTGAAAATTCTTGACGCTCTCGGCCAACGCGGTGTCATACAGCGAAGGCATGGACTCTACCGGACCCGAAAGCGCGATACCTTCAAGCTGCATACGTTCTCGCAGTACGGGAACCTGCGCCGACGTATCTCCTGGCGCGAGGGCTCGGCCCACCAGGATCGTTGGCCAACTCTCTCGCGCAACAAGTGCTCGTTGGCGGGCTACCATCGACCGAAGCGCGCGGTAGGCAGGGTGTTGCGGATGAAGCCGCTCGATCGCTCGGGCCACTGCATCTGATTGGCTAGAGTCGGCCAACGCATTGGTCAGAAGTGTGTCCGTTCGCAGGTTTCGTCTCGTCGCGAACCAGCCTGAGCCGTACAGGGCGTTGACATCTACACGCGGGCCGGAGAGATCGTCGGCCAGGCTAAACACCGCGTTGGTGAGAAGCAGGTCCTGATCTACAAGCGAACCCACGGAATCGGCGAGCATTGTGCCAGCGCGTCTTCGCAACAACATCGCGTGATAGTCCTCCGGGTCAAGCCCAACATCGGCTGTGGCCAGGAGTAAGGAGACGAGCGTGTCGCGCGCGGTCGAATCTGTCCATGCCGGAGCGTAAGCGCGTGCGGCGTAGAACGGAGCGACGCTCGGATGAAGCGCAATCCGCTCATCACGTAAAACGGCATGGGCTGTAGAATCGGCAATCAACCGCGTCCTGATCGCTTCATCAAGCCCCTCGAATGGATCAACCTCCGCCGCCCACGGTAGTTCATCAGGCCATGGCAACTCACCTGATCCGGCCGCCAGATAAGCGCCGACCGCTGCTCCGACCATCGCGAGCAGGATGATGGCTACCGCAGCCGGATGTATGCGCAAGCGCTTTTCACGCTGTGGCATTGCGACGGGTGAGAGGTTGAAAACGACGCTTGTGCCTGGCAGGGCGCGAAGGTACGAACGCGACCCCAAACTCTTAACGCTATCCCCAACTCTTGATGAAAGCCTACATGATTGCGAAGCCAGGGCGCAAAATCAGGAAGAAGTTTCAGCCTCGGCCTCGTAGCCCAGGGCCTCGCGCACACGGAGGTCGCGACCGTACACGTCATCAAATATCCGTAGGCGTCCGTCAGCTTCGGCCCAGGCTGTGAAATACAAGAGGTGGGCGGGGACTGGTCTATCCAGCGGAACGATCCATTCACCCCCTCGGGCCAAAGCGGAATCCACGTTGTCGGCTTCCCAACCGTTTGTTCGATTCAGCAGGAATCTGGCGAGGGCCTTGGCGTTGCCAGCATGGATGCAGCCGTTGGAAAAGGCGCGCGCAGGCTTCTCGAAATTGCCCCGATGGTTCGTGTCGTGAATGATGATGGCGTTGTCGTTCGGCATCACGAACTTTATGCGCCCCATGGGATTGCTGCCGCCCGGCCGCTGGACAAACTGA
This sequence comes from Rubricoccaceae bacterium, assembly GCA_041748175.1. Classification (GTDB taxonomy): domain Bacteria; phylum Bacteroidota; class Rhodothermia; order Rhodothermales; family Rubricoccaceae; genus JAHEJB01. The sequence goes on from JBGTDU010000142.1 coordinate 3,847, forward strand.
TACTGACCAACCTGTGCGGCCTCCCAATCCACCATCGTCGGGTCCACCCACCTGCCGCCGGCGTAGACCTCAAACCCCTGCATGGGCAATGTCGTCCCGCTGTCGGCCCGCGCTTGAGGAATAAGACTTCGTGCCTGAATGGAGCGGGGCACAGCCCACGACGGATTAAATACGATCGACTCGATAGAATCGCTCATCACCGGAGTCGTCCAACTTCCAGCATTCGCCATCCCGATCACTGCGGGCATAGTAAGTGCGTTGCGGTAACGGCCCTCCGCCGCGGGAAGACGTACGTTCAGCTCAAAGGAGGGTAGGTTGACGAGCACATGGATGTCGCCGAAGTCGTCGGGCAACCAGCGCCAGCGTTCGAGATTGATCTCAACCGTTTCGACGAGGTTCTGGATGTCGGTATTGAGCGCTTCCGTGGCGACGCTGGTTAGCACACTATCGCTGCCAAGGCCGCCGTCCGTCAGGAAGACGTTGAGGGCTCCGGCGAGTTGGTCGTCGAAGAGGAAAACATCGTCAGAATCCCAGCCGTGCGAAGTGGCTTCTCCGTTGAGGTAGCCGAAGGCGCCAAGGCGGCCGCGTAGATAGGGTACGCGGATCGAGCGGTCGCCGGGAGCGAGTGGCTGGCCTTCCGGAATCGGAGCCCATGTTTTTGCGGTGGCCAAGAGCCGTGCGAGTGCGCTCTGCAGGTCACGGTACTCCTCATGAGCTGGTTCTAACGCGGCCAGCGCGATGGCAACGTTTTCGGCTGAGCCAGTGCGAAGGGCGGCTCGAACGGCCACCGTGTTCAGGGTCGATGTGCCCGCATACCAACCTCCTGGGAAAAGCTTTGCCGGGTCAACCCGGCTCCCTGAGAGCGCGTCGGCTAACCGCACGACGCCTTCCGTGAGTCGCAGATCGATCTCGGCGAGAAGCTCAGGCCGAGGATCTTCGAGGTCATGCTCCCAAGCGCTGGCCTCTTCGTTCAGCCTGGAAACCTGAGCGGCAAGCCGCGAAATCTGAGATGTTCTTACCGCCTCCAACCTGATCCCGTGTGCCGAAGAACCGAGCAAGACGTCAATCAATTGCCGACGTTCTACCGAACTCTCCCACAGCGGCGCGTAACCCCGTGATGCGTACAGTATCGGTATGGACGGATCGAGGGCGAGCCGATCGCCGGCTACCAGAATGCTCCCCGAGCTGTCGGCAGTGGCGAGAACAGACCGTATTGCGGTCTCAACTGCTTCTGGTGCAATCTCATTGTCCGACGAAGAGAACCATCCGTCGAAGATTCCGCCTGCAAACGAAAACAGTAGAATGGCGAGCGGGGCCGCGTGGATTGAAAGTCGGTCCAATGGGGGACGCATGCGCTAGGGGAAGGGCAAAATGGACGGAGTAACGCCGTCAGTATAACGAATGCTCCCGATCTCGCGAGGTAATTCTTTCCGTACTATACTGGCCTAGAAGCCCGATTTTCACCACGAAAGCGAGCCGTTCCAGGCCATGACTATGCCCTCTTCTTCCAAGGTTGTTGCCGAACGGGGCACCGGGAACTTCGGTCCGCAGTCTTTGCTCGACTTCGATCCGGCGCGCGACGGATTTGGCTTTGCCAACCTCTTTACTTGGACGGAGGAAGATCTGGACATGCTGCGCTCTGAACTCGGGCCGCTCTCGAAGGGCCTTGGAATTGGTGTTCCCGCGCTTGTTGGACGTTCTCTCGGCGGCCGACGAGGATTACTGGTTGGGCTAGCGACCGGTGCGGCTCTTTCGATTTCTAACATTTTACCGAAGCTCGTTGGCGGAGTCGCCCGAAAATGGCCAACCTTTGGGCTCTGCGGGGGAATGGCTTTGCTTGCAAAGGAGCGATGGGAGCGGACGCACCATCAACCGACCTCCGAACTTCATCGCGAGGCGCTTCGGCCCATCCTCCGCCTGTATCAGGCACGCACGATTCGGGCTTCGTGGCCCCGGTTTTTAAAGTACTGGCTTCGGGCGCAGGTGACCCCTGGTGTGTTTTCGGTTGACGAACTGGACGCTGAAGCGGAAATAGCTATGGCTCAGATTGACGCCGGGCGGCTCGCTATTCTCGGCCTCGTAGGCGATGCGCCCGATCCGTTCGCGACGCATCAAGTCGTCGCGTTTGGTTATGACGAGGCCTTGGATCGAACGGATTTTTATGTCTACGACCCCAACGCTCCGGGACGCACGCGACGCGTCGTCATCCGCGAAAAGGATGGAAAGACGTTCATCGAGACCGACCTGCCCACAGGGCCGAAAAAGGAAGGCGGCTACCACATTTCGAAAACGACGGGCAGCCTCTCCATGATGTTTGTCGTCCCTCTCTAGGGGCCTGTCGGACTTAGGCAGATTCTACTGCGGCGGTGGTTAATCGGCCCATTTCTCCGCTCTTTTTCGTTACATAGTCCCGCTATGCGCCTCAAAAGAGCGAATAACTTGTCTCGATTACCCACTCGCCTCGTGACGAACCCCTTAGTCCGCCAGACCCCTAGAAGGGCAACTCATCCCGCTTCGCTCTGGCAACAACCCACCAGGAGATCAGCGCCGAGCCTCCAATCAGGGTGGCGACGACGACGAGCGAGACCCACGTCGGAATGTGCAGACGCTCGGCAACGAGCAATTTCAAACCAATGAACACGAGGATCAGGCCTAGACCAACGTGCAAATATCGGATGCGCTCGATCAGCCCCGCCAGGACAAAGAACAGGGCACGAAGGCCGACGACGGCCATAATATTTGAGCCGTACGCAAGAAACGGATCCGTTGTGATGCCAAGAATGGCAGGGATGGAATCGAAGGCGAAGACGACGTCCGTCACTTCGATCATCACGAGGACGAGGAAGAGCGGCGTTACCAACGTGTAGCCCATCTTCCGGATAAAAAAGTGGTCACTGTGGTAGTCCGTAGTCAGCGGCAGGACGCGTCGGAGGTACAGGAGAAGCTTGTTACTCTTCGGGGCCTCGGCAACGCTGTCCGTGAAGAGCATCCTCCCTCCGGTTGCGATGAGGAACGCACCAAACACATAGAGCAACCAGGCGAATCGATCAACCAACGCCACGCCGGCCAGGATCATCGTGGCTCGCATCACGATCGCCCCGAACACCCCCCAGAAGAGCACGCGATGCTGGTATCTCGGTGGGACCGCGAAGTAGCCGAACAGTACGGCGATCACGAACAGGTTGTCGACTGACAACGAGATCTCGATGAGGTAGCCGGTGAAAAAAGTTAGCCCCGCGTCGATGCCGTAACGAGCCCCGATCAGCACATTGACGAAGAGGGCGGCGCCGACGAAAAAAGCAGACGTTTTCAGCGCCTCACCGAAGGTGATCTTGTGCGCCCTCCGGTTGAAGCCGTATAGATCGACCAGCAGCAACGCCACCACGAAGGCGTTGAAGCCAAGCCATATCGGTCCTGATACGTCCAGATGGCGCACTTCCATTGGTAGGAGCGGAGCCATGTCCGCCCGGGCGATGGCTAGGCTTCGCTCAGGTCGCGGTGGCCGAAGTAGTAGAGGCACATTCGCAGCTTGCGGGCCTTCAACGCGCCAAACCCAGGGAAGGCGAGGACACGTTTTTCAACTTCTGCATTCGATCCTTCCTTCCAGATGTTGGCGGCGTCGCCATCATATTCGTCCACAAGTTTATTGGCTATCTGGAGCGTCGTATCGACCATCTTGTTGGAAAACCTGTGGACGGCCGGCTTCTCGGTGAAGATTGCCGCGAACTTCTCCCGGTCCATCTTCGCGATCTTTTTCATATCGAGATGGCCGAGCCGCTGCTTCAACTTTAGCGGGCCAATGAAGGCAACCTCGGCAAGTACTCGCTGGTCGTATAGGAGCCCCAGGAAAACCGCGTTGGCGCTCTCGCGGAGGAACGCGTCCGCCTCCGGGTCTTTCGTCGCCGTGCCTTCCTCTTTCAGGCGGTTCATCATGCGGACGAGGCCGCCTTCGAGGTCGGAGTAATCGGATGCGTCAATCGGCATGGGAAGGAGGAGGGTTAAAGTTTTTTGCGCCAGGCAGTCCCCGTCGGCGAATCCATGATGTCGACGCCCAACGCTTCAAGTTCGTCGCGGATTTCGTCAGCACGGGCCCAGTCCTTGGAAGAACGTGCGCTGGTGCGTTGTTCGAGGAGCGATTCGACGCGCTCGGCGAACGCATCGTCTTCAGTCGATTGTGGTTCGGTAGGCATGTCATGCCGAACGATGCCGAGCAAGCCATTGATCCGGTCAAGAAACGCCGAGGCGGACTGCGCCGCTTTTCCAGACATAGGCTCCTGCCGATGCTGACTGAGGATGACGTTCACTCCGCGGTAGGCTGCCGCGAGCGCCTCCGGTGTGTTGAGGTCGTCGCACATCGCAGCGAGGGCGTCCGCGTACGCATCGCCAAGCGGGGCTTCCAGATTGCTCTCGCCAACCCGACCCGCTTCAAGCGCTTCCCGAACCGCTTCGTCTGCGTCCTGGTAGCGCTGGATATTCTTGGCGGCCGCCCTTAGCGCCGCCAGCGTAAATTTAAAGGGCTTCCCGTAATGGCCGCTGATCAGCACGAGACGAAGCGCAAGCGGCTCGACCGGCGCGCCCCAATCTGCCCGACCGCCATCATCAACATTTCCGGTAAGATCGTGGACCGTCAGGAAGTTGCCGTCGCGCTTCGACATCTTCTTGCCTTCCACCTGCAAAAAGCGCGTGTGCGCCCAGTGGTTTGCAAACGGCTTGTTGGTAATGGCCTCGGCTTGGGCGATCTCACACTCATGATGCGGAAAACGGAGGTCCTCACCGCCGCCGTGGAGGTCGATCGTCTCGCCGAGGTACTTCTGAGCCATCACGGAGCATTCGAGGTGCCAACCCGGAAATCCCCAGCCGAAGGGGCTGTGCCACTGCATGAGGTGCCCTTCGTCTTTCTTCCACAGGGCGAAATCGCGTGGGTCGCGCTTGCCTTCATCCACCACAACATCCCGCGATTCTCCCGCTGCGCCCAGGGTTAAGGTCTCGATATCGGTATTGCCCGACAGCTTTCCGTAGCCCTCGAACGACGGCACGTGGAAGTAGACGCCGTCATCGGTCTCGTAGGCGTAGCCAGTTTCAAGCAGGGCTTCCACGGCACGAATCTGCTCGCGGACGTGCTCGGTGGCGCGAGGTCGGATATTGGGCTCGCGGAGGTTGAGCGCCCGCCAGTCGGCGATAAGCGCACCGGTGTAGTGCCTCGCCAGATCCCACACGTTGGCGAACTGCTCGCCCTCTTTGCTTTTCAGCGCCTTCGCCATGCGGTCCTCGCCGGAGGCGTCCGCCGTGTCGTCCGCCGTGAGGTGGCCGACGTCCGTCACGTTGGAGACATAGTTGACCTGCCACCCCAGCGCTTCAGCTGTCCGCACAATCAGATCCGCCGTCAGGAACGTCCGAAAGTTGCCGATGTGGGCGTAGGAGTAGACCGTCGGGCCGCAGGAGTAGAATCTCAGAAGCGGACTTCCGTCCTCTGTCATCTGCGACGGGACCAATGGTTCAACCTGCCGCGCGAGTGCGTTATAGAGACGAAAAGTGGGCATTAACTAGTGCGTAACGCGTAGTACGTATTCATTGAGATGGGCGTGACGACAGCGAGTGGCTAAGAAATACGGAATACGCAAAACACGAAGACTCAGGTTGACGGTTCGAGATTGGCGCTCGCCGCATTTTGCATGCGATTGAGGATATTGGCGAGCCCGCCCTGCCGGGTTACGCTGAGGGCCTCGCCAAGCCCGGCTTCCTGAATGAACGCCGGATCGACGGCGGCAACCACCTCCGGTGTCTCGCCGTCCAGGCCGTTCACAAGAATGGCCACCATGCCCTTTACAATCTGCGCGTCGGCGAAGCCGCGGTAGCGCATCACGCCTTCTTTTTCGTCAAAATTGGCATCCAGATAAACGAGCGACGTGCAGCCCCGCACACGGTGGATGTCGTCTTTCTTGACATCCGGGTAGTCGCCAAGGCCAGCGGCATAATCAATCAACAACATCGAGCGCGTCAGCTTATCGAGCATCGCGCTTTCGTCGACGAACTGTTGGAGGCGGGGTGGTAGCGACATGGAGAGGCAAAAGTCAGCGGCGAATACGCTGGCCGAATTGTTCAGTGCCGACGGCACCGTGAAACTCTCGCGGAAGGTTGCTTAGAATGCCAGCCCAAGTCCCACCGTCGCGTCCGGCAAATCTTTGCCGATTCCTGCCAGCGCCGTCACGGAAAATGCGGCGAAGCGCATCCCCGCACCGATGTTCACGCCATATCCGGTGTACGTGCAGTTGCCAAGGCAGTCTCTTCGGGAATGGTAGTAAACAACGGGCCCGGCTTGCGGCGAGAACACGAAGTTGGTGCCCCGGCTGAGCGGAATCGGATACACGCCGCGAACCGTTCCGCTGTAAGACCTGAACTTGACATCCTGCCCCTGAATTCGCTCGTTGCCGAAACCATAACTGGCGCTCGGCACGACCCACACACCGGTTTGCCCGATGCGATATGTAGCGTGGACGCCAAGGGTAATGGCGTTCGGGTTTGCAGTGGCGCCCGCATGAAAACCAACGCGAAGCTGTGCCTGAGCTCCGTGGGAGACCATTATCAGAACGAGGAGCGAGATCGGCGTTGCGAGATGTCGCATGGCGGTTTGAAAGAAATGCGCCGACAAACTAGCGACGCCTATCAAAGGATCGGTTGTTGTCGGAGGATTTCCCAGACGAGGTGCTGGAGCTGGGGGATGATCAGTCGATCCGCGGCAAGTTGCACGGCGTTGGAGGAACCCGGACAGCAAAAAAGCAGCGTCGGAGAGCTTCCGTAGACGCCTGCCGTCGCCCGCGAGAGCATCGCCGCGGGGCCGATTTCCTCGAACGACAGCATCCTGAATAGCTCGCCAAAGCCCGGAAGCGGTTTCACGATGAGGGATTCGGCGACCTCCACCGTGGTATCGCGGTGGCTGATCCCCGTGCCGCCGGTCGTGATGACGACCTCCACATGCTCCGCCAATTCGTTGAGCGTCGAGCGGATGATCTCGGCATCGTCGGGTACAATTCTGTATGCACCAACGCTTTGCCCGGACGCTTCGATTTGTTCGCGGAGCAGCTTCCCGCTCGTGTCGGTGGCTTCTGTCCGCGTGTCGGAAACCGTAACGACCGAGCAGTTCACCGGTGTGTCGCGGGCGAGGGCTTCGTGCTCCTTATTACTCATCGTGGACTTGGTCGTTTTTGTGGCTCTCCCCAACCATCTCGGTGGATCGTGCCCGTGTCCGCCCCACGGGTTGCAGCGGAGAATCCTCCAGGCAGCGAGGATTATACCGCGAACCGCGCCGTACTCTTTCAGTGCGAGAATCGAATACTGAGAGCACGTTGGTGTGAACCGGCACGTGCTCGGGAAGAACGGCGAGATGCCTTTCTGGTACAGCTTGACCAGACCGATGAGGAGCAGGCGTGGGATCTTCCATACAGTCATCAGGCGGCCTAGAACGCGGTTTGACGAGTTAGTTTGCCGTCTGGTCATTTCTGAAATTGTCAGACCGTCACAAGTCACAAGTTGCTCCGCAGCGGTTTCAATCTAGCCGCGAAACTCGTTCGAGCTCAGGCTTCAGCACATGCAGCAACGCGGGCAGCAACAACAGATCCGCGAGCAGGGCAAGAACAACCGTGAGCGAAACCAGCGCCCCGAGGTTGGCGGTACCCTCAAAGCGGCTCGTCATCAATGCGCCAAATCCGCCAAGAAGCACGAACGAGGTCAGGATGACAGCCTTTCCAGTCCCAAGAATCGTGGTCCGAATTGCGTCCCGGAGGTCGAGTCCGGCGGCCATTTCTTGTCGGAGTCGGGCGAGCATGTGAATGGTGTCGTCCACGGCGATGCCGAACGCGATGGAGAATATTACCGCTGTGCCGGGGCTCACGTCGATCCCCATCACCGCCATGACGCCCGCCACCAGGATCAGCGGAATCACGTTGGGGATGAGTGAGATGAGAACAAGTTTGGCGTTGCGGAATAGCGCGGCCATCAGCAGCGAGATGAACAAAAACGCCAGCCCGATGGACAACAGCAAGCTTTCAACGAGGTAGTCCGACAGGCTCGCCGCAAGCGTGATCGTGCCGCTTTGTCTAGCGGTCAAGTCGTCGTCCAGAGTTTCAGCGAGGAACGCGTCGAGGTCAGCGCGGAAGCCTTTCATTCGTGCCGAGCCAATGTCGTTCATCAGCGCAGAAATCCGGACTTCCCTGTAATCGAAATCCACGAACCTGTGCAAGAGGTCGGCGTCCGTCATTTCCAAGAGGAACAACTGCTGCGCCGCCAGATCGGGCTCGTGCGGGATGCGATAGAATTCTGTAGAATCGCCGTGGAGGGCTTGATTGAGCTGTTTTATGAAATCGGTCACGGCACCGACGCGCCGGATTTCGGGTCGCTCATTGAGGTAGTTCACTACGGCCTCGGCCTGAGCCAGTCGCACTGGATCTTTGAAAGCATCTGGCTCTCCAGTCAGCAGCACGTCGAACTGCCACGGGGTGGTCAGGCGCGATTCAAACCAGACGAGGTGCTGGAAGACGTCCGTCTTCGGCCCCATCTCGTCGTTGATGTACGTGTTGATCCGCAATTGCGTAGCGGCGGTGGCACCGACCGCGGTCAGCGCGAGTGCCACGAAAACGATAGCGCGGGCTCGTCGCTCGACGAATCCATCGAGCCATCGAAGCCAGCCATCCAACCGACCGCGACCAAGCCGATTGACCTGTTTAGTCCTGGGTTCCGGCGTCCAGAGTAGAATCACAGTAATCAATACAAGCGAGATAACAAACGTAATCATCACGCCAATTGCCGTGAAGAGCCCAAAACGAACCATCGGCACAACCCGGCTCGTCGCCAGTGTCCCGAACCCGATAGCCGTCGTGAGGCTGGTCAGGAACGTGGCCGCGCCGAGGCGCACGACCATTTTTCGGACGGCGTCGTGTTTGCTCAGGCCCTCGCTCAGTCCGTTGAAATACTTCACCAGAAGATGGATCGAATCCGCCACGCCGACGACGAGAATGATGGCCGCGATGGTGCTCGATAGGACGTCTATCGGTGCACGGAAGAGCATCTGTATCGCGACAGTCACGGCTACCCCGAGGTAAACGGTCAGGAGAGGAAGCACCACGCCGCGCACATTCCGAAACAACCAAAGCAGGACGAGAAGGAGAACCAACGACGACAGGCCTACATAGCGGACGGTCTCTACTTGCAACAGATTGACGTACGCATTCCGGATGTAAGGGAAGCCAGAAAAATGGAACTCGTGGTCGCCGCCGTGGGCCTCTAGGATTTCATAAATGTGGCCAAGAATGATCTCCCGGTCATCATAATTGTTTAGCTGTGGATCAATCTTGACGAAGAGCGCCACGGCATTCGCTTCAGGATTGATGACGAAACCAACCGCGCCTTTGTCGGCGAGCATGGCAGCCCGAAGCGCCGCCAGACTATCCGGATGAGCGTTGAATTCGCTCCCAATGATGGGCTCAACGGAGATGCTTTCCCCCGATGCTCGTAGCGATGCAAAGTTGATGGGGCTGATGACCTCTTCAACGCCGTTGATTTCGGCCAGCGCGTCCGTCCACGTTCGGATGAGGCCCAGCGTTTCGGCGTCAAACACATCGTTGACATCCGTTCCAATCACGATAACCAGGTCGTCCGGCTCGTAGCGTTCCGAGAACGCGCGCCACGTCTGAATGGCGGGATCGTCGGCGGGGAGGAAGTTTTCGAGGCTGTAGTCGAAAACCACTCCTCGTTGGATCAACAGCCCTGTCGCCGCCACCAGAAGAACGACGAGCAGCCCCGCAAAGAGACGCGGTTTGCCCAAGAGGAGGTCGGCGATGCGTTCCATTCGCCGTCTAATCTCCAGTGAGGAAATAGACGATGGTCCACGCTCCGTGCCGCTTCAGAAAGCCCATGCGGTAGCCGATGGGGTTCAGGATGAACCGCGACGCAACGAAACCTTCGCGACCGTCGGCCAGCACGATTTTCGTCCAGACTGCTTCGGTTCCGTCCTCGCCGTAGTTCCAACTCAGCACGGGTACGGTTGTGTAGGTAAGCGTGGCGAGGATCTCCGAATCGAGTGACTCAGCCGCCCGCACACGCACATTATCGCCGACGATAGCACCATGCTCGTACGAATCGAGTGTGTCCGGCCAGGCGGCGAAGACGTAAGGTGCGGAAAGGAGCGCCTGGCCGTCGTCAAAGACCTGGGATATGTCGACCGTATCGCGAACGCTGCCGAGTGCGACGATGCGCCCGAGTTCTGTCCACAACTCGGACCGCGGGGAATCTCCGTCAAACCACATTTCGCGGACGCCGTCTGCTCCTCCGGCGCTCCCGCCGAATGAGAGTTTTGCCTCGGGAGCGAACAGATCGAGCAGTGCGGTGGCGTCGCGCCGGGCAATGATCTCGACAAGTCCGCCCCGAAACGTGATGAACGACGGATCGCCCGCGCCGTCGTCGCGTGGGATCAGCGACGTGATCTGCGCCTGAACCGGCAGGCCGACGGTGAACAAGAGAATGGCAAGCAAGGCGCGCATGGCGTGTAGATCTTTGGTTCGTGGGTTTACGTTGCGACTTCGATTCTTACAGCCCATCGGCACCAAGCCGTAGCTGTTGCTCGGTAAAGAGTGCGTCTGGCAGAGCGGCCTGGCTGCGGTTCCTGAACGACAGGGTGGTGCGCCGTTCGTTTTCTTCGTTCTCCATTGTGAGCCTGTTCGCTTGCCAGACGCCGGGCCGTGTTTCCACAAATTCCGACGCGACCAGGCGCTTTATCCGCCGATTTTGCTGATTGTAGCAGTCAACGCGCAGGATGGTGTAGCGCTGCCGATCAACCATGACGACGACCTTACCGTACGCCGAAACATCACTTGATTTAGGGGTGGCCCGGATGATCCAGGCGTCCGGCGTGGTTCGGATCAGTTGGAGCGTGTAGTCGTCGGGATCACGCGGGCTGATGTCCTCGAAGGTGAGATCACTGCCGCCGAGATTCTGGCTTTGGAGTGACCCGTCGATCTGCTGCACGCGGTCGAGGGCGGGGACGTAGAGCAACTGCTCATCGCTGGAAGCCGTGTGCACCATGAGCAGGCCGGTTCCTCTGATGTCCGATGGTGCGGTAAAAACAACAAGGGCCTTGAACGCGTCGCCTGCCCCGGCCTTCGTTCGCAGGACCAATGAGTTCGTTCGCGTGCGGCCTTGTTCGTCAACCGTTTCCATGTTTATCTCAACTCGCTGCGCCTCCACCTGCCGCTGACGGCGATCTACTTCTCTAAAAATATCCTCCGCCGATTGCGCAAATACGGAAGGCGCGAGGAGAAAAGAGATGAGGGCGCAGAGTGCCAGGCGCATCGATTTAGGGGGATGTCGAGGGTGCCGATCCTACGCGGTCTGACGCCCGAAGAGTCAAACGCGACGAATCTTCAAAGGGCTTTGCTGAAAGAGCGGCGTGCCTAGGCCGGCCGGGCCTGTCCCTGATCTTCGTAGAGGTCTGTGACTTCATCGGGTAAGACCAGACCCGCTTTCAAAGCGATGAACCGGTCGAACAAATCAGAGCGGAGCAATCGCAAGCGGTCAATCGATTCTTTGCGCTTTTGCCTGGTCAGGCGGATTCGGATGGCGTTTATCGTGTCGCTCGCCAGCAGGTTGTACTGGAGGACAAGAACTCCACTCAGCATCCCAAAAAAGAACACGATTACGCCGACTAGAAACGGGATATCCGGGATGGCGGGAAATGCTTCATGGAGCCGAACGTGAGCGACCGCCGCAACAATCCCCCAAACCAGCCAGGCCAGCGGATAGAGCAACAGCCCGCCAAGGATTTTAACTGTCGCCGTGTCTTTGTCGGCGGTGGAGAACTTGTCTGCCGCCCATTTTATCAAGAAGTGGACGGGCCCATTGATGAGGTAGCCGACGAGCAAAATCGGCGGCAGCAGCAGGTAGACAAGGACGGCCTGAAGCACCAAAAGTCCAACGAGCAACGGTGAGGCAAGTCGAGGGCTATTGTCGAGGTCGCTGTCCTCAAGTCGCATCGTTCGCATCAGCCTGTGGTAGCCATTTATATCGCGCCGGAGGCGATCAATTTCCTTTGGATGGCTTTCGCGCCGGGACTGATATCCGTGCCAGATCTGGGCGAAGACGAGGTTGCGAGAAACGATTCGGTCGTCGCCCATCTCCGTTCCAAACCGCTTGGCGTGCTCGGCGCGGATCAGCGTCCGGGCGCGGTGCATGAGGTTGTGGAGTGACCAATCCTCCGTAGCGCGCACAACGCGGACCAGCGAATGGTCAATCTCTTGCGTAAGAGCAGCGATTCTCGTTTCCTGATCTTCGGGAGTGTCGTCAGCCGAGGGCGTAACGTCGAGATCTGGCGGAAGCACCATCGGCTGGTGAAACGTCACGAGAACGTCAGATCGGAAAATGTGCTTGCGGTCGTAGTGCAGCCCGACGGGGACAATGACGGGAGGCCGATCCGAGTCGTTCAATTCGCGCGCTCGGTAATACAGCCTCGCCGCGCCCGACTTGAGTTCCGACAGATGCGGCGCGTCGTGGCTGACGCCTTCGGGGAAAAGTGCGGAGAACGACCCGCCGACGAGTTCGCCCGCCAGCGCGTCCAGGCTTTTCTGGTTGGCTTCGCGCCGGTCTTCGGCACTCATTTCCTGATGGTCGGATGCTCGGAAAATGGGCACCGTCCCGACCTTCCGCATCATCCAACCGATGATGGGCCAGCGCAGTAAGCCATCCCGTGCGCCGAACACAATCTGCCCAGGAAACTGCGACATGATCAACGCCGGGTCGATCAGGCCGTTTGGATGCCACGCGACCAGCAGTCCGCCGCGGTCCTTCGGAACCAACTCGCGTCCTTCACAGGCCACTTCGCTGAAAAACATGCGCATCAGTAGGCGCACAAATCCTACGACAAAGCGATAGGCAAGGGGCGGTCGGCTCTCAGGCACGGGTTCGGTCTCGATGCCGTTCGGATCCTGTTTCCTCACTATCAACAAGCTCGTCAATATCAATTTGAGGCAATTCGGAGGACTCGTGGATTGGCATTTCAGGTTGAACAGTCATTCTCGCTACCGTGCGGGAAGCGATGGCCTCCATTTGTTGACGGCGGGTCTCTGCCCAGCGATGAAGCGAATACTTTGTGTAGCCAAGCAGTCCAAGTCCAAATACCACGAACGCCCACAGAAACATCGCATCATCAACGGCGAAACGCCCTTTGGCGAAGAGAACGAGCAGAAAAACCAAGCCCATAGCGGTAGCAACGGAACCCCCAACCAGCGATCCAACCGCATTGCCCTTTGTCGTGCGCATTCGAAGTCGATGCCCTGTGTCCGTTGGCTCGACGAGTGCGTGGAGATTTCCGTTCCGCCACTCGCGGAGTTCGCCATGGCGCTCGACTGTTCCAGAGGCGCGAAAAGTCTCCCGCAGATCAACGACGAGCCGATCCCATTCTTCGCCGGAGAACGGCCCGGGAAGATTCACGGTTCGCTCCACCGTGAGAGGAAATCCGAGGGTGCTTTTTGTCGCCTGGGTTGATGGCGCATCGACAAGCGAAGCTGCGGCGCGCGCAACGAACTCCGGCGAGATGCCTGCGTCGGATCCAATCTCCTGCAACTCGGGAAGTGTGAGTCCCTCGCCGTGAGCCCGCTGCGACTGAGCATGTTCCTGCGCTTCCGCAGCCTGTTCAAAGATTAGAGCAATCTCTACTTCGGTATAACGATACTCGTTGCTCATAGCACCCGAAATGGCCAAAGCAGGCCGAATTCCGTTTTTGCCGAATCCGGCTATGCCGTTACCATTCGAGTTTCAGCGACTTCCACCGGCTCTCCAAGCATTTTCAGCATCCGGTAATGCGAGCCCATCGCGGCGAACAGCGTGGGCTGGGAGAAATAGGGCACATCGTATTTCCTCGCGGTCTGCTCAACAATCCCGCTGATCGCTGGATAGTGTATGCTGCACGTTTGAGGGAAGAGGTGGTGCTCGATCTGGTAGTTCAATCCCCCCACATACCACGAGAGCAGCTTGTTCTTCTTCGCAAAGTTGGCCGTCGTAAACATCTCATGAACGAGCCACGCGTGCTCCATTTTGCCTTCGTCATCGGGTACGGGGAATTCTGGCCCCTCGACCACATGAGCAAGCTGGAAGATGATGCCCAGGATCATTCCCGCCGTGATGTGCATCGCCAGGAAACCGATCAGAAACTGCCACCACGTAATGTCCAGGACGAGGAGTGGAATCACGATGGTATAGGCGTAGACGACCAGCTTGGCGAAAATGAGAAACGCGATTTCCTTCGGTGGGTGCGTCTTGTCGGTATATGGCCCGATGTCTCTTTTCAAAAACTGCTGGTAGTCTTTCGCAAACATCCAGTTCAGCGTGGCAAAGCCATAGGCGAAAAAGCCGTAGAGGTGCTGGTAGCGGTGGAACCAGTAGCGCCGCGATCCGGGCGAGAGGCGTAAGAGCGGAGACACCGAAAGGTCTTCGTCGACGCCGTCGATGTTGGTGTAGGTGTGGTGGATCACGTTGTGGGTGATCTGCCACATGTATCCATTTGCGCCGGTGAAATCGAACGTGTAGCCGAGGAGCTTGTTGACCCACGGTTTTGATGAGTACGCTCCGTGGAGGGCGTCATGGGCGACCGAAAAACCGAGACCGGCGAATCCCGCGCCCATGAGGATGGCTAGCCCAAGCATACCCCACAAGCTGAACCACCCCGTATAAAGAAGCCCGTACGAGCCAAAGGCGAGGATGAAAAGAAGCACGGTCTTGAGCACCATCCGCCAATTGGCGTGGCGTGATCTGCCGGTCGATTCGAAGTATGCCGCCACGCTCGCTTTCACGTCATCGGCGAAGCCGGCGGCATTTTCGAACGCGGAGGCGTGCTTGCCAGCAAACTTGATTTTAGTTGATACTGCCATGGACGGCATCCTTGCGGCGAACGTGGTGGGGAAGGCGATGGAACCTATGGACCTCCTGCAAAAAGATACGCCAACTGTCGGAAGCCGCGATGGAGGGTTCTGGAGCATCCGGAGAAGTTGGGCGGAGTGGAATGCTGCACATTTCCGCAAATCCGGACTGGCGACGCCGACAAGCTTGAAAACTGCTCTTTACGAAGCCCTTCAGCTCAGGCAATATCGTAGGCGAAGATGTAGTCGTACGGAGTGAACAAGGGTAGGGTCGTGTGTATGAACCGATGGTGAGGCCGTTCGTCAATTTTGAGAGGTCCAATGGTCACGGTTATCGCGGAACCTAACATGTGCTTAGTTTTTAGCACCTACCGAGTTTATCGCCGCAGAGGCATTCCCCGTCATCCCCAAAATCGTCATGTCGAAGATCCCGTGCACGGTGCGCCGCCACGCCCACTATTTCTTTCTCGCTCTCGCACTCCTGTGGCTCGCCCCAACGTCTGCCGCGCAGGAAGAGCTCACGATGGAGAAGCTTTTCAACTCCCGCGAGTTCTCCGGCGAATTTTTCCGGGGCGGTAACTGGGCCGAGTCGGGACCGGTCTTGCTGTACATCGACACGGATAGCGAAACGGATGCGTCGAGCCTGATTGAGTGGAATCTGGAAACAGACAGCCGCCGCACGCTCATCAACGGCGCGGAGCTTCAAAAGCCGGATGGCGAGGGCGGACTGATTGAAATCGAGGAGTACGCCTATTCCGCCGACGGGACCAAAGTCCTTCTCTACACAGATTCCGAGCAAGTTTGGCGTCTCAACACGAAGGGTTTCTATTACGTCTACAACATTGAGGCAGGCAGCATAACGCCGGTTTCTGATCGCGCGGAGGGATTCCAGATGTTTGCCAAGTTCAACCCTCAAGCCACGCAAGTTGCTTTCGTCCGCGACCGCAACTTGTTTGTCGTGGATTTGATGTCCGGAGTTGAACGGCAGTTAACCAGCGATGGAAGCGAGGGGGGGATCATCAACGGCACGTTCGATTGGGTCTACGAAGAGGAGTTTGGCCTTCGCGATGGCTTTCGATGGAGTCCCGATGGCGAGCACATCGCGTTCTTCAAACTGGACGAGTCGGACACGCGCGATTTCGCATTGACCGACCTTTCGACGCTGTACCCGGAATACCAGGAGTTCCGTTACCCAAAGGCCGGCGAAGCCAACTCGGAAGTAAAGGTTGGCGTGATCGATGTCGGAACCGGCGACATCTCCTACTTTGACACGGACACGTGGATGGAAGGCGGCGAAGAGACCGAGTACATCGCGTCAATGGGCTGGACTCCTGCGCTGGCGGATGGCTCGTCGGACGTCTGGATGCTTCGTCTCAACCGCGATCAGAACAAGGGCGACCTGCTTTATGGAGATCCGTCTACAGACGCCGTTCGCGAGATTCTGCATGAAGAGGACGATGCCTACCTCGAAGTCGAAACCGGCTTCTCCGATCTCTCGACGGGGACGATCACGTACTTGCGCGACGGCGAGCACTTCGTCTGGCGCTCCGATCGCGACGGCTACAGCCACCTTTTTCTCTATCAGAACGACGGGACGTTTCTCGACCGGATTACGTCTGGCAATTGGGACGTGACGGATTTCCACGGCGTGGACGAGACGACGGGCACGGTGTATTTCACAGCCACAGTCGCCGGGCCGATGGAGCGGCATCTCTACTACGTCACACTGCCCGAAGTGGGAAAGCGCCATGACGATACGCCGCAGCCGCTCACCCGCGTAGCGGGCTGGCACAACGTCAACCTGTCCGCCGATTTCGACTACTTCATGGACGACTACTCGAATTCAACAACGCCGACAGCAACGACGCTTTACCGCATGGACGGCTCGGAGGTGATGGTTCTGGAGGACAATGATGCGCTCATTGACCGCCTTGCAGCTTACGATTTGCCGCCCGTTGAGTTCATCGAGGTCCCTGCCGCCGACGGAACGCCGCTGAACGCCTACATCATCAAGCCCAGCGATTTTGACCCAGACAAGGAGTATCCCCTGCTGATTCACACCTATGGAGGCCCGGGCTCGCAGGAGGTCCGCGATAGTTGGGGCGGCCAGGAACGGCTCTGGCATCACTTCCTCGCCGAGGAATACGGGATCATCGTGGCTGGTGTAGACAACCGGGGCACCGGTGGTCGCGGCAAGGAATTCAAGACGCTCACGCAGCTGAACCTCGGGCCGATGGAGGCCGAGGACCAGATCGCCGCCGCGCAGCATTTAGGCGCGCTCGACTACATCGACGAAGAACGGATGGGGATCTGGGGTTGGAGCTACGGCGGCTACCTCACATTGCTGGCCATGAGCTACGGCGAAGGCCCTGAGACCTTCCATGCGGGCGTTTCCGTGGCGCCGGTTTCCAACTGGCGGTTCTACGACACGATTTATACGGAGCGCTACCTCTCGACACCGCAGAAGAACCCGGGCGGCTACGACAATGGTTCACCGGTGACGTACGCCGAGAATTTTGGTCCGGACCAGGAGCTGCTCATTGTCCACGGCAGCGGAGACGACAACGTTCATGTTCAGAACACCATCGTGATGTCGGACGCGCTGATCGCGGCGAACAAGCAGTTTGAGTTGATGATCTACCCTGGCCGCAACCACGGCATCTACGGTGGCAACACGCGCATGCATCTGTTCACGATGCTGACGGAGTTCTTCCGCGACAACCTGGCCGCGCCACGCGAGGAGATGGAGACCGCGATGGGGGGGACGAACTGACGCTATGCCTTCCAGCTTGTCATGCTGAGCGAAGTCCCGCAGGGACGTAGCCGAAGGATCTAGCCACAATTTGGGGTCGCTGTAGACACAGCGTTGCCCGACGCTGGCTCAGCGCAGATCCTTCGATGCGATCGCAGGCTCACTTACTCAGGATGACAAGGTGGCCTTCGCTATCATCTCCCATGGAAATCGGCTACCTCTGGCTCACGCTCACTCTGTTCCTGTTTCTGATGACGACGGGAGCGGCGATTGTACTGGCCGCGGTCGCTTTCCCGCTCGTTCGACAAGCGGATGAGGAGGATTTCGCGGAAGCCTTCCGCCATTTTCGGCGGCGAAAGTGGTTGAGCTACGGCGTCCTTTGGCTACTCTCGCTAGCCTTGTGTGGACTCCTTTCTGTTTTTCCACCCTACAGTTTTCCCGACGCGTCAAGGAATTGGATGGCGTGTATCGTCGGTCTGATTCTCCTGATATCGCTTGGCTCGTGGCGTGTATCTCGCAAGCTCGAAGGAGAGGGAAGCGATACTGGACATCACAAGAAGCTGGGTGTGCTTCTCTGGGCCGATGCCCTTCTCTGGCTTGCCGGAAGCTGCCTGCTCGTGTGGGTGTTTGTTACAGCAGTCGGCCTACGTTAGGGGTCTGTCGGACTTGGGCCGCTTAACCGCCCCGAAATAGAATCCGCGTAAATCGAACAGACCCTCAGGCTGGAATCCGCATCTACTTTACGCAGACAGAGACATCGCCGAAGTAGATTCCTGTCCAAGGAAACTGACACGCAATGATGGCTGAAACCCCCGACCTCCTCATCACCAACGGCACCGTTCTCAGCCTCCGCTCGGGCGAGGAGCGAAAGGCAGACATCCTAATCCGCGACGGAAAGATTACTGAGTTAGGGGAGAACCTGAGTGCCGAAGGCGTGGAGACCTACGACGCATCAGGCCGAATGATTTCGCCGGGATGGTTCGATATGCACGTGCACTTCCGCGAGCCGGGGCAGGAGCACAGAGAGACCATCGAGACTGGAGTGCGGGCGGCGGCTTTTGGCGGATTCACGGGCGTGGCGTGCATGCCCAACACGGATCCGCCCATAGCGACGCGAGACGTGGTGGAGTTCATCGTCAAGCGGCAGGCGGAGTTGCCAGTCGACGTGCATCCGATTGGAACGGTGTCGAAGGGGCGGGCTGGGGAGACGCTCGCTGAACTCGGCGACATGGCCGACGGCGGCGCCGTGGCGTTCTCGGACGACGGCGCTCCGGTTCAACACGGCGGCCTCATGCGGCGCGCCCTCGAATACGCCCGGATGCTCGACAAGCCGATCCTCGGGCACGAAGAAGACCTCACTCTGAACCCCGAGCACGGCCACATGAACGAGGGCGCGGTCTCGACTCGGCTTGGCCTGACCGGAATCCCCGGAGTGGCAGAGGAGGCCATGATCGCCCGCGACGCACTCCTGGCCGATTTCACGGGTGGGCACGTTCACGTCTGCCATATTTCTACGGCCAAGGCGGTGGACATCGTCCGGCAGGCGAAAGCACAGGGCGTTCCGATTACGGCGGAAGCGTCTCCCCACCACTGGACCCTCACCGACGAGGCCGTGGATGAAAGCGGTTTCGACACGCACATGAAGATGCATCCGCCGCTCCGCACCGCTGCCGACGTCGAGGCGATCAAAGAAGGCCTCCGGGATGGCACCATCGACGTGATTGCGACGGATCATGCACCTCACGCATCGTTCGAGAAGGAAGTCGAGTTCATCGCCGCGCCGTTTGGAATCCTGGGCCTTGAAACCTGCTGGGGACTTACGGGTCGCGAGCTCATCCAACCCGCCGTGCTTTCTGTTTCTGAGGCTGTTTACAAGATGACGGTCGCCCCGCGAGAGATTCTCCGGCTACCCGTCCCGGTTATCGAAGAAGGCGCCGATGCTAACCTCACCATCTTCGACGCCGACACGGAATGGATATTTGAGGCGCACCACATACAATCGAAGAGCGTCAACACGCCGTTCATTGGCTCCAGGATGGTCGGCAAGGCGTGGGCGATTTACAACAAGGGGCAGTTTGTGGAGGTGGAGAAGGAGACGGTGGCGGCGTGAGCACGAAGATCCCCACCGACAAGTTGACGCTTGACGACATCCCGGCGACCGAGGCTTCCGACAGAGACTTCATCGGCTTCGCGCAAACGTTGAACGGCTACACAGAGGTAGGCGGCGAAGCCAGCGAACTTGGTAAATATATCAGGGCATTTGACGGCGGCGAAGGCGCGTACCTCCGACGAGTCGACGTCGGTATGCTGGAGGCCCTTTCAACCAACGACCTTCGCATTTTGCTCTTTGCTCGTCAGCGGGCGCACTATCATCAAGGAGGTGGTTGGCCCAATGACGATCCGCTCATGGACGAGATGCGGAGGATAACGGACGTGATCCGTGGGCGTGTGGAAGCGGCCGTGGAGTAAGGCGACGAATCGTCCGGTGAATACTGTCTGCGGGGAACTGGTATTCGATAGGATTGCCGCATCCCTGGGACTGCCGATCTCCTGATCGGCGCTTCGGCATGTCGGTATTTCGGAGCTATTGACTGGACGTGTCGTTGCGCTTGCCGATTGTGCGAAGGACGTGCACCGGGACCTGGGATTGAATAGGATTGTCGATCTCCTGGGACCGCCGATCTCCTGATCGGCGCATCGGCCGATTCGGTTGATCGGATCTTCTGAGCGCGCCTGTCGGCGCACTTGCCGATCGGGAGATCGGCATTCCCAGGGATAGGCGGTGCATCTGCCGTCCCGGGTGGCCGTAACCACTGCGACCGCGGAAAGCATAGAGGCCTTCCCAGGTTCGTAGCTTGCCGTTCGACTCCCAAAAATCGAATCCGTGCAAGAATTGCAGCCATTAACCACAGTTGCTGAGCAGACGAATCCGACAACGTCGGTCCACCAAGGCACTGGCTACGTGGTCCTTCGCGACGCCTGGCCAACGGCAACGCCATTCGCTCTGCGCGGTTGGTTCGAGCGGCACGGGTTTGCGCCCTGGTTGTCGCTCGTGCTCGTGCTCCTCACCGCCTTTCTCTTGTTGAATGTGATCGGCGCTGTGGTCATGGCGCTTGCCGTGATTCCCGGGGCGTTGCAATCGGGCGGGCAAATCAACCCGGAAGAACTCCTGTCGATGATTCTGGAAGACGCCAGAGTGTTGCTCGGCGCCAACGCCGTGGCGCTTGTATTGGGGATGGGCCTTGTCGCGATCATCGCGGCGCGAATGAGCTCGCGGGATTGGAAGGCGTTCCTCCGCATTCGCCGCCCCGACCTCCCCGTCCTCGGCCTGGCCGCTATTGGTTGGGCCATTTTATTGCCGACGCTTCTTTGGACCGCACAAATCAACGCAGAAATTCCACTTCCTCAGTGGCTGGTGGATCTTGAACAAGCGCAGACAGATATGCTGGAAGGTGCCCTTCTCGGCTCCAATGTTAGCGCACTGTTCCTGCTCCTTACGGTCGCGTTGGCACCGGCCATTTGCGAGGAACTGATGTTTCGCGGCTACATCCAGCGCCAGGTTGAGCGTAGTGCCCGCGTCGTTTGGAGTATCGTTGGCGTGGGTTTGTTGTTCGGATTCTTCCACCTCCGGCTCTCGCAGGCACTCCCCCTTTCGCTGTTGGGGATGTACATGGGCTATGTGACGTGGGCGTCGGGCAGCATCTGGACGGCCTCTGTGGTCCACCTTCTGCACAATGGGATGCAGGTTCTGGTGGCCGTCAAAGCGCGTGGGGAGGGTCAGGCGGCCATCGACGCCGTCGAGGATGTGTCCGTGCCGTGGTTCATCGCCGTGGCAAACCTTTTCTTGCTGGTCGGCGTGTGTATGTTGATGAAACGCCGCCGCGAATCCGTCGTGGGCGACGTGCAGGATGCCCAGCCCGTGGAATCCGACCCGCTGATTCCCTCACCGATCCTCCTCCCAACATGAGCGACCCCAAGGAATACCAAGGCTGGATTGCGGTTTTCAGCTCGGGAACTGACTTTGAGGCTGATCTGGTCCGCGACCGCCTCGACGACGCGGGGATTGACGCCGTCGTCCTCACGCAACGCGACCACGCCTTCAACCTCACCGTCGGCGACCTCGCGACGGTCCATGTCATGGTGCAACCGGCGAACGTCGAGGAGGCCAAACGAGTCGTCTCCGAGGCGCCCGTTTCTGACGCCGACCTGGTGGCCGCCGCGCTGGCCGCTGACATAAACGCGCCAGACGCCCATCCGCCCGACCAGGAATCAGCGCTCGATTCGGGGATGGATGAACTCACGTTTGACATTCCGGGCGACGACGAGGCGTGACGTTCGAACAGAGCGCAATGCGTCGTGCGTAGTGCGTTGTGTTCACGAAGGGCCTTTACGCACTACGGATTACGCGCTATCCATGACAGATCTCACCCGGCGCGTCCTTACCGCTCTTGTTCTCGCGCCGATTGCGCTGGCGCTGACGTGGCTGGGTGGTTGGGGGTTCGCTCTGTTGGTCGCATTTGCCGCCGCGGTTGCGCAGGCCGAGCTCTACGCGTTGATGCGCAAGGCCGATTTACGTCCGCACGTTCCGCTCGGCCTCGTTCTCGGTGTGCTCGCGGTTCTTTCACCCCTGGTCTTGTGGGCTCTGCCCGTCATGGCCGTCGGCGTCATCGTGCTGCTGGCTGTTTTTGTCTTTCGGCAGATCGGGCACCCCATTCCTGATGCCGCAGCGACGTTGTTCGGGGTTGTTTTCCCGGCGTTCCTGTTGAGCTACGGCATAACGCTGCGCGAAGCGGACGGCTTTCCACTCCTGGATGGCGACGGATTCTGGTTGATGGCCACGGTGCTGGTTGGCGTTTGGGGGGCCGACACGTTCGCCTACTTCGCGGGGCGAGCATTTGGAAAGACGAAGCTGCTTCCGACGGTATCACCCAAGAAAACGTGGGAGGGCGCTATAGGCGGGTTGCTCGGCGCTATCGGCATCATTGCCATCTTCAGAATAACCGTATTGCCCGTCCTCGACTGGACGGATGTCGCTGCGCTGGCGCTTTGCTGTGGCGTCGCAGGGCCGATGGGCGACCTCTTTGTCAGCCGACTCAAGCGCTCGGTCGGGGCGAAGGATACCGGACGCTGGCTTCCCGGTCACGGCGGCCTGCTCGATCGACTCGACGCCGCGCTGTTTGCTGTGCCGCTCGCCACGCTGTACCTCGACCATGTGGCAAAGCTCTTTTAGTGTGGACAAAGCGTTCGCATCGCGTGGAAAGGTAGACGGAACGCCGTCACAGGCTTTCTGTATCATCGCACTAACCTGAGCGCACGACCAATGTTCAGCCAGTTTCGCCGTGGACGGGTACGCACCCGACAATTCCACTACGAACCTCGTTTCTACGACCCTTCGAAAGACGAGCGGATTAAGCGGCGGATGCGCGTCGCGCGTCCGCGCGTCCGCGCAAAGTCGAAGCAGCCCGCATTTATTCTTGTTGGTCTGGGGCTGGTTCTGGCACTTTACCTCTACGTCCATATCGACACCATCGTCGAGCGCGCCACCGCGTTCGGCGGCTTCTTTTTCGGCGGCTGACCGTTCGCTAGCCCAGCCGCCTTTCAACTTGACTGTGCCCGCTTCCCCTGCCCTGGCTCCGACGTCTTCCGAAGGTGTCATTCGTGTTCTTCCCGATGTTCTGGCCAGCAAAATTGCTGCGGGCGAGGTCGTCCAGCGCCCGTCCAGCGTGGTCAAGGAATTGATCGAGAACGGCATCGATGCCGGAGCGTCCAGCATTCAGGTGATTGTCAAGAAGGCCGGAAGCGCACTTATTCAAGTCGTTGATGACGGCTGCGGGATGGGAAGGGATGATGCCGCAGTGTGTTTCGGTCGCCACGCGACGAGCAAGCTGCGCTCTATCGGCGATCTTGAACGCCTCGCAACGCTGGGCTTTCGCGGCGAAGCGCTCGCGTCCATCGCGTCGGTAGCCCAGGTAGAGCTCAAGACCCGTCGCGTCCAGGACGATGCCGGCACGCGTGTGTCAATTGCAGGCGGCGAACTGGTTGAGCAGGGTCCGTGCGCAACGCCCACCGGGACATCCATCGCCGTGCGCAATTTGTTCTACAACGTACCTGCGCGCCGCAATTTTCTGAAAGCGGCCTCGACCGAGTTCAAGCACATCGTAGAAGCCTTTCAGGCGCAGGCAGTGGCGAACCCAACGTTGGCGTTTTCGCTCGTGCACGACGGAATGGACGTATACCGCCTGGCGGCTCCCGAAACAGTGGCGGCGTTCGACGACGCGCTTCGTGTCCGCGTTCAGGAGCTGTTTGGAAGCAGGCATCCGGTAAGGTTGGTTCCCGTGGGAGAAACCACGAGCTATTTGTCGATTCGCGGTTTTGTAGGGGCACCTGAGACGGTTCGGAAAGGCCGCAGCGATCAATTTCTCTTCGTCAATGGGCGCTACGTCAGGAATCGTTCGCTCAATCACGCGGTCGCCTCGGCCTTCGGCGAGCTGATCCCGCAAGGCTCCTATCCGTTCTTCGCGCTCTTCCTCAATCTGGATCCTGGACACGTTGACGTAAACGTCCACCCGCAGAAAACAGAAGTCAAGTTCGACGATGAACGCGGCGTCTACGGTTTCATAAAAGCGGTCGTAAAGAGAGGCTTGGCCACGGCGGGGCTCGCCCTCGCGGTCGATTCGAGTGCGTCACCCGGCATCGTGTTTCAGGCAACCGAGCATGCAGATCCTGAGCAGCCATTTCGTGATCCCTTACCGCGCTCATGGCGCGCGTCCGCGCTCGATTGGTCGTTTTCGGATGGCGATGGTGGTGGGCGAGCCCGGGGGCCGGAGATCATGGGCTCCGAAACGTTGGATTCCCGGACGTTCGATATCGCCTCGTTTCCGTCGTTCGCTATTTCGCCGCAAAAAAATCTTCGCCTGCCCTCTCGTGTCGAACCGGACGGGGATGGGGTGGAGGCTCCGCATAGCCGAGACGCAAGCGAGCAGCCGATCTGGCAGTTGCACGAACGTTATCTCCTCACGCCGATCCGGTTCGGAGTCATGGTCCTCGATCAGCAGGCTGCGCACGAGCGCATCCTCTACGAACAGGCGCTGGCCGTGCTCAACGGCGGAATGGCGGCGTCGCAGCAGCTTCTTTTCCCTCGCACCATCGACTTTGATCCTGGCGAATTTGCGTTGCTCGAAGACCTTCTTCCCGACTTGCAGGCGCTGGGTTTTGATATCGAGTTGTTCTCCGGCAGAAGCGTGCTGGTCCGAGGTGTCCCCGCCGACGTCCACCTTGGCTCCGAACACGTGATCCTCGAAGAGATTCTGGACCAATTCCAGAGCAACGGGGAAGGTGTGCAACTTGAGGCACGAGAAAACCTCGCCCGGAGTATGGCGCACCGAAGCGCCATCAAGCCGGGTCGGATTCTAAAACCCGAAGAAGCGCGTGGCCTGATCGATCAACTGTTCGCGTGCAGGATGCCCTATGCCGATCCGGGCGGACGCCCTACGTTGATAACGCTGTCAATGGAGGAGCTCGCCAAGAGATTTGGACGCAGTGGCCCATAACGAAAAATGTATGGTTGCGCGGCCTCGACGTCCCTCCAGCTTCGCCGCGATGAGGGCAACGAACGCTAGAAATAACAGGCGGAGCGCGACCGTTAGTGTTTGCAAGGCGAAATGGATGGCTTTGGTACGGCCACATCAGGTCGAGGTCGGCACCTGTTCGATTTGGGTGCCCTGATTCAGAGGATACCGTTCCTGCATTCCAATGGGCCCTGCTGCTGGTGCGTGCTGGCAAAGTTGTTTTGGGAAGCTCTGGCGTAGAGTCAGAGCGATCTTCCGCCCACGCAAAGACACGGATTCCAATGTCAGAATTAGACGGCGCGCACGTCCTCCATGTCATGAATGAACTTGGCGTTCGGTTGTCGGCTAATGTAGTCGTTGGTGTCAGCGGTGGCGTGGATTCCGTTGTGTTGCTCCAACTCCTCTGCGACGCCGGATTTTCAGTCACCGCTTGCCACGCCAACTATGGGTTGCGGGGCGCCGAATCGGAAAGTGATGAGACGTTCGTTCGTGCGCTGGCGGACGAGCTTGGGCTGCATCTTGTGGTCAAGAGGATTGACCTGCCGGAGTCAGGAAATCGACAGGAGGCAGCGCGAGATGCTCGTTACGCCTTCTTCCGTGAAACGGCTGAAGCAGTGGGAGCGGAGGTCGTGGTTGTCGCCCATCATTGCGACGACCAGGCCGAGACCGTGCTGCTCAATCTGTTTCGCGGCGCGGGAGCGCATGGCCTGTCCGGGATGCCGACAATTCGTCCGATCGCCCGTTCTTCGTCCATTCAGCTCATTCGTCCGCTGCTCGGCTGGTCGCGCGAGGACATTGAGGAACTAGCCAGAACTCGTGGCTGGGACTGGCGAGAGGATTCCTCCAACACATCCGGCAACTACGCACGAAACCGCCTTAGAAACTATGTCATTCCGCTTATCCAGAAAGAGTTTGGTGAACGAGCGTCACGGAATATCGCGGAGGCCGCAGGACGAATTCGTGCTGTCGTCGATCTGGTGGACGGGAGCACGTCTGTCCGTTTATCGATCGATGAATTGCGCGCTCTGCCCGAGGCACAGCGGCATTTTCGTTACGTCAGTGCCCTGAAGAGATTCGCCCCACACGCGCCGCTGAGATCGGGGGCGATGCCGGACCTTGATGCTCTCCTCGACGCGCAGCCGGGGAAGCGCGTCGTGTGGCCAGGCGTTTCAGTTTGGCGGGAACGTGAGGCGCTGGTCATAAAACCAGAAGGCGAGAACGTCGCGTTGCAGAGTTGGCGTGTTCAGATGGGCTCTTCTGCTACAACACCGTTTGGGACCTTGGCTGTCGAGCTGGTCGAAAACATCGAGCCGGAGGATCTGAAAACGACGAATGGCGAGATCGAGCTAGTCGACGCGGCTGCGCTGCTCGGGCCACTATCGCTACGTTGCTGGCGCGCCGGAGATCGATTCAGCCCCTTGAGCCTCAACGGGTCCAAACTCGTCAGCGATCTGTTGACAGATCATAAAGTTCCTTCATCCGAGCGTGATCGTCAGCTTGTGCTTTGTTCGGGGGAGGAGATCGTGTGGGTCGTCGGGCGTCGTTTGGCGGAAGAAGCAAGAATCCGAGCATCCACGGAGCAAGCTGTACGCCTGGTTTGGACGCCCGCCCCCGCCTTCGGTTGAACGGCATGAACGCAGCCCGTAGTTTCGTATTTGCCTACCTCTCCAGTTCTAATGGACACTGCCACGGCCACGTTGACTGCTCCAGATTCCGTCGTTTGCCAGGGCGAACGCTTCCGGCTGTATCTGGATGAGGCCACGCTACAGGCGCGAATCAGCGCGCTCGGCGAGCAGATTAGCATCGACTATGGCGAGGCTGAGACGCCGCCCATCTTCATCGGCGTCCTGAATGGTGCATTCATGTTTGTGGCCGACCTGATACGTACGCTCTCAATAGACTGCGAGGTAGACTTCTACAAGCTCTCCTCCTACGGCTCATCAAAGGTGTCGAGCGGCATGGTGACAGAGCTCAAACACATCGACGCGGAACTCGAAGGCAGACACGTCATCGTGGTGGAAGACATCGTGGACACCGGCGTCACGATGCGCTATATCCTCGACCGGATTCGGGAGTTGAATCCGGCGTCGGTGCGCTCCGCCACACTTCTCCGAAAACCGGACGCCGCGAAAGTGACGGTTAAGGTCGACTACGTGGGCTTCGAGATCGACAACCTGTTCGTCATTGGGTATGGCCTCGACTATGGGCAGTTGGCCCGCAATCTGCGCGCGATTTATATACTGGATGAGGCGGGTCTCTGACGCCAGCCAAGAAGCTCTGTGTGTAATCTCCGCGTGATCTACACTCCCATTGTTCCGGTTTATTCCGGTTTGGTAGTAGGTTACGTGCTTTCAGGGCGAGTTCATTCAGGGCCGTCCACCGTTCAACAACACGAGTACCGAGTACCTCCAGTCGGGACGGCCACGCATCGCGCGGCTTGTGCACAGCACGCCTACCGGACTAAATCGGGCCTGTACAAAACACAAAAACAACATGGCAAGCGGCATCGTAAAATGGTTCAACGCTGAAAAAGGCTTTGGATTCATCACTCCCGACGAGGGAGCACGCGATCTTTTCGTTCACCGCAGCAACGTCTCAGGCCTCGGCCGTGACGAAGGCCTCCAGGAAGGCGAAGCTGTACAATACGACGTCGAGGAGGGCCAGAAGGGCCTCAGCGCCGTCAACGTTCAGCGTAGCTGAGGTACTTCTCAGTTTCTGTTCAAAGGGGTCAGGCCGAAAGGTCAGGCCCCTTTTCATTTGGTTCCTCCTGGCTCGTTTGCATCACCTGTCGGGTCAAGCGAAAAGCCAGACTGCTGCGAATAAGTGGAGGAGTCAACTCGGAGTGCTTTGCTATTTGGAACGGGTCTAAATAGATTGCCGTACTTCTCAAAAGTCGGCTGCCTATCTGGGCGGCAGGCGTTAGAAAATCTGGTCTATGGAAGCAACTACCGCGCTTGGTTTCGTCGCCGTGAATTACATCGATTGCACAGATGCGTACATCCCGCGCTTTGAAGAATTGTTTTCCTCGCGCGTGGGTGCGATTGATCGGCTACCGGGTTTTAGGAATATGCACGTTCTTAGGCCGCAGAAAGTCGGCGATGCGTACTTGATTGTCAGCTACTGGGACGACGAGTCGCACTTCCAGGCGTGGACCAAGTCGCCGGAGTTTCTCGAGGGCCACAAGCGTGGCTTCGACGATATCCGGAAGGCCAGAGAGCAGGGCGGCGAGGCACCGATGAAGTCCACCTTCAAAACGTATGAGATTTTGAGCAACTAACGGTACGATGGACGCAGAACCAAAAAAAGAAAAGGCTACGTTCGGCGTGGCGAAGAAGGCCGGGATCCTGGCCTTCACGTTCTTTCTGGTCAAAGGACTAATCTGGTTGGCCGTTCTCCTTTTCGGCGCAAAGGCCATTCTCTGAAGCTGGCCCACACAGCGCAGTTCAGGCCCGACCGGTGCTCAATGCGACGGCGCATTCATACGACGTCCTTAGGCCCGCACACGTACGGCTTTTCAACCAGCCCCGCCATGGCACCCACGACGGCGATGTTCTCTGCCTGCGAAAGTTCCTGGAGGGTGCCATCTCGCTCAAGAATGGCAATGGCGTCGTCCTTGAGTTGATAGGCGTCGTGACGCGCGCTGCCGGCTGCGAGGTAGTAGCCAACGTCAGCGCCAGCCGTCGAGGGTGCAGACAGCCCGGTCGTCACGAGCCACCGTTCTACCCTGTCGTGCAACTCGGAAAGCTCCTCTCTCGACGAATTGCTCTTAAGAAAGGTAGTCCGGAAGAGGTCGCGATTTAGAATGCGTCGCGAAAGGTCGGCGAGGATCGGGTCCTTAGCCTCCGCCCATCGCTTTGCGCTGTAGAGGATATCTGTGTCGTCCAGCGCAACGAAATGGTCGAGCACGTCGGTCTGCTCAACATCCGCTGCCGTTACGTCTTCGGTAAGAAAGTAGGCCAGGGACGGGGCCGTTGAAGCAATTGCAGGATCATTCCAATCCCAAACGTATCGAACTCGCGCAAACGTGTTTAGCAGTAAATGATCGGCGGCAATTACTGTTTTATGTAGATACACTTGCCAGTACATTAGCCGACGACTGAGAATGAAGTTCTCCACGGAGTAGGCGCCTTTTGCCTCGATTACAATCCGCTCGTCATGCACGCGCATGGTTTTCAGGATGCGCTGGACTCCCACGACGCCCTCGGCCACACCCGTGTAGAAAGCGTCGCGCCGGAGATAATCGAGCCGGTCCATGTCGAGTTGGCTGGCGACGAGTGTGTGGAAAAACGGGCGCTCGTACGTCCCGTCGAAGATGGCGAGCGCCATATTGAGCTTTCCACCAACCTGGTTGTTGAGCCGCTCTATGAGGGCACGGCTCATGCGTTCATGATGATGCGGCGCGCCGTCGGGGGCAGGTGGAATCAAAATTTGCTCTAACGTGTGCGAGAAAGGCCCATGGCCTATGTCGTGGAGCAGCGCGGCCGCAATAGCGCTCTCGGCCTCCTCGGGTGAGACTTCGGTGCCCTTCTGTGTCAGTATCCCGAGGATATCCTGCATCAATGCCATCGCCCCAAGCGCATGCTCAAAGCGCGTGTGAACGGCGCCGGGAAATGCAAGAAATCCTAGTCCCAGCTGCCGAATGCGCCGCAGGCGTTGAACAGCCGACGTTTCGATCAGCTGGACAATGAGGCCGCGCGGCACCGAGATAAACCCGTGGACCGGGTCTGAAAAGAGCTTGAAGTGGCCGGGCACGTTGAGAAAGGGAAACGGAAGCCGCGGGGGTGCGGGTCGCGGCGGGTAGTTTACGCCCCCATCCGAAAAAGACCGACGCGTGCGCTCTCCGACTCGCCCTTTCTCCGACTCGGACACTCGTTCGATTACGTGCTGCATTGAGGGGCCAGAGGACTTCATCCCCAAGGCCCGATTTGCGGTAGAGATGCTCTTGTTGGGCCTTTCCCTTGAGCCGGAGTGGGTAGAAAGCGATGGGCTGACGCGCGGGAGTCTTTACTACAGTCCACGTGCAGACACCCTGGAGAATGAGGCCCTCTGCCTGCGACTAAAACCCGAGACGGTTGCATTTTTCAAGGAACGCAAGGCGGTCAATCCCGAATCCTGGGGCAGGCTTCGTTGGGATGGCATCGACTGGTTTCTGCCATTTGGGGGAAACGGCGGCGAGCCCCCCGATGTCATCGCGTCGGCATTTTTCTGGCTTGCCGGATGGCAGGAGCACACGACCGTTGAGCGCGATAGGCACGGACGGTTTCAGCACGAAGCCTCGCTGCAGGCCAATTTGGACGTAGCCTTCCAGCCTCTTGTGGATGTGTACCGTTGTTGGTTAGGCGAAAATTTGTTGGAGAGAGGCGCGAGTGTTCGGCCTCGAACCTGGAACGGAAAATCGTGGGCCGTGGCGCTGACGCATGACATCGACTTTATTGAGACGCGGAAACGAAGCCGATCGAAATCGCTTGCGTTGGGGAAGGTCGGCGAAGCCCTGGTTGGTTGGGGGCCTGGTGATCCGCGGCGAAGGTCCATGCAAAAAATCAGAGCCGCCGAACACGTCCGACGTCTGACAGCCACGTACTTTTTCAAAGCAGGAGCATCTTCGGCTGAGGACATCGGATACGCGCTCAATACGCCCTGGCTTCAGCGGTTCATGGCTGACTTAGAGGCCGACGGATTCGAGATTGGGCTGCATCCCAGTTACGCGGCGTACGACAACCCACAACGGTTGCGGGAAGAACTCGACCGACTCCATAAAGCAGGACGCGAACGACCTGAGAGCGCCCGGATGCACTTCCTTCGGTGGATCGATCCAACGACACCCCGCATGCTGGATCAGGCAGAATTTCGGATTGACAGCTCCCTCGGTTTTTCGGAGCATGAGGGATTCCGACGTGCTACATGCCATCCGTTTCGAATCTTCGACCTGGCCGCGAATCGTCCGTTGAACGTGTGGGAAATGCCTCTCGCGGTCATGGACACCACGCTCTTCTCGCATCGTGGGCTTTCCGCTGAGGGGGCGATCGGGAGCATTCAGTCCGTTTTCGACGCTGCGAAACGCGTCGGTGGCTGCGCCGTCATGCTCTGGCACAACACACCCGTCGACGAGGCGAACTTTCCAGGTAGACCCAACGTGTTCGAGAGCGCCATGGATCTCGCCCTCGCCGACGGTGCCTTCGTCGGAAGCTTGAGGGACGCTCTGGGAAATGTGTAGTTCGGAGGCCGTAATCCGCCAACGGATATCTGAGGGCGTGGACAGTTGACGCTGTGCAGCGGACCGACCATAACTTGAGGGATCCGAAATCTGAACTCTCTCCCTCGGTGCGTGCGTCCCTCTTTCGGTGCATACGTCCTCTCGCGGATCGGGAGATCCGCGGTCCCAGGGATTTCGAAAACCGACATCCGATCGTCCGCCTCCGGTTCGAGTGCCGTTCTCCGGTGCGCACGTCCTCTCGCGGATCGGGAGCACTGCGGTACCAGGGATTTCAATATCGTAATCCAGAGATCCCCAAAGCCGATATTCGCATCCCCAAATTCGAAACCCACCGTCTCACATCCAATATCCGACATCCAAAATCCGAAATCCGCAATCCCAAATCCGCAATCCAAACACGCGCTCATCGTCTTCGCCAAGTCCCCAATTCCCGGGCAGGTGAAGTCAAGGCTGTCGCCTCCGCTTTCCCAAGAGGAGGCTGCCGAACTCTACGCGGCCTTTCTGCGTGACGCCATTGATGACTACAGTGCTACGGATGCGTTCGGACTGGATGAAGCCGTCGCCATTCGGCTCTATTGGTCCGGCGCAGATACCTTACGAGACGGGCTTGTGCCTGCGGTGATCTCGTGCCACGAGCAAAAGGGAGCCGGACTCGGTTCGCGGATGCTCCGCGCGTTCGTAGAGACGTTTGCCGCGCGCCACGAACGAATCGTAATTATCGGGACCGACCATCCTACGCTGCCAGTATCCTTCGTTGGCGAGGCCTTTCGTGCGCTCGCCCAGCCTTTCGCGGTAGTCATCGGCCCGAGTACGGACGGCGGGTTCTATTTGTTGGGCCTCAACGAATTGTATCCATCGCTTTTTGACATGGACTACAGCCACGCGCGCGTTTTCGAGAACACACTCGAGCGTGCGACAGAGGAAGGAGCGCATCCTGTGATCCTGCCCGAATGGTACGATGTGGACAACAGGCAGAGTCTTCAGCGGCTCGTCGTTGAATATCGTAATGGCGGGCCGATACCACCACGAACGGAGTCGGCACTGAAAGCCCTTTTGGAGGCCCACCCGAACTGGTTTTAGTTTCCGGCCCTTTTTTGCGTCCAAACGCATCCCCGTGATTTCATGTCCCCTGACCAAGTAACGACAACCGGTGCTAGCCGCCCGGGCTCTTCTCTGGCTACCGGCGGCGGCGCGTTGACGACCCTCGAGCAGTTCATCATCGAGCGTCAGGGCGACATTCCCGGATCTACCGGACAATTCTCCCGTCTGGTGCGGGACATCTCACTGGCGGCCAAAATCGTCGATCGCGATGTTCGAAAGGCTGGATTGGTTGACATTTTCGGCGATTCCGGCGAGATCAACATACAGGGCGAAATCCAGAAGAAGCTGGACGTGCTTGCGCACGACGAGTTCGTTCGGGCGCTCCGCCGTGGGGGCGAGGTTTGTCTCATTGGCTCCGAAGAACACGACGAGGCCATCCCACTGAAGATTGAAAATTGCCAGGGCAAGTACATCGTTCTCTTCGATCCGCTCGATGGTTCATCCAATGTGGATGTAAACGTGTCCATCGGCACCATTTTCTCCATCTACAAGGTGCCGCACGACCACATCGGTGACGTCTCGGTTGCCGATGCGCTTCAGCCCGGTCGCAATCAGGTGGCGGCCGGTTACGTTGTGTATGGCTCTTCGACGATGCTTGTTTACACGACGGGCAACGGTGTAAATGGCTTCACGCTCGATCCGTCCATTGGCGAGTTTCTGCTCTCGCATCCGACCATCCGTACGCCCGAGTACGGGAAGATGTATTCAATCAACGAGGGCAACTACAACTCGTGGGATGAGGGCCTGAAGCGATATATCAAGTGGATGCAGGTTGAGGATTCGAACTCGACGCCGCCTAGGCCCTATACCACGCGGTACATCGGCTCGTTCGTCGCCGATTTCCACCGTAACCTGCTCAAAGGCGGGATCTACATTTATCCCTCCAACACACGAAACCCGAATGGCAAGCTCCGCTTGATGTACGAAGCCAACCCAATGGCTTTCATTGTTGAACAGGCGGGCGGCTGTGCCTCAACCGGGATGGGCCGAATTCTGGACGTGGAACCGACCGCACTTCATCAACGAACCCCGATCTACATCGGCAGTGCCAGCATGGTGACAATGGTCGATTCGTTTTTGAAGGATGAGCAGGCTGGCGCAAAGAAGAATGGCGTAGGATAGGCAGGCCGCCAGGTCTTTTGCGAGACGTGAACGCAATCGGATAGGCATGTCCGAAGGAGGCATGGGGTTCTGCATTTGGCCGGAATGGTGGCCCCGGAATCCATACCTTTTGTTCATCCCAAGGCATTTCCCCAATCCCATGCGCAGGCAAATTTTTCTCGCGAGCGGCCTCCTGCTTGTCGGGGCCTCAGTTTTCGCTCTCTTCAATGCCTCGAGAGGCGTACCCGAGGCCGGGGAGGAGCCCGGAGCGATGGAGCCCACGGACTGGTTTTACCTTCAACGGGCGTTTCCTCAAGGCGAGATTAACTACGCGGCCGTCCACGAGGCTCATCAGCAAGCCTCGGCGATGCGGATGGCCGCGGAAGCGAGAGGCGGTGCGTCGTGGACGTTTGCAGGTCCGACCAATATTGGCGGCCGGGTTACATCCATCGCAGCAGAAAGCTTCACGACCTTTTATGTTGGAACGGGTTCGGGCGGCGTATTCAAGTCGACGGATGGCGGGGCCTCCTTCACCCCGCTCGGCGACGACGTGCTGAGCCTCTCCATCGGCGACATTGTCCTCGATCCGAGCGACGACCAAACGGTGTACATCGGCACGGGCGAGGCGAACGGCGGCGGTGGCTCGCTGACTTATGGTGGGCAAGGGCTTTTTCGATCCACGAACGCTGGGGCATCCTGGACCTCGCTTGGCCTGGAAGACACGGGCACGATCGGGCGGGTGATCGTCCATCCCACAAGCCCCGGCACCATTTGGGTGGCGGCGGCAGGCAAGCTCTTCGCCAACGACGAACACCGCGGCGTCTACCGCACGACGAACGGAGGAACGACGTGGACCAAGCCGCTCTTTGTCAACGATTCGACCGGCGTCATCGACCTCGCCGTGAATCCGAGGAGCCCGGATACCCTATACGCGGCGTCGTGGGAACGGCGTCGACGCGCGAACGACCGGCACTACGGCGGCCCCGGCTCGGGCGTGCATCGGTCCATTGATGGCGGCGCAACATGGACGCGGCTGACCGGGGGGCTTCCTACCGATGGTGATGTGGGCCGAATCGGACTAGCAGTCGCGAGTTCGCGGCCCAATGTGGTGTATGCGATTTACACGGACACCATCGGCAATACGCGCACCGTGTACCGGTCCATCAACGGGGGCGATAGCTGGACCTCGGTAGGAGCGCCTTCGGGGGTTTCGTATGGGTGGTGGTTTGGGCAGCTCCGCGTAGATCCGACGGATGAGGATGTGCTGTTTGCTCCGTGGCTCAATCTTTATAGATCGACCAACGGAGGCGCGAGCTGGTCGTTCGCCTCCAGCGGGATGCACGTCGATCACCACGCGCTGTGGATCGACCCGGAAAACCCGAGCCAACTCATCGCGGGCAACGATGGCGGCCTCTACCGCTCGACCAATGCGGGATCGAGCTGGACGAAGGCATCGGGCGGATTCCCCGTCACACAGTATTACACCGTGGAAATTGACGACGCCGTTCCGTCGCGCCTCTATGGCGGCACGCAAGACAACGGAACGAATCGGACGCTGACCGGTGCCGACAACGACTGGCACAGCATCTACGGCGGCGACGGATTTTACGTACTGGTCGATCCGACGGATAACAACTTCGTGTATGCGGAAAGCCAGTACGGGAATCTCGGACGTTCGACCAATGGCGGATCGTCTTTCTCCGGCGCAACGAGTGGCATTTCCGGCCGGACAAACTGGAACACGCCGGTAGAATTTGACCCGCAGGATCCAACGGTTCTCTACTACGGCTCCGACAAAGTTTTTCGCTCGACGAACCGCGCCGTGAACTGGAGCGCCATCTCGCCTGACCTCACCGACGGACCGGGAAACGGAAACCTCGTGTTCGGAACTATCACGACCATCGGCGTTGCGCCAAGCGACCCCAATACAATCTGGGTGGGCACAGATGATGGCCATGTCGCGGTGACTGAAAACCTGGGCTCGTCGTGGAGCGACGTGAGCGCGGGCTTGAGTGGTCGTTGGGTCACGCGCGTCATGCCTCACCCCGACGAGCCGCGGACGGCGTTCGCCACCGTCTCCGGTTATCGCTGGGATGAACCCGGGGCAAATGTTTACTACACAAACGACGGCGGACAAACCTGGACTCCGCGCTCCTCCGGGTTACCTGAAGCTCCAGTCAATGACATCCTTTTCGACCCGCTCGACTCGGACCGCCTCTATCTCGCCTCGGACGTCGGCGTCTTTTATTCCGATGATGCCGGAACGAACTGGAACGTCGTCGGGATCGACCTCCCCGCTGCTCCCGTCCTTGATATCGACCTTCATCCAGCCACACGAACCCTGGTCGCAGCTACGTATGGCCGCTCGATGTACCGCTTCGATTTGTCTGTTTTGCCAACGGCGGGCGAGGAGATTGTTGGACTTCAAACGGGGTCGTCACTCAGCATCTACCCAAATCCTGTCCGCTCCACGGCAACTATTCGCTACGCGCTGGCGCGCCCTTCCGACATCGTTCTGGAGGTGTTCGACAGCCGGGGCCGCCGGGTCGATGTGCTGGAGCGCGGGATGCGCTTGATGGGCGTGCATACCGTTCCGTGGCGTTTGTCCTCTCGACTGGCGGCCGGCACCTATCTGGTGCGCCTTCTGGCCGATCAGAAAGAGACCACGGTTTCCGTGACCGTTCTAAGGTGATGTGATTTTGTGCGTGGCCCGAGGCTTGGGCAGACAAAAAGGGCGGCCTTGTTGAGACCGCCCCACTTTGTCGCTCCGTTGAGTCTGTCTAGAAGCGATAGCCCACTGCAAACCGTCCGTCGCTGACATCACCAAGGCCGAGCGTGAACTCGCCGAACAGCTTCCCGAGGATTGCGCCGATACCCAGCCCTGCACCAATTTCTGTGTTGGAGACGGACGGATCAGGGGTGCTGTTGGTAACGCGCTCCACAATGACGCCGGCCTTCGCATACGGAGATACCGGAAGCGTTGGGGCAGCGATCCGCACCACGGCATCACCGTTGAACCGGATCAGACTAAAGTTGTCACCGATAAAAGTTGTTTCGGCAGAAGCGCGCGCTTTGACTGCAACCGGGAGTAGGCTTGGCGTCACTGGCACCTCGACTCCGAGCCCGATGAGAGGGCCGTCGCCCCCATTTTGTCCGAGGTCGTAGCCGACATACGGGAAGAAACTGAACTGTGCGCTGGCAGCGGGTGCGAGACCGAGGACAATCGCGAATAGCAGAAGGATTGAAGTACGCATGGCGGTATAGCAGGTAGATGTGGGGGACGGAACGCCACGCGAAAGCGATGGCTCGGCTAAGATACTGGTTGAAAAGCCATTCTTTGCGGTATCGCGTGAATGCCTGCCGAGGGCGATCTTACGCGCAGAGAGCCACCTCCAGACTATCAGACGCGTGCTTCTTACTCATCAACTCGGACCCGTTCTCACGCTCACCCTCAATCGCCCCGAGAAGAGGAACGCGCTCAACGCCGGTCTCGTCGCAATGCTCACGGACGCGCTGGATGGGGCTGCGCGCAAGGAATCGATCCGCGCGATTATCCTGACGGGAGAGGGCCCGGTATTTTCGGCGGGTGCCGATCTGGAATCCCTTCAGGCGCTCCAAACTGCAACGGAAGAAGAGAACCTCGCGGACTCCGGTCGCCTAGCCGAACTTTTTGAGGTGATCTCACGGCACCCCAAGCCGGTTATAGCCAAAGTCAATGGTCACGCGATCGCCGGGGGGTGCGGCCTGGCCGCCGTGTGCGATTTCTCGATCGCCGTGGAGGGGGCGAAGCTCGGATTCACGGAAACGCGGATTGGATTCGTACCCGCCATTGTTGCCGTGTTCGTCTTGCGGAAGCTGGGCGAGGCCGCTGCCCGCGATCTGCTTCTGCGCGGCCATCTCATCACGGCCTCGGAAGCTGCGCGGATTGGCCTCGTCACCCGCACGGTTCCAGCCGATGAGCTCGACGCCGCCGCCGATGAGCTCGCCGATGAACTTTCTCGCGAAACGAGTGGAAGCGCCGTAGCGCTCACGAAAGAGCTGCTGGCTGAACTTCCGGGAATGAGCCTGCGAGACGCGCTGGATTATGCCGCGAGGCTCAACGCGCGCGCGCGCGCAACCGACGATTGCAAAGCTGGAATCGCGGCGTTTCTGAACAAGACCGAGCCGCCCTGGAAAGGGAAAAGGGAGAAGTGAAAAGGGTGAAGGGTGAAGGGACCTGGATTGCGGAAAGAGGAGGAGGAAAGGGAGCAGGGGGAGGGGGAAACGGAATGCGCCCGGGAGGGCTCGGACTCTTTATCGCAGAACCCAAATCCCAAATCCCGTACCCACCATCCGATATCCGCTATCCCAAATCCGATATCCGCTATCCCAAATCCCGATATCCACCGACCACTATCCCCGACCACTTTCCAACCTCCCGAATCCCCGTACCTTCCAATCCTTCCAACCACTTCTCGATGCCCACCACCTACCTCGACGCTGGCGTAGACATTGACGCGGGTGAGGAAACTGTCCGCCGGATAAAAAGCGTCGTTCGGGAGACGTTCACACCGGGCGTCCTCACGGATATCGGGTCGTTTGGTGGGCTCTTCGCGCTTGACACATCGGCCTACCGTGAGCCCGTTCTCGTTTCGTCGATGGACGGCGTTGGAACGAAACTGAAGGTGGCAGTGCGCATGGGTCGGCACGATACCATCGGGGAGGATCTTGTCAATCATTGTGTGAACGATATAGCCGTTTGCGGCGCCCGGCCCCTGTTTTTCCTGGATTATTACGCGACGAGTAGCCTCAAGCCCGAGATCGCCGAGCAGGTCATTCGAGGTTTCGCGCGAGGCTGCAAGGCCAACGGCTGCGCGCTTATCGGTGGCGAGACGGCTGAGATGCCCGACCTCTACCGCCCGGGCGATTACGACCTCGCCGGATGCATCGTTGGCGCCGTTGAGAAGCGTGATCTTTTGACGGGCGACACTATCCGAGAAGGCGACCTGCTACTAGGCCTTCCTTCCACCGGCCTCCACACGAACGGCTACTCGCTGGCTCGTAAGGTGCTTTTCGGGCGCTATGTGGCGGCGGACAAGCCCGAAGAGCTGGGTGGCGAATCCGTCGGCGATGCTCTTCTTCAGGTCCATCGCTCCTATCTCGATCCCATTCAGGCGCTGATGGCGGGCCGCGATGCCAGCGGATTCGCCCATATCACCGGCGGCGGACTGGAAGGCAACACCCGCCGCATCATGCCCGATGGGCTTCGTGCAGAGTTCGACTGGGACTCCTGGGGACGACCCGCCATTTTCAAACTCATCCAGGACGTAGGTGAGGTACCCGAGGACGATATGCGTCGCACATTCAATTTGGGGATTGGATTGGTCGTGGTTGTGTCGGAGGAGAATCGGGCGAGGGTGCTAACCGTGCTCGGCGCGCTTGGAACGCCGGCATTTCAAATCGGCCACGTTCGAGCAGGCTAGCAGGCAGTTGATTTATCGCCCAGCTTCTCATAACGAGCGGAGGCCCACTGGACCGAAGTTGATAGCCTGCCCTGAGCGTAGACGAAGGGGATCTGCATTGACGAGTCTCGAAGCTCGTTTGCAGGTAGATCCCTCGGCAAGCCCGGGTTGACTTTTTGGACGAAATGAGTAGTTCAACAGCCTGCTAGGCGGTTCAAGCAGCCCGAGTCGCCGTAGTTTGGCGCATGGACGGCCCGGTATCATCGCCAAACGGTCAACGACCCATCCCGCGCATCGCCATGCTTGGCGCTGGAAGCTGGGGGACTGCGCTCGCCTTCAGTCTCGCGGCGCACGGAGGCCACGAAGTTAGCCTGTGGGCCCGGCGCGAAGAGCAAGCGCACGAAATCCAGACCACCCGGCGCAACGACAGGTACTTGCGGAATGTCTCGATTCCCCAAAACGTCCACGTAACAAGCGACATCGCCGAGGCTGTTCGGGACGCCTGGCTCTGGGTGGTCGCGGTGCCGAGCCAATTCGTTCGAAACGTCGCCGGGCAATTGGCTACCCAGGCCTGCGATCGGGTCACCGTCGTTTCGGTGGCTAAAGGCATCGAGAACGACACACTGATGACGACGACCGAGGTGCTCCACGATGTGCTGCCCACGCAGGATCGAGGCCAGATTGGTGTCCTCTACGGACCCAGCCACGCCGAGGAAGTTGCCGACGCCAAGCCAACGTCCGTCGTCGTCGCCTTCCCCGATCCCGCTGCTGCGCGGCGCGTCCAGGACGCATTCCTTACGCGCGTCCTCCGGGTCTACGTTAATACGGATCTGCGGGGTGTCGAGATCGCTGGATCCGTCAAAAACGTGATGGCGCTGGCGGCCGGAATCGGCGACGGGATGGGTCTCGGCGACAACGCCAAAGCCGGGCTCGTTACCCGCGGCCTGGCCGAAATCAAGCGCCTCGGGTGCGCCATGGGGGCCAACCCGGAAACGTTCTCGGGACTGGCGGGCATGGGCGATCTGATCGTGACCTGTTTCTCCCAGCACAGCCGCAACCGCCGATTCGGTGAGATGATTGGGGAGGGGAGGAGCCCGGAAGAAGCCGAGGCAGCGATGACGATGGTGGTCGAAGGCGTCCGAACCACGACATCGGCGAAAGCGCTGTCGAAGAAATACGGCGTTGAGATGCCGATCACCGAGGCCGTATATGCGATCCTGTTCGAGGGCCTCGACGTTCACACTGCCGCACGGGAGCTCTTGGCCCGCGACCCCAGAGCGGAAGGCGAGAGCGTGTCCGCACGGGCGTAGACGGTCAGGGGTTCGTATCCTCGCCTGTTCGTTTGTACTCCTCGCGCTTCCCTCCGCAGCGCATCCTGCGTTCCCCCAGGCACGATGAACTTCGATGATCTTAGACGCCTCGTGGGGCTCGGCGAGGGGGCACATCTCGAGTTCAAGTACCGTGTTCCACGGGCCGACCGCATTGCCAGGGAGGTCATCGCGCTGGCCAATACCAGCGGTGGCCGTGTGCTAGTCGGGGTCGAAGACGATGGCAAGATCGTTGGCGTGAAAGATGCCAATGAGGAGCTGTTTGCGCTTCAGGCCGCACTCGAATTGCATTGCGATCCGCCCGTTGCGCTTAACATCGAAGGGGTGCGGATTTCGCGCAAACGCGAGGTGCTTGTCATTGACGTTCCCAGAAGCGCCGCGAAGCCTCATTTCCTGATACAGGATGCGCCGGCCGATTCGGAGGCAACGGGTAAGAAAGCCTACGTGCGCGTCGGGTCGGAGAGCGTCGAAGCCAGCCGCGAGGCCATTCGGCTCATGAAAGCTGAGCACAGCCCACGCGATACGCGGTTTGTATTTGGCGAGCCCGAGCGGAAGCTCATGGCGTACCTGGAGCACTACGAACGCATCACAGTTCGCGAATACGCCCGGCTGGCCGGCGTCACCCCCAAGCGGGCTTCCCACACCCTCGTCCTGATGACGCGGGCGGAAGTGCTCCGTCTCCACTCTGACCCGCAGGAGGACTACTTCACGGTGGCCTACCAGCGATCAGGCGAGTAGCATTGCAGCCACTCGGTTGCCAGTCGCCGATCCCGATGCTCTGACGATACGTCGGGCCCGTACTTTCAACCGCACTGCAAACGGTCGAACGAATCGAATGTCCTCGCTCGAAACTCAACGCACACTCTCCAGAGACCGCGAAGTCCAACCCGTATACGGAATGGATGACCTCCCTGAAAACCTCGGCGAGCGGCTCGGGAAGCCTGGCGCGTATCCCTTCACGCGTGGCATCTATCCGGGCATGTACCGCGACCGAACCTGGACGATGCGGCAGTACGCCGGGTTCTCGACGGCCGAAGAATCCAACACGCGTTACCACCACCTACTGAAACAGGGCGCGCGCGGGCTCTCTGTGGCGTTCGATCTCCCGACGCAAATTGGATATGACGCCGATGAAATGCTCGCCGATGGCGAAGTCGGGAAGGTGGGCGTGTCGATCTGCTCGCTGGACGACATGCGCCGGCTCTTCGAGGGCATCGAGCTGGCACCCATCACAACTTCGATGACCATAAACGCCACGGCGCCCATCCTTCTCGCGTTGTACGTGGCCATCGCCAAGGAGCAGGGAGCCGACCTGAGCAGGCTCGGCGGCACCATTCAGAATGACATCTTGAAGGAATACGCCGCGCGGGGGACCTACATCTATCCGCCGAGGCCGTCCATGCGGTTTATCACGGACGTCTTTGCGTGGTGTGCCGCTGAACTGCCGCGATGGAATACGATCTCCATTTCGGGCTACCACATCCGCGAAGCGGGCTCGACGGCGGCGCAGGAACTGGCGTTCACGCTCGCGAACGGGATCGCCTATGTGCAGGCGGCGCTGGATGTCGGGCTCGACGTGGATGTCTTCGGGAAGCGACTCTCGTTCTTTTTCAACGCCCACAACAACCTGTTTGAAGAGGTCGCCAAGTTTCGCGCAGCGCGGAGAATCTGGGCGCGCACGATGAAGGAGCGCTTTGGCGCGAGCGAGCTGCAAGCCATGATGCTGCGCTTCCACGTGCAGACCGGTGGGTCCACGCTGACGGCGCAACAGCCGTTGAACAACGTTGCGCGCGTAACGCTTCAGGCGCTCTCCGCGGTGCTGGGCGGGACACAGAGCCTCCACACGAACGGCTACGACGAGGCGCTGGCCCTCCCCAGCGAAGAGGCCGCGACGCTTGCCCTGCGGACCCAACAGATCATCGCCAACGAATCCGGAGTAGTCGATACGGTCGATCCGTTAGCCGGGAGTTTCTACGTCGAGCGGCTGACCGAGGCGTTGGAGAATGAGGCCGAGCGTCTCATCCGGCAAATTGACGAAATGGGTGGTGCGGTGGCTGCGATAGAAGAGGGCTTTTATCAGGATGCGATTGGCCAGTCGGCTTATCGTGCGCAGCTGGCGATAGAGGCGGGCGAGTCTATCGTCGTGGGCGTGAACAAATACGAGTCGGCGGAGCCAGCAGCGCACATTCAAACGATGAAAGTCTCTGACGCCATCCGCCAACAGCAGTCGGAACGATTGGCCGAGCTTCGCAACCGCCGCGACAACGAGCAGTGGTCATCAGCTTTGGCAGCGGTGGAATCGGCGGCGCGAAGTGAAGAAAACCTGATGCCGCACATTCTCATCGCCGTGGAGAACTACGCGACGGTAGGTGAGATTGCGCACGTGCTGCGGGGTGTTTGGGGGGAGTACGCGGGGTAGGGCCGCCTCACCGACCAGCCCCGCCTTGCAAGGAGGCGTCCGTAGTCAAAGTCGGCGCGCCCGACGGGCACGCCCTAGCCGGCTCGGAATCTCCCCACCAGCCCGTATGCCGCAATCCCAAATGCCACCGACACATTTAGCGACGCTTTGACTCCGTATTGAGGCAGCCCAAGCACAAAATCTGCCGCTGCGATCATCTCTGGAGGAACGCCAGAAACCTCGTTGCCAACGATCAGCACCATCGGAAAATCCTCAGCCTTGACATCCTCCAGGCCCGTCGCATTCTCCGTTCGTTCGAGTGCCACAATCCGGCAGGTTTCGCGTCGCAGTTGATCGACGAGGCCACGTGGATCCGGGTGGTGGCTCCACGGCACCGACAAGTCTGCGCCGAGCGCCGTCTTCCGGACGCCGCGGTGCTCCGGAGTTGGTGAATAGCCCGTCAGGTAGATACGCGCCAGCCCCGCCGAGTCCGCCGTGCGGAAGATGGAGCCCACGTTGTGTGCCGACCGAATGTCGTGAGCGATGACGGAAATAGGGTGGGCGGGATTTCGGATATCGGATTTACAATTTCAGAGATGGGCGTCGTGGTTGAGACCCAGCGATGAGGTTTCTGGTTTGTCCCGCTCGTTCACGTATGTTACGGCCAATGACAGTGCATGCCCGATTTCCCATGACTTGACACACCCCCCCGCATTCGAAATTGGCGCTCCCCATCCGAAAGCATAAATCCGCAACGGCCATGACACGCCTCGTACG
Organism: Rubricoccaceae bacterium; assembly: GCA_041748175.1. GTDB lineage: Bacteria > Bacteroidota > Rhodothermia > Rhodothermales > Rubricoccaceae > JAHEJB01. The sequence continues at coordinate 47,424 of JBGTDU010000142.1, forward strand.
CCTTCTTCCCGCATTTCTTGGCATTCTTCTTCTCCTTCCCGGTTGCACCACGATCCAGCAGTTGACCGCTCTGCGCCAGGTGGATTTTGCGGTCGATCAAGTATCCAACGGTTTCCTCGCGGGCGTCGATCTGGATCGTGTCCGCTCGTACAACGACCTGAATGCACTTGATGCGGCACGACTCATTTCCCATGTGGCGCAAGGTGAAATGCCGCTGGGATTCGTCCTTCATCTGGACGCGACAAACCCCTCCGACAACAGCGCGGCTGCGCGCCTTCTCCAACTCGACTGGACGCTTCTGATTGACGAAACAGAGACCGTGAGCGGTATTTTCAACGACGACCGGCTAATCAACCCCGGCGAGACGGCTGACATTCCTATAAGCATGGAACTGGATCTCATTCGCTTTTTCGGCTCGAATGCGCGGGACATCATTGATCTGGCGCTGAATCTTGCGGGGGCCGGAGGCAACCCGGCTCGCATCTCGCTCCGCGCTCGCCCAACGGTAAACACGGCGCTCGGGCCCATCTCTTACCCCGGTTACATAACGATCTCGCACACCGTCGGCAGGTAGACGCGGAGAGGTGGCATAAGCAGAACATTCACGCCGCAAATGCTTGGAACAGTGTGAGGTCGCCGGTATTTTTGCAGGCTCCTCAAGCACCACGTCTGCGTGATCGTAGCCATTGACGGTCCGGCTGGATCCGGCAAAAGCACCACAGCGCGGCGAGTCGCCGAACGAATGGGGTGGCTCTACCTCGACACGGGTTCAATGTACCGCGCCGTCGGTTTGGCCTTTCTCGATGCTGAGATTCCGTTCACAAGCGAAGCCGCCGCCAGCCTGTTGCCGGGCATCACCATCGACCTAGAGCCTACGCCCACAGGGCTCCACGTCTTCCTCAACGGGGACGACGTTACGGCCCGAATCCGGACACCGGAAGCAGGACGTGCAGCGAGCGAAGCTGCCGTTTTGGGAGACGTTCGCGATCGGCTGGTGGAAACTCAGCAGCGCATCGCGCGCCGCGAAGTCGAAGCCGGCGGAGGCGCTGTGTTGGAGGGGCGCGACATTGGCACCGTAGTCTTCCCGGATGCCGACGTCAAGATCTTTATGATTGCTGAACTCGCCTCGCGTGCGCGTCGTCGCTACGACGAGCTGAAAGCCGGAATGAACGGGAATACGCCCTCTTTGGGTGCCATCTCCGACGAACTGGCCGAGCGTGACCAGCGCGATGCGGAGCGAGCGCTCTCCCCACTACTGCCAGCCGAAGACGCCGTTTTGCTCGACACCACGTCCCTTTCTGTTGACCAACAGGTCGAGCACGTTCTCACCATCATCAACGCGCACAAAGAAAGCGCACGCTGAATTATCCGGCCCGTTTGCGACCTGAGAGATCGCAGAACGGGGCATCCAACCCCTAAAACACACGATGAGTCCACACCTTCTCAAGCCCGGTTTCGGGCCGGGCGGTCCATCATTCATACACTATGTCCGATCAAATTCAGAACACCGAAACGCCAGAAACGGTAGACATTGCCGAGACAGAAGCCGTAGACGCGGTTGAAACACAAATTGCCGAAGCAGATGAGCCCACGATCGAAGAGGTTACGGCTGAGCCTTCCGCCGAACAGATACTAGAGGCGGAAGCGCCCGCGACGGAGGAATCGGCCGCCGACGTACCGGACGCCGCCATGGAGGCGGTTCCTGCGGATGAAGCCACTGAAGTTTCTGAAGAGCCTGTCGCAGCGGCGATGGTTGAAGAGACTGCGGAAAGCATCGATGCGGTTGAGGAAGAGACGGGCGTCGAAGACACCTCTGACGCCGCCATTGCTTCATCTCTGACATCCGTTGACGATGTGGAGTCTCTCCGAGAAGAGGGCCGCGTTGGCTATACGGGCGAGATCATCGGGAGGACGGTCACCCTTGCCGAACTTGAGCAGATCGAGAAGGAGATGGCTGGCCAAGCTGTTAATCCTGAGGCAAGCGATGAAGAGCTGCTAGAACTGTACGAGTCGTCGATGACTGCGGTCACCGAGGGTGAGATAGTTACCGGCCGTGTCGTGTCGATGACGGAAAAGGAAGTCGTTCTGGACATCGGTTTCAAGAGCGATGGCGTGGTCGCCAAGAACGAGTTCGAGGAAGTGCTGGAGATTGGCGATGAGGTAGAGGTCTACCTCGAACGCCTCGAAGACCGGCGCGGGCAGCTCACTCTGAGCAAGCTCATGGCGGTTGATTTCATCCGCTGGCGGACCATTGAGGAAGCGCACGAAAACGGCACCGTGGTGGAAGGAGAGATCATTCGTCGCATCAAGGGCGGCATGATCGTCAACCTTCTCGGTGCGGAAGCCTTCCTGCCCGGTTCGCAGATCGACGTCCGTCCCGTGCGCGATTTCGACACGTACCTCGGCAAGACGATGGAGTTCAAAGTGGTGAAGACGAACCCGACCAACGGGAACGTGGTCATCAGCCACAAGGCTCTAATCGAAAAGGACCTGCTCGCGCAGCGTCAGCAAATTCTGGAGACGCTCGAAGTCGGGCAGGTGCTCGAGGGCCAGGTCAAGAACATCGTCAACTTCGGTGTCTTCATCGACCTCGGCGGCGTCGACGGGTTGCTCCATATCACGGACTTATCGTGGGGACGAGTGGGCCACCCGAGCGAGGTTGTCGAACTGGACCAGAAACTCAACGTCGTCGTTTTGGACTACGACAAGGAGCGCCAGCGCATCTCGCTGGGCTTTAAGCAGCTTCAGGGCCACCCGTGGGACAACATTAAGGACCACTACACCGAGGGCACCGAAGCCGAAGGACGCGTGGTTTCGATCACCGACTATGGCGCCTTCGTAGAGCTCCAGAAGGGTATTGAGGGCCTCGTCCACATCTCGGAGATGAGCTGGACGGAACACGTGAAGCACCCCACCCAAAAAGTGCAACTCGGCCAAACGGTGAACGTTCGGCTGCTCAAAATCGACGAGGAGGCCAAGAAGATTTCCCTCGGCATGAAGCAACTCGAGCCGGATCCGTGGGCAGGCATTCTGGATCGCTTCCCGATCGGTACGGTCACGAAGGGGGTTGTACGCAACCTCACCACGTTTGGCGCCTTTGTCGAGATCGAGGCCGGGATTGATGGCCTCGTTCACGTCTCCGACATGAGCTGGACGAAGCGCGTCAAGCACCCGAGCGAAATGGTCAAAAAAGGCCAGGAGCTTGATGTCATCGTGCTCGACATTGACGTAGCTCAGCGCCGTATCTCACTCGGCCATAAACAGGTTTCGACGGACCCCTGGGCGGAGTATGAGAACTCCTTTCCCGAAGGCTCGCTTGCCAAGGCGAAGATCTCCGAGATCAATGACGGTGGCGTCGTCGTAGAGCTGGAGCATGGCGATGCGGAAGGATTCGTGCCCTCCAGCCATCTTAGCCGCACGGGTAGTCCGTCGGAAGTCTACGAAGTTGGCGAAGATCTGGAGCTGACGGTGCTCAGGATTGACAAGGATGAGCGCGTGATCGTGCTCAGCGAAACGGCCAAAGCGGATGCTGCGGAACGAGCCGTGCGCTCAGCGGAGCGATCCGAGAAGTCGAAAACCCAAAGGGAGGAGCGACAGGCCGTCGAGAAGTTCGGTCGCCAATCGTCGGGCCCGGCAACGCTGGGCGAACTCACTGGCTTGGCGGCGCTGAAGCTGAAAATGGAGGAGGCTGAGGCTACGTCGGAAGCTGGCGAGGCTTCTGTTGAGCTGGTTCCAGAAAAGGAAGCCGCCGCCGAGATCGCTGATGTGCCTGATGAGGACGCCGCGGAAGCGGACGTAGCGGATGCGCCCGAAGCGGACGTAGCGGATGCGCCCGAAGCGGACGTAGCGGATGCGCCCGAAGCGGACGTAGCGGATGCGCCCGAAGCGGACGTAGCGGATGTGCCCGAAGCGGACGTAGCGGATGTGCCCGAAGCGGACGCCACGGAAGCGGACGAGGTGGTGGCCGAGGAGGAAGTTGCAGTGCCTGAAGCCGAAGAGCCGGTTGCTGAAGTCGAGGTACCCGACGAAGCAGGCGAGGCAAGTGAGGACGAGGCAAGCGAGGACGAGAAATCCTGAGGCGGTGGCGTTTCCGTATGAATTCGGGCGCCCCTCGCGCAAAGCGCGGGGCGCCTTTTTTTGTGGGACGTCGGACGGTGTTCTCAGAAGCTCAGTAGGCCCCCATGCGCTCTTTGCGACCTATGTGAGCGGCAGAGTGCGTTTGGGTATGAGATCTCGAATCGTCGGCAAGCGAGGCGCGGTACTTCTTCGCGAACGCCAGGGCTTTCAAAGAAGGGCGGAAATGGGACTCTTGGCTCGTCACATCCTCCATGGAGGACGGGCCGACTTGCCCGTGCGAGGGCTTGGGCCGCAATGGGTCCCCCTAGCAATAATACCCGGCCACGAGCCGTTCGGGCGGGGGTTCCATCTACCCGGCGCCGCTCGCTTCAGAAGCCGGAAATGGGCTTCAAATCCTCGAAAAACGCGACTAGGGGTTATCCTTTCGCCTTATCTCAGCGAGCGCACGGTGTTAGTTTTTCAACGTTGACGCCGCGTCGTTGGGCGGCAGCTTTCACGTCTAACCGCCTGTATGCACCGTCTTCCTTTTCTGCTTGCAAGCCTTTTCCTCGCAAGTTTGAGATTTGCTCTGGTCGTGTCCGCGCAGCCTGAGCCTGCCGCGACTCGTTACGAGATCTTGTCGCTCAATGTGGAGGGCGCAGTTGATGCGGCGTCGTCACAGTTTGTCGTTCAAACAAGTGGGCTTGAAGTCGGGCAGCGCGTGTTGCTTCCATACGACGAGGCCTTTGGGGAGGCCGTTCGGCAACTTTACAGAGGGGGGCTGTATTCGGATGTCGAGATCATTGCGGACCGTGTCGTCGGTGAAGGCGTTTTCCTTTTGGTGCGGGTCGTTGAGGAGCCACGTTTGGGCGCATACACGATTGAAGGCGTCAGCGGCGGCGAACGCAACGACATGGAGGACGAGATTCCGCTTCTTCGGGGCCGCGCCGCGCGCCCCTCCGAGATTGGTCAGAGCGTTCGCATTATCGAAGACTTTCTCCGCGAAAAAGGCTATCGTCTGATTTCCGTGGAAGTCGATCGCGAGATGGAAGAAGAGACGGGCCGAGTCAATCTGACGTTCAGGGTGAACAAAGGCCAGCGCGTTGAAGTGCAGGATATCCAGTTTACAGGCAACCAGGCATTCGGCGAAGGCACACTCAGAAAGCGCCTCAAGAACACGCCGGAGAACCGTTGGTGGAGATTTTGGAGCCATGAGACCTTCGAGGATGAGAAGTTCGACGAAGACCTTCAGAACCTCATCCGGTTTTACAATGATCGTGGCTATTACAGCGCGCGCGTCGTGCGAGATTCCGTTTACCTTCAGGAGCGCCCGGATGGGTCGTCGGGGGCGATCGTTGAGATCGAGTTGGACGAAGGCCCACAGTACTTCGTCCGAAATATCGATTTCGAAGGCAATACGGTTTTCACCGACGACCAGCTGCGGTTTGCCCTTGGATTTGCGAAGGGAGACATATTCGATCGGTCGCAGATGGAGAGCAACCTGCTCTACACCGCGGATCACGCCGATATTGCCAGCCTTTACTCCGATCGTGGCTACCTGACGTTCAACATCCGCGATACGATTACCGATGCGCCGGGCGACTCACTGGACCTCTTTTTTGAGATCACCGAAGGCGATATCTACGAGTTCGGGCAGATCGCCATTCGTGGTAATACGCGCACGAAGGAGCATGTAATCCGACGCGAACTGCGAACCGTTCCGGGGCAGACCTACAGCCGACAGGCGCTGGAGCGCACCGTGCGCGAGTTGATCCAACTCAACTACTTCGACCAGACTTCTCTCGCCAATGGCCCGGATATTTCTGTCAACGAGGAAGACAAGTCGGTTGACCTCGCCTACAACCTCACGGAATCTGGCAGCGATCAACTTGAGCTTTCGGGAGGCTGGGGTGGCTCAACCGGACTCTTGCTCCAGGCAGGCGTCACGTTCAACAATTTCTCGATCCAGAATATGTTCAACGGATCGGCTTGGCGGCCCTTACCGTCGGGCGATGGCCAGCAGCTGAAGCTTTCGGTTGTGACAAACGGGCGGCGTTACCAGAACTACTCGGTTGCGTTTACAGAGCCATGGTTCCGCGGACGCCGGACGCCCGTAGGTGGCTCGGTTGGCTATACCTACTTCAAGAGCAGCACATCCGACGAGAGTGTAGTGGCGTCCGGCTTTGGGCGGCTGTTTTATCGCCAGAGCCTGAGCTGGCCGGATGATTTTTTCCAGACGGGCACAGACCTGGGATATCGCCTTTACAACATTACAGGCACAAACAATACGAACTCGCTCGGCCTTCCCGAAGGCAACAGCCAGGAGTTTACCATTCGCCAGAGCCTGACGCGGAACTCCCTCGACAACCCCATCTTTCCGACAGCAGGTTCGAACTTCAGCCTTTCGGTTACCGTTGCGCCGCCCATATCGGATCTCATCCAGTATCACAAGTGGGAGCTTGAGAATGCGTGGTACACGCCGCTGGCTGGCCGACTTTCGCTCAGCGTTCGAACCCGGTTCGGTTACATCGGGTCGCTCAACGGCGAGGACGTTCAGTTCCAGCGCTTCCTCGTCGGCGGCTCACCGCTCGATACCCAGGGCCAGTTTCGCGGGTTCGGGAAGGACCTCGTTTTCATGCGCGGCTATCCGATCGAGTCCATTTCGCCAACATTGGGTGGCGAGAGCGTCGGTGGTCGAATCCTGAATAAGTACGCCTCCGAAATCCAGTTCCTCGCGGTGCAGTCTCCCCAGTTCTCGCTTGCTCCCTATGCGTTCGCCGACGCCGCAAATACCTGGGATGGGTTGGATGATTACAATCCGGGCCAGCTTTTCCGCTCCGTCGGTTTTGGAGCCCGCGTCTTTTTGCCAATTCTCGGCATGCTGGATTTAAACTACGGCTACCAGATCGACGCGTTCGTACCGCGCATTGAAGGGGACTCGGGGTTGCCGCAGTGGCGCTTCCAATTCTCTCTCGGTGGCGCACAGTAACAGCGAGGGGAATCGCCCGGACCTGAGCACTAATCTATTGGCCCGTCGCTGCCAGATCAGATATCTGCCCCGAACACCATACGACTTCATGCGCCTCCTTCTCGGATTTCTCGTTTTAGTGTTTGCCGCCGCTCCCACGCACGCGCAACAGAAGTTGGGCTTCGTCGATTCCGAGCGCATCCTCAGCCTCCTCCCCGAATATCAGACCGCCCGCGACCAGGTGAATCGGCTTGCCGGGCAGTGGCAGGCCGAACTTGATGGAATGGCGCGGGAGATTACCGAGCTCGAGCGTGAATTTGAAGCCCGCGATCTGCTCTATACCCCCGAAGACCGCGAGCGAAAGCTGACGGAAATTTCAACACGTAGAACAGAGATGGGGCAATTTCGTCGTCGTCATTTTGGGCCGGATGGCGAACTTTTCCGCCAGGAGCAACAGGCTATTCGGCCCATCCAGGAGCGTGTCCTGGAAGCCGTTGAGGTCATCGCAGAGGAAGGCAATTTCGACTTCGTGTTCGACCGGACCGGCGATCTCATCTTCCTCTACGCCAAAGACACGCACAACATCACAGACCTCGTCCTCGACGAACTTGATGTCGATCCCGCCCAGCGCGGAGGACTCTAAGTCATAAGCCCGGCGTTCGGACTTCAGCGCCGCCTCTCTTCCAAACAACCTGTACAAACTGCTATGACACTTCGCTCAACCCTCCATGCGCTAGTCCTCGGGCTCGCTTTTCTCGCGCCCTTTCTTAGCGCAGAGGCGCAGTCGATCAGCGTCGGCTACCTCGATCCGGACATCATCATCGTCCAGATGCCGGAGTATGCGGTGATGCGCGATTCTCTGCAAGCTCGGCAGCAGGAAATCGCCGGAGATTTGCAGGGCCGCGAGGATTTGATACGGACGAAGTTCGAGGAGCTTCAGCAGTTTGCACAAAGCGCCATTGCGTCGCCGGAGGCCCAACAGGAGCGAGAGAATGAAATTCTGGCTCTTCAGCGTGCTCTTGAGCAGGCTGAAGGCGAAGGGCGAACCGAACTAGGCCAGCGGGAAGCCCGGATGCTGGAGCCGCTGCTTCAGCGTCTCCAGAATGCCATTGACGCCGTCTCCGAACGAATGAACCTGACCATGGTTTTTTCTGCTCGCGCCAACAACGCACCGGTCATTCTCTACGCATCCGACGACGCGGTCAACATCACCGAGGATGTAATGGAGAACCTCGGTTTGGAATTGCCGACCGGCGCGTCGGGTAACTAGGGGTCTGTCGGTCTTAGGCAGATTCTACTGCGGCGGCGGTTGATCGGCCCATTTCTCCGCTCTTTTTCGTTACATAGTCCCGCTCTGCGCCTCAAAAGAGCGAACAACTGGTCTCGATTACCCGCTCGCCTCGTTACGAACCCCTAAGTCCGACAGACCCCTAGGTCCGAACACCTTGCCATACGACTCGGGCGGCAACACGTGTTGCCGCCCACCTCTTTTTGGGTCGGCGGCTTGTATTCTTCCGCCCATTCCCTCTGCACTGCCGCCAAGGTCGGATAGCGACATGAGCACCCAAACCGTTTCTGCCGCTGGCCCACAGGTTAAGCGCGTTACCACGCAGACGTTGCTTGAGATGAGGATGAAGGGTGTGAAGATCGCTATGCTGACGGCGTACGACTACACGTCTGCGCGCATTCTGGACGAGGCTGGCGTCGACGTGCTGCTCGTCGGCGACTCCGCCTCAAACGTGATGGCGGGGCACGAAACCACGCTTCCCGTCACGCTCGACCAGATGATCTATCACGCGCAATGCGTTGTGCGGGGCGTCGGGCGGGCGCTGGTGGTCGTGGACTTGCCGTTCGGATCGTATCAGGGCAGTTCCCGCGAAGCCCTGCGATCCGCCATTCGCGTGATGAAGGAAACCGGAGCGCACGCGATCAAGGTGGAAGGCGGCGCCGTTTCGGCCGAGTCCATACGCCGGATTACCGATGCGGGCATCCCTGTGATGGGTCATCTGGGGCTGACCCCACAAAGCATCTACAAGTTCGGAACGTACCGGGTTCGTGCGCGAGAAGATGAGGAGGCGGATGATGTGCGGCGCGACATCATCTTGTTGGAAGAATCCGGCTGCTTCGCCGTCGTTCTCGAAAAGATTCCCGCCGCGCTGGCAACAGAGCTGACGCAGAGTGTTTCGATTCCGACCATCGGCATAGGTGCAGGGGCGGGGTGCAGCGGCCAGGTCCTGGTTACGCACGATCTCCTCGGCCTGACGAAGGACTTCAACCCCCGCTTCGTCCGCCGCTACGCCGAACTTTGCGACACGATGACTAAAGCCGTTCAAAGCTACATCGACCATGTGCGTAGCGGTGATTTCCCGAACGACAACGAGAGCTATTGAATGAGTACGCGCGGCGCGATGGCATGGTAGGACAATGTATGTTGTTCTCGGGTCGGATCACGGAGCCCGGTAGAGTGCTACGATACCCGATTCCAGTAATGACCTGAACCCGCAATCCCCCCATGGCCCGTACCGCCTCGCCTCTCGAAGTCCACCCTGATCGTCCGCTGATCCTGTTGTCCAACGACGACGGCGTGGACGCCCAAGGTTTGGCGGCATTGGCTGTGGCTCTCCAAGGGTTGGGGACGATTGCCGTCGTTGCGCCGGTTCAGGAACAGAGTGCCGTTGGCCATTCCATTACGGTCCGAGACCCGATTCGGGCGCACCCCTGGTTATTTGAGGGGCCTGAGGGGCAAATTTGGGCGCGCGCTGTTACGGGCACGCCCGCAGATTGCGTCAAGCTGGCCATTCAAAAGCTGCTTCCTCGAAAGCCCGATCTGGTTGTGAGCGGCATCAATCACGGCCCGAATACGGCAGTCAGCGTCATCTATTCGGGCACCGTCAGCGCGGCGACCGAGGCTGCGATATTGAATGTGCCTTCCTTTGCTCTCTCACATTGCTCCTGGAATGCTGACGCCGATTTTGAGGCGGCCGGGCGCTATGCACGGATTGTCGCCGAGCGCATCCTAAGCCACGGCCTGCCGCCCGGCGTATTGCTCAACGTAAACGTTCCGGATCTTTCGATGGAGCACATCCGAGGGGTGCGCGTAACCAGGCAGGCCAGGGCGCGGTGGGAAGAGGAGTTCGAGGAGCGCCGCGATCCATTCGACAAACCATATTATTGGATGGGAGGCAAGTTCCTCGACCTTGATGACGGCATCGATACCGACCTCCACGCAATCAATCACGGCTACGTCTCTGTCACTCCCATCCACTACGACCTCACGGCCTACAACGCTATCGACCACATCGAGAGCTGGCATTGGCCCGTGGAATCTTCCCAACCTGTCATTCCCGACCTATGAGCACGATGCCCGAGAAAGGTGACCGCGCGCCCTCTTTCACCGGATTGACCCAGACGGGAGAATCCGTCGCACTGAAAGATTTCCGTGGGCAGCGTGTCGCCCTCTTTTTCTATCCAGAGGACGACACTCTGCTGTGCACGCGCCAGGCGTGCAACCTCCGGGATAACTACGCGGTCTTGCGGGACGCGGGAATCGCGGTCATCGGAATATCACCCGATGGCGTGGACTCCCACAGCGCCTTCGTCGACAAGTTCGGCCTGCCATTTCCGCTCGTCGCAGATCCGGATAAGAAAATCATGAAGGTCTACGGGACGTGGGGGCCGAAGAACATGTACGGCAACCTGGTGCAAGGCACAAAACGGACGACGTTCCTCATCGATCCGGAGGGCGTCATCGTCCATGTCTTCAAACGGCCAAAGACAGGAGACCACGCGGCAGAAATCCTGAAGCGGATGCCCGAAGCCTGCTAGCAGACTGTTGATTCATTCATCCGTGAGCGAGGCAAGCGAGTCTTGGTCGAGATGAAGGCGCGAGATCGCAGGCGTATTGGTCATCCGGCGAGATTCTCGCAACGCGGAGTTCGATCAAGAGCCGCCGCCCACGGGTAGGGGAATAGTTCAAGAGCCCGCTAGTATCCTGAAACTGAAATTCGTTGACTACATGCTAGCGCTGACAAGGATGCTTAGTCCGATGAGATGCCCCTTGTGCCTAGTCTTTACCCCGAAGAGAGGACGCTGGGTGGTCCCCCTTCGAAGGGGGTGCCCCGAGCCGGAATGTCGGTTGGGGCCACGGAGCCTCACCGAGGGGCGGGGGATGTCGGGCGTGAGGTGGTCTTTGGAATGGCTTAGGAGTTAGCTCGCCACGGCCACATCGTTCTCCAAAGACCAGGCAGCAGATTGTAGCTCTGTCGACACCCTCCGCCTCGCAAGCTCGGCACCTCCCTGAAGGGAGGACCTCTGAAGGGAGGTCTTTTGAGTTCTCCCTTGGGTGAGGGCGGGTCAGGAAGAAGCAGCAGAACCTGTGCGACTCAAACCAGACAAACTACTGATTCAGGACACTAGGGCGACGAATCGATGGTTCCCGCGTCGAAACGGGCGACGGTTTCGTCGCGACCGCCCGGGGCGACGAGCGTTAGTGTCTCCCTTTCCAAAACCTCGAAAGGCAAGCCAAGCACAACCTCCGCAATCACCAGTTCCTCGCAGACTTCTCCGTTTGACGCGTGAAATAGCCAGACTGTCGCAGTTGATTCTGCCAGCGTGTGATCCAGGCGGAAAGTATGGTCCGCACATCCACCAGTAAATTCGACAGCCACATGGAGCGACCCCTGGGCATCCGTAAAAGGCGTGGATTGAACGAGGCCGTTCATCCCTGCTACGGATTCGCCGAACAACACGTTGTAGGGCGAGCCGAACTCGAGCGCGAGCGCCGGACGGTCTACCAGGCCATCGCAGCCACTTACGAAAGTCGCCAGCAAGAAGGCCGGAGCCAACAACAGGTAACGGCCAGGGCGCATGGAGAGCGGGAGTCGGAGCACGGACATGTGGTAGGCGGACGTATTTTGCAGATGCAAAGCGCATCATAGACACAAGAACGGACCCGTTCAAGGGCATCTCGTTCCCCCTGTCAAAACCATCCCAAGCCGAAAGCCATCCAACATGCTCGTTGCAGGCAACTGGAAAATGCACACGGACCTCCGCGGGGCGGACAGACTGGCGTCCGAAGTAGCGCGTCTCACCGAGGCCGATGCACGAACGGTTGACGTCGCGGTATGTCCGCCGTTCGTCTGGCTGGAGCCCGTCCGCGAGCGTCTTCGCGGAAGCAGAGTGGCCCTCGGCGCCCAGAATGTCCATCCCGAAGAGCAAGGCGCGTTTACCGGCGAGATCTCGGCGGAAATGCTGGAGGGAGCAGGTTGTCGTTACATCATCGTCGGGCACTCCGAGCGACGCCAGTATTTCAACGAGTCGGATGCGTTTGTGGGAGAGAAGGTGCGGCAGGTGATGAAGCACGGAATGACGCCGATTCTGTGCGTGGGGGAATCGTTGGAGGAGCGCGACGCCGATAGGGCCGAGACCGTCGTTGGGAGGCAACTGGAGGGCGGTCTTGTTGGCGTTTCCCTGAAGCACGGCGGTACGCTGGTCGTTGCCTACGAACCCGTTTGGGCCATCGGGACGGGTCGGACGGCGACGCCCGAGCAGGCCCAGGCGATGCATGGATTCATCAGCGAACGGCTCGCAAGTCGCCTTGGCGCAGACGCGCGCGTTCCGATTCTCTACGGCGGAAGCGTTAAACCCGACAACGCCGCAGAATTGTTCGCCCAGCCGAATATCGACGGCGGCCTCATTGGCGGCGCGAGCCTCGACGCCGAGGCTTTCGCAGCAATCGTCCATGCAGCGGCGAGAGCGACGAAGGCGTAGAAGCTTCTCTGCTTTTGCCTGCGTCCAGACTATTCCGAAGTCCCGCCCGAGGTTTTGGAATTCTTGGCCTCTGGCTTCGCGTCCGCCTTGGGTTTCGCCGTTGATCCAGGCGTTGACTCCACTTTGGTTTCAGACTTTGCGTCCGTCTTGGATTCGGACTTTTCGTCTGACGCCGCCTCCGCTTTCTCGTTCTTTCCGTTGGTGGCTGTCAGGTCGCTTCCTGCCCGGCCGTAATCGGTGAGGTAGAAGCCCGTGCCCTTGAATTGAAGCCCGGCCCCTCCCGAAATCACGCGCATCACCTTCTGCCCTGTGGCAGGGTCCTTGGTCAGCGCGTCATCTGTGATCCTCTGAAAGGTTTCAAACGTGGTTCCGTCATCGCGTCGGTAAACGTAGGTGGGCATAGTCGAGTAGAATGGCCTGGGAAAGGAATGGGCTGTCAAACCAGAGTGAAACGAGATACGTTCCGGTGCGATGCCGTCTCCGATTGTTCTTTAGAAGTCGAGCAAATCCTCCGGCACCGCACCGAAACCCAACATGCGTTCCGGGTGTCCCGCGGGGGCTCGAAGCGCTCCAGCGGCGGCGTCGGCGAGCGCTGTGCGAACCGGGCCGATGCGGCTGTTCTGGCGGGTTGGGAACACGCGATTGGTGAGGAGAATGACGAAAAGCTCCTCGTCGGGGTCGATCCAAATAGACGTGCCCGTGAAACCCGTGTGCCCGAAAGAGTGCGGACCGAACAGCGTCCCGGACGAGGACGAACCCTCATTCTCCGCGCGCCAGCTCATCCAACCAAGCGCCATCGGATAGCGCCCCCGCGAGGAAACGCGCCGCGTGAACAACTCGATGGTCTCGGGCCGGAAATATCGTCGGCCGTAGGCTTCGCCGTGGTTGGCCATCATGTAGGCGAACCTGGCCAGATCCTCAACCGTCGAGAAAAGACCCGCGTGTCCCGAAACGCCGCCGAGCATCCACGCCGCCTCGTCATGCACTTCGCCCTGAAGGAGTCTCCCCCGGAATGACCGGTCGCTTTCGGTCGGCACAACCGCTGGGTCCGCCCGGCCCGTGCCAAGGAACCGCGTGCTTGTCATGCCCAGCGGTTCGAAAAACTCTTCCAGGACGTATTCATCCAGAGATCGGCGCGTGATTTCTTCGATCACCTTGCCCAAAACGATCATATCGAAATCGCTATAGACGGTCTGCGTTCCCGGCACGTAGCGAGACGAGTCAGCATAGATAAACCGAAGGATGTCTCCCGCCGAAGAAATTTCGGGGTCGGTATGGAAGGGGTAGAAGGCGCGCTGACCGGCGCTGTGGGAAAGAAGCTGGCGGATCGTGACGCGTGCTTTTCCCCGCTGGCCAAACTCCGGCACGTAGTGAGCGACGCGCTGATCGAGATCCAGGCGGCCTTCTTCGTAGAGTTTCATCGTTGCGGCTGTCGTCGCAATGACCTTGGTGACCGAGGCAAGGTCGAACATCGAATGCTCCGACACGCGATCGACGCTTGCATAGGTGAAGTAGCCGAAGCCCTGTTGCTTCAACAGAACACCTCCGCGCCCAACCGCGACGGCAGCGCCCGGGAAGGCCCGATTCTGAAGCCCACTGCGGATGACCTCATCCAACCCCTCGAGGACATCGTCGGCCATCCCTGCTTCTTCCGGCGAGCCAGGACGAAGTGCTGCCTGGTCGAGCTGGACGCCTTCCCCAAATGTATAGCGACCGGGGATGGTAATCGGCAGGGTTCCCCTGACGTCGATGCGCCCGAAAAGGGCGTCGGCGGCGGCGCGCTGGCTTTCGTTTGAGCCACCGTATGCGGCCAGGTAGGCGGCGGGCTCCGGGATTCCTAGCGGAACGTACGGATTCCCGAATGCCAACAGGACTACGGGTCGCCCGAGCGCCATAACACGTTCCAGGAATGCCTTGTGGCGGGCCGGAAGCCCGATCTCGCCGCTCCAGGCGCGTGCGCGGACAAACGAGGGAACCAGGATGATATCGTGCTGGGAGACCAGGGAAAGCGCGCTCACAAAAGCGTTCTCCGGGTCGCCTATTCCAAGCCGTCGGTGGGTCGTTACGCTGCCGATCGGGACATCAGCCGAAACGGCTCCGGCAAAAACTTCGCCGGTCGAAGCGTCTTCACTGTCGTCGAGTGTCAGCGTGAGAAAACGCGTTGGAGCAGATGGCCCAACGAACGGAATGGGACCATTTGCGTCCTGCAAAATTGTAATGGAGTTCCGGGCGATCTGGTCGGCGAGAAGACCGGAGCGGTGGCGGAGCGCCGAGCTTGGCGCGGACAGGTTCGCAAACTGGGCGCTGCGTATTGCGCGGAAGGAGGCGGGAACATCGGCGGGATTCTCGGGCCGTAGCCGCTCCTGCGTTCGCGTGGCGGAAGGCACAGACTGCCCGGCGAAAGGATCGGAAAGCCCAAGCCATGCTTTGGCGCGCAGGACGCGGTTCAGGGAGGCGTCAATTCGGTCCTCGGTAAGCCGCCCCTCCGCGATGGCCTGCATTATGGCGCGGTGCGCTCGGCGCTCGGCGTAGGTCAAGAGAAGTTGGTCAACGCCGGCCTCCAGCGCTCGCACGGCAATCTCGCCGATCTCCCGTCCACGTGTGATGCCGGCCATATTGAGTCCATCGGTGACAATGAGGCCTTCGAATCCCAATTCCTCGCGGAGCAGCCCTGTGATGATTGGGCGAGAAAGAGTAGCCGGTCGAGCAGGATCGATGGCCGGAAGTGAGAGATGCCCGGTCATCACGCTCATCACGCCCGCATCGATGGCGTTCCGAAACGGTGCCAACTCCATGGCGTCCAGACGGGCCCGGTCGAATGGCAGCGTAGGGAGCGACGCGTGCGAGTCCGTTTCCGTATCGCCGTGCCCCGGAAAGTGCTTGGCAGTTGCCATCAGTCCCCCATCCTGCATTCCACGGATGTATGCGGCCGTCATGGTGCCAACCAGTTCCGGCGCCTCCCCAAACGAGCGCACATTGATGATGGGATTCAATGGGTTATTGTTGATGTCAGCGACGGGCGCATAGTTCTGGTGCACGCCCATTGCCAGGGCTTCCTCGGCCGTGGCTTTGCCCATCAGATAGGCCAGCGCAGGGTCGCGCGTGGCACCTAGGGCCATCGGACTGGGAAATGCCGTCCCGCCGTCAACTCGCATGCCCGGTCCATACTCCATGTCTTGCGAGATGAGGAGCGGGATGGCCGCGCGCTCCTGGAGGTTGCGAATCGCTTCAGCCTGCCGACCCGCGTCTCCGGCCAAAAACATAACGCCGCCCACGTCAAAGTTTTCGACGAGATCAACCAGACGAGCCCACTCCGCAACGGTCGTTCCCGCTACTGTGGCGTTGGCGTGGGTGACAAAGAGTTGCGCCACTTTCGTTTCCAGCGGCAGCGAATCGATCGTGTTCGCTGCCCACTCCACTGTTCCCGGCCAGAGCTGTTCCTGTGGATCAACCGGGGGAGGAAGAACGACGGAGTCGCGGCCAATTAGCGCGGTCCACCACGCTGCGAAGGAAACAACGAGGGAAACCGCTACAATCTTAAACATCAGCGGTGAGCGTCGGGGGGACGAGAACATTCGCCCAAAAGTACGGCCTAACACAGCCACATTGACACAAATTGCGTCTCTTGAAAGCAAGAAAGCACCCCAGCGGTATGCCGAGGTGCCTCCCTTCAAAGGCTGGGTCGTCCCGTTTTTACCGTAGGAGGACGACTTTCTCGCCATAGCCCAATCGTCGCCCGTCGATCGCATAGGCGCGAACCGTGAGGAGTGCCGATCCGGCGCGCGTAGACTGCGCGATAATGAGGCGGCTCAAGCCGGTTGGGTCGTCGGGTTGAATCGAAAGCTGGCCGATACCCGACACCCTCCATTGGTAGTGGTCCAACTCAGGATGGTAAAGCGGCTCCGCTCTGTAGTTACCGATGTCAATGCCTCGCAATTCTGACGGGCCTTTTATGTACAGGCTGGCGACAGTCACAGCGGGTGGTGTGGGATCAGCGACGGGATCGTTGAACGGGGCTTCGGGGCCGGTAAGCGTTTCGCGGCATCCCGAAAAAACCACAAACGTGACAAGTACTAGGGATACGATGCGCAGCATGGCAGGCGTGGCTAGGTGAGCACTGCCCAAAGAGTACAGGTTTTTGCCTTAACATGCAACCCTTCAGAGCGCATGGCGATTGCGCTCGTGGAGCCAGAGGGCTAATCTTCGACGCGAGGCTTGAGCAAGCCGTCGCCCCTCTCGCCCTTCTTGCCGAAGAGCTTGTCCAACACGCCCTCGTGGGTCAGAAGCGCCGTGAGCCCTACAAAAATGGCCTCACCGGTAAGCCTCCGCACGAAGTTCAGCTTGAAGAGCCCGGACACTACACCCCCGACAATGCGGAACAACAGGGGCAAGATGAGCAACGCTCCAATGAAACCGAGAGCGATCTCCAGCACCGAGCGGGCTGGGGCGTTGTCTGTGACTTTTATCATCGAGGGGAGGGATTGACTCGACGCAAACTATGGCATTCGAGCTGATGTGCGACGGAGGATCTCATGCCTCGGCCGTTTCCAGGAAGCGATCCTTCAATGCCTCGAACTCGGCTTCGAACGCGACCACCAACTCGTTGGGGTCGGAGACCAGATTCGCGTCGGCAGCTACGCCGACGAGGACCTGGCCGTTCAGGCTGAGGATGCTGATGCCAAGGCCAATGTTACCCGCCTGCGGCACCCAAAACATCAAACTTCCGACGGGCACACCATTGAAGTGGAGTTGCTCGGTAGGGCCCGGAACGTTCGTGACGACGAGCGAGCACTTGTCGCTGAACATTTTCACGACAAGGTTATGCAGCCACTGCGGCGCAAAGCCGATGCTCTGGAGGATCCCAAAAACTATTATGGGCTCGCTCGAGGATTTGATCTTGTCCATCCTGGTCTTCAGAGCCACGAGCCGCGTACTGGGGTCTTCGACACTGACCGGAAGCGGCAAGAAAACGAGTGCAAAAACATTCCCGAGTTCGTGAGCCCGGCCCTCGGGGCGCACGTTGAACGGCACGGCAGCGCGGATTTCCACGCCACTAGTGGAGTCGCCTTGATCGGCGAGGTAACGCCGTAATCCGCCGGATACCGCCGTCATGAGCACATCATTGAGCTTCGCGCCGCTCGCCCGCCCGACGGCTTTGATGGTCTCCACCTCGATCGGCTTCGTCCATGCCACTTGCTTTCGCGAGCTCGCGCTTCCTTTGAACCGTGTCGTAGAATCCGGGCGCATCGCCAGCAGAGCCGCAAGGCTTTTCGTGCCACCGCCAACCTGTCGCGCTCTGGTTGCCAGGTGCGAGGGGCTCGTCACAAGATCCCTCGTTTCGTCAAGCGCGCCCTTCGCCGTTCGCTTTAGTTGCTCGCCCATTGTTTTCTTCGGCCTCGGTTCGGTCGGTGGGCTGACAGTCGACGGATCCCACATTTCGTCGGACATCGCCAGAAGCACGTGCATCATGGCTATGCCGTCTGCGATGCAGTGATGCAGCCGGACGATTAGCGCGGAGCCTTCCCCGTAATGCTCGACATGGTGGATCGTCCACGGCGGCATCGCGAACGAGAGCGGCGTGCTCATCAGGTCGCTCACAGCGCGCTCCAGTGCATCCTGATCGCCAGGTGCCGGCAGCTCGTACGGAAGGACGTGGCGGTTCATGTCGAAGGGATCTTCCAGAACCCACTTTGGCCGTCTGGCCTTCGGATCGTCCACCCGCATTCGAAAACGCTGGTACGGCAGAAAGCGCTCCTCGAAAAGCCGCACCACCTGTTCGCGTGTCATCGGCTCTGCCATCATCATGACGCCCGCGATCGTCATCGGGTTGATCGAGCTCTCCATTCGCAGCCAGGCCGCGTCGGCAGCGGTCATTTTTCTTGTGACGGGCATGGAGGTGGTTTGTTCGGTTGCGAAAGGTACAGTGGATGGTGCGTATTGCGTAATGGGTATTGCGTAGTGCGTATTGCACGTTTCGGATTTCGGGTTTGAGATTTCGGCTTTCAGAATTCGGTCCTCCGTCTTCCGTTCTAGACCCACTGTCTTTCCAAACACGCACTACGAAATACGCATTAGTCACCACGTGCTCACGCTTTCACAGCCAGTTGCCCGCAGGCCGCGTCGATGTCCTGGCCACGGCTCCGGCGGACGGTCACGCGGACGCCCTGGTCCACAAGCACTCGGATGAAGCGGTTCAGACTCGTTTCGCTGGTCGGGGTGAATTCCGCACCTTCAACCGGATTGTACATGATGAGGTTGATCTTGCACGGTGCCCACTTGGATACACGAGCAAGAATCTTCGCGTCAATCTCGCTGTCGTTGACGTGGTCGAACATGCAGTATTCGTAGGTCACGCGCTTTCCTGTTTTAGCGTGATAATGCCTTACGGCACCCTTCAACGCA
This sequence comes from Rubricoccaceae bacterium, assembly GCA_041748175.1. Classification (GTDB taxonomy): domain Bacteria; phylum Bacteroidota; class Rhodothermia; order Rhodothermales; family Rubricoccaceae; genus JAHEJB01. The sequence goes on from JBGTDU010000142.1 coordinate 66,619, forward strand.
TCCAGATCGGTTTTCTCGGAACGGTTGACGGGCATGATGGCGCTGCGCTGCGCATCGGTAGGGGCATGGAGTGAAATGGCCAGGTTGAACGGCGCGTCGTCGTCCGCCAGTTGTTTGATTCGCCGAGCTAAGCCCACGGTGGAAACCGTGATGCGCTTTGGCGCGAGGCCGAGCACGTCGGTAATAAGCTGCGTGCTCTTGATTACGTTCGCGTAGTTCTGAAGGGGCTCGCCCATCCCCATGTACACGATGTTGGAGATGCCCCGTCCGAACCGTTTTTGCGCCAACGCATCCATGTGGCGCGCCTGATCGAAAATCTGCCCAGCCGTCAGGTTCTCGTGGAAACCCATGAGGCCCGTCGCGCAGAAGTGGCATCCCATCGCACAGCCTACCTGGCTCGACACGCACACGGTAAGCCGGCGCACACCGCCGTCCTTCTCAAAGTCGGGGATGAGGACGGTTTCGATGTAGCGGCCTGAGGGAAGCTCGAACAGGCTCTTGACCGTCTGGTCTTTGGATGTCTGCTGCTGGGCCTCCGTGATGGACCCGATCTCGGCAATTTCTGCGAGGCGTGTACGCAGACCAGCGGGAAGGTCCGTCATCTCTTCGAATGACGATGCGCCCTTCTCGTACAGCCACTTGAACAACTGCCGTCCGCGAAACTTAGGCTCGCCGATGGAGACGACGAAGGCTTCGAGTTCGGGGCGGTCGAGGGTTTTGAGATTTGTTGGCGTCATCATCAAGCCCGGATCATACCAGCTAAGACTGGACTGAAGGATCCGTCAAAGAAAATCCCCACCAGCAAATATTTTTTTCTTACATGCTTGACAGGGAAGGTGGGGTCGTACATCCGCGCCCGGCAAAAACGCGGTCATCGAACCGTGTGGTTGTTGCATGCACCTTGCCGCCGCCTAATTTAAATCCTCCAGCCCGCACCCACTCGACCATGCGATCTCTCTCTGTCTGTCTGTCTCACCTTCGCGGCCCTAACGCTAGTCGTTCTCGGTGGCTGTGATGCTACCGACAGCACCGACGTTTCGTCGGCCACCGCTCGACATCCTTCAATCTCACGCGATGCCTTACTCGTAGCAGTCGACCGCAATACGTACGATGGTTATCTCCTCTCGATAGCGGAACGGGTCCCTAGCTTTGCCGGACTATTCGACGAAGCTGGTGTGCGCCATGTTAGTGTCGCCAGGGGGGCAACGGATCCGGTCTCCGTTGTATCGGCTGCGTTAGATGTCGCTAACGAATTGATACCGGGATCGGAATCAAACGCGACCAGTTCTTCCATGACGCCCACTGTGGCGATGTATGGCTTCATTGACGTCCTAGCTTGGCGCGAGGCGCTCGCGGCGGCGGCGTCTGGACTCACGCTTTACGACGCCGATGAGCGAAAAGGCGTTGTCTATGTAGAAGTCGCGTCGATAGGCGATGTACAGCGCATCCGAGAAAAGGCTGCGTCACTGGGTATCCCCTCTGATGCAATCGAAATCGAGGTTGCGCCCAAATACGAGAGCCAAGTTGACATACGGTATTATGGGCCCTATCTGGAAGCAGGGTACGCCATAGCGATGCAGTGGGGACATTGCACTCACGGCTTCATGGCCTTTCGAGGGTCCCTTCCGGGTGATGTCGGCGGTTTCGTCACCAACTCTCACTGCACAAATGCATCCCAAATCACCGGTGGAGTCAATGGCGCAAACTTTTATCAAGGCAACGGATCGTATGGCATTTCGAGCCGCTATTTGGGGATTGAGATAGTGGATCCGGCATTCAGCAATTTAGGGCGCCCGACTGGCGGGGAAACTAACCTCGGCCCTCCCATCGGCGGGGGCGGAAGGCCGTGGCGATATTCGGATGCCGCATTCGTCGACTACGATCTGAGTAATAATAACACGAGCGCACTATTTGGTCAGATTGCGAAGACTGAGTACTCTGGAACAAATTCGCCGGGCTCCTTCAACCGAATTAACGCTTTTCAGATCGACTCTGATGCTGCCAGTTATCAGCAGCCCATGGGCATGATCGTCCATAGGGTTGGTCGTACATCAGGTTGGACTACGGGTCCGATCACAAGAACATGCTTTACTGTCCCACTCGATTTCACCAATCCATACAACTCCAACGCCGGGAAGGACCTCCGTTGCCAGTACGAGGTACGAGCATATTCGGACTCTGGCGATAGCGGCTCCCCCGTTTTCTTCCCGACAGGAACTAACTCGGCCCGACTTCAGGGGCTGGCCTGGGGTGGGCGGACGGAGACCAACGGGATTCATTTCTTTATCTATAGCCCCTTTCATCTTATCAATAGCGAACTCCGTCGCAGCGGCAGTTCTGGCGATCTCCTCACACACTAACACTGAAATCGACCAACCTGTGTCTTTACATGGATTGATATTCGGGCATCTGTTCCGCACATTTTGTGCGGAGCTTCACTCATCCTAGACGGCTCACGTCTTTTCACGCCATGACCTTTTCATTCCGAGTCACCGCTATGTTCGCATTGCTTCTCGCTCTGGCGGCCTGCGACACGAACGAAATCCTCTCAACGGCCAAACTTTCAACGAATGCGTTCGACGTTGATGCCCCCGAGGTTCTTCGCTTTGGCGAGGTAGCCATCATCACGGCCACTCTCACAAACACGACCAACGCCAATCTCTATGTCGGTCGGCCCGCCCTTGTGTTGTTTCGCGAGTCCGATCCAATCTATTCCACTGGCGCGCAATCTCCCGCAACCCTCACAATAGCCTATAGCCCGTACGTGACGAGCATCTTGGTGGAAAACGAGTTGATAGGTCCAGGCGAATCTCGGGTTCTCGGAATAGCACTCGATCTCCGGCACGACGGGCTGGCACTCTGGGGTGAGGTAGGCCCTGTCGATGGCACCTATCGGCTCGGGGCGACTCTTTTCACGACACCGGGAGATCTGAACTCTCTCTACCGTGGCGCGCCAGCTCCGACCGACGTTTCGTTCTCGGTGCCTTTTACGCTCGCCTTTTCCGCCGAGTAAACATGGTTTCCCGAGGGCCCCAGGACAACGCATTCTGATTGCTCTCAAGGTCCTTTCACCCGTACAACGGTCGCCGCACCGTCCACGTGGCGACGGCGAGAGTCAGAAACGCGAACAAAGCTACGAGGCCGAGGTGGGGAAGAAAACTAAGCGCTTCGGTCGACGTCCAGTATAATCCGTCTCGAAGTGCGGAGACGCCGTAGAACGCGGGGTTCAGATGCATGATGAGGCGGAGCGCGGCTGGCGCGCCCTCAGCGGGAAAGACCGCGCCTGACAGAAACCACATCGGCATGAGGACGAGGTTCATCACGGCGTGAAAGCCCCGTGTGGTGTCCAGTCGCCACGCCATGATGAAACCGAGTGCGGTGAATGCGACCGCCGTCAGCAGCGCGCCAAGAAAGATGATTGCAATGCCGAGGATGGACGGCGTCAGCCCGACGAGCGGAGCGAGGAGTAAAAACAACAGGGCTTGGGCTACGGCAAGGGTGGCCCCTCCGAGGACGTTGCCCAGCACAATAGAAACCCTCGACGCCGGAGCCACGAGCGCCGCTTGCAGGAATCCCTTTTGCCGATCCTCAACCACGGAGATCGTCGAGAAGATGGCAGTGAAGAGCAGGATGAGCGCGACGATTCCGGGGAAAAGGTATTCGAGGTAGGGCAGGTTGGATTCGGCAGCGCCGGGCATTTGAAACGTTCCGCCGAACCCGAAACCAAGGAGAATCCAGAACCCGAGCGGCTGCAGTAACGCGCCAATCACGCGGCTGCGGTCGCGGACGAATTTGACGATCTCGCGGTACCAAAGGGCGTGGATGGAATGGAGCATTGTTGACGGGTGTTTGCTGGTTTGTCCTTCCGTAGGGACGCGATGCATCGCGTCCGGGCGCGACATGTCGCGCCCCTACACGGGGTTTGATGTTTTGGTGGGACTCACAAATGCGTGCCCGGTACAGGCCACAAACACATCCTCCAACGTCGGCTTGCGGACGGAGGCTGCGCGGATGAGCGAGTCGGCCGATGCGTAGATGGCGGGAAGCGCGTTGGCGGGTACATCGACGTCAACTAGCACGGAGCGCCCGATGAGACGCGACGACAAATCGAGTTGCGATTTCAGGATATGCTGAACGGCTTCGGGATCGGCGCTTTCGAGCCAGAGCGTCTCGGCGCCGAGTTCGGCTTTGAGTCCCTCCGGATGGCCAATTGCCACGAGGCTGCCTCGGTCCAAAATGCCGATGCGGTCGCAGCGGTCGGCTTCATCCATCATGTGCGTCGCGACGATTTGCGTGGAGCCGCTGGATCGGCGCAGTTGATCGAGCACATCCCAAAGATCTCGACGAGCGGTGGGATCGAGGCCCGAGGTGGGCTCGTCGAGGAGAAGAAGATCCGGGCGATGGAGTAGGCCACGGGCGAGGTCCGTGCGCCGCGCCAATCCGCCCGAAAGTGTTTTGACGCGGTCCTTCGCACGGTCGGTAATTCCAAGTATGGCGAGAACGCTATCGATTCGCCCGGAGGACTCCGCGCCGCTGACACCGAGCAGTGCGGCGTGGGTTTTCAGGTTTTCGCGGACGGTCAGCTCGTCGTCCAGCGCGGTGTGCTGAAACACAACGCCGAGGCGCTTTCGGGTGGAACTGGGGTTCTTCGAGACATCCTCGCCAAACACGCTGACTGTGCCTTGCGACGGCTCCATCAGCGTCGAGACCAGCCGAAACAGCGTAGTCTTACCCCCGCCATTCGGCCCAAGCAATCCAAACCGCTCGCCGATCGCCACCTCAAACGTGACATCGTCCAGCGCGACGAAATCTCCGTACCGCTGCGTCACGCCTGAGACCGTGAGGCAACTGCTCAACGCAGCAGGAAATCGAGGACTACGAGTGCGAAAAAGACCGGAACATAGATCAGCGACGTCAGCATAAGGCGCCGCGCGCGCTCGTCGGTGGCCTCGGTGAAGAAGGCAAAGGCCGGAATCGTGAAAGCCGTACCGACAGCGATCATTCCGATCATATACAGCCAGCCCGCGGCGCCAAGAGCCGTAGGCAACACACCCGCGATGAGCAGCAGGAGAGAGGCGACGAGCGCGTTTCGTCCGGTCGAGCGACCGGAGGGGTCGACGTTGGGCAGCATGATGAACCCACCCGCCGCGTAGTCGTGGCGATACTTCCAGGCGAGCGCGTAAAAGTGCGGCAACTGCCACAGAAACAGGATCGCGAACACGACCCAGCCAACAAGGCCAAGCGAGCCCGTTGCGGCTGTGAATCCGCCAAGGATCGGCAGTGCGCCCGGGATCGCGCCAATAAACGTGTTGTGCTCGGTTATTCGCTTCATCGGCGTATAGACCGCGATATACAAGACAGCGGTGGCCAATGCGAGGACGGTCGTCAGAACATTTGTTGTGCCGAGCAGAACGGCGAGCCCCGCCGCCAGAAGAAGGAATGCATAGCAGAACGCCGCCGCGGCGCTCACACGTCCAGACGGAATCGGGCGGTCTTTCGTCCGTTCCATCTTTGCGTCGTGATTTCGCTCGACCGCGTGGTTAAGCGCTCCTGATCCACCCGCCGTCAGCGTCGTGCCCAGAATCAATCCGAGAAGCGTTGTCCATTCAATGCCATCGCCGACGCCCAGCAGATAGCCCGCAATGCCTGTAACGACGACAAACGCCGAAATGCCTGGCTTGAGCAGTTCCTTGAAATCGGCCGCCATCGTCGGCGTCGCGTCAGCCGAGACAGCCAGGTCCGCATTGGCAGCGATGGAAGAAGTGGAAGACATCTCGTTGGTGGGGCGCTCTCGGGATTAATCAAACGCCGAACGCGCCGCCCGTTCCGTTAATAAAGGGCGAGTTTGCGGAAGTTGGAATTCGGAAGTGAGAAACCGAGGTGGCGCACAGTCTGTAGCTTCACAGAGGTTCTACTCCCTTCCCTCCTCTCTCCCTCTCTCAAACCCGTGCCTCTAATCGCCTCCATCTCCGGTATCCGTGGCGTCTTTGGGGATGGCCTCGACCCGGCTGTTCTCGTGCGCTACGCCGCCGCGTTCGGCGGATGGTGCCGGGAGCAGGCAGATTCGGAAAAGCCGACTGTAGTAGTCGGGCGGGATGGCCGGACGACTGGGGAGATCTGCTCCCGACTCGTAACTGGGACGCTGCAAGCCAGCGGATGCAACGTGATTGACGCGGGTCTGGCTACGACGCCGACGATTGCGATGGGCGTGCTGGAATCGGAGGCGGACGGCGCGGTGATTCTGTCCGCGTCGCATAACCCGGCCGAGTGGAACGCCCTGAAGCTCCTCAACAGGAAAAGCGAGTTTCTCTCACCGGAGGAAGCTGAATGCGTCATCACGATGGCCGAAAAGGAGCCCGGCGCGTACACGGTCTCGCATGATCAGATCGGCGGGTATACGGAACAGGACTTCCTCGACATCCACATCCAGCGGATCCTCGATCTTCCATATATCGACGCGGAGACCATCCGCGCTCGCGGGTTCAAGGTGGTGGTCGATGGCATCAACTCCGTCGGTGGGTTCGCGCTGCCTGCACTTTTGCAGGCGCTCGGCGTTAAGGACGTTGATGTCCTCAACGGAACCTGCAACGGACTCTTTGCGCACAATCCGGAGCCGCTGCCGGAAAACATCGAAGGCATCCTGAACCACGTCCGCGAGACCGGCGCCGACATCGGGTTCGTCGTCGATCCGGATGCAGATCGGCTTGCGTTTGTAGAAGACGGCGGGACGTTCTTTGGTGAGGAGCTCACGCAAGTTGTGGCCGCCGATTTCCTGATGCGCAAGCAGCCCGGGCCGTTTGCCACGAACCTGTCCTCCAGCCGCGCGATAGACGACGTGATGGCGGGTTACAGCCAGCCGGTTTATCGCAGTGCGGTAGGTGAGATCAATGTGGTGAAGAAGATGCAGGCGGTCGGCGCGGTGCTCGGAGGGGAGGGAAACGGAGGGGTGATACTTCCGGCCCTCCACTATGGCCGGGACGCGCTCGTCGGCACAGCGTTCGTTCTCCAGCATCTCGCGGAGACGGGCAAATCGCTGTCGGAAATCCGCGCCGAGCTGCCCACGTATCACATCGCCAAGCACAAGCTGCCGCTGCCGGATGGTTCCAATCCCGACGACCTGCTGGCCAACGTCGCTGAGCAGTACGCGGGCGAACGGGTCTCGACCATAGATGGTGTCAAGATCGACTTCGCGGACTCATGGGTGCATCTCCGAAAATCCAACACCGAGCCCATCCTTCGGATCTATACGGAAGCGGCTTCCGAGCAGGAGGCGGATGAACTGGCGGAGCGGTTCAAGAAGCGGTTGCTTTCTGGTTGATTCCACTCCAGAGTCCGTCAGGCGACTTTCCGGATCATAATGTTGAAGTAGCCGACGGGAATTTCTGCATCCATCGCCTCGAACGCGACGACCACGCGTTGCTGCTCTTCTTCGGTCAGGCTATGGAGGATTCGATCCGGACCGTTCAGCTCCTCGCCCGCGAAATACATCTGAGTTACAAGCTCGTGGTAGCCACGCTTGGCAACTTTGAAGTGGATGTGCGGTGGTCGCCACCAATCGGCGCTGGCGGGGTAGGCTCCGGGAATGATGGTCTTGAAAGCGAAAGCCCCGTCGGCGTCCGTCCTGAGCTGCCCCCAACCCTGGAAATTTGGGTCCTCGGGTGCCGGGTTTGGATCGGCTTCGTGACGGTAGCGTCCGTGATGATTGGCTTGCCAGAGATCGACTAGTGCGCCGGCTACCGGCAGCAACGACTCGTCGATCACCTGCCCCTTCACGTAGACAACCTCTCCAAGAGCCGCGCCTGATCGACCCTCTATGATAGTCGGATCGATGTCCTTGTCGGGCTGGTCGCGTGTGGGGAAGAACGGCCCTTCCCGCTGTTGTGGCGTGGCGCACTCCTCGGACGTTTGATTGCCGGGGACGACGGCTCCTACGACGGTGGCGGCGGCAGCGCCGAGCCCGACCTGGATGGCCGTTCGTCTCGACACGATCCTGGAACTCTCTTTGTTTGACATCGGTCTGGGGAGCTGAGGGAGCCAGAATCTAGCGGAGCACGGGGAATTGCACGTGCCAACTACGTGTCGCCCGATTTATTCTTGTGATCACGCAGGGCCTCAAGCTCGGCAATAGCCTCTAAATCCTTCTCCCTTCCCGCAGCACGCTTCGTTTCGATCAACCGATCGAGGGACAGGCACAACACGTCATGGCCGAACACTTTTATGCGAATTGTGTCGTGCACCATGTCGTCGAAACCTCCGCCACCTATCTCGCCCAATATGTCGATATCGCCAACCGAGGTTGTTAGGGCGAAGTTCAAGCCTCGCTCAAGCGTATCGGCGTCTAACCGAATAGGCAGATCCGGAGGCGCTCAGCGCAAACGCGGCTTGTATGCTGCCAGCGCTTCCTCGATCCGCGTTTGGTTCGTCGCTGACCGACGGTACAGAACATCCAGATCCTGTGTCAATCGCGCCGAGCCGTGGACTGTAGCTGCAACGCCGCCAATGAGAATGAATTCGATATCATTCTCTGCAAGTATCGAGATGAGCTTTGCACAATCCGTCACAGGCCGACTCTAAATTTTTCTCCGGCTCGTCGCAGTTGATCCGCAAATCTTGCCAATTCCTGTAGCCGAAGAATTCGCACTTCCGGCGAATGCCGAAGGTTCGCTACAAGCAGCGTCACATCGACGTCATTCTTGTACCGTTCGATAACGTCGTCAATGGAATCGGTGGCCTGCATGGTCGCTCACGCGTGGGATGTGTGCCTCAACGAGGTCAAAAGCGGTGCTGTTTCCTCAGTCTCGGGCCAGCCCTTCGCAATAGACCTTCACCGCATCCATGTCCCGCTCGATGCTCTTTTGGATCATGCCCTGCATGAGCGGTGCCACGATATTCGCGAACAGGTTTTTGGGCTTTGCGTCCATCACCATCGTCAAGTCTGTTCCTTTGCTCGTTGCCTCCGTTGTGAAGGACATCTCCCAGATCGTTCCGCCGGCATCCGAAACCAGGCGGATCCGTTTGTTCGGCGCGTATTCCGTCACCTCCAGTTCCACCGTCGTTCTCCTGCCTTTCGTCAAACGCGTTTCCCTGAACCGCGCCCCGACACCGGATCGAACGTCCGACAGGATTTCGACATTGACAATCTCCGGAATGGCTTTCGAGAAATTGCCTATGTGAGCAACGGTGTCAAAGACAACGGCGACGGGCGCGTTGATGAATCGGTGGATGGTAGTGCGGGTCATACGTTGGAATCGGGGCTGGTCGGGGCATTTCGGAGCCCTTCAACATCAGAAATATCCTGCGGTCGACCGCACGCTTGTTTGTTGCGGATCAGATCCTCCTTGCCAATTACCGGCACGGTGAGTCCCTCAATCTCGACTTCAAGCCGTTCCGGCCAGGCCGCATCGAAGTCTACCCCATCTATTCCTGTCAGCACGTCTATCCTCCGTGGAGGAACGCCGATCTGAAGGACCGTGTCCAAGGCTGCAAAGTTATCGGCTTCGATGTCGGCAGTCGGAGCGCCAAACTGACGCAACGCAGCAACGACACGCAGTGCATTGGCTCGTTCTGGCCTCACCCAGAGGTCCATATCGCCCGTCGCCCGGACGTAGCCGTGCGAGGCCAGCGCATAGGCTCCTACCAGCAAATACTCAACGTCGGCCTCGGAGAAGGCGCGTAGCATGTCTCGGAAGTCGGGGTTCAGCAACGGGATCTCCTTTGAAAGCCCAGGCATCAAGCGCAAGTTGCCACATGGCGCCAAGACGCTGGGCGGCTGTCGTTTTTTCAAGGTAACCCGCGCTCATTTGCTCCGAGCGCTTCATGACGCGGACTGGGGTTTGACGTTGCATGGGCAGCCTAGGAACATGGTCAAGCGAAAGAATACCCGCATCGGCAAATGGAGTCAATTCATGTTGGGGCGTAATCCTGACGCCGAGAATAGAACCGCTCCTATCCAGATGAGATCTGTCATAAGCAGGTGCACCAGTTGAATCCAGATCGGAGCGTGAAGCTGGACGTTGATGAGCCCAATGAGCAGTTGAAGCGCCATAAGTCCAACGACCCATGGTCCAAGTCGGGAAGCCACGTCAGATGGCTGTTGTCTGCGTGAAATGAAAACCGTAAGGGCAACGAAGAGAAACACGGCGCATGCCAACAACGGATGGTAGATGCGGAGGCCGACGAGCGCGCCGACTATCGCATCCTCCGCCGGGTCGAGTCCGCCGCCGATGGCCAGGGTGTCGCCGAGCGCGGTCACCGCGCCGGATGCACCCAGAACGATCAATCCACAAAGCGATGCCAATGCCAACCACCCACGCTGCCCATTCCCTCGAAAGCGGGGGAGTTGTCCGTTTGACGCCGTCCAGGCCGTAAGCGTGAGCGCGGCGAGCAATAGGAACGTGTTTGTCAGGTGGGCCACCATCCAGTATGCCCGCGCGATGGATGGGTTGTAGGCCACGTACTCAAAGAGCACGAGCCCCGCGCCGATGGCGGCCTCCAGCATCATGAAGAAGAAAACCGCGAGACTCGATTTGAAGACAGGCGTTTTCTTCCCAAATGCGAGATAGGCCCAGACCACCAGCACAATCGCCAGGACTCCAGCTAACCCGCTCGTGAGGCGGTGGGAGAACTCGATGATGGTGTTGAGCGCAGGAGACTGGGGGATGACCTCACCATTGCAAAGCGGCCAATGAGCACCGCACCCAGCGCCCGAACCCGATGCCCGCACATATCCGCCCCAGAGGATGACGAGCACCGTGTAGCCGAGGAGGCCCCAGGCGAAACGTAGGAAGGCAATCTGGCTACGAATCATGCTGGCGGAGCGTGTGACGACGAAGGTAATCCGCCGACAAAGCCTCGTTCCGCATTCAAGCCGAATTGGCTATAGCCCCAAACGTTCCATAGCATCCCCAATGAGTGCAGCAGACTCTTCCGTGGTGGGAGGGCCACCGTTCATCAGCACCTCGTGGATACTCTGCACCTCCGTCCATACATTGTCAACAGCACCCTGGACAAGACCGGCAATGCCGTCCATGGTCATGCTGGTGCGCCGGGGTACGATCGGTCCATCGGGTCCGTCCTGCCTATAATCCCTGTGGGTTCGCGTGAGGGTAACGTGTTCCCCGCTGGGTGTTTTCATATTCACTTCCATCGCGATGGGTTCGAAAAATCCACTGTCCTCGTCTGATATCCAGGCTCTGGCGTACCAGATGCTGTATCCCTCATAGCCAGGTCCTAGATCCATGACTGGGCCATCTCTGTCATCAACATAGAGGACATCGCACGAGATGTACTCTCCATTGCTTAGAAATTCCTGCTTCCCGGTGTTTCTCATTCGGTCGATCAGGTCTTGGTTCCAAAACAAATCGTCCATCAGGCCTTGTTGTTGCTCGAAGCGACCGCGTCCTTCTTGAAGGCCTTCGCCGAAGTCTCTGATTCCTTCGATGATCATTTGCAGTGGCAGCGCGCCGGGGGGTTCCTGGCCGCTGCCGGGCGTCGGTGCCACCGGAGGTGGTTCTTCGCCGGGAGGCGATCCTCCACCTCCAACCAGACCACCGAGCATGTCCGCGAGTGCAACGATTCCTGCCCCCATTTCCTCCGAAGTCGGATGCCCATTTGCTGCGGCTTCGCGATCAGCGAGTTCTGCCGGAGAGATGAGCTGGAACGTCGAATGCCCGTCTATCACCTCCTTTTCGTAGTAGAGAACAACTGGCATAGGTACGCTGGAGGTTGTCTGGACAACGGTATAATCAGACACATTTGCCACCCGCTGTTCGTAAGAGGCCCACATCCGGTCAAGGATCTGGGCTGGTGTCATGGGCTCATCATTTCCGCCACCCGAGCCGCCGATGCCAATGATGACCATGCAGTCGCACATGAAGAGTGGATTTCGTTCAACGATGCGCTCCGGCAGCGGGACGAGACACAGCGAGTCGCAATAGGCGGTGGAATCTTGTGAGCTGCCACCCTGCGCCCAAACGGTGGGAGCGACGAGAAGCAGAAGTATGGGAACGAGAAGGATGCGTGACATGGATCCGTTAAGGGAAAGGTGGACGGTCGAGCGAGAAGAGCGGTCGCTCACTATTGATCTGGCACTGCTTTGGTTTGAATTGCGGGTCGCCTTCTTCGGCATTATTTGCGAGGATTATGGGAGATCGCAGCCTGATGTAGCCTCAAGCAGCCAGACTTGGCAGTATCGACACGCTCAAACGTGGGCATCACAGCAGTGAGGCTTTCCAGCGTTTTTGTGGGTGGCAACGCCATCGACACGGACGCAATCGCAGGCGAAACCGCTGACGGGTGATGCCTATGATCTACAGGGCCGCAATTCGAATGGGACCCAGATACATCGGCTCCTCCTCGCTCGCGGCATAAATGTTCTCGAGGTGCAGCGCTTCGGAGCGAGGGAGATGGGCATTGGGCATATTCGCCGTACGGTTACTGCCTACGTAGGTCTTGACGTACTCGCCCTCCACCGAGATGCGAATGGGAACCAGGCTGTCGTGGACGCTCCGATCCTCGTTGACGCTTGTCGAAAGTCCCAACCCGCTGTTTGCCTCTACGCCAGTACCCTGGGCTCCCGCTAGCTGGAAATAGTTGTAGTCGACCTGTTGCCAGCGACCAGCCGGTGGTTGGGTCAAAAGGACGAACTGTTGATTTACCTGTGGAAAATAGATCTCCGTCTCAATGGTGAAATTCTCCGGCAACGTCTCGGGGAGGACGATGCGAATGGCGGCGCCGCGAGGTCCTGTGTTTCGGAGGAGGCGGCGGCCCTGCCATTCTGCGACCTCCCAGTTTCCGCTGACGAATTCCAGGCTGCTCGGGAAGTTGCCGATAGGGTCATTGGAGTAGTCTGTGTAGAAGATGGTGCGTTGCCCTCCCGCAAAGTCAGGGTTGACGTTGACGTTGCCGTCGGGCGCGGGGTACGTGTTCACCACGTTTCCGTTCTGATCGCGCACCTCGACGGCGTCGCCGTCGCGTCGGGCATTTTCAATGCACTCAATATCGGTGACGAGGCATATCACTGCGTTCTCAGCGGTGCGCATGACGCTGGTGACGGCATTGTCGGCCTGGCGCGAAGCTTCGCGGTCTACGGCACGTTCGGCGCCGCGCTCGGCGCCGCTGACCATCCGGTCGGCGACATTGGCGCAGCCGAAAGAGATGGGCAGCACGAGTGCGAGGAGGAGGATTCGGGAAAGAGCTTTCATGGCTGGAAGGGAGTTGGAGAGGGTCACTTTCACATACCGGAATGAGTGCCGGTGAAGGACACCGGGGAATAGCCGATGGCGAACGGGAGTAAGAGAAGTTGGCAAGAGGCCGTTTTCCTGGCAGTATGTGTAGAAAAGAAATCGAGATGCGCATGCCAGGAACGGAATGAACTGGCCACCGCAAGGGTTAGTCCGGAGGAGCAGGGTAGCGCTCGAAATCGATGAGGGAGCGCCCCTGCCGCATCTGGTCCTCGTGCGTCTCCCAGAAGCCGGTGAAGGGGCCGTTCCAGGTGCCGCAGAACGTCTTGTCGGTGCGGGACTCCACATTGCCAGCGAAGGGACGCGCGACGAGTGCCCAGAGCGGCTGGCCCTGGCTACCGAAGTAGGTTTCGACGTCTACGAGGCGAAGGCCGTCACGCAGAAAGTCGTTCCGGCGGGCGGCGAAGTCTTCAGGTGGGACATTTCGAAACAGGCCGTACCCACCGGTGCCCTCGACGAACACGCCCGCCCAAAGTCGCATCCCATTCGTAGCCTCGTACGTCTCGATGTCCAGGAGGCGATAGCCGTCGGCGGCGCGCTGCTCCCATATGTCGTTGAATTCGGCCGTGTTCAAGCCGATCTCCAGTGCATGGCGTTCGTTTTCCTGGGCGAACACGCCTGCAAAGAGGTGCTGCCCCTGGCTGCCGGTGTAGACCTCGACATCTACGAGCCGGTAACCTTCACCTCCCTGGTCTTGGACCTTCTGGAGGAAAGGCTCCAACTCGAAGTTGCGCCAGAGCCGGGTCTGCGCGATGCCGGGCGTGAACACGCCGTCCCAGAGGCGCTCCCCGTCCTGCTCGAAGGTTTCAAGGTCGGTAAGCTCGTAGCCCTGTGTCCTCAACCGCTCGCGTTCGTCCGCGAACTTGCCGAGGGCATAGCCGCGTCGGAGGAGCTGTCCCGTCGGGCCGTCGCGCCAGATCGCAGCGAACCGGCTGTCCGATTCCGTTTGGGTTTCTTCGCCGCAACTGAGGGGGCCGGTGAGGCTGTAGTCGTTGACGCCCCAGGTCCACGATTCCAGCGCGTTGATGAGCCGGTTCTGGATTCGATCTCGATCCGTATGCGTGCTGTTGCTCATAAAGACCACGGCTGCGTCTCGCGTTGGGTAGTAGTACATGTGGGTGCGGACGCCCTTCTGAACCCCTCCGTGCCCGAGGCGAAGTACCATGCCACTTCCGTCAGACGTGACGTAGTGGCCCTGGGCGTATCCGGTCTGATCCCCATCGCTTTCCAGACGTTCGGTGGTCATTCGCGTCTGTGCGTCGCTTCCCAGCAGGCTCTGGCTCACGAGGCTGTTGGCGAACAGGGCCAGATCCAGGATATTGGATTGAAAGCCACCACCGGGGAGCCGCCAGTGGATGACCTCGTCGGTGTCGTTCTCGACGAGACGAAGGATGTTGTTAGGGTCCTTGTCATACCGCCGGGCTTCCAAGGCCAAGCGCTCCTGCGGATAGTCCGTTTGCAACGTCGTCATGCAGAGCGGCGCCGCGATGTGTTCCTGGACGTACTGCTCGAAGGCGCTGCTGTAGGGGCCGACTAATAAGCCTCGATCAGTGGTAGGACGGCAAAGTTGGTTTTTCTGTAGCTGCGGGTGAATTTTCCGGCGTAGGAGTGCAAAGTCGATAAAAGACCCGAGAAGCGTGCTCGCCACCACTTCTCCAGGTCGTG
>JBGTDU010000143.1:0-24881 GCA_041748175.1 Rubricoccaceae bacterium
ATCTCGGCCCCGCATCACGGAGGCCGACAGGAGGGCCCGGAGAGCCAGCGGCCGTCCCGCTTGACCGGCGCCGAGATGCGCCTGGATAGCCACAAGGAGACCCGCTGGGATCTCCGGCGCGTCGTCGTGCCCCACCAGGGCAGACACAGCGCCCAGGGCCATCCCCAGCTCCTCGTCGGTCCCGGCCAGCGCCACCGCGGTTTGGGCCGACGCGAAGGCGGCCGTCCACCGACCTTCGGCCGCGCTCTGCAGCGCCCCGACTACCATTCCTCGCACACTCTCTCCCCGTCCCGACGGGCCCGAACGGAGCGGAACCGCGGTAGGACCAGGAACGAATTCCGACGCATCCGTCTTGATGGGGTCGACTTCGATCACGCCGCCGAGCAACTCGATGAGGTTGAGATCGCTCCGGTCATCGCGGCCCTCGCCCCAGAAGTTGTACTCGGCAAAGAGAATCGTCCCGGACGTGGCCTTCGCATCGAACGGCACTCCCGGCTCGTCGTGCCTCAAGATCTCGTTGTCGCAGGCTTCGACGCAGCCGCTCGTCCACGTCCCGGCATTGATGTAGCTGCCCTGGCCCGTCGTGAGCAGACCACCACCCGTGTTGAAATCTACTGTGGTAAGCGTCTCAGCTGTCGGCGTGTTCGGGTTGTAGAAGTAGACCTCGCCGTCGTCTTGCGCTACCATTCCCACGCCGCCGTTGCCGGAGATCGACGAGCTCTCGTTGGTGTAGATGCGGGCGCCGGTTCCAAGAGCCAGGGCGCCGTGGCCTACGTTGCCGTCAATGACGCTATTCCTGACGAAAATGCGACCTTGAGCGTTGGCGTGCAGGCCGTGGCCGTCATTGTCGATTACCCTTGTGGGGATCGTGTTCTCATCCCTCAGCGCCACTTGGCCCTGGCTGCCGAAGGAGCAGACGCCGTTGGCGTCATTGATCCCGCCCTGGATTGTGGAGCGGTAGACGCCGAGCCAGCGGTTGTTGACGGTGAGCCCGCAGATGAGGGGGGCCAGCGCCGATCCGCCGCCCTGCGTGTATCCAAACTTCTCGATGGTCGTGCCACGAACAAAGCCTTCACTGCCGTCCTGATAAATGAGCCCATGCCACGCGTCGGCCGGGTCGAGGGCAGTAAGGACCGCGTCGTTCAGGTCGAGGCGCCCTTTCACCGTGATGGACGTACCGTCATAGAAACGGATCTCATCCCCGCCCATGTGCCACTTCCAGTCTTTTCCGGGCTCTACGGTCAGGCTCTCCACGAACTTGAAGTCCATGGCCAGCGGCGTTTCAGAGGGGCTGTTCTGCGGCGAAAGGAAGACGTTCCAGTCCAGGAAGTCGGGATCGCACGTGATCTGCGGCTGCGCACACACTTTATCAAGATTGTATGGCAGCACCCAGAGGTCCTCCTTGTCGCCCATATAGAAATCTCCTACGCCCGCAGGCTCGCCCGGCCCGCCGAACTCTTGCCGAACCGGGTCTGGAACGGTGTGCAGGCCTCCGCCCCAAGCGACGAGGAACGTTGCCTGGGAGGTGCTCGCCGGGCCTCCTCCATTGGGGCAGAAAAAGCCCTCCTCCGTCGCGCCAGGATTCGTGTCGCAGTAATAGTAGGTGAAGAGGTTGGTCTGGCCCCCGATTTCGGTGACTCGGATGGTATAGACCTCACCCGGAGGTAATTCCGCGATCTGCGGCCCCGGAGTATCGCCGCTCGTCTCCGCCACCCAGTAGCAATTGCCTCTAACCGGGGCGCTCAGGATGCCCGAGTTGTGAACGAGCGCACCACTCGAATCGAAGACTTTGACCCGGTAATCTGCCGAGCCGTCCTCCACCGCCAGGAACAGGTCTTCAGATTGCCTGCTGCATAGCTCGTAGCCGACATTGCCGACTTGCGCCCAGAAGGCTGTATTGAAGGTGCTCGTACCGACGTTGAAGCCGTCGCCGGGGGGCGGGGAACATCCGGCATGTGTGTTCACACCTACGGCCAGCTCGTTGGTTGTGTCGATAACGGGGCTACCGGAATTACCGCCTTCCATGTCGACATAGTATCGCAGGGTCGTGCCCGACGAGCCGGCATTGTCGCCCGCGTGGGTCTGTTGGATGTGGTTGGCAGTCCCCTCGTCGCCGCCGTAACCGGTCACGCGAAAGAATTCTGCATCGAGATTCTGGGCAAGGTTGAAATGGGCGCCCTGCGCCTCTATTGCCGACATGCCCGTCTGCGTGTTGGGAAACGCCGCGAATACGCCCCAGTCGTCGCCGTAGCCTCCGTCGGCAAATACGCGAGAATCACTATCAACCGCGTACTGGTCTTCGGGTCCCGGGTGCTGAAGGGTACCATCGGGCAACGATGCGGGTACGTTGAACTGCATTGTATATGTCGGAAACCCATTTTCTATGCAGTGCCCGGCGCCAACAAAACGGCCGTCCGCGATGAGAAAGGCGGTGCAGGCGCTGGCGCTGGCGTTGGCGAGGAGCCTGCCTACCCGGTCATCACTCGAGGGTACGCGGTCGTCCGTTGGGCCGCACTGCCCTGCCCCTCCACCGGCGCTATGCTCCCCTACCGCAATGTCGTACATCGAGACGAACACATTCTCATCTCCCGGGGCGACGAATAGTTCCACACTAAGGGCATCGCCATTGAAGTAGGCGCTCGTCCCTTGCCACTGCGCAACTGAGGCGGCATTGAGGTCCTGCCTTGCCCCGTCGTACAGCGAGGTCACGGTGAGGTAGCTGCCGCTCCCCAGGTTCACTTCTCTGAAGTTCAGGCGCAGCCAGGGCGCTCCGGGCATTTCTACAACTGTCATATAGGCAAGCTGCGGATCCGTCAGTCCCGGAGGTGCGGAATGTAATCCTGTCTCCAGCGCGTACTCCTCAATGGAGTAGCCGAGCGGCGTGGGCTGTGCCAACGCCGCGAACGGAAGGCACAGCCACATCCCATATGACAGTGCAAAGGCCAGTAGTTGGCGTTTCATGGTGAACCTCACCAGGTTGGTTTGTAGAGATTGTCAACGAACCGTGGTGGCAGGCCTCGCGGCCGGTTCACCTGAAGAGTAGGAACCAGCGCTCAATGATGCAAAGGCAAATGGGTGTTCGGCGTCCCATCCACCAGCCATGACAAAGCCCCGGCCGCAAATAGCAGCCGGGGCTTGAAGATTCCAACGAACGCGGTCCTAGTTCAGCCGGAACGTTACAGGAAGCGACATCCGGACCTTGACCGGGCGGCCGCGCTGGAGGCCAGGTGTGAAGCGGGCGTTGCGCACGGCGTTGACAGCGGCTTCGTCGGCTCCACCGCCAATACCGCGAACAGCGCGAACTTCTGAGGGGCGACCCTGCTCGTCCACAACGAACTGGACGAACACCCGGCCTTCAATTCCCGAGCGGCGGGCCATTTCCGGATACTGGATCGCGCGTTGCAGCGCTTCCAATCCCCCAATGAGTGTCGGCATCTGCTCGACGACCTCAAAGATTTCCGGTTCGGGGGGCGGAGGTGGCGGTGGCGCTGCCGAAGGCGGAGGAGGAGGCGGTGGTGGCGCAGGAGGCGTCTCGCTCAGGTCAATGTCCTGACTGATGTCGATCACCTGCTCTTCGATTATCTCCTCGTCGGGGACTTCTTCCGGAGGGGGGGGCGCAGGCGGTGGCGGCGGCTTCTCAAGCTGCTGCGTCTGCTCAATTTCTTCGACCTCAATGATCTCCTGATCGGACTGGATGATCTCAAAGTCGCCGCCCGGCATCAGCGGAATCGTAAATGCGCCGATGATGAGCGAAAGGGAAAGGGCGAGGCCGATCTGAACGTAGAGTGGGTAACGGCTACGAATGTCAGCTTTGTCGTTCTTGTGGACAGCCATGTCGGTTGGGGTTAGTCGGGCCAGGTGCGGCGCGTGTTGCAATGTAGGGAAGAGAGCGGTTTGCGTCACGTCCCTTTGGCGTTTTTGTGTGTCGGCCCGGGTTTGTGGAACGGAGTCGGCGGTCACCGCTGTCTGAACGTGACCGGAATCGCAAATCGTACGCGGACGGGCCTCCCATTCTGGAAGCCCGGCGTAAACCGCGCGGCCATCAGCGCATCAACGGCGGCCTCGTCGCATCCGCCGCCGATGCCTCGAGTAACTTCGATGTCACTCACGCTGCCGTCTGTATTGACGACAAAGCGAAGCAGTACGCGACCTTCAATACTGGCGCGCAGGGCGCAGGCGGGATAAATGATGGCAGACTGAAGCGCCTCCAGGCCACCAATAAGTTCGGGAAAGATTTCGGGAGCCAAAACAATCCCGGGCTCAACGTACACGGGAGGAGGCTCATCGACTGGCCGGGTTAGCGGTTCGCGCAAAGGGGGAAGGACGGATTCTCCAGCGCTGGGCGCGTCAAGCCTGGGCAGGCGGAGGAGCTCCAGAGCAATGGGAGTCGCGTCCGCTCGTTCGGCTGGCTGCACGTCGGGCTTTGGCGGATCGGGCACAGCCACCTCCGCCTGCTGAATCGTCGCCGGCAGCAGTACCAGCTCGATGGGTTCGTGCCCGCGTTGAGGAGTTTTTGGCTCTGGCAGAGGCGCGTTCAGGTCGGCGCGAAATGCGGCTACGACGACGACAAGCGCAACCGCCAAGCCGATTTCTGCAGCAAGGAAATTCGAGCGGCGTCTCATAGAAGTCTCCCGATGTTGATGATTGGAAGACCGCCGGGGCGCGTCAGAGTTGCTCCGCCTCCCTAGATTTTCTGAATGCCAGAAATGACCGAAAGGTGAAAACACCAATGAAGAGCCCGACAAAATCGGATACGATGTCAAACGGATCGAATGAGCGGCTGATGGGCATCACGTGTTGGTAGACCTCGGTGAGAATGCCGAACAATGCGCCGTAGGCTAAGATGCGAGTGAAGGCGTCCGGGTAGACGCGCAGCCACAGTATGCCGAGGATCACAAAGCCGCCCATGTGCAAAAACTTGTCCGGTGCGAATACCGTCAAGTGGTGAGCCGTCCTTCCCGGCAAGGAGATCCCGACGATGAGGATTGCCGTCCAGAGAAAGGCGTGGAAGATTGGCTTGCGAAGCATCGCTCAGCGTTCGAAGCGCTGGTTGAGGACGTAAGGAATCTCGGCGAGCAGGTCGCTCGCGATCATCGACGAAACGCCGCGGGTGGCCGTGTAGCGTTCGGCCGCAGCGGTTCCGACGTACAGGGCAGCGAGCGCCGCGTCGATTGGTTCGAGGCCTTGTGCAAGCAAGCCGGCGATGGAGCCCGCGAGAACATCACCTGTCCCCGCTGTAGCAAGGGCGGGATTCCCATTCGGACCAATGAAAGCGCGGCCTTCGGGCGTGCCGATTACGGTCGGCATCCCCTTAAGGACCAGGACGACATTCCAGGCGGCGGCGTACGTGCGAACAAGCCCAAGGCGATCTGTCAGGTCAATCTCGTCGCTCCCAACCAGGCGCTTGAATTCGCCCATGTGCGGGGTGAGGACAAATCGACCGTTGGAAAATTCCGCGAGCTTTTCGGCGCGCCCGGCTAGTGCGTTCAGGCCATCGGCGTCCACTACGGCTGGTCCCTCGATACGACGGAGAAGCGCCTGGACGACGCGGGCGGTCTCGGGATCACGGCCCAGACCGCAGCCGATGAGAACAGCGTCGGCCTTGCCCATGCGGCCCACGATGTCGTCGTACGCCGTGATCGCCAACATGCCATCGGTCGTTTCCTGCTGTGCGGCTACCATGACTTCCAGAACGTTCGCATCGATGGGCTCGCGTGCGCTCTTGGGAGTGCAGCAGGTCACCGCTCCGGCCCCAAGTCGGTACGCGGCGGAGGTCGCCAGGACGGCAGCGCCCGTAAACATCCGCGACCCGACGACAGCCAGCACGCGCCCCGTACTGTATTTGTGTGCATCGTGTCCGCGGCGAGGAAGGATTGACCTCATCCACGCGTCCGTTGCTCGAAAGGCGGTCGCTTCCTCGCGAATAATGGTCTCCGGGCTGCCGATCTCCACCACCTCGACATCGCCCGAAAGCGTCGGGCCGTCGCCAAGGAGGAGGCCGGTTTTGAGTGCGCCCATCGCGATGGTAGCGGTTGCTCGAACGGTGTCCTTCGAGGCCCGGCCCGTGTGGCCGTTGAGCCCGGTCGGAACATCCATCGCCACGATCGGGGCAATTTGCTCGTTCATCCAGGAGGCAAGGGCGCCGACCGGTTCTCTCAGTTCGTGCGTTCCGCCAATACCGAGAAGCGCATCCACAATCAGGCTGGGCGGCAGGGCGCTTCCGAAGCTCCGGAAGTCTGCGGTCGAAACGATTTCGACACCCTCCATTTCACGCAAAGGGGCCAGATTGGCGGCGGTGTCTTCCGTTGCACGGTCGTCCGTGGCGAGCGTCACAACCGCGACCTGAGCACCGCGCTCCGCCAGCATCCGAGCGACCACGAGGCCATCTCCGCCGTTGTTGCCCTTTCCCGCAAAGACGAGCACCCGTCGATCACTCATCCCGCCGAACCGGGCCTCAATGACGTCGGAAGCCGCCCGTCCGGCATTTTCCATCAACTGCCGACCGGGAATCCCCAGTTCCTCCATCGTCCGCCGATCGGCCGTTAGCATGGCCGTTGGCGAGAGGACCGGTTCCAGCAGGTCATCGTTCGTGGACCGCTTGCGCCGGGAGCTAGTCGGTTCCAAAATCGATCGCCTCCTCAATTTCGTGCTCCCAGCGGGCGCGGACACTGATGGGTGCCGAAAGCCACCGAATGGCCTCGGGCGGTATATATGGCGCAAGGCTGCCGCCATCCCACACGCCGTTCTCGTTGCGATCCAGGAACAACCGAAGCCGATACGAACCGGCCGGGAGCTGCGTCACCGAAAACGTCCCATCGGGCCGTGTCGCAGCCAAAAAAAGTGGCGCGTTTCCCAGACGGGCCTCTACGCGCACGGTGTGAGATCCTTGCCCAACTACGCGGCCTGAGATTGAGCCCAGCGCATCGGCGCTGGGAATCGCGAAACGCCGGGTGAACGTGGAATCGGGCATTCGAACGTTGACCCGAAACGTACGCGGCACCGACGCAATTCGAAGCGTGAAGCCAACGCCGTCCTCCGTCTCCGTCGCGTAGGCGAGGCTTTCGGCAGGCCCACTCACCTCGACAAGTTGCTGAAAGGCCAACGAATCGACGGGCTGGTTAAAATGAACGCCGGGCAGTGCGTCGGCGCGAAGCAAAAAGATGGAGTCTGAGGGAGCGGAAGCGGGAAGGAAGCCTTCGAAGCGGAGGGAAAGCGTGTCGGGGTTGGCGGATGTGGAGAACGACGTCGAAACGCTTGCCGCGTTGCCACTTGAATCGGCGGGGGCATTTGTCGAACTCAGGATGTAGGTCGATGGCTGTAGAATGTCCCGCGCAGCGACCACGACGTCCAGAAGTGAGCCGGGGAGTTTGTAAACGGAGGCCAAATGTGCCGGCTCGCCGCTCATCGAGTCCGCAAGCGACCAGTCGCCGACGGAAATCGAACGGAGGAGGACCGGTTCATCAAACGAAAGTGCGATGCGCTGGTTTGAGATCGAGCGCGCACGCCGAAGCATCGGGGGCGTGGTGTCCCGTCTGGCGACGAAGAGATCAGCCGGGCGGGCTTCCAATCCCACAAGCGAATCGGCGGTAGCAACGCTGATTGGCCGAAGGCCGAGAGCAAATCGCTCACCCTCGTCGGCGCGCCGGTTTCGGTTGAGGTCTTCCAGCGCGACGACGAAATACGGCCCTTCGCGCAGGTAGTCCAACTGAAAGGAACCATCTCCGGCCGCCTCGCTGCTGTAGGTCGGAGCTTCGTTTCGAGGGTCAGGAAGCCGATGCGGCGGGTCTGCTCCCGAGAACAGAGCTATTGCGGAATCGGGAGAGATGTTGAGCGAATCCAGCGCGCCAAACGCCGCCGGTAGCCTGTACGCGAAAACCTGAAAACCACCGATACCCGTATTTGAAGCGGGAATCAGGAGCTTCCCGGAAATTCTCCCGCGATCCAGGACATCTCCTGTGGCGAACGCCATGGTTATAGGGCGCTGGAGCGCGACGCCGTGCTCATCGCGCAACTCGGTGCCGAGCGAAATCACGTAGGTCGTCCGGTCTCGGAGCGAGTCGGGGAAGACGATCTCCAGTCGGCGCCCCCGCGCGCGAACCTGAGGCAGCCTATCGAAAGCAGGGGCAACAGCCACCGCCCTTGAAGCCGAGGATTCATCCAGACGTTCGGAGAACTCCAGGATTAGTCGGTCTGTCTCAACACGTACGTCGCCGTTCGCTGGCGAACTCGAAACGAGCGTGGGCGAGATGCTGTCCACGGCGCCGCCGCTCGGTCGTTTGGGTGTGGCGCAGCCGAGTTGGGAGAGGGTGAGCGAAAAGAGGGAGGCTACCGCGAACAAGCACGGCACCAATCTGGCCAAGTCAATGCCCGCCCTCGGATCAAGACCTGCCACGGATCTCGTGATTATCGACGTGGAAACTTTGCGACGTTGGGCTGGCATCTCGGCCGAGGAAGGTATCGGGTCCGAAACCTACGCTTTCGGGCAGATGGCCGCACGAGGTTCGCCATCCAAGGATCTCTCGGCAGTCATTCAAACTCAGAGAAGGGCAAGACGCTATGCGCATTGCGCGGCATGCAAAGGCCGAGCGTTACGTCAGGAATTGATGCCATCATGCATAGATCCCGCGCAGCCGAAGGGCCTCGGCCACCTTCCCGATCGCAAGGACATAGGCACCGATTCGCAGGGACGTCCCGTGCTTTTCGGCCGCGTCGTAGACCTTGTCGAACGCTTCGCTCATCATGCGTTCGAGCCGCCGGTTGACGCGCTCCTCGGTCCAGAAATAGCCCTGGCGGTCCTGAACCCACTCGAAGTAGGAAACCGTCACGCCTCCAGCATTGGCCAGGATGTCGGGGATGACAAGGAGTCCGCGCTCGTCAAGGATGTCATCGGCCTCCGGCGTGGTCGGGCCGTTGGCACCCTCCACGACGATCTGAGCCTTGACGTTGGCGGCGTTGGCTCCGGTAATCTGGTTTTCCTTGGCGCACGGCGCTAGGACGTTGACGTCCAGCGCCAGGAGTTGCTCGTTCGAAATTGACTCGGCACCTTCGAATCCCACAAGATGCCCATGATTCGCTTCGGAGTAGGCCAGGGCGGCGTCGATGTCGATGCCATCGGCGTTGTAGTAGCCTCCCGAAACGTCGCTGATGGCGACGATGGTGCAACCTTTTTCCTGCAAGAGCTGCGCGGCTACCGAGCCTACGTTCCCGAAGCCTTGAACGGCGACCGTGCATTGGCGGGGAACCATATCGAGCCGGTCCATCGCGGCGAGGGTTGTAATCATCACGCCGCGCCCCGTGGCTTCGCGCCGACCGCGCGACCCGCCGATTACAAAGGGTTTTCCCGTAACGACGGCGGTTTCCGTGCGACGCACGTGCATCGAGTACGTGTCCAGCAGCCACGCCATGATCTGCTCGTTCGTCCCCATGTCGGGCGCGGGAATGTCCTTTTCGGGGCCAAAGACATCAATCAGGTTGGCGGTATAGCGGCGGGTAAGCCGCTCGAGCTCGCCTCGGCTCATCTCCTCCGGCTTGCACTTCACGCCGCCCTTCGCTCCGCCGAAAGGGACACCGACCACCGCGCATTTCCACGTCATCCACGCTGCAAGCGCCTTGACTTCGTCGATATCCACGTCTTCCGCGAAACGGATTCCGCCCTTGCTCGGCCCCAACACCTCGTTGTGGATGACGCGGTAGCCCTGAAAGACTCTGAGCGATCCGTCGTCCATCAACACCGGCACCGACGTGATGTGAATGCGCGACGAGGAGCGGAGGTACTCATAAAGGCCCTCGTCCAGATCGAGAATGTCTGCGGCAACGTCGAACCGCTCCATCATCGACTGAAACGGGTTGTCCTTGTCAAGCCTTGGAGCAGGTTCCTGATAGACAGCGCGGTCTCGGACGCTACGGCGTTTTGGGATCAGAGGGGAGTGCATTCGGGGGGACGTTGGAGAAAAGGAGAGGCAGTTTTCGAAAGTTACCGGGAGCGTTTCCGGTAACACGCTAGCGTGCCGTGAAGATGGTTGGAAACACTTCCGTTGCCTGGCGCCATTCGCGTCGAGCCGTGTTCGGTAGCTTCCCGGCCAATTACGCCGACACCCGATTTCGAGCTATACCGTTGTGACGCCAACGCGCAATCATTTGAGAGACCTGGCAAGCCTTCATCGCCGCAAGGGACGGCGCGAACAGGGCTTGTTTTTGATTGAGGGGCACAGATCGGTTCAAGCGGCACTAGCGGCGAACGCGCGGCTCGAAGAGATTCTCGTCGATTACGCGCTGACCATCGACAAGGCACTTTTAGATCTCGCCAAGATTGCGAACGTGCCGATCCACGCGGTTGGCGAGCAAGACCTCGCTCGACTCGGCGACGTTCAGCACGGCCAGGGGATTGTCGCGGTTGCGCAAACCGTCACGATGGAGACACCCAACGGATTGGACGGCGCTCGGACCGTGCTCGCACTCGATGGCGTGCAGGATCCCGGCAACGTCGGCGCGCTCGTCCGCACGGCCGCGTGGTTTGGGGTAGATGTTGTGCTGGCCGGGTCGGGAACGGCAGATTTCGAGAGTCCCAAAGTCGTGCGAAGTTCGATGGGCGGGTTGTGGGATGTGCGTCTTGTTCCGACGGACGACCTCGGCTCGACCCTCAAGGATCTTGCTCAAAACGGATTGGCAATTACCGGAGCCGACCTCGATGGCCAACCAGCGGCATCATGGAAACCTTCCCGCACGGGCGTTCTCGTCCTCGGCAGCGAAGCCCACGGGATATCAGACGGTGTGCGCGGGCTCCTCGATCATCGCGTGTCGCTGGCCTCGCCGCACCCGGTTGAAGGGCGTGGCGTTGAGTCCCTCAACGTGGTGGTCGCCGGCGGGATTTTGATGGAGCGTTGGCTGGGAAGGTGCTAGCTCGGGGCCCTGTTTGTGAATTCCTTTGTGTAGGAGTTATGAATCCCAAACTCGCGTGTCTAGAAGAGGTGACGCGAGGCTCGAAGGTCCCAGCAATGTGACCTGGATCCTCGCGCATTCACTACCCAAAAACCTTACTATGAGGGCGATCATGAACGCCTTTACCCCCCTTAAGCACTTAGCGCACCTGATGCCCGTGCTCCTCTTCCTGGCAACCGGCGGCGCTGCGGCTCAGCCCGAGGTCGGAACCGCCCCTTGCGGGTCGCAGGTCAACCCTCACGAGATCTTTCTCGAAGGGTTCGCTAACTGGGATCTGACCGTCTACGACTCCGATGGCGTGCCCATCCCGGCCAACATCTCCTGGCCGTATTCGATCACATCGAGAGCCAACTGCGACCTCATCATTGACGGCGACACCGACGCCAGCCATTCGGACATCCAGCTCGATCTGGCTAACGACGACGTGGTCGTCTTTGAACTCATCATGGACCCGGGCGGACCCGAAGGCGGAAGTGTGGCGCGCTACTTTTCCTACGGCGGCGGTTCTGCGCAGAATGTGTTCTACAAGCCCGATGGCTTCCTCACTACGAACGGTGATTACTACATCGAGCAGGTCGGCAGCGCACTGCGTTTCAGCCCCGACGATCTGTGGAACATCAACGGGCAGGTCCGATTCCTGGACGACGTCTTCCCCGACGACAACTGGGTGATGCGCTACGACTTCGACGCCGTCTGCGACGCACTCGGGCTGCAGGGTTCGTGCTACACCCTGGACAATGATGAGAGGCAATTCCTGTCTCCCCAGACCGAGTGGCCCAACCCGCAGAGCCAGAGCCCGACGTACCGCTTCTCGGGGCTGACGGACATCGTGCGGGATGCGAACAACTCCGACACGTGGGACGTCCCCGGCCTGACCCTCGAATTCCCCGCCCGCACCCGGCTCATCGCGGAGGGGTTTCTCAAGATGGAAGGCATCACCCTCACCGAAGCGGTTGAGGACGAAGGCTGGTACGGCGTGCTGTACGAGCCCAACGGCGGCGGCGTCATCCGGGATGTGACGATCGAGAACTTTGGTCACACAACGGCGGGCTCGGGCCTCGCGGCCCCGATCGTCTGCGGCCTCACCGTCAACGACCGCTGGCTGGCGGTGTACCGCTCCACCATCCAGGGCGGCCACCACGGCGCGTACGGCGCGTGCGCCTTCGGCGACCAGGCGCAGTTGTCGCTTCGAAAGGAAAACAACGTCCGGACGGAGGTCATGGACAACGAAGGGCACGGCCTCTACGCCTACGGTCAAGGTCGCATTTTTCTGAGGAACGGCCGTTCTGTGGGTAACGGCGGCCATGGCGCCCTGTCCCTCGGCACGGGCACCGTCATCTACGCCTTTGATTCGGAGATCTCGAACAACGGCGGCGTGGGGTTGGCTTCGCTGTACGACGGCAACGTGCTGCTCTACAACCCGAACGGGCCGGAGGACGGCGGCAATCTGCTGGATTTCAATCTGGGGGGTGGGTTGCTTTCCCAGAATTTAGGCAGCTACATCAACGCTGGAACATGGACGGTAGGTTGCAGCAGTGCGTGTGACAACGATCTTCTTAATCACGACCTTTCACCAAGCCCCTTCGATGCAAAAGCGACGTCCGGTACGTTGATCTTCGCCGAGTACAACTTCTGGGGTTTGGGTCGCGACGATCGGAGCGACCTGACCTTAATCGAATTGGGCAGCGGCGTGATCGAAGTGGATCCCATCAAGACGAATGCCTCTATAATGCGCGGCGGGCCTACGTACGTGCAAATGCCTGCCGAACCTTCCGGTCTGCTTGAAACGGCGCGTGCACTCGTTGTCGCAGCCGTGGAGAGCGTCGCCCAGGGCCGTTGGACGCTCGCCTTCGCGCACGCCCAAACCGCGTTGGCGCTCGCCAGAACGGACGACGAGTTGGAGATGGCGCTGGGCGCCGTCTCGATTCTCGCCGGGCAGCCGGATTCTCCCGAGTTGCCGTTCGGACTGGTCCAGGCGGTCGAAGCACACCTTGGCATAGGCCAGCATGGCCGCCCCTTCGCACTTCGGTCGCTGCTTACGGCGGATCGAACCCAAGGTCGGAATGCTGACGCTCGCGGAATTGCGCAAGTTTTGGCTGCCGAGTTCCCCCGCACCGAGCACGCCCTGACGGGCCTTGCGCAGGAAGTGGACCTGGCCCTTCGGGCAGACGACCTGCCCTCAGCGCAGACCGCCCTTGCCACGATGGAGGTGGATTTTCCGGAGGAGCTGTTGACCGAGGCCGCCCGGGCGTACTTCGTGCTGCGTGTCGGTGAAGACGCCCTGCCTCCGCGTGCACCATCGACGCCGCTGGTTGCATCAGCCGGGGGAACCAACGCTTCGGCGCCTGGAGAACAAGGAGGCTTCGTGCTCCACGCGGCGTATCCGAATCCGTTCAATCCGCATGCTGTGATTGCGTACGAACTTGCGACGGCGGGTCACGTGCATATAGCCGTGTTCGACTTGCTTGGTCGCCAGGTCGCCGCCCTTGTTGACGACCGCGCTGAAGCGGGCACGCATCGGGCCGTCTTTGACGGGAGCCAGCTCGCTTCTGGTGTGTATGTGGTGAAGGTATCCGTGGAGCCGGGCGTAGGCGGTGCGACGAGCACGTTCACACAGCAGATTTCACTCCTCAAGTGATGTCATTCCGTGCCAACGTACTGGCTTCGTGTGCCGGGCTCCTCGCAATGGGGAGCCCGGCATTGCCATCAAACGTTTTCGCGCAGGCTCTGGCATTCGAGCAGGTAGGTGATGTGCCGTTGGATGCAGAGGACTTGCAATTTGATCAAGAGGGAACGCTGTGGGCCGACGCGGGCGAATTGTATCGCCTGCTAGTCGGGACGAACACGTGGGAAGAAGTAAACACTGCCGCCGGAATCGGAGGCAATATTCTGGTGCTTAATCCGGACACACTCTTTCTGGCTGACCGCTCTAGCGTCCATCGCTCGGTAGACGGTGGCGAAAGTTTCACACCGGTCTATAGCGAGGGTGGAGGTTTGTTCGAAGCCGCAGTTGATGGACTCAATAGTGGTGTCATCCTCGTCGGCGAGACCCACGCCGGGACCGGCATCGCCTACTCCACCGACCGCGGGACCAACTTCACTTCGGCGAGCTTCACAGTATCGCCGAGTACGGAGTCCACACTAGAGAGCGCTGTTGAAATCCTCGAAGGCCCCGCAGCGGGGCGGTTGGTGGCCGGCTGCTTCAACGGCATCTTTGTCTCGGAGGACGGTGGGCAGACCTGGGCACCGAGCTCTCTGTTTCAGGATTTCAGGTACTATACTCAACGAGTCATTATCGGAGGTGCCTCCGAAGCCGGTGGTCGCCAAGTTGCCTCAACGTTGATCGATGGGCAGGCCTCCAGTCCACAGCTTTATACATCCGACGACGATGGGCTGACCTGGACGAATGTGCCGGACATGGTAGATGCATTCTTGTTTGTGCTTGTCCCAGGAACGCCTGCCGTTTATCTGGCTGTTGGCAGAGGCTATGACTTGAAAACCGAGCGCATACCGCTTTGGAGAAGCTTAGACGGAGGAAAAAGCTGGGAGCCAGCGGGAGAACTTCCGGCGGAGCCGAACGGGGGAGGAATCATAACAAAAGACTTTCTCATTGGCCCTGATGGCCACGCATATGTCGCAGTGCTCCGCGCAGGCACTGAGCACGAGTGGGTCTACCGCAGCACCGAGCCGGTGGTGGTGGCCAATGAGCCGGGCGTTCCTGAAACCCCCGAGACTTCTGTTACACTTTCGGTCAGGCCTAACCCGGCATTTGGGCAGACGCAGGTTGTATTTGAAGTTGCCGAAACAACGACGGTTCGCATGGAGGTCTTCGATGCGCTGGGCCGCACCGTGGCTGTGCTCGCCGATGGTCGCTACGAGCCGGGCCGATACACGTCGACGTTCGGTGGAAGCGATCTCGCCTCGGGGCTGTACGTGGTGCGTGTAACGGTTACGCCGGAAACGAGTGGGCTTGCGCAGACGTACGCGGAGCGTATCACATTGCTCAAGTAGCACTGATTGCCCATGATCACACCAGTGATCAAACAACTACACGTGAGGCCGAGGACGCTTCTCCTCGGCCTCGCCGTGCTATTGGTTGTTCCCACGGCTCACGCCCAGTGGCTTACTTGGGAGCAGGTTGGTGACATTCCAGTTGGCGTATTGGATATTGAGCTTGACGATTTCGGTGCACTGTGGGCGATTCAGAGCGAAATCTATCGCTTGGATTTTGGAGCAACGTCGTGGGTAGAAGTAGCTGACGAATCGCATTCGCATATCCTCGTTATAGATCCGGATACGTTACTTCACAGTGGTGGCTCTGTTGCTCGTTCAACTGATGGTGGAGAAACCTGGGAGGGCGTATGGGATGAAGGTGGTACGTTTTACGAAACGGCCCTAGCCGGCCCTCATTCCGGCTTGCTGCTTACAGGTGTTCGGGACTCCTCTGGCTCAGGTTACTCTCTTGATCGCGGGATGACGTGGCAGCGGAGTACGTTCGCCGAACCCTCAACGAGTAATCGAGAATGTAGAGCTTTCCTGGAGATGCCCGTTGGCCATCCGTTTGAAGGCCGGATGATGGCGGGTTGCCTTGGTGGATTGGCCTACTCGGACGATGGCGGCCGCGTTTGGAACTACACAAACGCGTGGTGGACGTTTCAGACCGACGCTACATCGCTTACTCTCGGACCGGACGGTACGGCCTACGCTGTCTCTGGTGACGGGCCAGGGCCACTTGGATACCTGGTATGGGCTAGCTCGGATGGCGTAACATGGGAGCAGCGCGCGCCACTTGTGGGGTCGGCCTATTTGGTTTCGCTGCCATATCCAGCCCCTCTTGGGTCACTTATAGCCATAACGAGATCAGCGGAGGACGTCCCGGGCGTTTACGGTTCCACTGATGGGGGGCATACGTTTACGTTGTTAGGTAGAATACCGGATGATTCGACAGCCGGGGGCTCGCTGCATGCCAACGATATGCTCCTAGGCCCGGACGGATTATTGTACGTCGCTGCGGGGCGAACCGGCCCGACGGACGAGTGGGTCTACCGCACGACAGAGCCGGTGGTGGTGGCGAGCGAGCCCGGTGTTCCTGAGATACCCGAGGTCTCCCTTACGCTTTCGGTCCGGCCTAATCCGGCGGTGGGGCAGACGCAGGTGGAATTCGAGGTAACCGAAACAACGACTGTACGCATGGAGGTCTTCGATGCGCTGGGCCGGGAAGTGGCTGTCCTTGCCGATGGCCGATATGAACATGGGCGATACACGTCTACGTTTGGCGGTAGCGATCTCGCCTCTGGACTTTACGTGGTGCGTGTAACGGTTACTCCGGAAACGAGTGGCCTTGCGCAGACGTACACCGAGCGTATCACATTGCTCAAGTAGCACTGATTGCCCATGATCATGGCGTCGATCAGAAATAAAGCAACGAGGCCGAGGGCACTTGCCTTCGGCCTCGTTATGCTTGTTTTTGCTCCTCCTGTGCCAGCGCAGCAATTGGATTGGGAGCAAGTCGGGGATATCCCAATTGATGCGTCGGATATTGTGTTCGGCAATTCCGATACCCTTTGGGCAAAGGCCCCAGAAGTATTCAGGTTGAACAAGGTGGCTGGTTCTTGGAACGAAGTAGCTGATGAGCAGGGAGACTGGATCCTCATTCTTGAACCGGACACCGTGTTGATATCAGGTAGCTACGTTAGCGTTTCAACCGATGGGGGTGCCAATTGGAACTCGGTTTGGGATCAGGGTGAAGCATTCTTCGAAACGGCCTTAAACGGTCCCCATAGGGGCCTTCTGCTTACAGGTGTTCGAGACTCATCCGGTTCGGGCTATTCCATTGATCGGGGGATGACGTGGCAGCGGAGCACCTTCGCTGAGCCCTCGATGAGCAATCGAGAATGCTACGCCTTTCTGGAAATGCCTGTTGGCCATCCGCACGAAGGGCGGATGATGGCGGGATGTTTGGGGGGCTGGCGTACTCCGACGACGGCGGTCGGGTGTGGAACTACACCAACGCGTGGTGGACGTTTCAGACGCAAGGCACATCGCTTTCTTTAGGGCCGGACGGCACGGCCTATGCCATCTCAGGAGATGGTCCTGGACCCGGAGGGATGTTTCTCTGGGCCTCTTCAGACGGCGCGACGTGGGAGCAACGCGCCTCGTTACCCGGCGTAGGTTTCCTTGTCTCGTTGCCCGATCCCGCACCACTAGGGTCGCTGATTGCCATTCCGGAGTTTGAAGATGAAGGCCCCGGTGTGTATGGCTCGACAGACGGAGGGTTCACGTTCTCGTTGCAAGGTCGGGTTCCGGAAGACAAGGATATCCCAACGGGAACGAGGAGGGCCAGTGATGCCGTCGTTGGACCTGACGGATTGTTGTACGTAGCAGCGACGAGATCGGAGCCCGAAGACGAATGGGTCTACCGCACCACCGAGCCGGTGGTGGTGGCTGGCGAGCCGGATGCGCCGCCTGAGCCAATAACCGAGCAACTTGTTGTCTACCCCAACCCGGCAACGGATAAGATTTCCGTAGAAGGAGTGGCTTTGGGTGAGGAGGTGGTCATGTACGATGTGCTGGGGCGGGCCGTGCTGCGAACCCGCACACCAGCGGATATCGATGTCTCCGGCCTGCCGCCGGGGGTGTACGTGCTGCGGGTGGGTGGGGAGAGCCGATTGGTCTCTGTGCAGCGCTGACCGCGTCCATTTACGCCACGCCCTTCACCCGTCGCCGCACAGAGCCATCCGCCTCACCCACGAACACATCCGTGGCCATCCCGATGAACAGGCCATGATCAAGAACACCGGGCATCTGCGAGATGGTCGCCGAGAGTTCTGCGGGATCTGGGATGGCATCGAATCGGGCGTCGATGATCCAAAAACCCTGGTCGCTGACTACGGGGCCGTCCTTGCTCCGCCCCATGCGAAGCACGGGCTCGGCACCAAGGCTACGCAGCGCTTTCGAGACACTCGCCTCAGCCATCGGAAGGACTTCGACCGGTACGGGCATTTTCGCTCCGAGCCGTTCGACTTCCTTCGATGGATCGATGAGCACGACGAAGCGGTCTGCAAGCGACGCCACGATTTTTTCGCGTGTGTGCGCGGCGCCGCGCCCTTTGATCAGATTTAGAGCCGGATCGACTTCATCGGCACCATCAATAGCGAGGTCGAGCGAGAGGGTCGGCCGGGATCGCGCAAGGTCGTCGAGGGTCACAATCGGGACGCCGTGTTCACGGGCCAGGCGCTCCGCCGCAAAGGACGTGGGAACGCCAACCACGTTCAGATTTCCCTCCCGCACCCGCCGCCCTATGGCTTCGATGGCAAAGGCCGTCGTCGATCCAGTTCCAAGGCCCAAACACATGCCGTCCTCAACGAGCCGTGCCGCTGCCTCGCCGGCTGCTCTTTTGGCGTGGTCTTCAGGAGTCATAATTGGCGTTAGTGCAACGGCGCAAGAAACCACTAACCACAGACCACTAACAACCCATCAAAGACCTATTCGTACCGCAACGCATCAATCGGCCGCAGACGCGCGGCCTTGTACGCAGGGTAGACGCCAAAGACCAGTGCGATAATCGTAACGCCAAAAACACCGATGAACGCCCACAGCCAGGGAAAGGATGGGGAGATGTCAAGCGTGAGGGCCAACACATTTCCCCCGACCCCGCCGAGGAGGATCCCGACGATCCCACCAATCTGACATAAGAAGATGGCCTCGACGAGGAATTGCGTGAGGATGGCTCGGCGCGTTGCGCCCAGTGCTTTGCGGATGCCGATCTCGCGGGTGCGCTCGGTCACGCTAACGAGCATGATGTTCATGATGCCAACGCCTGCGGCGAGCAAGGCGATCAGCCCGATGCCCGCGCCGCCCATCGTCAGAACGTTCGTGAACGCCTGAAATGGCCCGGTAAGAGCATCGTTGGTGTTGACTTCGAAGTTGTTGTCCTCCTCTGGCCTCACGCCGCGGATGGAACGCAATAATCCTGTGACTTCATCAATCGTAGCCGTGAGGAGTTCCGGACTCGGAGCCCGCACATCGTAGGCGATGTTCCGGTCCGTTTCACCATAGGCTGCGAAGAGCCTGGTGATGGGAGCCCACACGATGTTGTCGTTGCTCTCGCCGAGGAACGAGCCCTTCTCCTCCATCACCCCGATCACGCGGTAGCGACGCCCGTCAACGCGGACTTCCTTTCCCACGGCCTGCACGCTGTCGAAAAGCCGGTCGGCAATGACCGCCCCGAGGACGACGACAGGTCGCGCATAGCGGATATCATCCTCGCTGAGAAATCGGCCTTCGGCGACGTCGAACCCATTGTTGACCGGCCAATCGGCTCCCACGCCGCGAAGCGCGATGTTGGGGTTCGTTTCCTCGCTGCCGTACACGACCTTCGTATTTGCGAAGGTACCATCCGGGCTGATTGAGGCCGCGAGTCGGGCCCGTGAGCGGAGGGCCAGCAGGTCCTCGTAGGTGAGGTTTGGGCGGTTGCGAACGCTCTCATCCTCCGGCCCCATCTGGAAGTTGGGGTACTTGGCGACGTAGAACGAGTTTGAGCCCATCCCCCGGAAGGACTCGGTAAAGTATAGGTCGATGACGTCCACCGCCGTCACAGCGGCGATGACGGAAAACACGCCGATCACCATACCGAGCAGCGTCAGCAACGAGCGGAGCTTGTTTGCCCGCAGCGTTTCCGAGGCCATCTTGATCGATTCGGAAAGATTCATCCTATTCGTACCGCAAGGCGTCGATGGGGCTGAGGCGTGCTGCACTCCAGGCCGGAATGAAGCCAAAGGAGACGCCCACGCCAACACAAATCCCGAATGCCAGCAGGACGGTAGCGGGAGATAGCACGGCGGTAAAAACCTGATTGATCAGCATCGTTACCACGGCAGAAAGGCCAATCCCGATCAATCCGCCAATCATACATACCACGACGGCCTCCACGAGAAATTGCGTGAGGATGGCCCGGCGCGTCGCTCCGAGTGCTTTCCGGATGCCAATCTCGCGGGTCCGCTCCTTGACACTCACGAACATGATGTTCATCACGCCGATGCCGCCGACCAGTAACGACAATCCGGTCAGAAAGAGCCCGACGCCGTAGATCGCGCCTTTAACACCACTGACTTGCGTGCGGAAGGAATCTTGTCGCTCAATCGCAAAATTCTCTTCTTCCATGGGTTCGAGACGCCGTGCTGTGCGAACGATTCCCATCATTTCGTCCTCCGCACGTTCCATGGCTTCCGCAGATACCGCCTTGGCCTGAATCTCCAGATAAGGCTCTGCGCCAAACAACTTTGTGTAGGTTTCGAGCGGCAAGATTACTTGTTCGTCGAACGAGAAAAGCCCCAGGAACTTGCCCTGCTTCTCCAAGACGCCCACGATCTCGAAGCGGTTGCCGCCCACGCGAATCCGCTTGCCAATGGGCGATCCAATCGGGAAGAGACTCTCGGCGATGTCGATCCCGATGACGCAGACATTCCTGGCAGCCTGGTTTTCCTGACTCGAATAAAAACGGCCCTCCTCCAGATCCAGATTCGAAACCTCGGCCAGTGCGGAGGTTGATGCCCGGAGAAAAACGTTCCCCAGCCGCTGGTCCTGGTACTGTACGGAATGCATCGAGAACGCCACCGGTGCGACGGCTTCAATGTATTCGGACCGTTCCGCGATGGCTTCGGCGATGTCCTCTGTTATGCGCGGGCGGTTGCGGTAGCGCCACCACTCGTTCGAGAAATCCGGGACGCGCACCACGTTGATGACATTCGTTCCAAGCATGGCCATCGAGCGGTCGAAGCCGCGTTCGATGCCGTTGATCGTCGTAAACATCGCGGTAACCGATACGATGCCTATCACAATTCCGAGCGTAGTCAGCAGCGCCCGCAATTTGTTCGCCCAGATGGTGACCATCGCCATGCGAACGCTTTCGATGAACTCGAATAGATGGATATGCACGGCGACCGGCGGCCTGGACAAGAGGTTGGGAGCTACGCGGTGGAACACGGAGGGTTGCGAACCGGAGTTACGCGTTGCGCCGGGTCAAAGCACCTTCTCAAAACGAATTCGATAATCCTGATAGGCAGCGTTGAAGCCTGCCGCCGTTACCCGGTAGCGTTCGTTTAGGCCCAGCACCGTCATTCCGAGGTGCCGGTTGGGAAACGTGTCGAACGCCAGGCGGCGGTAGCCCATCTCGCGGGCCTCGTCTTCCATCCGGAAGAGCAGCGCCCGCGCGACGCCCTGGCGCCGATAGCCTTCGAGAACGCCACCTTTAGCGCTATAGTAGGTTTTGCCATCTTCACCATAACCCACCTTGAAGGCCACGGCCCGATCATCGAGATAACCGACGAGAAACATCAGATCGCGACGATCGAGCCGGAAAATGACGCGGCGTTCGTCAAAAATGGCTTCGTGCAGATCCTGAAGCTCGGCATAGTGATCCATGCCAAGCCGTTCGATGCGAAGGCCGCTCGGTGTCGCCGGCAGCAAATCAGGTTCAATATCGATCTGCATGAACAAATAGACAGGCTTGCCTGAAGGTAGCATTGTGTGGCCACCCTGTGGCTTCGGAGCGCCAACGACCACATTTTACACCGGGCGCCCACGGGCGTCCGCATTGCTCACGTCTGCCCCCACGTCTATATTCGAGACGAAGGTCGAGCGGCCGGGGCACCGCTACCGGCTACCGTCAACCAGGCCAGCACGCGCTCTATGGGTAAGGTCATCGCCGTTGCGAATCAGAAAGGTGGCGTCGGCAAGACCACGACGTCGGTGAACATCGCCGCGTCGCTGGCGGCGACGGAGCATTCCACGCTTCTGATCGACATGGACCCCCAGGCCAACGGCACGTCTGGGTTGGGCTTCGACCCTCGAACGGTTGAGGTTTCTGTGTATGAAGTACTGGCCGGCATCGCAGAGACCGAGCAAACGATTCTGCATACGGAGATGCCCTTCCTCGATCTGGTCCCGAGCCACATCAACCTGGTTGGCGCCGAGATTGAGATGATCGAAATGCACGAGCGCGAATACGTTCTCAAGCGTGCCCTTCGCATGATCCGCCACCGCTACGACTACGTCGTCATCGATTGCCCACCCAGCCTCGGCCTCCTGACGCTCAACGCGCTGACGGCGTCCAACTCCGTCATGATTCCCGTGCAAGCGGAATACTTCGCTCTGGAGGGTCTGGGCCAGCTTCTGAACACGATCAAAATTGTCCGCCAGCATCTCAACCCCGAACTCGAAATCGAAGGGGTTTTGATGACGATGTACGATCCACGGCTAAGATTGGCGAGCCAGGTTGCCTCAGAAGTCCGGCGCTATTTCGGCGACAAGGTCTTCAACACGGTCGTGCAACGGAATGTGCGCGTGGCAGAAGCGCCCTCTTTCGGGAAGCCTGTGATCCTGTATGATGTCGTCAGCACAGGAGCCAGGAACTACATGGCCCTCGCGCGCGAGATCATCCGAAATAATGCCGGTTTTGTGGTGGAAGAAAAGCACGAAGACGCGCCTCGGACGCGGGAGGAAACGGTATTTGGCGATGGCCATGCGACCGCGCCACAACACACTGATGTGGCGGCGGGAGTCTCCCAGGACGCTGGGCACATCCGTGTTCCGTCGCGGGTCAACGAGCCGCTCGTAGAATAGGACAACCGTGCAACCACGATGGATTCGAAAGATCCCAACGGCCCGCTACTAGCTTCGTCCGCACGCTTCATTCAGTTAGAGATCGAACTATGTCACGCAGAAAAGATGCCCTCGGAAAGGGATTGAGCGCCCTCCTGCCCCAGTCTTCGCCGGATGAAGTGGGAGATAATGGGCAGGGCGTTCCATCGCCGCTTTATGATTTCGAAGACCGAATCCGCCTGGCAGGCAGCGTGGTCGAGTTGGAGATCGCGAAGATCAAGCCCAACCCCTATCAACCGCGCCAGGATTTTTCAGAAGCAGCCATCGACGAGCTTGCCGATTCGATCCGCGCTCTCGGCATCATCCAGCCGCTGACGGTACGAGCGATTGAGAACGGCAACTACGAGTTAATTGCTGGGGAACGACGTCTGCGGGCGGCCAGAAAAGCCGACCTCACGAAGGTTCCGGCGTTTGTGCGGGTAGCAGACACGGAGGCCATGCTCGAAATGGCCATCGTCGAGAACGTCCAGCGCGAAGACCTAAACTCCATCGAAGTTGCACTCGGCTACCAGCGCCTCATCGACGAGGTGGGGCTGAACCAGGAACGAGTCGCCGCGAAGGTGGGCAAGAGCCGTTCGGCGGTAGCAAACCTGCTCCGTCTGCTCAGGCTCCCACCCGCAATCCAGGCGTCGCTGCGCGACGGATCAATCTCCGCGGGCCATGCCCGCGCGCTCGTGGTAATTGATGACGAGGCCAGGCAACTGGAACTCCACCAGGCCATCATCAAACGTGGGCTGTCTGTTCGTGAGGTAGAGCAGCTGGTGCGGTCGCAGCGCCCGGTTGCGCCGAAGAAAGCTGATTCGACAGAAACAATGACGCAAGGCCAACCGGCGCTGACGCCTCGAGATCGGCTGGAAATCGAGGGCTACGAGGCGCGGCTTCGCGAGCACCTCGTTACCAAGATCGACATCCAGCACAAACCGTCGGACCATAGCGGGAGCATCCAGATTTCCTACTTCTCATTGGAAGACCTGGAGCGGCTCATCTCACAGATTGCGCGCTTCTAGCCCCCTCGTGCCACCACTCCGCTTCTTGACAGTCGGGCTGATGCTTGCGTTCGCGGCCGGCCCATCGTCGGCACAAGTTTTGGCCGATTCAACCGATGTTTTTCCGCCATCGGTTGCGCTGCCAGACCCGAGCGATCCTCCGACGCCTTCTGGCGCGCTGTGGCGCTCGTTGGCCGTGCCCGGATGGGGCCAGATCTACGTCGGTCAGCCCGTCAAGGCGCCGTTTTTTGTTGGCGCGCTGGGCGGGTTGGCCGGTCTGTCCATCTACCTGAACGGGCGCTACACACGCTTTCGACACGCCTACTTGTATGTGGTCAACGAGGACTCGCCGGACCCCACGACGCCAAATCCAGACAACCCCTTTGTGTCATTTTTTGAGGACTGGATAGACTCGGGGGCACAGTCGGCCACCACGTTGCGCCAACTCCGTGACGACGGCCGCCGCAATCGCGATCTCGCGATCCTGGGCACCGGTCTCGTCTACGCCCTCCAGGCGTTGGATGCGTACGTTGCCGCGCACCTTATCGAGTTCGACGTGAGCGAAGACCTCTCGCTTCATGTGGTCCCATCTGCCGAGGGACCCCAACTGGTCGCGATCGTTCGGTTCTAGGGGTCTGTCGGACTTAG
Source organism: Rubricoccaceae bacterium (assembly GCA_041748175.1). GTDB lineage: Bacteria > Bacteroidota > Rhodothermia > Rhodothermales > Rubricoccaceae > JAHEJB01. Next base: position 24,234 of record JBGTDU010000143.1, read on the forward strand.
AGGTTCGTCACGAGGCGAGTGGGTAATCGAGACAAGTTATTCGCTCTTTTGAGGCGCATAGCGGGACTATGTAACGAAAAAGAGCGGAGAAATGGGCCGATTAACCGCCGCCGCAGTAGAATCTGCCTAAGTCCGACAGACCCCTAGCAGCCTGTGGATCTACTCCTCCTATCTGCGGCGGCGGCTCTTGTTCGATCTCAGCGTTGCGAGAATCTCGCCGGATCACCAATACGACTGCGATCTCGCGCCTTGATCTCGACCAAGATTCGCTCACCTCGCTCACGGATGTATAGATCAACAGCCTGCTATGAGGCTCTTGATCTATCGCCCAGTCCGTCATCCCGACGGGAGGCCCGCAGGGCCGAAAGGGATCTGTGCATTGACGAGGCTCGAAGCTCGTTTGCAGGTAGATCCTTCGACAAGCTCTGTTAGACTTGGGCCGAGGTCGTCTGACCTCGCCGAAGCCGGAGGGGCGAATAAGCTAACGCTTTGCTCCGAGGCTGAGCCACAAGCTCAGATCCTACATCCCGATACAAGCCCGCCTCCCGCTGCACGAAGACGCTAAATAGGCAACACAGCGACAAACTCCTAACAGAGCCCAGCGCAACGTGCGTCGCTTCGGTTTCCTGCCTTCCCCAGCCCCTGCCC
>JBGTDU010000144.1:0-2224 GCA_041748175.1 Rubricoccaceae bacterium
GGAGGAGCCGTTCCATATGACGGTATGATGTCCGGCCTCGTACGTTCCGTCAGCCAGGTGCGCCACTTCCCGACCGAGAACATCGAATACAGCAATCTGGATCTCAGCTCGTCCGGCGAGAGCAAATGGCACGACCGTCTGTGGATTAAACGGGTTTGGGTAAGCCGCACCAAGTTCAGCGCCCGAGGTTGCCCTGGATTCCAGTTCGATTGACGCTATGGCTTCGGCAACAAGCCGCTCGCCGCCCGCCATGCGAAGGTCATCGTCACCCATCCGCCGCTGCAACAGAGCGATCACGGCTTCGAGGTCGCGAGCAAGCTGCTCACGGTCGGATCCCAGCCGTCCGATGATCGCCTCGTACTTCGTAACGGCGCTTGCGTCGTCTCCGGATAGTTCGGTGAGCGCCGCGTCCGTGAGATCCAGTGAAATCGCTGTGTTCTCACGATCGGTGCGCGGCGCATAGAGCCGGACAATCGAACCCGCGGCCCCGTACTCCTCGCGTCGCATCAGGTCGTGCAGGCCCGCCGTGAGCGCCGCTTCGGCGGTTCCGCGTAGTGCATCCGAAGGTGGTAGGACGTCCAGGAGTAGCGCCCGGATGGCGGCCAGAATAGCCATGGTAGCTGTGTGCTCGCCGAGTTCGTCGTCCCGGTCGAGCCGCTGCAGGTTGTACAACCGGCCGAGCAACGCTTCGGCGGTGTCGGCGGCAGGGTTGAGGGCCAGCGCCGTCCGCATCTCGACGATCTGAGCGCGCAGCCAGGCGGCGGTCTCGCCGTCCAGGCCGCGGCTCTGCTCGCCGGTCGCCGCAAGGAAGCTCGAAGAGCCGGGAGCCGAAGCGGAAGAGCCGCCAGTCAGGAACGAAGCCGGATCGCACCCTCCGGGGCGGCCCGCGTCCGAGGCGGGGTCGGTGTTCAGCTTGTTCGCATAGTCAACCAGTGATTCGTCAGCGAATGCGAACTGCTGGAGTTCCGTCGTCGTCGCGTCCCAATACACCCGCTGCGCTGGGATCAGATCATCCGCAAGATTCTGGATGAGGAAACTGTTGTCTCCGGGAAAACCGCCCTCCGAAACCCGATTGCCGACGGGGCAGTTGCTCGTGCAGGGCATTCCGACAGTGGCAAACCCGTTGAGATCTATGCTGATTTCGTGCTCCGCATTGTCATGAACGCTGTTCCGGTCCGGTGGGAGGAAGAGGCCATTCCCAGTGAACGGCGACGCCAGCGTGATGTCGGCCAGGTGACCGGCGCGGAGGCCGTCTCTGGAATTTGTGGCGACGCCGCCATTGCCGGTTGCCAGCAGGCCGTGGGCGGTATTCAGGTCCGCACGCTGGAAGAGCGCGCCATAGCCATCGTTGTTCTCGATGGTCGAGTTCAGGATCACGGCGTTCGTGAAGCGCCCCCAGATGCCGTGGCCCTCGCTTTCCTGGAGCGCGAACTCACTATTCGTGACACAGCTGAATCGGAGGTCGAACTGGCTGCGGGCGGGGGCTTCGGTTCCGCCTATGGCATGGTCGGCCATGATGCCCACGCCGTTCTGGTCGAAGAGCGTGTTGTGGATAATGTTGCCGTTATTCGAGCGTACGTGCAGGCCAATGTCCGCGTGCTCGACAACGACGCCGTCGAAGTCCACGCGGCCGTTGTCGCCGCGCACCTCGATGCCGCCCCAGCCCTGGCCGGGAAGGGCTTCTGTAAAGGTGACGCCGTCTACCTCCAATTTCCCTTTCACCACCAGTTCAGTACCGGCTGGGAATTCCAGCGTCATCCCCGGTACATCCCAGTGCTCGGGCTCGTTTAGGATATATGGGTTTAAGTGAATATCCGTCAGGCCAGAAAAGGCGTAGGTCGGGCTGCTGTCTTCTGGAGCAGGACGATTGGTTTGCAGCGTAACGAACTGAATAAATTTATCATCCCGCTCTCTGCAGCCGGCAGGTGTCTCCTGTGTGAGATCTAGATAGTCGCACAGAACATCATATTCATAGGGGACGATCCAGGGCAACTCGATTCCATTCGCATCCCTAAAAGCTTCGTCCATGAAAACAGTGCGTTGCGTGGGGCCAATATTCCAGAACGCATACTGGCTTACCCGTAGGCGGTGATGTCCCAAATCGTGTGTAAAAACGGGAGGTCATGCCGCCAGGCGGAAGGAGATCGTTTCGGGTTGTTCTGCGTTTGGGCAGATGGTGTTGCGTAGAGTACTCAGTTGTGCCAGTTCGAGGTCCGTCATCGAC
>JBGTDU010000145.1:0-6839 GCA_041748175.1 Rubricoccaceae bacterium
CGCGCGCCGCGAGTGCCTGGGTCTCTGTTGCGATTTGCATCAGCGTCTTTGTGTCCGCATCCCGGATCACGGGCGTCACGAGGCCCTCATCGATGGCAACGGCCACGGCAACGTTTATACGGTGGTGGCGGTAGATCGCGCTCTCAGCCTCCATCCACGAGCTGTTGATGGCGGGATGCATTTTGAGAGCAAGGGCGCACGCCTTGGTAATGATGTCGTTGAAGGACACTTTGCCTTCCCCACGTGCTTCCGCGATTTCGTTTATCGAGACCCGGGCCGCTACTGCGTTTTCCATTTCTATCTCCATCGTGAGGTAGAAGTGAGGTGCCGTGAATTTGCTTTCCGCGAGGCGGCGGGCGATGGTCTTCCGCATCTGAGAGAGCGGAACGGCATCGAACTCACTTCCCGAGAAAGCAGGCTCTGGCGCGGGTGCCTTCGGAGCTGTATACGGCGGAGACGCCGGAGATGGGGAGGGCGCGTTCTTGGAGACGGGAAGCGGCGCCGACGTACCACCTCCAAGAGCTGCCTGAACGTCGCGCTTTACAATTCGTCCATCGGGGCCGGTACCGGGGATTCCGCGAATGTCGATTCCGGCCTCTTGCGCCATCATTCGCGCCAAAGGCGAAGCCTTCGTATCGCCATTGGCATGGACGGCTATGGTCTCCGCGGTTGCTCCATCGTCGGCTACCACGGTCTCGGGTTTCGGTTCTTCGGATGCAGCGGCGGGCCGCGGCTGGGAGTCGCCAGCATACTGGGCCAACACGTCGTCGGGGCTCTCCCCGGGCTGGCCGAGCACGGCAATCAGGCCACCGATGACCACACTGGCGCCTTCAGCAACGACCTTTTTCAGCAAGACACCATCGTCGTACACCTCGAGGTCCATCGTGGCCTTGTCGGTCTCTACTTGCGCAATGACATCCCCCGCCGAGACGGCGTCACCTTCCTCCGCGAGCCACGACACGAGGACACCCTCCTCCATCGTGTCGCTCATTTTGGGCATTTCAACTGCGATGGCCATTCTTCTAAAGTGAAAAGTGAAAAGTGAAAAGGGTGACGTTGGGACTGAATACTAAATGAGTTCCCCTACGTGGGAACTCAAGTAGGCCCACCGTGGAAGGTCGGTCTGATCCTTGAGGCACGGCTGCACTCATATCGTTGGCGGAAAGTCCATTTACACTTTACCCTTCACACTTTACAATTCAGTTGATGTACATGACTCGTTTCGCCGCAGCAATAACTCCGTCAACCGATGGCATCCATTCGGCGATGAGGTTCTTGGCATAGGGCGCTGGTGTGTCCTTCGTTGTTACTCGGGCGATGGGCGCATCGAGGTAGTCGAAGCAGCGGCTCTGAATCTGGAACGCGACTTCTGAGGCAATCCCGCCGAACGGGCTTGACTCGTCGACGATGACGAGGCGGTTGGTTTTTTGGACAGACTCGACGACGGCATCGAAGTCGAATGGCCGGATCGTGCGCGGATCGATAACGGTAGCCTCGTAGCCTTGTTTGGCGAGTTCTTCCGCAGCTTCCATCGCTAACCAGTAGCTCTTCGAGTGCGCGACGATCGTGATATCCTCGCCCTCGCGGGCGATGCGTGCCTTACCGATCGGCAACGTGTAATCCTTTGCGTCGGAGACCTCGCCCTTCGTCCCAAACATGAGCTCGGATTCGAGGAAGAGTACCGGGTCGTCGTCGCGGATGGCGCTTTTGAGGAGACCCTTCGCGTCGTCGGGGTTGGATGGCGCGATGACTTTCAAGCCGGGGACGTTGGCATAGAAGGGCTCAACTGAATTCGAGTGCGTGGCGCCTAGCTGGCCGGCGCCACCGTTTCCTCCACGAAAGACAATGGGCACCTTTACTTGTCCGCCACTCATATAGCGCACCTTCGCCGCGTTCGAGACGATCTGATCGAAGCATACGAATGTGAAATTCCACGTCATGAACTCAATGATCGGGCGGAGCCCCATCATTGCCGCCCCGACACCAAGCCCGGCAAAGCCGTTTTCCGAGATCGGAGTATCAATGATGCGCTTTGGTCCAAACTTCTCCAGCATCCCCTGAGAGACCTTGTACGCGCCGTCGTACTCGGCCACCTCCTCCCCCATCAGGAACACGTTTTCATCGCGTTCCATTTCCTCGGTCATAGCCTCGCGGAGAGCTTCTCTAAGTTGCAATTCAGGCATGGGATGTAAAGAGAAATACGGAATACGGATTACGCATTAGGATAAATCGTATTCCGTAAGATGTATTGCGTAAGGGTGCGTTGGGCGAAAGTACTGCTACACTAAAAACGGATAATCAGTCTGCGAATACACGTCCTCGTACATCGTTTCGATCTCGGGGAGCGGGCTGTTCTCCGCAAACTCTACGGCCGCCATCACTTCGGCTTTCGCCTCTTCGTCCACCTCATCGAGCTGCTCAATCGTCGCCAACTCGTTTTTGACGATGTACTGCTTGACACGGAGGATCGGGTCTTCGTCCTTCTTCGCCTCCAACTCCTCCTTCGTGCGGTATTTCTGGGGATCGGACATCGAGTGACCACGATAACGGTAGGTGCGCATTTCGACGAGCGCAGGTTTACCCGCGCGGGCCTCATCGGCCAGCTCCCTCATCGCGTGGTAGACCTCGAACAAGTCCATCCCATCAACGATAGCGCCGGTCATCCCATAGGAATAGGCTTGCCTGTAGAGCTCCGGCTCGGCCGTCGAGCGCTCTACCGACGTGCCCATCGCGTACTCGTTGTTCTCGACAATCAACAGAACGGGCAGCTCGTACAGCGCGGCGAGGTTTGCGGCTTCGTGGAAGGAGCCCTGGTTGATCGCACCATCGCCGAAGTAGGTGAGGCAGCATCCCCCTGTCTCCTTGTATTGCAGCGCGAAGGCCATTCCCACGCCCACAGGGATTTGCCCACCGACAATTCCGTGCCCACCGTAAAAGCTCTTCTCCACATCAAAGAAGTGCATCGAGCCGCCTTTTCCGCGGGAGCAGCCATCAATTTTACCATAGAGTTCCGCCATCCCCGCCTTCGAACTCATCCCGCGCGCCAGTGCTAGCCCATGGTCGCGGTAGGCAGTAATGATGGGGTCATCCGGGCGCGTTGCCCAGACCGAGCCGACCGAAACGGCCTCCTGCCCAATGTAGAGGTGAAGGAACCCGGCGATTTTCTGCCGCCCGTACATCTGTGCGGCGCGCTCCTCGAAGCGCCGTTGCAAGAGCATGTTGCGGTACATGTCCAGCAGCGTATCCGGTTCGATGCCGAGACTCTCGTGGGTGTGGCCGCTATCGAAATACCGACGGAAATTCCCGGGCTCCGCCATGAATTCGTGCGCCGCTCCATTGTGCGACGTCGCGGAAGGCTTCTTCGATTTCGTTGTCGTTTTTACGGCCATGCCTTACCGTGGGTGGATGAGTCCTTTCGCGTTCGATAGGGTGATTCCGAAGGTTGAAATATACGGTTTGGTAAAGCGCTATCGTTGGCCGAAAAACGGATCGCAGCCGTATCCTTGTGATCCTTTCTTGTCGCCACGTTGCTCGTCCCTTCCCCTCTACCCACGCCCAATGTGCCGATGGCCGCGAATGCGGACGGTCTTCGTGCGGTCGTCGTTATACCAACGTACAACGAGGCGCGCAATATCGGGGCAATCCTCCGGCACGTGATGGCGCTGGAAGGCGGGCTCTCGGTGGTGGTCGTGGATGATGGTTCGCCGGACGGGACAGCGAATCAGGTGCGGACGATCCAGGAGCAATTTCCGGAACGCATCCGAATGATCGAGCGGGCTGGTAAGCAGGGCCTCGGAACCGCTTATCTGGACGGATTTCGATGGGCGCTGGACGAGGGCTTCGAGTACATCTGCGAGATGGACGCAGATTTCTCCCACGACCCGGATGACCTGTCTGTCCTGATCGAAGCGTGTCGCAACGGTGCTGATCTCGCTATCGGAAGCCGCTACAAGGGCGGCGTCCGGGTAGTCGATTGGCCACTGTCCAGGTTGATACTTTCTTACGGTGCCGGCGTCTACACGCGCATGATCACACGGCTTCCCGTTCGCGACGTAACAGCTGGCTTCAAGTGCTTTCGTCGCGCAGTGCTCGAGGCAATCGATTTCGAAGCCGTCAAGTCGAATGGCTACTCCTTTCAGATTGAGATGAATTACCGGGCGTGGAAGCGCGGTTTCAAACTCATCGAAGTACCAATCGTTTTCACCGAGCGTGCGGAAGGCCAGAGCAAGATGAGCAAATCCATCGTGCGTGAGGCCATGCGAAAGGTTTGGGAATTGCGATGGCAGGATATCAGTGGCCGACTTTAGCGCAGGCGCGCGGATGCCGGTCTATTCGATCAGGAGGTCCCCGTACGTTACGGGTTCGCCTCGGTTATCGAAGAGAATGAGACGCCATAATTCCCCCGCCTGCGCTCCGAGAATTTCGCTGACGAAGAATGCATACGTCTGGAATCCGCCGCCTGGGATTGACTCGAAAGCGCTGAGTGCGATTCGACCGCCGGTTCCGTCCCGCGCCACAAGTTGCAAACCGCCGGGAATTCCTGCCGTTGTCAAAACCTCTATCGTTACCACTTCTGAAGCAGCGATTCGGGCAGGGTTGGGTGAAGCGCGCCGATTGACAACGAACCCGCTCGTGGCATAAATCGGAGCGGTGCGCCAGTCATCCGGGTCGTTCTCGCCGTTGAGCGGAGTCATGCCATCGTCCGTGCGGAAGATGCCGGACGGGATTGCACCCGCCGCTACGCGGAAATCGGATTGGCCGTTGTCCGCGTCACAGCCCCCAAGGATTAGCAGAGCAAGGAAAACAGCAGAGGGGGTGCGTATCATCGTTTACGGCTTTCTTGAGTGCTCCCAACACAGTCAACGTTGCCTCCGGTTCCCATTCCTCCCGTGCCTTCTCCTGCGTTTTCAGCCGCCGGCCTGTGCGTTCAGCTTGGAGGCACGCCAATTTTGCACGACCTCTCGTTTTCGATCCCGGCGGGGCAATGGATCGGCCTACTGGGGCCAAACGGGAGTGGGAAAACGACGCTTTTGAAGACACTGGGCGGTCTTCTTCCCTTCTCGGGGAGTCTCAACCTCCAGTCAAAGCCGATGGCGTTCTGGAAGGATCGCGAACGTGCGCAAAAAGTTGCCTTTGTTCGGCAGCACCCTTCGCTAGACTTCGATTTTTCCGTGGAAGAGGTGGTCGCGCTGGGTCTTGCGCCTCACCTTGGTTGGCTCGAACGGCCATCTGCGGCACAATGCAATCACGTCCGGTCCGCTCTGGCCGACACTGATTTGACCACGCTGGCCGAACGTCCCGTTTCAACGCTCTCCGGCGGCGAGCAACAGCGGGTCCAACTCGCACAGGCACTGGCGCAGGACTCCCCGATCTTTTTGCTCGACGAGCCAACGGCGCATCTCGACGTGCATCATCAGTATGACCTGATGGAACGCATCGCGGCATTGGTTCGGGCGGGGCGGACTGTGGTGGCGGCCTTTCACGATCTCGCCTTCTCCGCAAGGTATGCGGACCGGCTTCTGATTTTGAACAACGGCAAACTCGAAGCCGACGGCCCGCCAGAGAACGTGCTCACCTCCGACCTCATCCGGAGAGTTTTCAAAATGGAAGCCAACGTCTCGGCAAGTGAAGACGGCTTTCAGGTCCGGTATCTTTCACCCGTTTAGCGCAACACCTGTTACGCGATACGAAATACGCAATACGCAATTCAATTAATCAACCCGATGAAAGTCTACACCAAAACCGGCGATGACGGCACGACGGGCCTGTTCGGCGGGGATCGAGTGTCGAAGACTCATCCGCGCATTGCCGCCTACGGAACCGTTGATGAGACGAACGCCGTCGTTGGGCAGACCCGCATTTGTCTCGAAGGCACACCCTGGGAATTGCGGACAGATGCCATGCTTGGTCGGATACAGGAGGAGCTGTTCGTGCTTGGCGGCGACCTGGCCTCGCCCGGAGATGTGAAGTACGCCGTGCCGCGCATCGAAACGCATCACATCGCGTTGCTCGAGCGCGAGATTGATGCGATGGATGCGGACCTCTCGCCTCTCAAGCATTTCATCCTGCCCGGAGGTCATCCCGCGGCCGGTATGCTGCATATCGCCCGGACGGTTTGCCGGCGCGCGGAGCGCGATACAATCTTGGCAGCCGAGTCCGAAGACATTTCGGCTGAGGCCATCCACTACCTCAACCGGCTGTCCGACTTCTTCTTCGTTCTCTCGCGCTGGGTGAACCACCAGGCAGGAGTCGCGGACACGGAGTGGATTCCGGTCAAACGTGAATGATGAGCGACGAGAAAGTCCCCCTTTCAAGAGCCTGTCCCCGCGAAGGCGGGGAGGGTGGCTCCGCTGCCAGGCGGAGACGGGGGATGTCGGAATGGCTGGATGTCACGATAGGGCGAATGGAACAACACCCCTCCCCCTCGCTGCGCTCGGGTAGGGGCTGACTAATAAGCCTCGATCAGTGGTAGGACGGCAAAGTTGGTCTTTCTGTAGCTGCGGGTGAATTTTCCGGCGTAGGAGTGTAAAGTCGATAAAAGACCCGAGAAGCGTGCTCGCCACCACTTCTCCAGGTCGTGTGCGATCGCCATGAGGCCTGTCTCTACCGTCACCTTGTCCGTGCCGCGCAGCAGGAAGCGTCTGAATCCCCGATTGCCCTTCGTCTGGCCAAATACCGACTCCACCTCGACGCCCCGCCGACGCAACAACTGCTGGCCCTGCTCCGAGAGAAGTAGCTCTCTGGCCCGCCTCCTGCGCTCATTCAGCGCCGGGCGAACAGAGAGCCGCTTGTTGCCCCGGCCCGTGTAGCACATCTCCCGCAAGGTGCACGCTGCGCAA
>JBGTDU010000146.1:0-12160 GCA_041748175.1 Rubricoccaceae bacterium
TTCACGCGTGGATGACGCTCAGTCAGTTGCGTCCGCATCTCCACACCCTGCCTGAACGACCTGATCTGATTCCCTACCGAATGAGCTACTACGAGGAGGGCTGGGGATTTTGCCTGGCTCAGAGAACCCTGGACAAACTCACCGCGGAAGTAGGCACGAACGAGGAATTGAAAGTCCACATTGATAGCAGCCTTTATGACGGCTCTTTGACGTACGGCGAGTGTGTCATTCCCGGCGAGACGGAGGATGAGATCCTCTTCTCGGCTCATGCCTGCCACCCGAGGCTCGCGAACGATAACGCTTCCTCGCTGGCGGTGGCGACGACCCTCGCTCGGCATCTCCAGACGCGGACGAACCGCCGATACACCTATCGCTTTCTCTTCGCGCCGGGAACGATCGGAGCCGTCTCCTGGCTGGCGAGGAATCGCCGGACGTTGCATCGAATCAAGCATGGCCTCGTGTTGGCGAACCTGGGCGACGCAGGCAATTTCACGTACAAGATGACGCGCCGAGGCACACTTGGGGCTCCGCTTACCGTCGACCGCGCGGTTTCGATGGCCATGTGGGAGACCGACCTTGATGTCCGACCGTTTGAGCCATCGGGTTACGACGAACGTCAGTTCTGCAGCCCCGGGTTCGACCTGCCTGTCGGTCGGCTTACGCGCACGCCCCACAACGAATACCCCGAGTACCACACGTCGGGAGACAACCTCGACCTCGTTCAGCCAAAGGCTCTGGCGGATTCGTTGGACGCCCTCATTCGCTTCGTGGACATCCTGGAAGGCGATGCCGTCTATCAGAACACGCAACCATACGGCGAGCCCATGCTAGGGCGGCGCGGTCTCATCCATTCAACGGATACAGGTGAGGCCAAACAGGCTTTGCTCTGGGTGCTCAACCTTTCGGACGGCGAGCATAGCCTGCTCTCGATAGCAGAGCGCTGCGGGCTTCCGTTTGACACCGTTCGAATAGCAGCCGACCGCTTGCTTACGGAACATTTGTTGGAGGCAAACTGAATTATGCTTACCGACACCGCGACTACTTTGCGCTTGCCGCTCTCAGAAAGGGCTGTGCCTTCCAAGGCACCGCATGGCCAACCCGAACATCCCGTCTATGCGGGCTCGGTGGACCACCAGCAAAAGGCGCACGAGGTCATTCCAGGTGGGGCTCACACCTATGCGAAAGGCGACGACCAGATGCCGGAGTTCGCTCCGTTGGTCATTGAAAGGGGAGAGGGCTGTCGCGTTTGGGACATCGATGGCAACGCGTTCATCGAGTACGGGATGGGCCTCCGATCGGTGACGCTCGGCCATGCAGATCCTCGAGTAACCGCCGCCGCAGTTCGGGCGATGGACGGCGGGACAAACTTTACACGCCCCGCCGCGATTGAGTTGAAAGCTGCCGAGACCTTCCTGGGAATCATCGAAGGCGCGGACATGGTCAAGTTTTGCAAGGATGGTTCGGATGCGACGACCGCGGCCGTAAAGATCGCGCGAGCAGCGACGGGGCGCGACAAGGTCGCAGTTTGTGCGTCGCATCCGTTCCTTTCGCAGGATGACTGGTTCATCGGCACAACGCAAATGGATGCGGGAATTCCGAGGGCGACGAAAAATCTGACCGTACGTTTTCCGTATGGCGACGCCACCGCTCTCGAAGCCGTCTTCGCACTTCATCCGGATGAAATCGCGTGCGTCGTCATGGAGCCGGCCCGCGGTGGAGAAGACGCCACGTCGTATCTCCTCGACGTCCAGCGAATCTGCCGGGAGCACCGCACGGTCCTCGCCTTCGACGAGATGATAACGGGTTTTCGTTGGCACCTTCGGGGGGCGCAGCATCTCTACGGCGTTGTGCCCGATCTCTCCATTTTTGGGAAGGGGCTCGCCAACGGCTTCTCCGTTTCAGCGTTGGCGGGAGGAAGAGGTCTCATGGAACTTGGTGGCCTGAGGAGTGAGGAAGAGCGCGTATTTCTCCTGTCCGGGACGCATGGCGCGGAAACGCACGGCCTCGCCGCGGCCATCGAAACCATGCAGATCTACATGGACGAAGACATCGTGGGCACCCTTTACCGGCAGGGTGCGCGTCTTCGGATCGGCGTCAATCAGCATATCAACCGTTTGGCGTTGAGCGAGCACGTTGCCGTACTTGGCCGGGATTGCAATCTTGTCTTCGCCACTAACGACGCGACCGGGCAGCCTTCGCAGCCCTTCCGGACCCTGCTCTTGCAGGAGCTCATCTACCGGGGCATCCTCGCGCCTTCGTTTGTCGTCTCAGCCGCGCACGACAACGCCGCGATCGACCAAACTATTGAAGCCGTCGGTGAGGCCCTCGAAATCTACCGTCAGGCGCTGGATTCCGGCATCGAGCGGTTTCTCCACGGTCGGCCCGTCAAGCCCGTATTTCGTCGTTATGCGTAGAGCCCGACCTTCGTGCGGGGCTATCTCAGCTCCAATTCAACGCTAAACTCGCCCGCCAATCATGAAAGTCGTTCTGTTCTGTGGTGGAGAGGGCACGCGGATCCGCGATCATTCGGGTTCGATTCCCAAGCCGATGGTGACCATTGGTTACCGGCCCATCTTGTGGCATGTCATGAAGTACTACGCGCATTATGGCCACAAGGAGTTCATCCTGTGCCTTGGCCACGGATCCAATTACATCAAGGATTACTTTGTCAATTACAATGAGACGGTCACGAACGATTTTGTTATTTCGAACGGGAGCCAGGTGGATCTCCTGACGTCCGATATTCAGGATTGGAGGATCACCTTTGTTGAAACGGGGAATGCGGCGACGGTGGGTGAGCGCCTCATGGCCGTACGGCCCCACCTCGCAAACGATGAGGTTTTTCTTGCCAACTACGCCGATGGCGTTTCGGATGCACCGCTCGATGACATGATCCGCTTTCGCGAACTGGAAGACAAGGCCGTCGTCTTTGTGAGTGTCGCGCCGAATTACACGAGCCACGTGATCCAAACCGCAGCGGACGGAACAGTGACGGCCGTCAAGCACGTAACCGAAATGGGACTGCGTATAAACGGCGGCTTCTTTGTGATGAGTAGCCGCGTGTTTGATTACATCCGTGTCGGCGAGGATTTGCTCAACGAACCTTTCCAACGCATGGTCGCTGCCGGTGACGTTTCCGCCTTTGCGCACGACGGATTCTGGGCCTGCATGGACACGTTCAAAGAGAAGCGATTGCTGGAGGACATCCAAAAGCTGGGCGGAGCGCCGTGGGAGGTCTGGAATAGCGCGCCAAGCGGTGGCGATGGCGTCGCGACCACAGGGCCGCAGATCGCCCCAACATTCTGATGCTGGGGATATCCCAAACACTCGGAATGACAACGGACACGCCGTTGCGTGTGCTCGCGCTGGGTGCCCACGCCGATGATATTGAGATAGGTTGCGGCGGAACGATTCTGCGGCTGATTGCCGAGCGGGCGCATTTGGAAATGCACTGGTCTATTCTTTCTGGCGGCGGGACGGAACGGGAGGCGGAAGCGCGAGCATCGGCGAAAGCATTCCTCGCTGGCACAACAAACGCAAACGTCTCAGTAGCAGCATTCCGCGACGGGCACTTTCCCTTCACAGGTTCGATGATCAAGCAACACTTCGAGGATAGCTTTACGTCGATTGATCCACATCTTGTGCTTACGCATTCCCGCGATGACCGCCATCAGGACCACCGGCTTGTCTCGGATCTCACGTGGAATACGTTCCGAGGAGCCGCCGCGATTGCCGAGTACGAGATCCCCAAATGGGACGGCGATCCTGGCCACCCGAACGCGTACGTTCAACTCGCTGCATCCACGGTGGAAAAGAAAGTGGCGTTGCTCCTGGAGCATTTTGCAAGCCAGCAAGAGAAGCCGTGGTACGATGAAGAAACCTTTCGTGGTCTCCTCCGCCTTCGCGGCATAGAATCGTCATGCCGGTACGCCGAGGCCTTTACGTGCCGAAAACTCGTTTGGTGAGGATCGCGATTCTATTTGGCGGATTCGCGCTGCTGATTTCGGGGTGCAAGGCGCAGGGTACGGATGGTGGGATAACCAGCACTGCGGAAACGTGGGGGGATTGGCTTTCCCGGGACGAAGTGACTTCGGAAGCGGTGTGCGAAACAGGCTATTGGCCAGACGAAGGCGGACGATGCGCTCCCGCTGAAGATGTCTTTACCTCGGCCGGTGGGCAAACCTATTGGGTTGATCAACAGAGCAGTTTGGCAGACGACCAGAATCCAGGCACGCGGGACCGGCCATGGCGGACCATCAATCGCGCGTCAACGCTCCTTCGGCCCGGCGACGCAGTCATCATCCGGGCGGGCATCTACCATGAATCCATCACCCCACGTACTGGCGGTAGTGGGCCAGATCGCCGGATTACATACGCCGCCTATCCCGGCGAGGAGGTCATCGTTTCCGGTGCCGACATCACGCAGCCCGAAAGCTGGACGCGAGAAGGGAACGCGTGGCGCCGTTTGTGGGATGGCCCCGAATTGCCAATGTACAGCGATGAGGGCGACCCCGTGATGCGCCGGGAAATGCTCGTAGCGAATGGGGAGGTGTTGCGACCCGTGTTCAGGCGTGAGGATGTGGAGCCCGGAACGTTTTTTATCGAAGGCTCCGATGTCGCTCAGGTCGCCATTGTCGCACGGTTTCGAAACGACGTGCGCCCAGGCGAGGTCGGCCCGATTGAGGTAGCCCAACGCACCTTTCTCTTTCAGCCGCTGGGAGAGAACCCATACCCCGAATGTGGAGGTGCCGATACCCCCGGATGGCTCCACGTTGCCGGTATCACATTTCGGCATGCTGCCAACCGCGCGCAGTGGGGAGCGTTCTGTGGGGGGCGTGAAGGCGGATTGGTAGAACGCGTAACCGTAGAGTGGACGAATGGCGCGGGCATCGACGGCTCAGGGCGTGACCACGTATTTCGCAACGTCGCTGCCAATTACAACGGCCAGATCGGCTTCGTGGCGTCGTGCGAAGGGTGCCTGTTCGAAGACTCCGAAACCATCGGCAACAACTGGAAGGGGTACGACCCGTTCTGGGAGGCCGGTGGCGGAAAATGGAGCGACACCCGTCAGTCCATCATTCGACGTCACTTCGCGGCCGACAACGGTGGCCCCGGAATCTGGCTGGACGGCAGCAATGTTTCCAACACGATCGAATCGAGCGTGGCGGTGCGCAACGAAGTCGCAGGCATCATGCTGGAGTTGGAAACAACGCAAACGCTTGTTCAGCACAATTACGTGGCGGAGACGCGTTGGCGTGGCTACAGCGGCAGCGGGGTTCTATCCCAGGCTGCGTCGCGCAATGCGTTCAGCCACAACACCGTCATTCGCAACGAAGGGAATGGCATCTGGCTCCGCCTCGACCCGGATCGGCGGGCCGAGGACGGTTTCAACCTCCTTCATAACAACGTTGTCGTTGCCAACGCCTGGACAACGTCCGAGGAGGCCCGCGAGATCACCGTCGAAGGAACCACACTTGAACACAGCCGGACCAATCGGTTTGACGGCAACGTGTACGGGCGGCACGCGATCAACGACCTTCGCACATCTACCTTCTTCTTTATGCCGGACCCTGCCTCGGATGCTGATTTCCGGAGTGGAGACCTCGCTGGCTGGCAACGGCTCACGGGTAGCGACGACAGCGCGCGCATTCTCGACCCAGGCGAGGTTTCGAGAGACCCAGCCGACCTGCCGTTCTCGTTGCCTGGCAACGCCGCGCTTTTGCCCGAATTGCTTCGTGGGTTCGGCGCGAAATCTGGGGCCATCATGCCGTTCGGCCTCCCTGGCGCGAATCGCGAATTCCTCCCCGCCCGTCTCAATTTGAACGACAACTGACGCTTACCGCCCGCCAACGGGTGACTCGGAACATCGGCATTCCGTTTGGACCGCACAAACAATGCGATGCCTCGCAGGCATGGTCTCGGCTAAGTTTGGGAAGGCACTTCTCTACTCCGATGAACACTCACATTCTCGCTTCCCAACAGCCGTTTTCGGTGCGCCTGCGTCTGGCTAAGACTCGCACCGCCACGTTTGCTCAACGCACGGCTGCAAATGCGGCAGCGTTGCTTGCCACGGAAGTTGCCGTTTTGGGGATCGCGCTTTTGCTTGCGGGCGTCATTCGACAAGTCGCGCTTGGGGAGGCCAGCATGGTGCTTGGCGGCGCGTGGGTGGTCATTCCTTTGTATGTCGGTGGCGCGGCATTGGCCAGGCTCATCCCAGGCTACGGCCTCGGCGCTGTCGAGCAGCTTCGTCGTTTGTGCTGGACGCTGCTCGCGGTCTTTGGGCTCACAATTGTCGGAATTTGGTTGAGTGGTCCGGAAGCCGCTGGGGGTCATACCAGCAGTCGCCTGACTGTGGGCCTGGCTGGGGCGATAAGCCTTGTGGGGGTGCCGTTGGCGCGCACAATGGTTAAAGCGCTCCTCGTTCGGTTGAATGTATGGGGCGTGCCAGCGGTGGTCTATGGGGCGGGGCGTACCGGCGCACTCATCATTCGCCAGCTTCAGGAGGAGCGCGGGATGGGCTTTGTGCCGATAGCTGTATTCGACGACGAGCGGGATCGATGGGGCGAATTTCTCGACACCGTGCCTATCGTTGGCGGAACCGATCGCGTTACAACCGAGGCGGCCGTGGCTTTTCTGGCGATGCCTGGCGCAACCTCAGCGCGCCAGATCGACCTCCTGGAGGGCCCACTGACCTGCTACGGAACGGTCATCGTCATCCCCGATCTCTTCGACGCGCCTTCGCTCTGGGTCAAGCCGCGCGATCTCGTCGGCGTGTTGGGTTTGGAGATCACGTCGAACCTGACGCGACCCCTGCCGCAGATACTGAAGCGGTTGATGGACCTTTGCGCTGCCGTTCTCACCGCTCCGGTCTGGGTCCCGCTCGTCCTGATTTTTGCCGGATTGGCGTGGATAGAGGATCGGCAGAATCCGTTCTTCCGACAGGAGCGCGTTGGCAAGGACGGCCAACTCTTCCACACATGGAAACTTCGGACGATGGTCCACAACGCAGACGCCGCCCTGGAGTCCGCTCTCCAAATGGACCCGGAACTCCGGGCAGAATGGGACGCCCACTTCAAGCTTGAAAGGGACCCGCGAATCACCCGAATTGGCCGACTCCTTCGCAAGACCTCGCTCGACGAGCTTCCTCAAATCATCAACGTCTTGCTTGGCGAGATGAGCCTCGTTGGGCCCAGGCCACTGCCGCAATACCATCAATCGGAACTTGACGAGCGAGCGTGCGAATTGCGTGAGCGTGTGCGGCCAGGCATTACCGGGCTCTGGCAGGTCTCTGGCCGGAGCGACGCAGGCACGGTTGGGATGGAGCGCTGGGATCCCTATTACGTCCGTAACTGGTCGCTTTGGCTCGATTTCGTCATTCTGGTTCGGACGGCCAGGGTAGTGCTTCACGGATCTGGAGCGTATTAACCGTCCGCTGGTCGTCAGGCGGCATCCGGCGAAGGATTTCGCGGGAGCCTGATCTCGGGCTGCTCGGGATGCGGCCGGTAGACCAGCGCCGTGTAACCTACGGCCTGAACGACCGCCGCATTTTCTATGGCGGACGCGATGGCTTCCGCGCTTTCCCGAACACCATCGGGAGCGGACTCCCGGATGCGAATCTTGATGAGCTCGCGCTTCGCGAAGGCCTGCCGAATCGAGTCCAACAGTGCCGGGGTTACGCCCTCTTTGCCAACATGGGTGAGTGGCTTCAGCTTATGGCCCAACCCTCGAAGATGCGCGCGCTGTTTGGAGGTGAGGATGTTTGACACGTCAGGGCAGGATTGATGCAGGAAGTGTTGGAGGAAGCCGAAGTCTATTCCCTGCCGATCTCGCAGCCATAGTCGTGGTCGTCGGAAGCGGATCTGTCGCAGGCTCATCCAATATCGCAACCAGCCGTTTATCTTGGTCGAGCTTCAATCCTTATGCCTCCTCCCGATCGAGCGTACAGCTTCGCCGGCCCTCTGCTGAAGCAGGAGAAGGGCTTTCCGATGATGTACTGCGTTCCGCTACCCATGGAGATCGCGGACGAACTTCAGCGTGTGGGCGTCCGGCGCGTGATCTGCGAGATGAATGGCCGCGCGTATCGAAGGGCCGTTACAGGACCCAACGGTGGGGAGCGCTGCCTACTGGTGAGCAAGGAGATGATGCGGCAGATGGAGGTCGACGTAGGCGAAACCGTGTGCGTCGATATGTGGCCCGATCCGGATCCGGACCGCATTGAACTGTGCGATGAACTCGTCGCCACACTCGCCCAGGACAAGGAGGCGGCTGAGCGCTTCTACGGCATGACGCCGGGCCGACAGAGAGGCTTCAATCTCCACGTGTCAAGCGTAAAGAGCACAGACACACGCATCAAGCGAGCGCTTGACCTTGCGTACAAACTTCGGACATATACCCTCTACGGAGACCGCAAGCCCTGACTTTAGCGCCGATTCCGACGAATTCGGGCATCAACTGGATAGCGACCGGCTCCGGCGAGTAGATGCATCTGGGCCACGATCCCGTAGAGGAACGCCAGCTGGCTGTCGCGGATTTCAGAAAGAAGCCGGATGAGGTTGGAAGCAGATTCCACCAGACTATTGAATCGAAGGAGGTTCAGCTGACAGGACGCAATCGCGTGAACGCCCAACGAACGCAAGGCGAGAGGCGTCCGCTGTAGTTTCCTTCGCCCTTTTCCCATTCAGCCTTCACCCTGTCCATGCGCGTCCGATTCGCCCCAAGTCCCACGGGCCAGCTTCACATCGGCGGGCTTCGGACGGCGCTTTACAACTTTCTCCTCGCACGCAAACACGGCGGCACGTTCATCCTTCGCATCGAGGACACGGACCGTTCGCGGTTCGTCCCCGACGCCGAGCAGGATATCATCGACAGCCTGCGCTGGGCCGGGATGGAGTTCGACGAGGGGCCAGGGAAGGGCGGCGTGCACGCGCCGTATCACCAAAGCGAACGTTTCGACCTGTACAAATCCGCCGCCGAAAAGCTGCTGGCCGATGGTCGCGCCTACATCGCATTTGATACGCCAGAGGACATCGACGCCCTTCGCGAGCGTTTGACCACCAAAGAGAACCCCGCGCCGAAATATGACCTTTCGACGCGCGGGAGCATGACGAACTCTCTGACGCTCTCCGAGGACGAGGTGCAGCGAAGGCTGGATGCTGGCGATCCACACGTGGTCCGGCTGCTCGTGCCGGAAGGGGAGACCATCCGCTTCCACGATCTGATCCGCGGCGAAGTCGCGTTCGATTCGACGGAGGTCGACGACCAGATTCTCGTCAAGAGTGACGGGATGCCGACCTACCATCTTGCCAACGTGGTGGACGATCATGCGATGGAAATCACGCACGTCATCCGGGGCGAAGAGTGGCTGTCCAGTGTGCCAAAGCACATGTTGCTATACGAGTACCTCGGCCACAAGCCACCGCAGATGGCGCACCTCCCGCTCATCCTGTCACCGGCGGGCGGGAAGCTCTCGAAGCGCTCGGCCGACACGCTCGGCATTCCCTTGAACGTGAAGCAGTATCGCGAGGCAGGCTACGAGCCTGAGGCCCTCGTCAACTTCCTGGCTTTCCTCGGATGGAATCCGGGCACCGAGCAGGAGGTTTTTTCGATGGAGGAGCTGATCGAGGCGTACACGGTCCAGCGCACCGGCCAGTCGGGCGTGCAGCTCGACCTCAACAAGTTGGACTGGTACAACGCGCAGTTTATCCGCAGACTGTCGGCCAAGGACATCGCCTCCCGTTCACGTGACGCCGTGGAAGTGGCGGTAGGCCCGGTCGATGAAGGCAAGTTGCTGGCGGTTGCGGATTTGATGCGTGAGCGCATCACATTTGCCAACGATCTGGCAGATTCGACCTACTTCTTTCGTGGCCCAGATACCTACGACGAAACCGGCCTCAAGAAGCGCTGGAAGGAGGATTCTGCAGAACTCGTCGGACTCTACGCGGACTTGCTGGAATCAAATGCTTCGTTCACCGAGGCCTCGGCGGAAGCTGCCATGCGTGATCTTGCGGAGACGCAAGGCGTCGGCTTTGCGCAGATCATCCACCCCGTCCGCCTGGCCGTGACGGGTGTCACCATCGGTGCCGGGATGTTTGAAACGCTGGTGGTCATTGGGAAGGAAGAATGCGTCCGTAGGCTGAGGGAGGCGGCAGAGGCGCTGGCACCAAGGCCACAATCGGCTGCCGACTGATGGTGGATTTTGCGAGCCTGCCGCAGCGGATCACCCGCCTGAACCCTGCTCGTAAACCGTGCTGCGTCCGCGCGGGTCTTCTAGGATCAGGCGCCGACCGCTAAGTGATAATGTGCCTTGTCCGTCCATCCCGTCAAAGGAAATACGATTGCCTTCGATGATGCCTGTAAAGCTCACGAGGCCCGAGCCTTGTCGGCGATCGAACCCGGTAAGAGTCGAGCGGCCATTCGGCTGCACGAGGAGGGTCATTTCCATCGCGCCCGCGTCGAGGTCGCGCGTTGCGTCCGTGTCTTCGAGAACCTCGACGGCATACCAGGTTCCCAGGATCGACACGCCCTCAATCATGACGTCACGCATTGCCGATCCGCCTTCTTCGGTCGGGCTCGGCGTCGGAGCAGGCGTCGATGCCGAACCTGGCGAAGGAATTTGCCGCGTCTGCGAACAACCCACAAGCAGGAGGGCGAGGACAAGTGGAAGAAGGCGGAAAATGTACATGGAAAAGTGGGGTTAGACCTACCCGACAGACCCCTAGTGGCTCACGAGCGTCGCAGCCGGGCCCGTGGTCTTCAGAAGGGGTCTGAGGTCGGTGTAGGCAAGTGAAATAGTGAAGGGGCCGACCGCGTACGGCGCGACCGCGTACGGTGGGAAGTGCAGCCGGAGCGAATCGGGGCCGATGGTAAAGAGCCGAAAACTGTCGTTGCTGGGCGCAAAGCCTTCGGAAAACAAGTCGCTCGCGTCGGCGCCTCGCTCTTGCGCTTCAAGGCCCAGGCCTTCGCCAACCCATGCTGAAAGCGTGTCCAGGTATGCTGTTGGATTGTCGAACAGATCGGTGAGCCCAATTTGCTTCCCGGTGGCGAGGTCGTAATTGTAAACAACCGTTGTGGAGTTTGGGTGGGCCATTCCGAGCACATATGTGTCAACCGTTTGGCTTGCGCTGAAGATCCTATCGTTCAAAAAGGGAACGGCAAACACACCTTCCAGCGAACTAGCGCCGACATCAGGGTTGTCCTGGTAATCCGTTGCCGCCTCGCGCGCCGCTACAAGGAACGAATCGACGGTGGCTGCGATGCGCAAGGCAATATCGGCGTTCACGACGTCCAGCATGTGAGCCAGCTCTGGCGAAGCCGATGGATTGAGCTGCGGGTATGTCAGCCCCACCTCCAGTCTGTTCTCCGGCTCGCTTTCAAGACGCGCAACGGCCAGGACTGCTGCTACCGTAGAGTCTTCCAGCGATACCTCATTGACGCCGCGTTCCTCAACGGGTGGCTCTGGCGAGGAACACGCGGCCATCAGGGCTAGAGTGACCGACGAAATGGCCGTCCAACGCATGGCGGGATGAAGAAAGGCGGAAGGCGGTGCTCGACGGAGCGCATCGGGCCAAGCTAAGACAACCGAGGGAAACGGAAACGGTAGTTTCACGACCAATTGCGAGCCGTCGCCCATGAAAGCCTACCTCGAACAACAAATCCGCTTTGCTCTGCGGAGCCTGAAGGATGCGCCCGACGACTTCAATGTGGGCGACGTTATCGTCGAGTTCCAGATGCCGAACAACCCGGAGCATGGCGACCTGGCAACGAACGTGGCGCTCCAACTTGCGCGTCCCCTGCGCCGTGCGCCCCGTCAGGTTGCGGAGGCGCTCGTGGAAGCAATCGACCTCGATCCGAAACGCATCAAGGGAACGGAGATCGCCGGGCCCGGCTTCATCAACTTCCGTTTCTCAAACGCCTTCCTCGCTGACGGCGTTGCGCACATTTTGGACGCGGGCGAGTCCTTCGGACGGACGAGCGAGGGCGATGGAAAGACTGCGATTGTGGAGTATGTCTCCGCCAACCCCACCGGACCCCTGACCGTCGGCCACGGCCGCAACGCGGTTCTCGGCGATACCATTGCCAATCTGCTGGAGTGGACCGGCTACGACGTAACCCGTGAGTACTATTTCAACGACGCTGGTCGGCAGATGCGGGTGCTCGGGGA
>JBGTDU010000147.1:0-18744 GCA_041748175.1 Rubricoccaceae bacterium
CCGTGATGTCCGGAACGCCGTCCACATGAACCTGCCACTGCCCCAGGTCGTCGCGCAGCACGCGCAACTCGACCGTTCCGTTGTCGCCAGCGAGGAGACCTTCTGTACCACTGCCAAATAGCGTTCTGTCAGAAGAAGCGCCGTCCTGGACGTAGAGGCGCACTTCGTCGTCGTTGTTCGTGCCGAGTTGGAGGAAGTAGCCCTGCAGCGTGCCTTTCAAATCAGCATTGTTCGCAACGAGGTAGATCCGAGCGCCGTTCGACGTTGAGAGGTTGAAATTCCACTGGAAAAGAAAGCGCCACTCGCCGCGAGCTCCGGCAGACGGCGTGGCGAGCGCGATGGTATCCGCTTGCGCAAGCCCGTTGGATTGGAGCGCGAAGTCCGCCCCGAAAGGCTCGACGGTAAACCGATCCGTATCGCCCGACCATGCCGGGTTGCTGGTAAAGTCGCCATCGGAGAAGTCGTCTGCTACCTGTGCCATCACAGGCGCTACGATGCCGAGGAGGATCAAAAGAATGACTGAGCGCATCGCGGAAGCTACCTCTCACCAAATTACCGGGCGATGGATTGTGGAGCAGGACATTGACCTGCCCTTTGAAAAGCTTACGGTTGGTCAGCGATGCGGTATACCCCGCGGCGAGCGCGTTTCACGTCCTCAATCGAGAGGTACAAGTCGTCCACGCTGTTGCTGGCGGAGCTAAGCAGGCTCACTTTCTGGTCGGGATTGCTGTACTCGATAACCTTGCTCCAATTTGCGCCGTCATCCGCAGAGTACATCAGGAGGGATCGCGGCGTGGAGTGCGGAAGGTTGGCCCATATTTCCACTCCTTTCTCGGATCTTCGCTTGACCATATTCAGGATCGGACTTCGCCGAAAAGGATCCGGCACCATTCGCTTGCTGAACCGACGCCCATCGGTTGATTCGACCAGAAAGTTTGAGCCGCCGAGGTAGTCGGTTCCGAATAGCACTTTTTGTGTGGTCTCTGCCACGGAAGTGTAGCCACCTGTTTGGATATGAAATCTATTGACTGGCTTCCAACTGCCAATCGTCTGCAGGCTAGGCGACATCAAGGAATTACTTGCCCATAGCTTCTTCGTGTTGTCTCCATCGGTCACGAATAGTCGTGAAAACAAATGGCTGTACGCTACAATGTGGACGTGCTTGTTGGCGCCTGACCGGATCAAGAAATCCGACCTAGCCCACGAACCGCCATTGTCGGTACTGAAATATAAGTACGCGATTTTTCTAAATGCCTTGCCTTCCCACACGTTGCCATATTCGCCGATGATCAACGTTCCGTCCGGCATCTCCGTCATGCCGTTGTTGTGTCGGAAAAAGCTTACGGGCGTATCGAACTCCAAGGTCTCACGGAAGGTCAATCCGTCGTCCTCGCTAGAATGGACGGCTCCTCTGCAGCACACAAAAACCGAATTTCTGCTTGTGATGAAAATGGCCTTGATCTCGGAGGGAAATCTGGCGAGAAACGATGCAGGCTTGCCTATTTCGTTGCTCTTGTACAGGACGCGATCATCCGCGCGGAGCGACCCATACCTGGCCCCGTCGCTCCCGATGGCTAGGACTACCCAGTCGTCCTGAGTCGCGACAATGTTGAGTCCTCTTTCCGCAAAAAACCGCTGCAGATCCTCACCCAGATCACGCTCACAGCTTGAGCCGTTGGTGAGGATTAAAGGTGTTCGTTCGTCGAATTGGAGGTATCGTCGTTTTGGAATGAGACGAAGTGTGTGTAATACTTCCCAGATGATAAAGGAAAGCAGTTCCGATAACTTCCCTTGTCTATAAATATCGCGAAGGAAGGCAATGGGCTTAGTCAGTCTATTGTTGAAGATGTCCGAATAGCGACTGCTAAGTTTACGCTGCACGTTCGTGAGCCCAGGAGTTGAGAAGGGTTTTGTAGAGACCTGCCGCTACGAACGATTCGCCAGCATCGGTATCTGGCTTGCATCGTCTGGAGAATACCTTCCGATATAGATACGATGCAACCAATTATGCGGCTCACAGACGACTCTTCCCCAGACAATCGCCGGGTCTGGTCCCGGGTGCCCGCGCTCAGTCCCGACTGGCGTCTACCTGCGTGTTGTCGCGCAGACTGCGAGTCTACCTCGAACACGATTCTCAACCTACGCCGCTCGCTTTTCCAGATCCCTGATCAGCACTTCGGTCATCAGGCGTGCGGCGCGTGGGAGGGCAGTTTCGTCTAGATCGAAGCGGTCGTGGTGGAGGGGAAAGCGCGTTTCGCGACCACTGGCCGAGCCAACGCGGACCATTGCGCCCGGTACTTTCTCCAAATAGAAAGCGAAGTCCTCACCGCCGAGGCTGGGAACTGGAATCTCCCGGACGCACTCCGGTCCGAAGGTCGCGGACGCTACGTCGCGAATGATCTTCATTTCGTCCGTGGTGTTTACCACCGGAGGTAGCGGTGCCGCGTAGTCGATGTCCACGTCCGCACCGTAGAGAGCGCCCAGCGAGCCTGCCACGCGCCGCAATTTTTCCCGCAAAAACGTGAGCGTTTCCGTGTCGGTACAGCGGAGCGTACCGCCGAACTCGACCGACATGGGGATCACGTTGAATGCCTCGCCCGCGTTAAAACGGGTCGCCGTGATGATTGCTGTCTTCCGCGAATCCGTCACCCGCCCAACCAGCTGATAGAACTGGTTGAGTATCTGCACGGCGAGCCACACGGTGTCCACGGTTTCCTGTGGGCGTGCGGAATGACCGGCTTGCCCGGCAATCACCTTGACCAGAAACCGCGAGCAGCCAGCCGTCAGCGCTCCGTCTCGAAGTCCAAACCAGCCAACTGCAATCGTCGGGTCAACGTGGATGGCGTACGCGGCCTGGACTCCATCCAGCACCCCGTCGGCAATCATAATCGGCGCACCCGAGGGCGTGCTCTCCTCGTTCGGTTGGAAGAAAACCCGCACGCTTCCGTGGAGGCGTTCCCTTTCCTGGCCGAGCAATGTCGCAACTCCGCAGGCCACGGCCGTGTGCGCGTCGTGGCCGCACAGGTGAGCGACTCCCGGATTCCTCGACGAGTAATCGACATCCTTGCCATCCTGCATGGGGAGCGCATCCATGTCGGCGCGGTAGGCGATCGTGGGGCCGGGAAGCGCACCGACGATGTCCACATAAAAGCCTGTCTTTGCCAGTGGGCCGACGGTCGCAAATCCCCGGGTCGCTAACCAATTGCGGACATGCCGCGACGTTTCGTGCTCGTCGAACCCGACCTCGGGGTTGCGATGCAGGTGTCGACGGAGCTCCGAAAGGACCGGGAGCAGTTGGGCATCGGAGGCCGACTCGGCCGTCGCTATGCGAGTTTCTGAATGGGCCTGCAAGATGTGCGAAGGTGTTTAATTTGGGCGCGAAAGATACGGCTTACTATTCGGCGACGAAGGTGTAGCCAACGCGCATACCGCCGGATGCGCACCGGATGGCCAGGCAGGCTGCCTACGTTTATGATGCCGGTTCGAACACGTCGGCTTTCAGCTCCTGACACAAATCGGCAACGACATCTTCAAATCGTCCTGTTGCGGCATAGCGGCGCAATTGTCGCTCATAGGACGCGCCCTCGTCGAGAATCCGCTGAACATCGGCAAGCTCATCGGCGCAGCCAAGATCTTCGGCAAACGAGGTCAGCTGATCCAGAAGCTGCGGGATGTGCTCGCGAAGCGGCATCTGGTCGCCATCGTTGGAAATAATCACCTCGGCGTCGAGCCCATGGCGTGTCGCGCGCCATTTGTTCTCGCGGACGATCCACGTGTGCAGCACACCCAGCGGAACCCCCGCATCATAGTACTCGCTCAGTCGGACGGTGAGGCATTGAATCAGCGCGGTCAGGGCCGCGACCTCTCGGAGCGTACTCGGAGCGTCGCAAATACGGATCTCAAGTGTACCAAAGCCTGGATGTGGACGAATATCCCACCATATCTCGCGGATCGACTCGATGGCGTTGGCCCGGACAAGCGTGTTGATGAACTGCTGGAACTCGCCGTAGTTGTTCAGGCGAAAAGGGAGGCCAGCCGTCGGCATCCCCTCGAAAATTTTGCTGCGGGCGGAGGCGAGCCCCGTGTTTTCGAAGTCGATAAACGGCGACGAACTCGACAGCGCCAGCAGATGGGGGATGTACGTCGTCAGCGCGTTGAGAATTGCGATGGCCTTTTCGCCCGAAGTAATCCCGACGTGGACGTGCAAGCCGTAGATCAGGAGCCGTCGCGCTGGCCACTGAATTTTTTCGACAAGATTCTGGTAGCGTTCATTCGGGTAGATTTTCTGATCGCGCCACTGCGCGAACGGGTGGGTTCCTGCGCTGGCGAATGTGAGGTCGAACGCATCGCCGAGGTCGTACAATTCCTGGATCGACGCCGTCAGGTCGGCCCGCGTTTCGGCTACGTTGTTGCAAATCCCCGTAATGACCTCGATCGTGGATTGCGTCAACTCCTGCTTGATTTTCGGATGGTCTCCGAGCCGGTCAAGTAACAGGACTGATCCCGACTTCAGGTTGTAGGTCGACGGATCCTGAATCTGGAGTTCTAGCTCGACGCCCAAAGTTGGGTTTGGAGAACCATTGAACGGGATATGCGCGGCGATTTCGGCGGGTTTGGGAGTCATTTCCAGGGGCATACGATCTTCCCCAATAAAACGAAGCAAGGTGGACAATCGCAAGCCACCGCTCGCCAACCAGGGGCAGTGCTACCGTTTCGGGAAAAGCGTGTGGAACCGATCCACCATGTTGTTCGCTTCCGCGCGAATGGCATCCGGCGAGCCATCTCCGCGGGAAAATTGCCGGATGATATCCGCGAGCGCATCCTTCTGATTGCTCTCGGGAAGGGTCGCCAAATGCCAGTAGGCGTTGGCCCGCTCAATCGCCGCCTCAACGGCATCGGGATCGGCGAGCACGTCCGGGTCATCCAGCAAAGGCTGCGCGAAAAGCGCTCGCGCTTCAATTTCGCTGAGCGACTCCGGCCCGAATGACAGGGCGTCGGTTTCTTCCGAGAGTTGGAAGGCAGGATGGGAGAGGAGCTCGTCGAAGCTCAGTGTTGGGTGGTTCGTGTTCTCCGCGGCTCGGATTTCTTCCGGGAGCATCGCCGACCAATACGGCTCGCTGGCTTCCAGAAGGCCTTCGATCTCCAGCCAATCTTCCTCGGTCGGGTGGTCGCCCACGAGATGCGCGGCCAGCAGCGACAGTTTGTGGGCGCGCACTTCACGCGGCAGAGAGAAGAAGGCCCACAGCACGCGCGAAGTTGAGAGCACGGTGATCATCTCGGGGTCCGCGGCGCTCGAGTCGTGTCCGAGAGCGAACGCCTCGCCAGCCTCCATGCCGTACAGATCGAACATCGGCTCGGCGAACAAAACAATGGCGTCATACGAAACGCCCGTTTCGCCACTCACCAGCGCCCGGATCGCCACGGTATCCGAGGCAGGGTCTAGCAGCGGTTCGAAACCGTCCTCTTCGGGTTCAAATGCAGAAAACGGATCCAGATCGTCGAAGTCGAGCATCATTGGATGAAAGGAGTGCTCTCCCTACACGCCCAAACCCGGCTCAGGTTCGGACGCGCGGGGATTTCAAAACCAGATCATCGGCGGCCAATCCGTGCGGCATAACGGTATCTTCAAAGCCGCTTCCAAACAATTCGGAATGGTCGGTTCCGCACCGCTCCAACTTCTGCTCAACGCTGACGTCTTCGCGCCAGAGCACCTCGGACGGCGGCAAGTTCTCGTGGGTGGCGGACAGGTTTTGTACATCGGCGAGGAGAGGCCGGTGATCGAAGGTCCAGACGTCGTCGAGACCGAGCTGCATGGCAAGCGACTCATTCCGGGGCTGGTTGATGCTCACGTTCATGTGACGGGTGGCGGAGGAGAAGCGGGACCCCAAACTCGCGCTCCTGCGCCGATGTTGTCGAACTACACGCGTGCTGGCGTTACGTCGGTAGTCGGGCTTCTGGGAACGGACGACCTGACCCGATCCACCAGCGGTTTGTTGACGCAAGTGAAAGCGCTGCGCAACGAGGGATTGAGCGCTTTTGCGTGGACGGGCGGATACCATCTTCCACCGACAACCTTAACGGGTTCCGTTCGCGGAGACATCGTCCATCTGGAAGAGGTCATCGGTTTCGGCGAACTGGCCATCTCGGACCATCGATCCAGCCAGCCTACGTATGATGAGCTCCTTCGTGTGGCCAGCGAATGTCATGTAGCCGGCCTGATGACCGGGAAGGCCGGGGTTCTTCATCTGCACCTGGGAGATGGAGGACGTGGCCTCGAGTTCATCCGGCGCGCGCTGAATGAAACCGAGCTCCCGCCACGAACCTTTCATCCCACCCATGTCAACCGCAGGCGCGCTCTCTTCGAGGAAGCGTTGGATCTCGTCAAACGCGGCATCACCATCGACGTAACGGCGTTTCCTGATGATGATGGCAGCGATGATGAAGTGGCGGCGGCGGATGCCGTATTACGTTTCATCGACTCCGGGCTTCCAACCGAACGCCTCACGATTTCTTCGGATGGTGGCGGATGCCTTCCGCATTTCGATTCGAACGGCGAACTGCTACGCATGGGATTCGCTACGTCGCAGTCGCTGGCCGATCTCCTCAAGCAGCTTCTCGACAAAGGTCTCGGGTTGGCGCAAATCGCACCTTTTTTCACCCTGAACCCCGCGCAGTACCTACGCCTTCAGCGAAAGGGCATGGTTCGTGTTGGATTCGATGCCGATTTTGCCCTCCTCGATGCCGAGCATCGCATAACCGATGTAATGGCTCGTGGCCGCTGGCAAGTGCGCGACGGGGCTCCTGTCGTCCTTGGCACCTTCGAGTAAATCCCTCCACATCCTCCACAACTCCATGCCATCTCACGGAACCAAAGGAAAGAAGCGTGGCTTCCTCGTCCCCGTCGGCGGCGCCGAGAACAAGAAGGGCGACCGCCCGATTCTCGTCCGCTTTGCTCGGCTTGCAGGCGGATCGGATGCCCGAATCGTCATCATCCCGACTGCTTCGGAGCTTGACGATACAGGAGATCGCTACGCCGCGATCTTCGAGGACCTTCGGGCCGAATCCGTCGAGGTTCTACCTATTCAGGATCGGGAGGATGCGTTCAAAGACGGCTGCCTCCGCATTCTTGAGGGGGCGACCGGCGTGTTCCTCACCGGAGGCAATCAGCTCAGGCTATCAACGATTCTCGGAGGCACGCCGCTGGCGCAAATGCTTCGACAGATCAATGCGGATGGTGTGCACGTGGGCGGAACGTCCGCGGGCGCTGCCATCATCCCGGAGCACATGATCGCCGGTGGCGTCAGCGGTTCAACGCCTCGTGCCGACGGCGTCATTCTGGCGCCCGGCATCGGTCTTACAAACCGCATTGTGATCGATCAGCACTTCCGACAGCGGGATCGCATTGGCCGATTGCTTACTGCCGTGTCCTTCAATCCGTTTGCCATCGGTGTTGGTCTCGATGAAGACACCGCCGTGTTTATTGGGCCTGATGATGTGTTCGAGGTTGTCGGGACCGGCGGCGTCACCGTGGTTGACCCAACGGAGTTGAGCCACTCGTCGATGGATTCCGCGAGGCCGGGCGAGCCTGTAAGCCTGATCGGCCTGAAACTGCACGTGCTGGCCAATGGCGCCCGTTACGACATCGGCAAGCGATTGGCGAGTCCGCCACAGCGCGATACGGCCAATGCGTAGCGAACGGGGCGCGCACGACGAAGACCAAGAGATGATTTACGTCGGGTATTCCCGGGTCAACGAGCGAATGAAACCCGAACGGGCTCATACTGCGCGGTAACCGCTTGGCGGGTGCCGAGCTGGCCTTGGCCGTTATCGCCAAGAGATGCCACGTTTCCATTCTCCGTGATAACGAGCACGTGCAATTGTGCTGCGTCAATCTTGGTGATGTTGCGTAGTAGTGGCAGCTGTCGGGCTACATGCCAACCGTCCGGAAAGGGCGTCCCGTTGATGTGTCCCCAAATCATCACCGTTCCGTCGGCTCTCAGCGCGAGGCTGTAACCGGTTCCTGCTGCAACGGCAACGGCGTCCGTGATGCCCTCGATCTGGATGGGCTCTATGAAAAGCTCGTCATAGTCTGGTCGCCCGAGCGCACCCTTCAGGTTCAGGCCCCATCCCCATACAGTGCTGTCCGAGCGCACTGCAAGCGCATGGGTGTC
The DNA here is from genome assembly GCA_041748175.1 of Rubricoccaceae bacterium. Taxonomy (GTDB): domain Bacteria; phylum Bacteroidota; class Rhodothermia; order Rhodothermales; family Rubricoccaceae; genus JAHEJB01. The sequence continues at coordinate 8,172 of JBGTDU010000147.1, forward strand.
GCCCCCGCCGATAGCTATCACGTCTTCGACTTGAGCCTGAACGGGCACCGTCGAATAAGTTTGAGCTTGCACAGGGCTCGCCGAGGAGACACCGTCCGGCGAACGCGGTTGGCTCGCGACATCCGGCGTCCCCAGGGTTGCATAGTAATTGCTACCCCAGGCCCAGACGCTCCCATCGGAGCGGCGCGCCAGCGAGAACGAACCACCGGCACTGACCTCGACGACGTCTCGGAGGTCGGAGACCTGAACCGGCTCAACCTGATGCCGAGGATTGGTTCCGTTTCCGGCTTCGCCCAAGGTGCCTTCGCCCCACGCCCGAACGGTGCCATCGGCCATCAAGGCAACGACGTGCGCGCCGTGCGCATCAATGTCGGCCAGCCCCGGTAGCGACAAAGCCGTAAAGTTAAATTCGTCGGATGAAGGCCCCCAGCCCAGGTAGCCGTTGACGTTATAGCCTGTGCCCCATAGGGTTTCCCCGTCGTACACAAAGGAAAACGAACCACCCGCCGCTACGAGATTGCCAGAAACCCCCGACACACGCACGGGAAGGTAATAGTCGCCTTCGGTGACTTCGCGGCCAAGCTGGCCGTTGCCGCTGAGGCCCCATGTCCAGACGGAGCCGTCGGACATGACGGCAAGCGAATGCACCTCACCGACGGCGATGTCCACGACGGTCCCTCGTTCTCGATCGATCCCATCACGGTCGGCGGACTCTTGGGCGGTGGAACTGACCCCGGGTAAAAGGAGGAGCGAAAAGGATAAGGCGAGTGAGGCGACGCGGATGGACATGGGCTTGTGAAGAATTTTCAGGATGAAGCACAACAAAGGTATTCGTCGGCAGACTTATGTCGCAATAGCCCGAAAGCCTTTCTTTGCCAGTCGATATGGGCATTCTTTTCACCGGTTCCTCTACCGTCCGGCGACCATGTGGCCGTAGACGGCAGCGAAATGGCAAACGCTTCCGGAAAGGACGAACAGATGCCAGATAGCGTGAGCGTACGGAATTCGGCGGCTGAGGTAAAACACGGTGCCGACGGTGTAAAAGAGTCCGCCTGCCATCATCCACAGCAATGTGGATATCGGCAGGACCTTCATCAATGGCCCGATTGCAAAGATTGCCAGCCAACCCATCGCCAGATAAACGGCGGTCGAGGTCTTGTTGAAGCGGCCTGTTAAGAACAGCTTCGCGACGACTCCGACAATGGCCAATCCCCAGACGATACCGAACAACGACCATCCCCACCCACCTCGCAAGCCCACCATCATGAACGGCGTGTATGTCCCGGCGATCAGGATATAGATGGACGCGTGGTCGAAGATGCGAAGGCGCTTCTTGAGTTCGGTCTTTTTCGCGGCGTGGTACAAGGTCGACGCGGAATACAAGAGCACGAGCGACGCCGAGAACACAACGGAACCGGCAAGCTGCCATCCATCGCCGTAAATGGCCGTCATCGTGATTAAGCCTGCCCCGCCCACCAGGCTGGCCGCGATGCCAAGGCCATGTGTGAGTGAGTTGAGGAGTTCCTCGTTTTTGCGGACGACGGTATTCACTCTTGACGATAGATTGCGATGCCCTCAAGAAATAACCTAAGCCCGATGCATTCGTCGATCCAGCTTCGAGCAGTGGCGGTCTTTGCCGTTTGCCTGCTCCTTCCCGCAACGTCATTTGCACAAGGCCAATGGACGGACGCCGACACGCGCCGAGTGGTTGACAACACGCAGGTTTTGAGGTTGGCACCGGAGCTCTCTGGCCTGAGCGAAGCGGAACACGCCGTGGTCCGCAATCTCCTGGAAGCCGGGCAGCTCTTTCAGGAGCTCTACGAAATCCAGAAGCACCCGGACGCGGAGCGGGCGCGCGAAAGCCTTGCAGATGGAAGCCCTCAGGCGCTCCTCTATCGTCTCTATCAGGGCCCGATTGGCACAAACGGAGGCAATCAGCGCGCGGCATTCATGGATGTGCGGCCCGAGACTCCAGGTAAAAACGTCTACCCTACTGGGGTCAGTCGGGAGGAAGTGGATGCATTTCTGGCGGCGCATCCAGGCCAGCGGGGTTCGCTGCTCGGTGAGCGAAGCGTCGTCCGCCGTGCGACGGCGGCTCAGATCGATGTCGATTTGTCGACATTTGCTGCCTATCCCGGGTTGCGTCTGCTCCATCCGGGCTTGCGCTCGGATCTGGAAACGCTCCGGCAGAATCCCTCCGGGAGTGTTTTCTACGCCGTTCCGTATGCGGTCGCCTATGCAGATCGGCTCATGCGCATTCGAGAACTCCTCCGCGAGTCGGCTGACGTGATCCAGTCCGAAGACCGTGATTTGGCGGCGTATCTCCGCCTTCGCGCAGGCGATTTGTTGACCTCCAACTACGAAGCCGGCGACGCCGCCTGGGTGCTTGGCGATTTCAAGAACCTGAACGCGCAGATTGGTAGCTACGAGACGTACGACGACGCGCTGTTTGGCGTGAAAGCTTTCTACTCCCTCAGCTTGCTCGTCCGCGACCGCGAAAGAAGCGAGGCATTGGCCTCAGCGCTCACAGACATCCAGGCGCTTGAGAACAGTCTGCCGTACGACCGCCACAAGGCGGTGCGAAGCCGCATTCCCGTTAGCGTCTACAACGTCATCGCGGACTTCGGGCAGGCGCGGGGTATCAATACGGCCACGATCCTCCCCAACGATGCCGACCACGCCCGGAAGTATGGCCGGACGATCCTGCTGCGCTACAACATCATGACGAACCCGCAGCTTTTTGAGGCCGCCCGCAACCGCTATTGCGCAGGGGTTCTGGAGCAGCATTGCGGCGATCTAACCCTCGATGGCAATTTCCAGCGGACGCTCTGGCACGAGATCGGGCACTATCTCGGCGTAGATCGAACGGTCGATGATAGGACAATGGCCGAGGCGCTTCAGGATGTTCAGAATCTGTTTGAGGAGATGAAGTCGGATCTGATCTCGCTATTCGTGGCTGAGCAACTGCACGCGAGTGGCTACTACAGCGACGAGGCCCTTCGCTCGGTCTATGCCGGAGGCGTTCTTCGCGTCCTGCAATCCGTCGAGCCCCGACGCGACCAACCTTACCAGACCATGCAGCTCATGCAGTGGAACTGGTTCATGGATCGGGGCTTGTTGGCATTTGACGAGCAGGCGGGACGCCTGGCCATCCACTACGATCGCTACCACGATGTAGCCGAATCGCTTCTTCGTGAAGTGATGGACGTGATGTCGGAAGGCGACTTGGACCGCGCGCATGCTTTTGTCGATCAGTGGACGACCTGGGATCCCAATGTCCATGGTGTCATCGCCAATTCAGTCGGCAATGCAGCGGGAGGCGGATTTCGGCTGGTTCAGTACGGGGCGTTGGGGGAATAGGACGATACGCAGATCGACCTAATTCTTGAACAAGTCCGCATGGGTACCAGTCCTGATTAGCAGAAGTGCGTCGTCGGTCGACTCGTAGATCAGCAACCAGTCTGGCTCGATGTGGCACTCTCGGCTCCCCCTATATCCGCCGGCCAATGCGTGATCACGGAAACGCTCGTCCAGTGTCGCATCGGCTCTCAGTTTTTCGATCACCGAGCGCAGTTTGTCAAGATTCTTCCCGCGCCGCTGCGCCAGTTTCGCGTCGTGTTTGAACTTCGAGGTCCGGCGCAACTTCTTGATCTGCCGAGCCATCAGACGTCTAGGTCGTCGAAGAGCGCATCCGTAGAGTCGAAATCTGCGAGCCCCTCTCGAGCTTCAGCTTGCCGAAGCGCCTCGCGCGTTTCTGCATTGGGCACCTTGACCTCGAACGGGAGGCCGCGGCTGAGCTGAACCTGCCGGTAGAACAGCGCGATGGCCTGGCTGGCGGATAGGCCAAGCTCTCGAAAGACCGACTCCGCAGCTTGCTTGGTGCCGGGATCAATTCTGGCAGAGATGGTGGCAGACTTGTTCATGTCGTAAAGCAGGTGGAAGTCACAGTTGTAGTACGATGTACCTACAACGTTGGCATTTGTTGCGCAAGACGCACGGCGGCCGCATCGGCTGCAATATTGCTAGGTACCCGTGCAGCTACACACCAGCTTGCGTCAGATTATAGTCCAGATGTTTGTAGGCAACTCAACCTTTCTCTCCACGCTTCATAGCAGGCTGTTGATTTATTCAACCGTCGGCGAGGCGAGCGGATCTTGGTCGAGATCAAGGCGCGAGATCGCAGTCGCATTGGTGATCCGGCGAGATTCTCGCAACGCAGAGATCGATCAAGAGTCGCCGCCCCGCAAAACAGGAGTAGATCAACAGTCAGTTAGGGAACCAAGTGTACCAAAATCAGCGCAACCGCCGCAGGCAGGGCTTGCACGAACCAGATCCGCTTGCTGACCGTAGCGCCTCCATACAACCCGGCGATAACCACGCACGAGAGAAAGAATATCTGGACTTCAAAGTTTTCCGCAATCAAACCCCAGATCAGCCCCGCAGCCAGAAAGCCATTGTACAATCCCTGATTGCCAGCAAGCACTTTTGTTGTGGCGGCATCCTCAGCAGATAATCCGAACGTCTTTCTTCCCAGCGGTCGATCCCACAGAAACATCTCAAGGACGAGAAAATAGATGTGCGCAGCGGCGACGGCCGCAATGAGGATCGTAGCGAGGAGGTGCATGCAAGGATCTTTCGGATGGAAAACGAGAGTACGGTTTTAGCCACGTTTGTCCAAGCTACCCATGCTGCCAGTTATCCGGGTCGGACGAATCGCTGGGCGAGAGGCCAATGATGTCTCCATCGGTTGTGACGCCGAGCCCGAGAACCGTACGGTTTGCGTAGGCGAAGTAGGCCGTGACCTGATTGATTTCGAGAATCTCGCCATCAGTCCAGCCGACAGTACGAAGCGATTGCACCGTCTCTTCCGTAATCCCGGTTGGATTCTCGGTCAGTGCCTGCGCGTAGTCAAGGGCGGCGGATTCTTTATCATCAAACACATCCGACGGATTGCCTGATTCCAGCGAAGTGCGGAGGGCACCGGCCCGTGTTTCATCCCCGAGCAACCGCGTCATACCCGCGTAGTGGTGCTTAACGCAGTACGGGCAGGCGTTCAGCAGGCTGGTGTAGACGCCGATCGCCTCCAGAAACCACTTCGGGATCGTGTTGCCGGAGTGGTGAAGGACGTTCTTGTACAGCGCCATGTGCCCTTCCATCGTATGTGGCCGCAAGCCGTGCGCCAGCATGATGTTGTCCACGTTGTCGTCGGGGCCTTTGATGCGGTCGTAGAGATTTCTCAGGCGCCCCGTTGCATTTTTATATGGAATGGTTTGGATCCAGGTCATGTTCGGCAGGCTAAAAAGAATTAGGAGAAATGCCCCAAAGCTAAGAGCCGCGACGACGGTTTCGGAAAGCCATAATTTGCCCCACCGCGGCCGAAGGCTGGCGAGCCTATTCAATTTGGACACCTGAAAACGTACGAAGGAATCAACCATGACACGGAAATTTGTCCCCTTGCTTTTTGTTGCGACGTCTGCATTGGCCCAGGCTCCCAACGTCGTCTCTGTTTCACCAAGCAACGAAGCCGTTGGCGCATCGCGCGACGCCGATTTACTTGTGACGTTCGACACGTCGCTCGACGCTGCAACGGTGGGTTCGGCTTCGTTCCGCGTGTTCGGCCACTGGTCAGGCCCGATGGCGGGTAGCCTTTCGCTGGAGAGTGGAAATACGGTAATTCGTTTTACCCCCGATGCGAGCTTTCAGGCGGGTGAACGCGTTCTCGTTCAACTGTCGAGGGCGATCACGGCGGCTGATGGGACGCCTCTCGCACACGGCTACATGTGGGGTTTCTGGTCGGCGTCTTCGTCGGCCCCCATTACATTCGAGGAAATTGACCGCTTCAGCACGCGCAGGCCAGGTGACGGTCCTGTCGTCAGTTATGGGGCGTATGGAGCGGACCTGAACAACGATGGTTTCAATGATCTGGCCGTCGTCAATGAAGTGGCGACGGACATCCGTGTATTTCTGAACGACGGCGCGGGAGGATATGGCTCGTTCGATGTGCTCGCCCTTCCGGATGCATCGGTGCCGAGTCCGAGCGATGGCGCAGACTTCAACGGTGACGGTGAGCTCGACCTTGTTGTGGGTAGCGCCGCGAGCAACACCATCTCGGTTTTGCTTGGAGATGGTATCGGAGACTTCGCTTCGATCCGATCCTTCGCCGGCTTGAGTGGGGGAAACCGTGGAGTGACCGCGGCGGACTTCGACGGAGACGGCTGGGATGACATTGTCACGTCCAGCGGTAGCACAGATATCCTCTCGCTGTTCCGAGGACGAGGCGACGGTACGTTCGATGCCGCAACGCCCATTCCAGTCGGCGGCTCAAGCCAACTGGCAATCGCCTCAGCTGACGCAAACGCAGACGGCATTCTCGACCTTTTCGTGGGTGATTTCAACGGGCACGGGAGACTGCTTCTTGGCGACGGGGATGGCGGATTTACCACGACGGCAACATCTGTCCTTTCTCTCGCAGGGGCGTGGATGGCGGCGGCGGGTGACGTGAACGGCGATGGATTTGCCGATGTCACGTTCGCCAGTTCATTTTCCAACGGCGTTCAGGTTTATTACAGTGATGGCGCGGGTGGCTTTCTGGATGAGGATTTTGTCTCAGCCGGTGAGTTTGGCATCGCCATGGACCTCGGAGATTTGGACGGTGATGGAGACCTGGACGGCGTCATCAGCAGTGGGGGGTCCGACGATTTCATCGTCCTCGAAAACGTTGCCGGAACTCTGTCGCCTCGGCAGACCTTGGCGGCGGTCGAAGCTGGATCGTGCGCGACCCTGCACGATCGAGACAACAACGGCACGCTCGATATCACAGGTATCGACGAAATTGCCGATCTGGTCTTACTGTTCGAATCTGCCATTATCGACGCCACTGAGTCCGCACCCACAACTTCGCAGGTCGAACTCGTGATGTCGGCAAACCCGTTCACCGACCGCGCGTCCATGACGGTGCGCCTAGACGAAGCGCAAACCATCGTACTCCGCGTCTTCGATGCGCGCGGCAGAGAAGTCGCCACGCTTGTCATTCGCGAGCTGACGGCCGGAGAACACCACGTCTTGTGGGATGCCTCAGCTTTTCCCTCGGGCGTCTACATCGTTCGGCTAGACGCGGCCGGACGAAGCATCGTTCGACGCATCACGCGGGTTAGTTGAGACATCCCGCCAACGCCATGCAATCTTTCTTAGAAAGAGAGGCATTTCGGCCAATGCATGTTGATTTGGTTCAATCCTGTACCTTGGTCGCATTTCACTAAGACCCGAACCGACATGGTCAAGAACATCCTCGCCGCTGTCGTCGGCTACGTCGCGTTTTTCGTTGCCGCCTTCGTCCTTTTTTCGGTCGCCTTTGTGATTCTGGGCGTTGATCGCATATATCTGCCCGGCGTGTACAACGTGTCGATGCTCTGGATTGTGGTAATCCTTGTCCTGAGCTTCTTGGCCGCAGTTTTTGGCGGCTACGTGTGCAAGATGATTGCAAAGAACGACATGGCCGTGAAAATCCTGGCGGGGATCATGCTCGTACTTGGGCTGATTTTGGCCATCAGCCAGATGATGGCGGCTCCCGAAGATGTCCTTCGCTCCGCCGACATACCCATGATGGAAGCGATGTTTCTAGCTATCCAGCCAGACTGGGTAGAATTCGTTGTAACGCTGCTGCACGTTGCCGGGGTGTTCGTTGGGGCTGGCCTGAAGAAAACCGGTGGGTTGACGTAGGGGTTGATCCCGAAAGACGGGACGATTGCTGGCCGGGGTGGTGCATTTTCATTTGATCACTGCCGCCTTGGAGCTCGTCGGTCGTCTGGTCGAGCCTTTACTCCACGCTCGGAGCTGTGGCACGCCCATATTATCGGTTGCCTTTGGCGCGATTGTGAGTAATGCAAAGCATCTGGCAGTTCTTGGCCGAACTTTCGCCGCCCTTGCTCCATGCGGCAACGTGGTCGGCGTCCATTTCGTCGAACTTGTAAATCCTGCTCTTGTTCGCACCGTGCCCAATCGCGCAGAGCGGACAGTTGGACTCGCCCTTGCCCTCGGCTGCTTGCGTCTGCTTAGCGTACGTGGCCCGCTTTACAGGCGTCTCGAATACCCGGACGTCCAACAACTTCTTGTCGATCGAGCCGCCCAATAGATACTCGAAGATTCCCTTGCGGCTTTTCACGAAGTCGTCGGCAGCGAGCATCTTAACATCGTCCGACATCTTCTTCGGATCGTAGGACTTGCCGTGGTGCTTTTCGTACAGCCTGCCCCACTCCAACCCCTTCATCTCTGGGAGAACGTCGACAAACACCGTGGACACCCAATCGATCACGCTGTTGAAGTAGGTCATCAACTCATTGATGTCGCCTACATAGCGATGAGCGCTCATGTAGCCGCCGATATCGCCCCTGCTCACCCATTCCAGCGCCCGCTCCAGGAACTCCTGCCGGTTTGCACTGCCCTTGATGTACGCGCTCCATTTCTGGATATTCGCGTTTTGGCTGTTACTGAACTCCGCCTTCGCAAGCGTCACAAACGGCCCGGAATAGATCGCGTTTAGGAGCTCTTGGGAGTTGAGAGGCACGCCTGCGATGTTGATCGTCTCAAACCACTGCTTGATCTCGGTCTCCGTGCCCTCGCACTCGTAGATCAGCAGCTTCGAGGCCTGGATCTTGGCTTGTTGGTCGCCGGGCAGGCTGTCGAAGTATTTCGGGTTGCCGCTCTCCATGATCGCGAACTTGCCCGTCACGAACCGCCCGATGCTAGTGATTCGCTGCTGGCCGTCCAGCACCTCAAATTCGTCCTCGCCGACCTTGTTGAAATAGATCAAACCGAGTGGATATCCCTTCAGCAGAGACTCGATGACCGCCGATTCTCTCTTGCCCTCGTAGATATAGTTCCGCTGGTACTCCGGTTGAATGGTGAGCTTTCCGCTCAGCCCGAACAGCCCTTTGCCCTCCAACTGGTTGTATACAAACCCGTCGCAGATCTTGGCGACGGTGATGTCGGTTTTCAGCGTGGTCTTCACTTTTTCGCACCTCTTGCAGATCAGGTGCGGCGGCGGCGGCGGATGAGGATTCTGTGGTAGGAAAGCACGAAATACTCGGCACCGACAATGTAGTATGTCCGGCCAGTTGGCGGCTTATCAACCTTTATTGCGGGAGCGTCATTGAGCTTTGTGACATCGCTCCTTTTGCCGTCCTTGCTGACTTGGATCTGTCTTGGATACTCCTTACATGATGCGCCGAATGTGCTGGTCGTGATCCCGCGGATTTCGAACTGGTCTGGGTTGTACTTGTCGAGAAAGGTGATGGGGACTCCCATGGCACCGTCGTAATCACTTGGGATTGCGTCGGTGAACGGCACTTCGATCGCATTGAAGTTGTCGTACCGGTCGTATGCCGCCTTGCCCTTGATCTGCGTGTGTTTGCTGAACCGCAAGTTGTCTTCCATAGTCATAAGGGGCAGCTTCTCGTGGCGGCGTCCATGATCCATATTCGTCCACCAGCGAACGCCCTTGACTCGGATGTACTTCACTCCATTCTTGTCAACGCGCGAACCCGCCGCGTTCAACGGATAGTGGTCTGGAACGCGGAACTCGCGGTCGCCGCTGCGGATGGTGACGCCCAACCATAGCTTGTCGGCTTTGATGAGTGGAAAGATTTCCTTGTAGGTGATCGACTGGACGTTTCCGATGATGATGAACGTCTTCCCGTGCTCCACGAGTTGGGCGACGTACTCGCGAAAGAGGGAGAACGGCGGGTTGGTCACGACCATGTCCGCCTCTTTCAGAAGCGCGATGCACGCGGGGCTGCGGAAGTCGCCCCCAGGGTACTTGTCGTTGCCTTTCAGGGATGTTCTAGCGGCCTTGTTCTTCTTGAGAAAAAGCTCGACGTCAGTTATGTTCGCAGCGCCGTCGCCGTCCTCATCTTTCACATGGTCGAGGATGACGGCAAGGGCCTTTGGTTTCTTGCGCGTGCCATTTCCCTTGTTGTATTCCGGGAACAACGTGCCCTGGCCGGCGATGGGCGAGCCGTCGTAGCTGGTGGTGATGAGCTTCCTGAGGCCGAGCTTGTTGAAGTTGGCGGCGAAGTACTTGAAGAAGTTGCTCTCGAAAGGGTCGTCGCAATTGCAGTAGACGACCTTGTCGCGGAATGTATCGGGGCCTAACTCCAGGTAGGCCTCGACCTCTTTCTGTATGTCGACGTACTGGGTATAGAACTCGTCCTTCTTGGCCGCCCTGGCGTCGCCCAGACCTCGATTCATCGGCTTGCTTTTCATGGCGCGATTGGCTTCCTTGGGTTTCCTTGACGTCACTTCGGGCTAACTTCGGATTATACCGCCCAATTCGGTACCATCAGAAAGAAATTGAATGGTATCGGGAATCCGCTCGGCCAGCACATTGCTTTGAGCGATTTCGCTCGCGTTGCTCATGCGGTCCTCCTTTTACAAGCGTAGGTAGAAGTGCAGATAGGATTCCTCGCGGTCGTATCCGAGCGAATCATAGAGCGCCCGAGCTACCAGATTGTCTCGCTCCGTGGCGAGTTCGATAGCTACGGCCCCAGTTGAAACGGCAAACTCCCGGGCCGCGTCC
>JBGTDU010000148.1:0-3200 GCA_041748175.1 Rubricoccaceae bacterium
CGCGACGACCACCCGCTCGTTCGCCGCCGAGCCACCGAAGCGCTTCGGCCGTATCTGAGGAGTCCGGGCGTGGCGGAATCGCTCGCACGCGTGGCCCGCGACCCCAGTCCGACCGTCCGACATGCGGCCATCGATATTCTAAAGCAAACCGAAAATGTCGGGTTGCTTGAGGCCGTGCTTCGCGGCGCTCTCGCTGATTCGTCGTACGCGAATTTGGCCCAGGGAATTGCCCTGTTCGCGGAGCGCTTCGCTGAGAAAGCCCCCGAGGCGTATCAGACGGCGGGCCTGTATGCGGTGACGTCCTGGATGGGGGTGGTTGAGGAGGCGCTGATTCACGCGGTGAGTGCGCTCAGCGTAGAGGAAGGCGGAGCGTATGTAATTGCCCACGCGGGCCAAAATAATCCGGACGCCGCTCGAATTGCCGCCATTGCGGCCCTCCCTCCGTTGGCATTGGACCATGTGTCGCTACGCGCTGAGGCCAGGGAGACCCTTCGCGGGAGTCTGGCTGACCGGCTCCAGCCCGTCCGTCTGAACGCGGCGAGCGGCCTCGCCAGCCTGGGTGTAGACGCGGACATCGAGAAACTCGAAGAGCAGCTCGAACAGGAACGCGACGACGAAGTGAAGGACGCAATTCAGGACGCGCTCCGGCAGATTCGCGCGCGGGCGGACGGGACACAGATTGGCAGCGGCGCGCCATGAACGTAGAGCTCAAGATCAGAATGGGAGGAGCCGTTGATGGGCTCACCAAAGGGGAACTTGGCGCGGCGTTAAGGCGAACCGGGAACGGCCCGGCTCGCTATGCCACCTCCATCAAAGACGTATCGACGTTGCATGCAACGTCGATACAGGCCACAAGAAATGCGACCACGTGGGACCGGCGGTCTCCCGCCCGCCGCGCCCATCGGAAGATCGGCGGTCCCCGGGGTTTATCCGGCGGCGACGAATCGGCTGGTTGAAGCGAGCCGGGAAAGCGGCGAGCCGACAAGTGTATTTATGCCAGGCGTTGCGGCAAAGGCGCGCCGTTCGTACACTTGAGCCCGGGCTGCACGGAGGTCGTCATGAAGACGTTTTCTTTTTACTTCGCCACGGCGATCCTCGTGGTCGCCACTTTCTTCGCCACTCCCGTGGCGAGCCAGCAACCGCTTCTCACTCTGCCATTTGAGACATTTCCGCCTCAGGCGGAATGGGAACTCCCCTATGGCACTGAGGGTTCTCACAATGGCAGGAGTCTCTTTCCTCGAGAGTGCGAGCCTTACGTCTATATCGCATTCAATGCCGAGGGGCAGTACGCAGAGTACTCAGCCCCTGATGGCACGATATATGTTCGCTATTTCTCGAGCCCACATGAGGGCATGGAGTGCTATACGGAGGGATTCGGTGCTATTACGCTGTCTATCTGGACTATCTTCTGGCCAGCAGATCTCTCGGGAACCGAAGCGCGCTTTTGGGAGTACTACGACCAAACGCGCTATACCCAAGAGTATGGTGCAGGAGAATGCCGTAGCTATACCAATGTTGACATAGCTGGAGATGGAATACCTGCGGTAGTGCTTTATTTTCTCACCGAAGGTCAAGAGACAGGCTGGAGCGAAAAAAGCTTCATCTGGCCTGAGTATGAGGAAGGAGAACGGGTAAATATGACAACGTGGACGGTTCAATTTGGTTCCGAGCCATGCGAGCACCTCCAAGCAATGGATCCACGTTTCCTGTTTGCGTTGGGGCTCCCCGTAGAGGTCTCAAACGAGCAGAACGGACCACAGGAAGTGCCGACGAGCACCACGCTCGGCTCGGCATACCCAAACCCGTTCAGCTCGAGCACAACGATTCCGTTCGAGCTTTCTCAAGCTGGCGATGTTCGCATCGCCGTCTACGACCTGCTCGGTCGGAAGGTCGCGGACCTCGTGAACGACCAGCTCTCAGCGGGTCGCCACGAAGTGAGCTGGACACCGGAGGGTTTGCCCTCAGGCGTCTACGTCTACTGGCTCAGCACCGACAGCGAGGTTCTATCAGGCCGGGTAATGCTCACGCGGTGAGGCGGTAGTGGCGGGTTAGGGTTTTTTTCTCCAGCAGAAATCCCCCAACCAAAGTCCCCCTATCGAAAAGTCCCCCTTCCAAGGGGGTGCCCCGAGACACGAGCGAAGCGACTGATGAGCGAAGCGAATAAACGAGGGGCGGGGGATGTCGGGCGTGAGGTGGTCGTTGGGGCGATTATGGAGTTAGAGCGTGCCGCACCGTTCCTCGCCAAAGCCCACGTAGCGGATTGCGGCTCCGTCAACACCCCTCCCCCTCGCTGCGCTCGGGTACTCCCCTGAAGGGGAGACTTTGTGTGGTCTGTCCCCTCCGTACGACGTTGCATGCAACGTCGCTACATAACAGAAGGTCTACGACTACCACAGCCTCGGTATCTTCCCGGCCATCTTTCTCCAATCACCCGCATGGACGACCTCCACCAGCGCGTCGAAGCGCTCGAAACCTACCTCGACATCGAGGGGCGAAGGGAGCGGCTTGCCGAGCTGGAGGGACGGCGTCTAGACCCCTCGTTCTGGGACGATCCGGAGTCTGCCCAGGAAACCGAAAAGGAGGTGTCGCTGCTGAAAGGTTGGGTGGAGGCCTACGAGTCGCTAACCCGCCGCCGTGATGACATCCTGACGCTCCAGGAACTCCAGGCCGAGGAAGACGACGCGGATCTCGTCGGCGAAATCGAGAGAGAAACCCGGGCGCTTGAACGCGAAGTCGAGGCGATCGAACTGCGCGGCATGCTCTCGGGCGAGGACGACCACCGCGACGCCATCCTGAACATCAACCCCGGCGCCGGCGGCACCGAGGCGCAGGACTGGGCCGAAATGCTTTTGCGGATGTACACACGCTTTGGCGAGCAGCAAGGCTGGACCGTGGCGCTCCTCGAACGGCAGGAGGGCGAGGGCGCGGGCATCAAAAGCGCCACGCTTCGCATAGAAGGCAACCTGGCATTCGGGTACCTCAAGGCTGAGAGCGGCGTTCATCGCCTCGTCCGCATTTCACCTTTTGATTCGTCGGGGCGTCGGCACACGTCCTTCGCTAGCGTGTTTGTCTTTCCCGAAATAGACGACAACATCGAGGTGGATCTGTCGAGCGGAGAGCTGGAACTCCAGCGCTTTCACTCGGGCGGAAAAGGAGGCCAGAATGTCAACAAGGTTGAAACCGGCGTCCGCTACGTGTGG
>JBGTDU010000149.1:0-16833 GCA_041748175.1 Rubricoccaceae bacterium
GCCTCTACGTTCACGCTTGCCTCCGGACTGGTTTCCGGGCGCGAATCCGGCGGCGCAAATCCGCGATGAATCCCACCGAAAATGCTCAACGATTCCGCCGCATCGAAGAGCAGCCCGACGCCCGGAATCACTACATCTACCGTGTTCTCCTGAATCGAGAGATCGACACCCGTGCGCTCAGGATCTGCCTTGCCGAAGTCGTCGCGGCGGAGTGCGATATGCTCGTAACGGACGCCCGGCGAGAGCGTAAACCGCCCGAGGTCAACATCCGCCTGAACGAACGTCGCGACGGCATCCGCCTGTTCGAGGCGGTTGCTGTCGGTGCCCGGCGTTCCAGCCGAAATGAGGGTCATCACGCCGGCCTCCATCGCGTAGCTGTCCTCCCACTGGAAGCGGTCCACCTCATCGGCGTGGACCCGGAGACCCATCTCAACAAGTGCGTTCAACCCGGCCTCGTCACCCAACCGCACGCCCGCCACCGACTGCCCACCCTGGCTTAGGTAATCGCGATTGTTGGCTCTGACAGAGAGCGCGCCTCCGAATGCCCCATCGCCCCTGATGACGGAGAGCTCGCCGCCGAACACGTCAGGATCGTCAAGAATATCGCCAATGCTGAAATTCCGATCCGAGAGCTCGTCGTCCGTTGCATCATCGGCCATGCCATCGGAGACCGACTCCAGCTTGTACCAGTTTCGGCTGAAGGTATTGCGGTAGATCGACGTCGTCAGGTCGAGGCGGTCGGAGAACACGACCACGTGCCGGGCGCGTAGCGCAAGATGATCGGCATTCATCTCGTCGAGTTGGGAGCCGGCATAACGAATGAGCGGCGTGCTTGCGAAGTCTTCGGGTGTGAGGCCGAGATAGGTCTCGTTTGAGATTTCGTCCGTGTAACCCGCCGTCAGCGTGAGTGATTGGAAGAGCGCTCCGCCCTGCCCGGTTGAAATCCGGAAGCGCCCGAAGAGATCTCCCTTGTCGAAGCCCGTGTTGTAATCCTCAACAACGTTACCGCCTGGCCCGAGCAGAGACTTGAAGCCATCCACGTTGTCGAGGTAACCCTCTACGACGAACCCAAGATTGAAGCCGCCAATATTTTCGATGGTGTCTCCAGCGCGAGCGTGGAGCGTTCGCTGGCCGTTCGGCCCGAGCGCGGCATCGGCGCGGAGGCTGAGCTCCGAGGGAATCGGTGCCGCAATAAGGTTGATCGCACCACCCGTCGTGTAGGGTCCATACTTGATCTGGCTGGAACCCGTGCGCACTTCCAAGCCGTCCATGCGGCCAATCGTGGGAAAGTAGTAGGCCGACGGAGCGGAATAGGGAGCTGGCGCTATGAGAATGCCATCTTCCATCAGCGTGATCTTGCTCGAGCGCTCAACGCCGGTGCCACGAAGACCGATGTTCGGCCGCAGCCCGTAGCCCTCCTCTTCCTGAATATTGACGCCCGGCACCTCGCGAAGGACACGCGTGACGTCGTTGGTGGCAAACCGTTCCAGCACTTCCGGCCCGATGTAATGAGCAGAGCCCGCGATGTCCAACACGCCGAGGCCGGTTAGCGTTTCTCGGGCGTTGACCACGACTTCGCCAATGTCCGTGGCCATTTCGTATAGAGCAAGCGCCACGCGCACTGTTTCGCCCGGCCCGACTACCACAGCCACTCGACGGGCATCAAATCCGACGGACGTGGACACAATGACGTATGTGCCCGGCAGAACGGCCTCAAGTTCAAATCTTCCGTCTTCGCCAGACGCCGTTCCGTAATCCGTCCCTTCCAGAAGGATATGCACGCCCGGAAGCGGCGTCTGCTGGTTGGAATGTGCAACGGTGCCGACGATGCGGCCTGTCTGGGCGTTGGCCGCAAGTGCGGAAAGCGCGAGAACGATGAGAACTGCGGAGCGGGGCATGGCGGGAAGGGTGAGCTTCTATCTTGGGACTCGATCCAATGTACCGCTATCTGGACTGAATCTAAACAAGCGTATCAAGTCCGAGTGATTTTCGTTCTCGCGGCTCTCAGCCGACGACCAATCTCGTTCTCGCACGTAGGATTCCTCGCCCGGCCTGCTCGTTGTTTAGCATCCCTCCCTTCAGTTATGAGATTGATTCCCCGGCTAGCGCTCTTGCTCCTTTGCACTACGTTTGTCTACGCCTGCGACTCCGGTGATACCGGCCCGAGCACGCCAAACCCTCCCCCGCCGGACTCCATCATTGCTGGTGTCAATCTGAATCAGCTCTTCGCCGATCCTACCGGGGCTGAACGCACGGCAGTCCGTGAAGACTGGGCGCTCCGGGATGCGCAGCTCCCCAGCCGGTACGCGTTCACGCTCGAGGCTTCGCTGATTGCCTCTGATGGTGCAGAACTCAACGTGTACGCGGGCCGGGACGCGCAAACTGGAGCGGTCCTATTCTACGGGCTGGCCCGTCTCCCTATCCGCTTGCCAGGCGACGTTGCCGTTCGTCCGCTCCTGCTCGTTTTGCCGGATGCCGATGATGGGGTTTCCGATCTGTTCCTCACCGAAGGCGCCCTACCCTTGTTTTCCAGCAGGCAAGAAGATTTCGTTTACGGCCTGGTCGCTTTTCGCGGGGAGACGCTCGTTGCGGGCGGGAGTCCGTTCACCTCATCCAGCAGCCCATCGGCGTACGATTTTGACGCAGACGATGCGATCGCCTTCGCCGATTTTGTTCGAGGGGCGGAGTTGCTTGCCGACGCCAACCGCGTCGGCGCGATAGGCGTCGGAAGAGGTGGCGGCGTTGCTCTACTTGCAGCCCATCGGTCCAGCCTGTTCGATATCGTCATCGACCTCGCCGGGCCCGCCAACTTTTTCGTGGAGTCGTTTCAAGCGAAAACACGTGCGGTTCTGAGCGGCGGTTCGGGGGGCGATTTCCCCGCGATTCAGGCTCTCGCGTCAGATATTCTGTTGCCCCTCAGGGATAGCACGCTATCGATCGCGGAGGCGCGCCTTGCACTGTTGCGACGTTCCCCGAGTCATTTTGTCGCGCCGCCGCCGTTCCTCTTCGTCGCACATGGCTTCCTCGACTTCACTGTTCCGATCGATCACAGTCGCTCCATCGGCTCCATTTCTGGCACCGAACAGGGATTGTTTCTTGAAGTAGAGACGGCAGATCATCGGAGCATTGTCACCGAACAGAATGTCCTTTCTCTGACCAACTCCTTTCTGACCGAGCACCTCGATGCCCCGTAATCTGATCGTTCGTCGGGCAGAGTCGGAAGCTGATTGGGCTCGGGTTGTACTGATTCGCACTGCCGTGTTTATTGAGGAACAGGACTGTGCGCCAGAGGAGGAGTGGGACGAGCACGATGCGACGGAGAGCCGCTTCAAAACGTGCCGGCACTTCCTGGGCGCGCACGGAGGGACTGCCGTGGCAACGGCTCGTTGGCACCCGCACGCGGACGACGGAAGACTCGCGGCGAAGCTGGAACGCTTTGCGGTGTTGAAGGAAGCCAGGCGCCAAGGATTCGGGAGGGACATGGTCCGGCATGTTGTCGCTGACGCGCTGGAAAGCGGATTTGATAGGCAGATTCTCCACGCCCAGGCTCACCTTGAGAGGCTCTACAACGACTTTGGCTTTGTTCGCGCGGGAGATGTTTTCGAAGAAGCAGGCATTGCGCACGTGAAAATGGTTTCAACGAGCGAGTAGCTCTCCGCTGGCCCCGTATCTTTGTAAGCCTTCCAATCCTCACGGAAGGACCCCGCCGCGTTCGTCTAGGGGTCTAGGACGCTGGCCTCTCACGCCGGTAACACGGGTTCAAATCCCGTACGCGGTACACGGCGGGAGGCCAAAAACGCCTCTCGCAAGCCAGCAGGCTCGTTTTTGCGGGGCTGCTGGTCTAAGCCTTCGTATGGTAAATTCCGGCCCTCTGTTGCATCCAACCCACCCAAGACGATGATCCGCATAACCCCCATCCTGATTGTAGCGGTGCTTTGCTTCGCCTCTATCGACCTGGTTCAGGCGCAAGACCTGCATCCGTCGCGCCGCCCCAGTCCTATCGGTATTGCAAAAACGCACATCGGCGATACCTACGTAAAGGTCACCTACGGACGCCCCTACATGCGCGACAGGCAGATCTTCGGCATGAATACCGACAGTGTGGAGTTCTTGACACCATACCACGCGATCTGGCGCACCGGCGCCAACGAGGCTACCGAAATCACGACGACCGGCCAGCTCAGCATTGCCGGAAATATGCTTGCCGCGGGTACGTATTCGATCTTCACCGAGCCTGGCCCGAGCGAATGGGTCATCCATTTCAGCCCGTTCCTCGGTCTCGACGGAACAGGACTTTTCAACGCGGAGACGCAGATCTTTACAGAGGTCTACGATCCCGATCAGGATGTCCTTGAGATCACAGTTCCATCGGGCACGTTGGAGGAAACCGTGGATCAGCTCACGATGGTTTTCGAAGCGGTGGATGGCGGCGCGCATCTGGTTCTTCGATGGGAAAAGACGGAGGTGCGGATCCCCATGGAAGAGAGGTGAAGCGACATAGGATTGCGCACTTCAATTGCACGTTGGTCGACTATTATGGTCGTCAGCGGACTATGCCGACATAGGTGACTCTGGATTTCCCCCGTTTTCACGGACCGCCTGAGTTAGCAGCCAACGGTTGGTAGTGCAGGTGCTCCAGTTTGTACAACCGTTCACGGTAGCGGAGCGATCGGCGACGTGGCCCAACTCCGGCTCCTCCAATGGCATCGGCGGTATTTGTTTCAGCCATCCAACCATCCGCCAACAAAACCGGCACGCCGAAGCCCGGTGACGAGGGATGGACATTGTTTCATCCATCGCCATGGTTTCTCCGTGAGGTAGTTCTCGATCATCAGCACGATGGGACCCTGATCGAGTCCGTAGTAGCCCTGGGAGACCCAGCCGTGCGCGCTGTTTGTCCGATCGGGGAAGGTTGGATTGAAACTGCATTTGAAGCCATATTTACTCGTCATCTCTGGGTAGGCCTTTTCGAGATGCGAGAGCGCGGGCAACACGATCTCCGGAGCGAACGGCAGTGAAGCCGCGACAGCCCACGGCGAGAGCGTCCCATCGTCGAGGCCCCACGGGACGCCGCGAGCCTGGTAGTCATAGAACTCACGCATCCGGCCATCTACACAAAGCGAGTGACGGCCTGGCCCGGCGCTGGCTGTAATTCCCCACGTGTCGGGTCCGTACGCATTATAGCCGCGTGGATTTCGGATGGCGTATTCGCGCTGGACGTACGTAGCGCGGCGGCTGTTCTCCGCATAATCAATTCCTTTGGCCTGCATATACGGATCCTGGATACCGCGAAAATCAATCCAGATGTGCGAGAGCTGGTGTACAAAGAGTGGCCCTGCGTAGAGATGTTTATGGCCGTAAATAGTTTTCCACTTGTAGGTCTTCGTCCATGCTGCGTAACTCTCGTCGGAGATCGGATAGGTCGGCGAGCCAAGGGCGAGCGCATAGAGCAGGAGCGCCTCGTTGTAGCCCTGCCACCGCGCAGCCAGGAAGCCGCGCTCGGGCTTCCAGCCGTGCGAAACGGCCAGGCAATCGGTGGCGCTGCTAGCCTCATGGTTTAGCGCCCACTGCCAGTCGGCTCGGTAATAGAGGGCGTTGGCAAGCGTGCGGATCTCGGACTCGGTTTCGTTTCCGCGGTCGAAGTATTGCGCTGCCATCAGGCCACCTGCGAGCAAAAATGTGGTATCGATGGTGGACAACTCACTTTTCCACATCCGTCTGCCCGACTCCATATCCAGGAAGTGGTAATAGAAACCCTTGTAACCGGTGGCCTCAGGTGCCTTGCTTTGTTCGCTCTCCCAGAAAAACCTGAGCGTGGCTAGCACCGTCGCGGCCGCCTCCGCACGGGATGTCCATCTTCTTTCGACGGCCACGGGATAACACGCCAGCGCCAGGCCGACCGCGGTGATGCTACAAGGGCTGTCCTCCCGCGTGTTGTCCTTTATGAGCCCGTTATAGCGATCGCGCTCGCACCGAAAGTAGTCGAACGTGTGCGCCTGGAGTGCCGTGAGCATTGCCTTCTCGTCCTTACTCGTCATTTAGGCTAAGGCGTGCAATGAGAGGGGAAACGTACTCGTCGCCGTTGACTTCGAATGGCACGGGCGACTTTCGGCTCGACTCAACGGGCAGCGCGAGGACTACATCAGAACGCACGATTTGAACAACGAACCTTGTTGGGCCAACGTCGAGGAATATCGTGTAATCGGGCGCTTAGGTGTAGACCAAAAACTAACGCGAGCGAAGTCTCATCATGGAAAGCGCCCATGCACCCATCCGCCCGTACCTTTTTGTCATCGCCTATTTTGTCATCGCCTATCTATCGAGCATCGACTGGATGGAAACCGTTTCCGTCGTTGAACTTTCCGCACCTTCCGATTCCACTCTTCAGGTTGGCGCGGAGGGCTTATTTGACCTGGAACGGATTGCCAGCGATGCGAAACGGCTGGCCCGTTCGCAGTCTGTACGCATGGGCGTACGACTTACGCGCCCGCCGCGCCTGTTGCTTCGGGAATCGTTCCGTGGGCTGAGTTCGGCCTACCGGAGGCTTGTAAAAGCGGCGCGCGAGGACGAGCCGTTGACACCCGCTGCGGACTGGCTGCTCGACAATTTCTACGTGATCAAGGATGCGGCGAGGCAGCTGCAGAAGGACCTGCCATGGTCGTACTACCGCGTGCTCCCGAAGTTGGAGGGCGGGCCATACTCCGGGCGACCGCGCGTTTTCTCCGTGGTCAGCGACCTAGCCGAGCATACTGACAACGTCCTGGACGACCAAAAGCTCTGGGCGTTCACCAGCGCCTTTCAGGAAGAAGTGCCGTTGCAGCTGAGTGAGTTGTGGGCGCTTCCCGCGATGATGCGGCTCGTTCTGCTTCAGAAACTGAGCGCACTTGCAGCGCAGGTGAGCGACTCGTTGGAGGAGCGAGATGAAGCCAGGCGGTGGGCAGAACGCGTGGTCGCAAGGGCCGCAAAGGATCCCTCGGAAGTTGTATTCGACCTGGCCGAGATGGCCGAACGGTTCGCACCGCTGTCCGGCGCATTCGTAGTTACGCTCACGAGTGCTCTCCGGGCGCAAGGACCCGCCGCAACAACCGCGTTGGAGTGGCTCGAACGCCGCCTTGCCAGCCGCAATTCGACGCTTGAAAAAGTCATCCGCCAGGAAACACAGCGACAGACTCACCAGCAGGCCAGCGTAGCCAACGCGATCCTGTCGCTTCGGCGGGCTTCCGAGATTGAATGGTCGGAGCTGATAGAGAGCCTTTCGTTCGTGGCTCGCACGCTCCAGCAGGATCCGACCGGAGTCTACGCGCACATGGATTTCCCCACGCGCGACCGTTATCGGCACGTTGTGGAGGACCTGGCGCGATACAGTGAGGCTACGGAAGCGGGGGTGGCCGAGCGCGCGGTACTCATGGCAGAGGCCGCCGCAAGCATTGCGCATTCCACAAATGGTCATGATGGGGTGGCATCGCCGGGCGTTCGCGAACCTGATCTACCCATTGAGGCGCATGTGGGGTACTGGCTTGTAGACCAGGGCCGCCGAAGGCTGGAAGCTGAAGTCGGCTACCGCCCGCCGATTCGTTGGCGCCCCGTCCGGTTTGGCAGACGTCGCCCCGCACGGACCTACTTCGGGATAGTCTCGGCTCTTTTGGTCCTCCTGATGACAGGCGCGTGGTTTCTATCCTCGTCCTCAGGTGTGCTCGGCTGGCGATTTGCCCTGGCGTTGCTGGCGTCCTTGCTGCCTGCTTTCGATCTCGCCGTGTCGTTGACCAACTGGTTCGTAACGGGCGCTTTTCCTCCTCACCGCCTGCCCAAGCTTGACGCAGAGAACGGCGTACCGCCGGGATGTCGGACGTTTATCGTGGTCCCCACCCTCGTCACTTCGCCCGAGAACGTCCGGGCGCAGATCGAACAGCTGGAAGTCCACGCCCTCGCGAACCCCGATCCTGCCTTCTCTTTCGCGCTTTTGAGCGATTTTAGGGACGCGCCCGAAGAGTCGATGCCTGAAGATGAAGCCATTCTCAAAGAAGCGCACTCAACGATCCTCGATCTCAACCGACGCTGGCGTCTTCGCCATGCATCGGGTGACGGTGCCGATACGGGCGACACCTTTTTCTTCCTCCACCGCCGGCGCCTTTGGAACGAGGCGGAAGCCGTGTGGATGGGCTGGGAACGCAAGCGCGGCAAGCTCGAAGAATTCAACCAACTCCTCCGCCAACCAACCGCCGAGACGAGTTACTTCGTTTTCGAAGGAGACTTTTTCGCTGCCACGGCCGACAACGCGATCCGCTATGTCGTCACGCTGGATGCTGATACGCAACTTCCACCAGGTGCGGCTGTGGACCTCGTTCGGACGGCCGCGCATCCACTTAATCGGCCAGTTTACGACGTATCAAAAGGCCGCGTCGGCAAAGGCTTTGGCATCTTCCAACCACGCGTTGGCGTCACGGCAGGAGTGGAATCGCGCACGTTGTTCGCACAAATATTTTCGGGCAATGTTGGCGTGGACACCTACACAACGGCAGTCTCGGACATCTACCAGGATCTATTTGGGGTTGGCATTTTTACGGGTAAAGGTCTCTACGATGTGGACGCATTCCACATGGCCCTCGATGGCGCAATTCCAGAAAATTCGGTGCTCTCACACGACTTGCTTGAAGGCAATTATGCCCGGACGGCGCTGTTGAGTGATGTGGTTGTCTTCGACGACTATCCGACGAACTATGCCGCATTCGCCAAGCGTCTGCACCGTTGGGTACGCGGCGACTGGCAGATCCTGCCCTGGTTGTTTCCTTTCGTTCGCGCGCAGGACAAACGGCTGCGGCGAAATCCGGTGCCTCCTCTGGGACGGTGGAAAACCTTCGACAATCTGCGCCGCTCGCTCACTCCCCCGGCCCTGATCGCGTTCCTGCTCCTTGGTTGGACGATCCTGCCGGGTTCGTTCCTGATATGGACACTCCTCGGGCTTGGCGTCCTCGCATTCCCGATCTATGCCCCGTTTGCCACAGCGCTCCTGGTTCATCCTCCGGATATCAAGTGGCGTAGTTATTTGCGCAGTGCTCTTGGGGATGCGCGACGCTCAACGCTTCAGGTTGGCCTCTCCGCGACGTTCCTCGCTCATCAGGCCATCCTGATGGTGGACGCGATAGCCCGAACACTCTGGCGGATGCTCATCAGCCGGAAGCGCCTCCTCGAATGGACGACGGCATACACGGCCGAACAAGCGGGCGGCGATGCACCCGGAATATGGCTTTCAACACTCTGGGGGGCGGCTGTGTTGGCTCTCGTCGGATTGATGGAACCGATGGCCGCGTTCCTGGCCGTGCCCTTCGCCGCTGCATGGATTGCTGCGCCGTGGGTGGCCAGGCGAATGAGCCGCCCCACGATCGAAGATGCCGCGTTTCAGATTACGGACGATGACCGGCCCGGACTACAGGCAATCGCACGACGAACGTGGCGCTTCTTCGATGATTTCATCGCCGCTGAGGACAACTTCCTTCCGCCCGACAATTACCAGGAGCATCCGTACAACGGGCTGGCCCACCGCACATCGCCCACGAACATCGGAATGGGCCTGCTGGCCGTCCATAGTGCCGCCGATTTCGGCTACGCGACCCACTCGGACACGATCGGGCGTATCGGCGCCATGCTCGATACGCTGGCCCGGCTCGAGCGCTACAAAGGCCATTTCTTCAACTGGTACGACACAGCTACGTCGGAGCCACTCTCGCCTCGCTATGTCTCGACGGTGGACTCTGGCAATCTGGTCGCCTCTCTCGTTACGCTACGACAGGCTCTCCTGGAACTGCCAAAAGCCCATTGGCCCAGCCCGGCCTTCTTCAATGGGCTGGGCGATGCGCTTGCCTGTTTGCGTGAGGCGCTCGACGATGCGTTGGATGATGAACAGAGCTCGCCATTGCGCGAAGCGGCGGCTGCGCTGGACCAGGCGATTGCTGCGACGACTACGGAATCGATCAGCGCCTTTGCTCGCGCACTCCTCCATTTGGAAGCCCTGGCCAGCGGACTCGTCAGCGCCGTTGAGGAACTGAACGACTCCGCGCCGACAGCACGGCAAGAGGTGTACTACTGGGTGGTCCGCCCCTTGGCTCAAATTCAGGCGGCGCTGCTGGAAGTGCGAACGCTCGCGCCATGGGCCTTTGGGGAGGACCCGCCCGAAGCTCTGGACGTCTGCCGATCCCTCACGGTCCTACTCCACTTGACACGAAGAGCCAAAGACGCCTCGCTGGCGGAGGCCGAGGCCGCCCTCTCGGCCCTTTTGCAGCGAAACCGCGCCCTCGCGGAAACCTGCGAGCGACTCACGATGGAGCACAACTTCAAACCATTCTACGACACACGCCGAGATCTCTTTCTTATAGGCTACAATGCAGACAGCGGACAGGCTGACTCCAGCACGTACGATCTCCTCGCCTCCGAATGCCGCGTTGCATCGCTAATCGCGATTGGCAAAGGCGACGTGCCTCCCGAGCACTGGTTCCGCCTGGGCCGCCCGACGACACTGGCCGATGGTTACAAAGCGTTGCTCTCGTGGGGTGGCACCATGTTCGAATACGTCATGCCGGTTCTATTTACCCGCCTTTTCGATGGAACGTTGCTGGCCGAGACGGTCCGCGGGGCGATCGGCTTCCAAAAGGCCTTCGGCGACCGGCAGGGCCTCCCGTGGGGTGTTTCGGAGTGCGCATACAATATGCTCGATATCCATCTGACTTACCAGTACCGAGCATTCGGCGTGCCTGGGTTGGGGCTTAAGCGCGGTTTGGCCGATGACTATGTCGTAGCACCTTACGCATCGTTTTTAGCAATGATGGTTCGCCCCGGCCGATCGCTGCGCAACCTGAAACGCCTGCGCGAGGAACGCAAGGCATTCGGCCCATACGGGTTCTACGAGGCGATCGACTTCACGCGGGAGCGCCTTGCCGCGGACCAGGAGTTTGAAGTTGTGAAGACGTACATGGCACACCATCAAGGCATGAGCCTGCTCGCGCTCGTAAATGTGCTGCGCGGCGACCTCGTCCAGGAGCGCTTCCACCGTGATCCGCTTGTCCGCTCGGTTGAGTTGCTCCTGCAGGAACGTGTGCCCAAAGAACTGCAGATTGTTACTCCCCACCCAGACGAACTGGAAGCCATCGAACCCGTCGAGGCGGCGCTTCCGAAACCGGCCGTCATCCACATACCCGAGCATGCACTCCGCGCCCCGGTTCCGGCCGCGACGATGCTCTCGAATGGGCACCACACGACGTTCGTGACGGCCGCCGGGTCTGGCTTTGTACACATGGACGGCACGGCGCTCACGCGATGGGTTCCCGACCGAACCTGCGAGGATTTGGGTGTCTTCCTCTACATTCGCGATGTGGAGAGAGGGCGCGTTTGGTCGGCGGGGCGGCAGCCCATCAGCAATGACGAGCCCGACCGCTACGAGGCGTGGTTTCACCTCAACAAGGTTGAAATCGCGCGCGTGGACGACTGGATAGAAACGTTTTCGGAGATCGTTGTCTCGCCGGAAGACAACGTCGAATTGCGACGCTACACGCTCACGAATTACGGCAACGTGACCCGGCAACTGGAATTGACCAGCTATGCAGAGGTGGTGTTGAATGATCCTGTCGCCGATGCGTCACATCCCGCCTTCTCCAAGTTGTTCGTTCGTACTGAGGTTGATCTGTCACGGCGCACCCTCCTCGCAACCCGCCGTGCGCGCGAGGCAGAGACGACACATCCGTGGCTCTTTCACTCTCTTTGCGGACCCCGCAACGATGGCGCTGAGATCGAATTCGAAACGGACAGGATGCGGTTTATCGGGCGGAATCGCTCGCTCGCTAGGCCGGCCGCCCTGGACGAAGGAACTCGTCTGTCGGGCACCACCGGCTCCGTCCTCGATCCTATCGTCAGCCTCAGACGACGAATCCAGCTCAAACCCAAGGAGCGGGTGACGGTGACTTTTGCCCTCGGAACCGCCCCAAGCCGAGAGGAGGCCCTTCGCCTTTCCGATCGCTACGCTCACCCGGAAGCTGAGCAGCGGGCCTCCGAACTGGCGCAAGTCTATGGCCTGGTTGAGTTGCCGCACTCCGGCCTCACCAGCGAGCGTGCGCTCTACTTCCAGCAGTTGGCCGCAGCACTTCTGTTCAATGCGCCCGACCTTCGCGCTCCCGAACGTGTGTTGCTCCGCAATCACCGCCCGCAGTCGGGTCTGTGGGCGTATGGCATTTCCGGCGACCTCCCCGTCGTCGTCCTCCGCGTGGGCCAAATAGACGAAATAGAACTGGTCCGACTTCTCCTGCAAGCCCACTCCTATTGGCGGCTCAAGGGCTTCGAGGTGGATCTGGTACTACTCAATGAGCACCCACCTTCGTACGTCGATGAAGTCCAGAAAATGCTTCAGCAGGCGGTTGAAACCTCGGCATCGCGTGGTTTGATGGACCAACGCGGCGGCGTTTTTATCCGGCGCGTCGAGGGAATGCCGCCTGACGATCTGACGTTGATCCTGGCCGTTGCGGGGCTCGTTGTTGCCGGTGTGCTACCGGACCTCTCCGTCCTGGAGCCAATCAGGGCGGCGGCTCCAGATCGGCACCATTCGCGAGAAGCGCTGACGCGTGAGGAGCGCCCGTCGATGAGGGCACGTTTGATCCCTGTAAGTCAAGCACCGGGTATTTCCTCCTCAACAATTCCGCCCCTACACACCGGGGAACGACTGGCGGAACGCAGCGCACCAAGCGATGGGCAACGCGAGGAGCTCCTTTTTTTTAATGGATACGGCGGTTTTACCCCCGATGGGCGCGAGTACGTAATCCGGCTCGGCGGCGGCGGCGCTCCACGGTCTACACCGCTTCCCTGGACCAACGTGATTGCGAATGAGTCGTTCGGCTTTCTCGCCACCGAAAGCGGGGCGGGGATGACGTGGCAGGGCAACAGCCAAATGAACAAATTGACGCCATGGAGCAACGACCCCGTTGCCGACCCCGCCGATGAAGCCATCTGGATCCGAGACGACGATGATGGTGTCTTTTGGAGCCCCACGCCGCAGCCGACGCCTGGCCCCGGCGCGTACGAGGCCCACCACGGCTGGGGTTACTCTGGCTATCGCCATTCGAGCTTTGGCATCGAAGCCGAGACACTGATGTTTGTCCCCCTTGAGGATCCGGTCAAAGTCATTCGCCTTCGGTTGACGAACCAGAGCGAGCGACCGCGTCGTTTATCCGCGTTCCGATTTCAAGCGCTGGTGATGTCCAACCGTAGGGACATTGGTATGCGCTTCGTGGTTGTCCAGCCCGACCATGCGACGGGAGCCCTCTTTGCCCGGAACCGTTACAACATGGCCTACAACAACGCCGTCGCCTTTGCGGATGCAGCGCGGATCGACTCCGAAAATCCGACGGAGAGTGTCTCGCATACCGCAGACCGGACGAGCTTCCTCGGCCGACTTGGCTCGGCAGCCGATCCGGCCGCACTGCGTCGCGGTGCCGAGCTGGACGGCAGGACCGGAGCCGGGCTCGACCCCTGCGCCGCTTTTCGGATAGCCGTAACGCTCGCACCAGGGGAAACCGCCGAAGTGGTCTTTTTGCTTGGGCAAGCTCCCAGGCGGGACGTCGCGCGCGCGCTAATCCGGCGCTACCGCGAACGCGGTCCGATTACGGATGCGCTTGGAGCCGTCGCCGCTTTTTGGCGAACGACACTTGGAACGATACAGGTCGAAACCCCCGTACCCGCGCTTGATGTACTGGTAAACGGGTGGCTCCTCTATCAGAATCTGGCGTGCCGCCTCTGGGGCCGCTCCGCGTTTTACCAAAGTGGAGGCGCTTTGGGATTCCGTGATCAGATTCAGGATGCGCTGGCGCTCCTGTATACCCGTCCCGACCTCGCGCGAAAACAAATTCTTCTGCACGCCGCGCATCAGTTCGAACAAGGCGATGTGCTGCATTGGTGGCACCCCGAAACGGGCGCCGGAATCCGCACGCGCTTTTCCGATGACTTGCTATGGCTGCCCTACGCCATGGCCAACTACGTGCAGACAACGGGCGACCTGACCATTCTCGACGAAGCAGTGCCGTTCTTGACCGCCCGCACATTGGAAGTAGGTGAGTCTGAAGTCTACCTCACACCCGAGATCGGCGATGAGACTGGAACGCTCTTCGAACATGCTTGCCGGGCGGTCGATATTTCGCTTACGAGAGGCCTGCACGGCCTTCCATTGATGGGTTCAGGCGACTGGAACGACGGCATGAACCGTGTCGGAGACGAAGGCAAGGGCGAGTCGGTCTGGCTCGGCTTTTTTCTCTACGACATCCTCGAATCCATAATCCCTATCGCCGAGGCACGAAGCGAAGACGACCGAGCCGAACGCTATGGATTGTACAAGCGAGAACTTCAAGTGGCCCTCAACGAAGCGGGCTGGGACGGCAACTGGTTTCGCCGCGGTTATTACGACGATGGCACTCCTCTTGGCTCCATCCAGAATGCCGAATGTCGCATTGATGCGATCGCCCAGGCATGGTCCGTAATCTCCGGAGCTGGCGATCCGGACAAGACAGAGCGCGCGCTCGCGGCGACCGAAGAGCACCTCGTGGACGAGGAGGCGGGGATCATCCGGCTCCTCACGCCACCCTTCGATCAGACGGAACACGACCCGGGGTACATCAAGGGATATTTACCGGGTGTTCGGGAAAACGGCGGTCAATACACGCATGGCGTTCTGTGGCTCATTCGAGCCTTCGCCGAGCGAGGCCACACTACGCGCGCCATGCACTTGTTGGAAATGATTCTCCCAACTACGCGTTCGAGCAACAGGGAACGCGCTGATCGATTTATGACGGAGCCCTATGCCGTGGCTGCCGACGTTTATGGAGCGCCGCCGCACATCGGACGCGGAGGATGGACGTGGTACACGGGATCGGCAGGGTGGATGTATCGGGTAGCCGTGGAGACTATACTTGGTTTCGGCATTGAGGATGGTAGCACGCTCGTGCTCAATCCGCGCATTCCGGCCGATTGGCCCCAATGCACGCTTACGTATCGGCGTGGTGAAACGACCTACCGGATTGAAATCCGCAATCCGGACGGCATCGAAGGTCGCATCGTCTCTGCAACACTCGACGGCCGTCCGACGGCCGTCGAAAACGGAATGGTGCGGCTGCCGCTCGTCGCTGATGGCGCCGTCCACGATGTCCAGGCCACGCTCGGAACGTATCTGCCGAACGGCACTGGTGACTCGGCTCCTACGCCTATGGAGCCCTCTCGCGATTGAACTGATCGACGCCGGTTCACCTGTTACTCTCTTCCACGTCGACCGACACCCGCGGGATGGGTCTCCGATTTTCGGTTACACGTTTACGATACGGGCCTTCGCTTTTAATCGCCCGTACGCAATGCGAAAAGGCGGATTGCCCACTCGATAGGTCTCAGGTCCGAGTAATCGCCCCGATCGCCGCCTGCCCGAGACTGATTCCGCCGTCATTCGGCGGGACTTCGCCGTTGGTCCAGATCGTCAGGTCGCCTTTGGCGGCAGCGATCTCTTCCAGGAGCAAGCGGTTCTGGAAGACGCCGGCTGAGAGGACGACGGTGTCTATGCCGTGCTCCTTTGCGAGCTCGCGCGCGGTCTCCATCGTGCCTTCGGACAGCCCGCGATGAAACGCCCGGGCGATTTCGTTTACCGCGCGACCATTCACCCTGTCATTGACTATTTGGCGCAGGAGCGGCAACCAGTCGAGATCGTCGAATGGGTAAGCGTCAGCGGAAGGTGCGGTTCGTGCGAGGTGCTCCAGCCATATTGCCGCCTGCCCCTCGAACGAGACGGCCCGTGTGAACCCCAACAAAGCCGCTACCGTGTCGAATAGGCGACCAACAGAAGTGGTTGGGAATACCCGTACGTTCTTGTTCACCAATTCTGACGCGAAACGGAATCGCTCGGAGAAATTGAACGGCGGTGTGGTCAGATCGGGAAGACCTTGAATCCCGGCGAGGAAGCCCGCAGCCGCCTGCACCGGATGCTGCGCAGCCGCGTCGCCTCCGGGAAGAACGGCGGGCCGGATGTGCCCTTCGCGTTGAAAGCCGTCGGCGATGCTTCCCACGAATAGTTCGCCGCCCCAGATGCTCGCGTCGTCGCCGTAACCCGTCCCGTCGAACGCAATACCTACGACGCGCTTGTCCCAGGCCCCGCGCTCAGCGAGGACCGAAGCGATGTGAGCCCGATGGTGTTGAACAGCCACGTGCTCGCCCGGCAGTTCCAGCGCATGCCGGGTGGATGCATACTCCGGGTGGGCATCGTGAACGACGAGGAGTGCGCTCTGGTCAACCTCGTACATCCGCAGCAGGTCTTCAATAGTCTCGCGGAAAGCCTGGAGCGCGGCATACTGGGTAAGGTCGCCGATATGCTGGCTGACAAACGCCTGCCTGTCAACCACCAGCGTTACGCTGTTTTTCAGGTCCGCTCCAACCGCGAGAATCGGTCGATCGGTGGGAAGCGCGGCTACCGCGCCGGGCGCATAGCCGCGCGATCTCCGCAGGATCATCGGGCCGAACGGCCCGACCCGCGCCACTGAATCCTCCACCCGTCGTGCGATCGGTCGTTCACCGATGAGGAAAGCATCGGCCAGGCCCGTCAGACGCGCGCGCGCGTCGTCGTCGCGGAAAGCGATGGGCTCGTTGGAGAGATTTGCACTGGTCATCACAAGTACGTCGGGAGCGCCCGCTGCGAACAGCGAGTGATGAAGCGGCGTGTAGGGCAACATCAGGCCGAGTTCCTGGTTATCCGGCGCAACGTGGGGCAAAATCTCCCTTGCATCAAGAAGAACAATCGGCCGCGCCTGGTCTTCGAGCAGCGATTCGCTC
>JBGTDU010000150.1:0-8757 GCA_041748175.1 Rubricoccaceae bacterium
CGAATCGAAAATCGCCGTAGAGAAAGCCATCGCCGTTTTCGGGGTTGGATGACGCGCCGAGCCGACCCGTGTCGACCTGAAAAACATCGCCATCCGGTGTCGAAACGTTGAGAATTGACAGGACGGCATACCGCAACGCCGCACCGGGAGGACCTTGCGCGATAACAAAATCTTCCGTCAGATCAACGGAAGTCCGTTGGGGAGGCCCAACATAGGTGGCGACGGCTGTTGGCCACACGGCGCTCAAGAGACTCGGGTTACTCGGACTCAACGTCCTGGCGAAGCGGACGTACGCTCCCGCGCCATCGTAAACCATAAGCGCATTGAATGGACTGAAGGTGGAGTTGGGCCTCCCGTCCACACCAACGACGTTCACAGGTCCAGAACGAACGGCGTACAAGGTATTGTCGGCCAGGACAGCGACGCCAGTGAAAGAGGCATCGTCGTCGGAATATTGAGGGCCAGATTCTGCCTGGTAGACATCAGGAAGATCGAAACGCGACTGCGAGCGGCTCCCGTCATCGAAGGGATGCCAGATAATATTCTCAAGGCGGGGAGCGCCGGAAGTCAATCCGGAGAGGCGATAGATCACAGCCAGGTCGCAGCGTTCCGTCTCGCCGGGATAGCTCGTGCAATGTGCTCCGGCGACGGTCGTATCGCGGCGGGCTGCAACGTACAGGTTGAATCGGCGATCCTGGACGATCGCGGTGATGTCACGCAACGGCTGGGTGGGCTGGCCGGGCCATCCAATTTCGCTGATAAAGTTTTGCGGACGGCCAGCAAGGTCGAGGACATGCAGTCCCTGCCTATCCGCGACGTAGATGAGTTCGTCATAGCCCACGTAAACGTCGATGGGCGCGTCGAATCCACCGAGCATACTCAAGGTGTAAAACGGGTTAAGCGGGACGTACCCCACGTTGTCAACGAGGGTCGGGTCGATCTGCCCTTCGTCAAATATCTCGTCCGTGGTTTCGTCGGACTTGGATCCGAAGATGGCATCGCAGCCGGAGACGCTGAGCCAAATGGCCAGTAGGCAGATAGCCAATGGGCGAGTAGCCAGCAGGGTTGGGGCGGCGGTGGATTCGTGCGGCATGTTTGAGATCGAGTCCTGCATTTCTTCCTGGCTATCTGGCTAATTGGCTACCTGCCCATGTGACAAGCTGCCTATCTGGCTCAATCAAGTCTAAGATTTATCCCCACCCGATGCACCGCCCCGAGCCGTTCGAGCTTGTTGAACCCGTAATCAATCCGTAAGCCCGGACCGATTCCGGGGACGAGCAGCCCGGCACCGACGGACGGCAGGCTGGCTTCGTCCACGCCGAACCGGTAGCCCGCCCGCAGCGAGAGAAGGTTGTTCCATGTGTACTCTGCGCCGACGTTGTAGCGTTCGGCATTGTCGTTCGGGTTTGTGAGCTGCCCCGACAACACAAGGTCGTGTTGCCCGACGGCGAATGGGCGATAGCTCGCGCCGAGCATAAACGTGGTCGGGGGCTCGGCTCCATCGAAAACAATCTCTGTTGCGGGGCCATCGATCGTCGTCCGTTCGATTGAACCAGACGGGATACTCTGAAAGCCGAAGTTGCGAATGGCGACGCCCAACTGTACACCTGTGTCGCCGACCTTGTAGAACACGCCCATATCGAGGAGACCCGCCTGGGTGGTAACGCCTGCGACACCCTCGCGCACGTACTTGGCCGTGACGCCGTACGAAAACAGATCAGTGAGCGCCTGGGCGACGGTGAGCCCTGCCGCGATATCGACGAGGCGGAACGTCTCGCCCGTCCCTTCCGGCCCGCTGAACTCTGTTGTCACAGGCATGTCGCCGGAATCCAGTGCCTGAAGGCTAAGTCCCAAGGTAACGGGGCCCACCCGCGAGTAGCCCGCTACGTAATGCAGTGCGACATCCGCGAAATACGCCGCGCTCGCAACGCCCACCTCCGTGCGACCGCCTTGCGCTGCAAGTGCGGGGTTCCAGAACAGCGCGCTCGCATCGTTGGCGTTTGACACCGCTGTTTCACCGAGCGCAGTTCCTCGCGGGTCGACGGGAATCTTCAGGAACTGAAAAGCCGAAGTACCCGCGCGATCCTCGCCGAATGCCGGGAGGATCTGGGCGGCCAGGTGCGTTGATGCGCCCAACACAAGGAGTACGATTAAGAGTGATGTCCGAATGTGCATGATCATTATTGCGTACTTCGCATTGCGTATTTGTTGAGAGTATTTCCCTTACGTAATACGCGCTACGCAATAGGCGAAGGGTCAGAACTCGAAGGCGAGCCCCAACAAAATGTGACGCTGTGGAAGGAAGCGGGCCGGGTTCAGCGGCGGGATTCCAGACGTACCGGGATCTTCGTAGCGAGGGTCGCGCACGCCGGTGGCAACATCGTATTCGGGGTTGCCGCGAAACGTCGTGAAGTCCGTGCCCGGCTCGACGGCGGGATAGGCCGCGCCAGTGACCGGGTTGATGAGGACGCCGTTCTGCTGGTTGAAGAGGTTGGTGACCTCCAGGGAAAGGTTCAGGTCTTGCCCGGCCACGGCGATGGAGCGCTGGAACGTCATGTCGAACCACCACCACGCCTTGCCCACTTCCGAGAAGCGCTGCTGCCGGTCATCCACCGCAGTGTAGATGGGCCGCCAGTCGCGCTCGCCCGTGAACGGATTTACCTCGTTGTCGATGAACTCGACGGGCGTATAACGCTGCCCGCTGCGGAACGTCGACGCGACGTAGACGCGGAACCTGTTGAGGCCGGGCACGCCGAACAGCGATCGCGGGCGGTCGTACGTAAATATGGTCGAGGCCTTGATGTCGAGCGGACGATCCCACGCCAGCGGCGTCTCGAACGTATTGTCGATGTTGCCGTCCTGAATGAGCTGTTGCAACGCCTCGTTGTTGGTCGAGGACAGCCCCGTGGCCCGCGAGTAACTCATGTTGATGTTGCCCCTGAACCAATCGCCGATCCGCTTGATATAGCTCACCTCGATTCCGCGAACGCGGGCGAAATCGCCGTTGATGCGCAGTGCGCGTGTCGTTTCACGACCGGTTCCATCCGGAACGGAAACGCTCGCCACCGTAATAAAATCGAACTTGTCTCGCCAGAATGCGGTCAACGACAGCGCGTCATCCGACGTGATCTGATTCCGGAAACCCAGCTCGTAGCTGATATCGACCTCGGGGTTCAGGTTCGGATTCCCGAGATCCCCAAAGAACGAGCGGTCCTGATAAAACGGGTCGAGGTTCGTGTAAAGGAACGTCGGATGCGGGAGGCGCGTCGAGTGCCCGTAGTTGAAAAACAACACCTGGTTCTCGCGGATGGGGAATGAAACCCGCACCTTTGGAAGGAGCCGCGCTTTCCATCGAAGACCGAGCAAACTCACCGATTCGTTCTGATAGGCTTCACGGATGACTGCGGGGATCGTGAACGAGCTGTCGGCCACGAGATCGTCGACGTAGCTGCCCGGCGCCCAGAACTCGCTGCGCAGGCCGATGTTGGCAATGAGGCCGCGATAACGGAACTGGTTCTGGAGGTAAAGGGCCAGGCGTCGTGGCTTGACGCGCCACACGTCGCTGGCCTCGCCCAACCGGTTGGACTGCGTTGTATCGCCTTCTGCGGTAATGATGGGCGCACCGATCCAGGGCCGGATGATGTCGATCCACTGGTAGTCGTTGAGCTTTACGTCGAACCCGCCGGTAAACTCATACCCGTGGTTTTCGGTGAAGCGCGTGTAAGAGCCCTTCAGGACCACCTCCTCGGCGAAGTGGTCGTGCCAGCGCGTCGCAATTCCACCGTTATTGAAGAGGCCGGGACCGGGAAGCACAAACAGGATATTGGGGTTGATGGGATTGCCATCTGCATCCACAAACAGGGAGCCCGGATACTCGACGATGCTCTCGGGATCGAGCTCGGCGTCCACGTTGTCGGGCCGCCAGTCGAGGCCGTTGGCATCCGCCCGGAGGTGGGTGAACAGGCGGCTTAGCTGCACCTCGTAGAACGACTGGTTGTTGAGCACGTGCGTCCACTTGAGGTAGGCGATGTTGTTGTCGTGCGCGTACGTGTTGCCGTTGTCAGGCTGGAGAGAGAACGCATACTGGTAGCCCGGGCTGATGACGTCATCGTTGCCGGTAACCTGCAACATCCGAGTATTCTGGTTGACGGTCAGCGAGCGCTGGTAGCTCGCCTGCACTTTCATGCCCGGGCGCGGAAGCCACGTCAGTTTCCCGAGGCCGCTCCACCGGTTATCGGTTCGTGGAATCAAAGACGTTCCGTCGAGAAGCGACGTGCGGACTTGGTCCGGCGTCGAGGTGAAGCGGGTGAACTCATCGGAGAAACGTGCCTGTCCGCTGAGGAAAAAGCGCAGCACGCCGGGAAGGATGGGGCCCGAGAACGTGCCTTCGTAGACTTCTTCGTTCCAGGTGCTCTGCCAGTCGGAGTTGAACCCGAGGCCATCCCGCTTGTGCGCGAACGAACCGTGGAATTGATCGGTGCCGTCGCGCGTGGACACCTGAACGACGCCCGATGTCGCGTCGCCGAGGTTCGCTCCAACCCCGCCCGTCGTCACCTCAACTTCGCGGAAGGCATTGGCACCAAGATCCAGCCCGAAGCCTGTCCCGGATAACGGATCTTTCGCCGACACGCCGTCCACGATGAAGCCGGTTTCCTCGGCGCGACCTCCTCGGATGTAAAGTCCCGTAGGATCCTGGATGACGCCAGCCTGCGAGGCAACGATGGCCTGGACTTCGCGCACCGGCGCGGCCTCGATATCCCGCCGGTCGATGACATGCGAACTGGACGACTGCTCCACATCAACCAGCGGTCGTTCGCCCACGATGATAACCTCTCCGCCCGTCTGCAAAACGGCTTCGGCGATGTCGATATCGAGCGTGGTTGTCTGGCCGTTTCGGACGGCGATGCCTGTGTATTGCTTGGTCTCGAACCCCACATAGGAAGCCTGCACCGTGTATTCCCCATCGCGAAGCCCGTCAATCGCATACCTGCCGTCGAGGTCGGTGGCTGCGCCCTGCGAGGTGCCCAGGATCAGGATGTTCACGCCGGGAAGCGACTCCCCCGTGTTTGCATCGGTGACCGCTCCCGCCAGGCGGCCTTGCGCAATCGCACCCGTGGCAAGCACGACGCTCGACAACAAGAGAAGCACAAGTGTGGCGAGTCGGCGGACGGAAATCATAATCGGGTTATCGGGAGAAATTCAGTCCGGCGAGGAACACGCCAAGCGCATCATAGACATCCGGCGCGCCCGGCGAGACAGGCGCGAAGAGAAGCTCGCCCGTCGCGGTGTTGACGAGCGGCAGCGCAAAGAGTCCAACCCGCCGATCATCACTGATCGAAGCGATGACGTCCGTGCCTTCCCAGTTCACTCCGTTCAGCGGATCAATGAACTGGATGCGCCCGAGTGGTATATCGCCCGGCCCGACCTCGTAGGGCAACGCCGAGGGGATCGGTGCCAGGGAGATCATTTCGAGCGTCGGCAGGCTGAGGGACGTTCCGGGAACGAGATCAACGGCTTCGAGCAGCGATCCCGTGAGAATCCGAAGGCTCGTGCTTCCCGGTGGCAGTTCGACCAGATCTTCCAGGGGGAGGATGTTGATCGCCGCGTTCGCCGTGTTCTCCTCGTCGTCGCCGGTCAGCGGGAGCGTGACGGGGACATGGACGAACAGCGTTCCGCCCTGATCGAAGAACAGGTCCATCACGGAGGCCGCAAGTGGGAGATTGTTACCGCGGATCCGATTCGTAGCGCGATTGGAAACCCAGTAGATGTTCTTCCAGAGCGCCAACGTCTGCCTGAGGGTCGGGTCGGGCGACGTCGGCAATGCGTCCGAGTATTGCGGGTTCGAATCGATCTGGGGCGTCTCCGAGAGATCCCATTCATCGAACACTGACGTCCCATAGCGCTGAAGCGTTTCGCGCGCGACGGGCATCACGAAAACGTCGGCCACCGTTCGGAAGTCGTTGACCAGGAGCACGTCGCTCGTCACCCGGTTCACGAAGAAGCTGTCCTCCTCATCGCGAGGGAAGCGAATGGTCGTGCTCGTCGTATCTGTCTGGTCGGCGGCGCGCAGATAAACCACGTTCTCGGCCCCAAGCCGAAGTCCTGGAACAACGATCTCGCTGGTCTGGAACCCCCGCCCCAGAAACACGCGTGCGCCGGTTTCACCATTCGCGCGCGGATCCTCGGCAACAAAGGTTGCAAAATCTATGTCCGCCGGAAGGCGGGTATAGGTTGAAAGCGAATCGTTGAAGGCGATCTCGATGGCGGCGAGATCTGTGGCACCGTCGGGGTCGGATGCAACCCAGGCGAAAGAGAACACAGGCCATGTCACCTCAGGTGGCGCCTCGGTATCCACGATTCGAAACTCGGGCGGCGAGTTGCGGATGGGAAAGATCGTCCGCGCGGGTGTCGGATCGATAAGGCCCTCATTGTCTACGGCACGGACTTCAACCACAACGGCGGCGGTAGACGCGCCCGGCGGAATGGGAAGCAGGATGGTGGTGTCTCTCGAAACCGTGGAGGTCCACCCTTCCTCATCCCCTATGCTGCCGAGCAGGCTCTCGTCGTAGAACCGGAAGTCGTAGGACGCCACGAAGCCGTCCGGGTCCGTGCCAGACCAGTTGACCTCCACCGTGCTGATGAGCGTCCCATCCCCCAGCGTCTCCCGCAAATCCGCTACGCGAACGGATAGCTCCGTCTCCGGGAGCCGGTTGTCCGCCGCCTGGCCCGCAATGCCGCTGTCGCAAGCGGAAAGGGCCAGGTAGGCGGATAACGCCAGGTAGGCAGATAGGGAGATGGCCAGGTTGGGGCGCACTCGGGCCAGGTGGGTGGGTAAGGCCGGGTGGGCAGATAGGCAAATGGCCAGGTAGGAGCGCTCTCGAGCCAGGTAGGCAGTGAACGAGATAGCCAGTTTGGGAAATGAATTCACGTTCGCCGATCGCTCTTTTCCAATGAACGAATCAAAGCGCGAAGCATCCGGCTAATCTCGTCGCAACTCTTGAGAGCGGGAGACACTTCGTCCTCCGAAAGGAAGCCGACACGGTTAGCAATCAAGAGCTGCGTCTCGACCTCGCGCAGTGATCCGCTCGCGTAACGGAGGTGCTGTATGTATTCACCCGTGCGGTTCCGCCCCCACCCCTCTGCGATGTTGGAAGGGATGGAGACGGCCGCGCGGCGCAGTTGCGAGGTGAGACCAAAGCGCTCGTCGTCAGGCAAACTCTTCGTGAGCGAGTAGATCTGGACGACCAGATCCATCGCGTCCTGCCAGACCGTGAGATCTCTGTAACTCCGAATGCTAGGCCTTCCGCTCTCTTGATCCGGTATGTCGTTCATCGGGTTACCCTCTTTATTGTGAGTTGACGAGTTGGCCATCTGGCCATTTGGCTATCTGGCCATTTGGCCATTTGGCCATTTGGCTATCTGGCCATTTGGCCATTTGGCCATTTGGCTATCTGGCTATCTGGCCATTTCCCTACCTCCCTCACTTAACTAACGTCATGCTCCCGTTGAGCACTTCATTGCCCGCGACGAGGCGGTAGATGTAGATGCCCGACGACAATCCGGAGGCGTTGAACGTGACTTCGTAGGTACTCGCGGGAAGCGTTGCATCCACGAGCACGGCGACTTCACGGCCGAGCGCGTCGTAGACCTTCAGCGATACAGGTCCCGCCGAACCAATCTCGTAGCGAATCGTGGCGGACGGGTTGAACGGGTTCGGGTAGGCCGCGTGCAGCAAGTATGTACCTGGGACGGCCGGGCCGACCGGTTCGTTGGAGACCGTGATCGTACCGATATCACCCGCGACAACCGGCACCACCTTGTAGTTGCTGAACGAGTAGTACCACGCGCCCTGGATGTGCGAGACCGTGTAACCGATCATGAAGTTCAGCAGGTTGAAGTCGCTCGGAAAGGCATCCGAGAGATCATCGGCGCGAACCTCGTTGGCCTCGGTCGCGTCGCTCGAGAACTGCCACTCGCCGAAGTTGGTCCCCGAGCCGTCGTCCGGCCCATCGGCGTTGGCGTCCGTGATGGTCACGGCGTTGAAGCGAACGAGCAGGCCCTCGTGGGCTTCCCGGAAGCCGGGATCATCGCCATTCAGTAGCCCGGTCGTGAGCACCTTGTGCGGGTAGGGCGATCCCGAACCCGTGACCGTGAACGTCGGCATGAAGAGCTGAGTCAGGCCAAAAGCCTCCTCGATGTCAGCTTCCGAGACGTTGATCACGTCGCCCACTGCGACCGTAGCGCCCGGATCAATGATCGCCCAGATGCCGGTCCATTCGTCAAGACCCGGATCATCCTGAAGGATGAGATAACGGTTGGCACCGCCGAAGAAATCCGCCTGGACTGTAGCGTCAAGGTCGATGTCCGTCGTCGTGATGCCTTCGAACGGCCCATCTCCCGGCAAGCCATCCGGCGTGCGCTGGATTTCCTCGATGGACGTGATGCCGTTGTAGAGGACGCGGTAGTAGACCTCGCCAGAGCTGGTCATGTCGCCCTCGCTATCCGTCGCCGTGACGGAGTAGAAGACGAAGATGCCATCCGGGGCGGCGGGGATCGTGGCTTCCCACGTATCACCGACGGTATTGGTCATGGCGATCGTTCCTCCAAAGCCACGCCCGGCGGTGTCGCTGAAATCGAGATCAACGCCGGTGATTGTGCGGGCCGGGTCGCCTGGCTGGACAATAGCCGTGATGGGCACCGCCTCATTTCCCGGCACGAAGTCCGGGCGACTGGGCGGGACAACGATGGGCGGCCCTG
>JBGTDU010000151.1:0-39745 GCA_041748175.1 Rubricoccaceae bacterium
TGGCCCCACCGGCAACTGCAATCGCCCGGTACTCACTTCCGACAACACTGCTGTTGGTCAGAGAGACTGCGGAAGACGCGATCGAGAGGGCTGCGCTGTTGACGGCGCCCGTCCCTCCGAAAATCTCACCGAAGTCGATCAGCTCGAAATAGGACAAGGAGCCCGAGCTCCCGGCAAAAAACGCTACTCCCCCGCCATTATCCTCAGGGTCGGTCTCGACGAAGCGGATGGGGTCAGCCTGGGTCCCTTCCGCTATGAGTGCACCGCCGTCGAGAATGTCGAGGCTGTATCGATAATCAGGGAACTGCACCTCAACACCAGGCTCAATCGTCAGCGTCGCCCCGGCGCCAACGTCCAGATCGTTAAGCAGAACATAGGGCGTCCCGATGTGGAGCAGGGTTGCGGACGATCCGACTACGCCGCTACTTACGTAGGT
This sequence comes from Rubricoccaceae bacterium, assembly GCA_041748175.1. Lineage (GTDB taxonomy): Bacteria > Bacteroidota > Rhodothermia > Rhodothermales > Rubricoccaceae > JAHEJB01. Next base: position 437 of record JBGTDU010000151.1, read on the forward strand.
ACGACCGATCTCAAATATGTTATCGGATGCAAAGCCAGCATAGCCACTGACGGCCGCCTCCACCGAGGCGTCGACAAACGTGTTCTGAGAAACAAGCGGCTGACCTCCTTCCACCACATACATGGCTCGCGAGCCGATGCCCGAGAACGTGTTGCCTGTGATCGTAGGCGATCCGTCAAAGATGTGAACGCCCGTTGGCGTGTTGGTGATATTGTTGTTGGAGATCGTTGGACTGGCCCCACCGGCAACTGCAATCGCCCGGTACTCACTTCCGACAACACTGCTGTTGGTCAGAGAGACTGCGGAAGACGCGATCGAGAGGGCTGCGCTGTTGACGGCGCCCGTCCCTCCGCGATTCTCGCCGAAGTAGTTAAGCTCGAAATAGGATAGTGAACCCGAGCTACCTCCAAAGAATGCCACTCCACCTCCTTGGTCTACCGGGTCAGTCTCGACAAAACGAATGGGCTCGGCCTGTGTCCCCTCCGCCACTAGTGCGCCGCCGTCGAGAATGTCCAAACTGTGCCGGTAATCTGGAAACCGGACCTCCACGCCAGCCTCAATCGTCAGCGTCGCGCCGGAGCCGACATCTAAATCACCCGTCAAAACGTACGGACTACCCGTCAGTGTCCATGTCGTATTCGAAGCAATGGTCCCCGACACGTTCGTCTGTGCCTGGCTTCGAGGGGCCGCACCCAGCACGATCCCAGTCGCGATCAAGGTCAGCGTCAAATGGAAAGAATGTCGCATCGGTTCGCGTGTGAAGGAAACTCAATGGATATCAGGCATAAGGTATAACGTGGGGACCATTAGCGGCGCTGAAATCTCGGTCTAAGGCATGTTTCAATGTTGAAGGCTGATTGGCGTATTACAGCTTGAAGGCACAACGTCGCATCACTGGGATCCAAAGGATGCCTTTTCAACCCCTCCGCTCGCATTTGGATGGTCCACGCATGTTGTGGTTGAGCAATTGGCCTTGCTGATTTGTATCCTCGCTCATGCCCAACTCCATCCGCGACAAGGCAGCCGGATTGATCGCTCTCCGGCTCAGCTCGATGGTCCTGCACCGTACCGCTGAGGAAGACGCGCATGCTATCGCCGTGCCCCGCGAAGGGAACCCATGCGCCAAACGTAGGGCGACCACACTCCGAAAAACCGCTCCCACGCCTAATACCCGGAATTTTGCTCAAAATCTTGCCCCTCAAAAGCATTCTCAACCAATGAGTACATTAGAACGAGCCATCGCTATCGCGGCAGAATCACACGCTGGCCAGCGCGACAAAGGCGGTGCACCATATATCTTGCACCCTATCCGCGTAATGCTACGTCTCCAGTCGGAGACCGATCAGATCGTTGGCGTCCTTCACGACGTAGTTGAGGACTCAGAATGGACCTTGGACCGGCTCCGAGCAGAGGGCTTCCAGTCAGAAGTGCTTCGAGCCGTGGGTCAACTCACCAGACGAAATGACGAGTCTTATGAGGAATTCGTCCGCCGGGCGAGCACCAACGCCATCGCAGCGCGCGTGAAAGTCGCTGACTTGGAAGAAAATATGGATCTCAGCCGCATCTCTGAGCCGACCGAGAAAGACCGTACCCGGTTGCTTAGATACGAGCGAGCGCTTGCCTTCCTCCGGTCTGAATCTCACGGCGCGTAACTCGGGCGTTCGGGCCTTGCGGGTTTTGTTGGGGGCCCAGTCAAACCCACATCCTGCCGCGACGAGAACCGACATTTCAGGCCATCTACGTTGAGATGGCCATTGACGGAAATGAATGTCGATCGCTGATTATCTGCAAAAGGCAGCTTCTGAAATTTGGCGGTGCCAATCTGGACAGCTCGCTGGTTTACAATCGCAAGGCGTGAAGTAATTGTGAAGGCGATCAAGGCGGTGCGCCTAGTAAAGTCTCATCACGCCAAGGCACAACGTCCACAACACAATGAAAGCGTCCGCCAAGATTCGCTTCGGTCTGCCAGAGTCAACTCAGATTAGTCTCGTCGTCTATGACGTTGCGGGCCGAAAGGTCAGCGTGCTGCTGGACTGCATCATGGAGGCGGGCACGCACGAAGTTGTTTTCGATGCAAGTGGGCTGCCAGTCGGATCCTATGTATACCAGCTGATAACTCCAGGCCGGAGCATCGCGAGGCGCATGAGTATGGCGTAGTGGGCGAGGCCCCGAACTCTACCCGGAGACGCGTCCATACGGTGGTCAATCCTGAGACAAGATTCTCTTTGCGGAGCATCGACGAGAGAATGGTCGATCAGACGAATGACGGAGTGGTGGTGGCGAGTGGCCGAACGCACCTCAAACTCGGAAAGGTTGAGGTCTCCAAGATTGCGGCCTCAAAAATCGGATTCAGCACTCTTTCAACTCGTCGTCCAAAAAACTTATTCTATTTGAATGTTTTCCAATAACTTAGCAAGATGCCTGATCAACCTTGCCAAGGTTGAGGTCGCCGGTTCGAGTCCGGTGTTCCGCTCCACGGTTTCGCCCGATTCTGTCAGGATCGGGCGTTTTTTCGTTGGACGGGCGTGGTCTTGGTAAGCAGCTGCCAAAGTCCTTCGCTCATCGTTCGTCTTCCCGCGCAGGCTGTGCCGTGGGTGAGAGGTTAGAACCGGACGTGCTCCTGCGTCGAGCGACGAGGCGCCCCCGAATAAAAATAGAATCGGGGCTTTGTTCGGCGGAGGCGACTTTTCGCGTTGTTCGCCGCAGAGGAGCTACGACGATTCGTACGTCAGCCCAAACACCGTATCCGTCATCCAGCGCTTGAAAGACTCGTTGTCCATGAACTGCTTGAAGAGTTCTGTGTCGTCTTTCATCACCGACGTCATAACACGAACCAACGCCTTGTCGTGCTCGATACGCGCGTTCTGTTTGTCCGAGTTCTGCTGGGCGTTCCTGTAAGCGGTGTCCTCGGCGACGCGAGCGGGGATGGTCTCGGTGATGAGCTCCCGCACGCGGTCGGCGTCTTCCCACTTGATGTCGCCGAAGTGGTCGTTGAAGACCTTTAGGATATTCGACAATCGGTCCAGTTCCGGCTCGGCGCGGCCGCCGGCGCCAGCCGTCGGAATGGGTTCGATCTCGGCGTCTTCATCCGCCAGAAGGATCCTTTGCATGGCACGCTTTTCCGCCCGATAGCTGTCCATATCGATCGCGTCGAGGACGCCCTGCGAGAGGTCATCCTCCTGGGGCGACGGCAGCTTCGAGACGAGGAAGTTCAGAAAGATGGACCGACTCTCCCACGCGGCATTGTTGTAGGGAAGGACGGAGGACAGAAAGCCGTACGTGCGCACGAACGCCTTCGCCTTCCCTTTGAAGCCGACCTGACCGTCCTCGTCCAAATCGCTGAGGTATACCGCCACGCACTCGTCCAGAATCGGATCGAGCCGATCCCGCTCCGCGCCGCCGAGGTAAAGCCGGACGAACTCCTCAACCTGCTCGGGCGCGTAGACCTGATACCCGTCCAGATCGGCCTGGAGATCGTGAAGCTTGTTGGGATCTGTTTCCTCGGCGAGGATCGTGGTCCGATAGAAATCGGCAAAAGAGTCGCGGATCGTGTCGACGTCGTTCAGGAAGTCGAGTACGAAGACGTCGTGCTTCCTGGGGTGCGCGCGATTGAGGCGCGAGAGAGTCTGGACCGCCTTGATCCCTGAAAGGGTCTTGTCCACGTACATCGAGTGGAGCAATGGCTCGTCGTAGCCTGTCTGGAACTTGTCGGCGCAGACGAGGAAACGGTACGGGTCCTCTTTGATCTTATCGGCAATCTTCCCGGAGGGGAAGCCGTTCAGCGACGCCTCACTCACCTTCGCCCCGCCGAACTCGTGATCGCCGGAGAAGGCGACGATTGCCTGGTGGCGGCTCTTGCGCTCCGCCAGATAGTCGCGGATGGCGTGGAAATACTGGATCGCCCGCTCGATGCCGTTGGTCACGACCATCGCCCGGGCCTCGCCGCCGATCTTGCTCTGGACGAGCACCTGCTCGTGGAAGTGGTCCACCATGATCTCGGCCTTCAGCCGAATCGCGTGATCGTGCCCCTCGACGAAGCGCCGCAATTTCTTCTGTACCCTCTTGACGTCGAACTCAGGGTCATCCTCGACCGTTTTGGCCAGTTTGTAATAGCTCGCGACCGGCGTGTAATGCGCGAGCACATCCAGAATGAAGCCCTCCTGGATGGCCTGCTTCATCGTGTAGGTGTGAAAGGCGCGGTGTTTCACGGTGCCGTCGGTCTGCGGGTCCGGGTCGCCGAAGATCTCAAGCGTCTTGTTCTTGGGCGTCGCGGTGAAGGCGAAGTAGCTGGCATTGGGCAGCAGCTTCCGCGATTCCATCAGGCGGTTGATCTGGTCCTCGTAGGTCTCGTCTTCCCCTTCTTCGCCGGCCTCGGAGAGCGCCTGCGCCATCGCCGCACTGATACTCCCTCCCTGACTCGAATGCGCCTCGTCGATGATGATGGCGAAGTGGCGGCCGCGCTGTTCGTTGCCGATCTCGTCGAGGATGTAAGGGAACTTCTGGACCGTAGAGATGATGATCTTCTTGCCATCCTCGATGAACTTGCGCAGATCGCCTGAGTGCTCCGCGTGCCCGACCGTCGCGCCCACCTGGGCGTATTGCTTGATGGTGTCGTGGATCTGCTTGTCGAGGATCCGCCGGTCGGTGACCACGATGATCGAATCGAAGACATTCCCGTCGTCCTTTGAGAGCCCGATGAGCTGATGGGCCAGCCACGCGATGGAGTTGCTCTTCCCGCTGCCGGCGGAGTGCTGGATCAGGTAGCGTTTGCCCACCCCATGCACGCCCGCATCGGCCAACAGCTTCCGAACGACATCGAGCTGATGGTATCGGGGCCAGATCTGGGTGCGTTTCTTTTTGCCTGACTTCTCGTCCTTCGTCTCCACGACCTGCGCGTAGTTCTCCAGGATGTTCGTCAGGTTCTCTCGGGTGAGGACCTCGCGCCAGAGATAGTCGGTCTTGATGCCGTGCGGGTTGGGCGGGTTGCCCGCGCCGTCGTTCCAGCCTTTGTTGAAGGGGAGGAACCAGGAAGCCTTGCCTTTCAGGTGGGTGCAGAACATCACCTCGCTCTCGTCCACCGCGAAGTGTGCGACGCAGCGGCCCAACTCGAAGAGCTTCTCGCGTGGGTTGCGGTCCTTCTTGTACTGCCAGACCGCGTCGTCAACCGTCTGCTTGGTGAGGCCATTTTTCAGCTCGAAGGTGAAGACCGGTAGCCCGTTTATGAAGAGCCCCAGGTCGAGAGCCAGCTGGGTGTCGTCGCGGCTGTAGCGTAGTTGTCGGCTGACCGTCAGGCGATTCTGCTCGAAGAGCGTGTTCGCTTTCTGGTTGTCCGGAGACGGGGCGCCATAGAAGAGGTCGAGGTCGATTGCGCCGTGCTTCATGCCGTGACGCAGCACGTCGATGGCGCCGCGTTTGCGGATCTCCCCTTCCAGCCGGGCCAGAAATTTGCGCCGCGTCGGGCCGTCGTCACCGAGGTGGAGCGGCTCGGCTGCGTCGGGTTGGGTGGCCTTCAGAAAAGCGGCGAGCTGCACGAAATCGACGCAGTACTCGCGGTCGTAGTCGTAGGCATTGCCCGGGCTCCATCCCACGCCGCCGTAGCCGACCGCAGGATCGCCCACGGTCTCCATCCTGGGCGGGTCGCAGGGCTGGCCTGCCAGGGCCTTGCAGATGAGGCGTTCCAGACCGCGCTCGGAGGTGTCCGTGGTCATGCCTCGCCCGACATGACCGAGCCCTCAATCCAACCGTTGCGGGCCAGAATTGACAGAGCAAGTTCTATTTGGCGAGGCGAGAACTGCTTTTTCCGCATACTCCAGTCATGGACACGATGAATCACCTCGCCGAGCGATCCTGACTTCTCCTCGGCAACGACCCAATGAACCGTCGACAACAACTCCATGCCGAACGGCGACTCGAATCCCTCGACCAGATCGGACACGCGCTCAAAGTTCCGGTGCGTGGCCGGGCAACTTGCTAGAAACGTCTGCGCGTCTACGAGGGCGCCGGGTACCAACTCCAGTTGCTTGTCCGGCGAATCTCCGCCGTCGGCATAACCCGCAACCATGTGCCCTTCAACCGCATGCAGAACGTGTCTCAGATTCTCTGCGTACGGGCCAAACGGCCCCTTGGAATACGCAAGCCGCAGCGGCTCGCCGGCTGCTTGCATGAAGTACATCAGCTTATGTACTTCCAAAAGGGTCACGAACGGATCGAGAAGACCCGTCAAATAGCGGTGTATCAACCCAACCAGCGAAGCCCGCCCCGCCGTCATCTTCGGCGAATCGCGCGAACGGCTGAATCGATCTTCCGCCGAAACCTCGCTCGGCTCGAAGACAACAGCATGCAGGTTTTCGAACCTTTCCAGCATCGATTCTATTCGAGGCCGGACGTCCTCCCAATCCAACCCACCCAGACCGCAGCCCAGCGGCGGAATGGCTATTGATTTGATACCTCTGGACCTTATTTCTTCAGCCAATGCGACCAAGCCGGTATCCAGATCTTCCATCCTGCTTTTCCCTCGCCAATGCCGCTTGGTTGGGAAGTTGATGATGAATCGTGGATTGGTCAGGCGCCTCGTCTCGAAGACAAACATCGAACCCGGGCGCACGTCATCGCGCTTGCAGGCCGCGGCATACGCATCAAAATTTTCCTTGTAGGCTTTCTTGAACTGAAGAGCAATCCCACGCCCCATAACGCCCACGCAGTTAACCGAGTTGACCAACGCCTCAGCGTCTTCGGAAAGAATGTTGCCGGTCTTGAAGATGGTCTTGCTACCCTGCATAGCTCAATAATACCACTGCGGAACCGCGTTTACCGTTGGCCTGTGCGTGCTGGTTCCGTAAGCCTTCTTAACTCCATCCACCATTTGGCCTCCGCGCACTCCGATTCGCTCGACCATCTCCCATGGAAACTTTCGTTCGATCAGAAACTCGGCCTGCTTGCCCTCCTTGCATTTTTTCCAGTCCGTCGCTTGCACGGCCTCCCAGTCGATTTCACCCAGTTGTTCGATGTGGCAGCGGTCTTCAAAGTATCGGGTGCCAGCATTTGAAAGGGTAAACGCCCATCGTAGTCCCTGTTCTGTAGCCCAGCGCACCGGCTCGCCCAAGTCACCCTCCGAATGCACTATGGGGTCCTGCCCGCCCTTGTACGTCATGTCGGGATGGTTGGCGCGGTGAATCAGGTAGAGCATCACAGACCGAGGGCAAAAATAGAACGGCACACATTCTCCAACGCATAGTCCAGGATGGCTTGTTAGTGTCAGTTCGTGGAGCCTACGCAGCTTGATGCGGTCCATCCCAATTGTGGTTCCCGGTAGATTGGACGACGCAACGTCCGTGTCGCTCAAGAGAAAGCCGCCCTCCACGATGGAAGCAAGGCGATCAACGTGAACGAGGTGATAGATCTTCGGGTTGTCTGGTATGTGCAAACTCATCCCGTAGCCTGCATGGAAGCGTCCGGCAACAGGGCTACCAGCCCACGTTCGGAGGTGTCGGTTGATTTCATGCGCCGTCGCCTTTCTGATCCATCGCTCGGGTCTTGGGCTTGTCGGAACTAAACAGGTTGGCTGGCCGCGCATAGCTGACCCTGGGCTTCGCGACCCTTTCAACCGCGTCTTCCTCCGCCATTCGCTTGAGCCACAGGTCGGCCTGCCCTTTCCCGACGCCAAGCGCCTCCGCAATCTCATCGCGGCTTCGCGGCTCACTCAGCAGATTGAGGACGAGCCGCCTTGCTTCGCCAAATAACTGCTCGGCGGGGTTCGTCGCCGTTGCTGCTGTGGTTGGTTCAGTATCCGGCGGAGCCTCAGCAATCGTGGCGTTCGGCTCACGTACAACAGAAGCGGCGGGAAAGGCCAGTTGCCCCGTTTCAGGAGGATCCGTGTTCACGCTCCCGCCCCGATTCCGTGCGTCCCGTAGCAACTCGCCAACTTCATCGGAGTCGTCGGTCGTCGGCCACAGCTTCGCCCCTCGCTTCTGAAGTTCATCCAGCCCCGTGCTCTTCGAACCCGTGGAGCGGACGTAGACCGGGACGAGGCGAAGTTTTTCAAGCTGTTCCACCGCCCCCGACCACGTGCCGCCCTTGTTGTAATCGGAATTGACGACGAGCGCCGCATCGGCAAACGCATAGATGTACTTGTTGCGCGCCATGGCGTTGCCTGCGTTGAATCCGGCCTTCGGGTCGAAGGGGGAAATCAACGTGAGGTGCTCCTCCTGAAGGGGAATCCTGTGGTCCGCCTGGAGCACCGCCCGGTCGAGGCCGTCCGCCATGATCCCAACAACGCAACCACCGGCCTCGAGCGCTCCACGCATGGCGGCTTGATCAATACCCTTTGCTGCGCCCGAGATCACCCCGTTCCGAGAACGTGCCGCCAACTCGCCGACGCGCTCGGTGTAGGCAAGAAGCTCGTCGCTGGCCTTTCTGGAACCAACCACGGCCAGGCCCCCACGGTCCAGCAGCGCAGGGTCGCCGCATCCGTAGACGACCGGCGGAGCCTTCTCTTTCAGGCGCGTCCGCAGGCGCTGTGGATACGTCTCATCCGCGCGGCTTACCACCCAGATCGCATGGCTATGCCACTGGTCGAGCGCCTGGCTCAACAGAAAGCCGCGTTCGAGGAGGCCTAAGAGTCGCTGTGCCGAGATCGCATCTCCAAACTCCCCGACCCGCTCAGCCCCACCTGCCGAAAGCAAATCTGCCGGCTCGCGTTTCAGATCGTGGAGCCGCCTAGCCAGCGCATGGTACTCGCGCGGCTTCAGCACGTCGGCCTCCTCTCTTCGTCGCCCTACGATGAGCGGCGCCGTGAGGAGCAAGATGGCCTTCGTGTTTTCGGAAACCTCGAATTGCATCACGCCATCCCCTCACGTTTGCGCAAGCGCAAAGGGCCAAACGGGTCCGCTTCCATTGGACCGAAGCAGCCAGCCTGCAACCGTCAGCGTCCAGCGCGAGTCCACGATGTCGTCTACCAGCAGGACAGCGCCACCGGGATACTTCCCCTCAACGAGCCGCAGCGAACCGTCCACGTTGCGGGCCTGCTGGGTGCTGTTTTCCATCTCCTTCTGTTCGGGCCGCAGCTCGGTCTTATCAATCGCGGCATGAAACGGAAGGCCGAGTTTTGCAGCAAGACGGCGGGCGAAATCGGGCACGAGCTCGGGATGGCGAAGGGATGGAACGCATGTTACCCAACGCGGCGCGGGTTGCGGGTTCCAATCGGCCAGAAGCTCGGCGCACGCCTCTACTAATGCATCGTCGAAGCGCCCGTCATGGTATTTGCCACGGCGCACGAGCGCGCCCCATCCGCCATCGCCCCAGAAGCTGAGGGTCCGGCCAGGTTCGAGGCGATGCGCGGCTTCGATGAGGCCGGACAACTCAAACTGCGGCAGCCCACCGACCGGCCACTGCTTACGGGGCTCGATGGGGACGTTGGTTCGGCGGAGGAACTGGCTGGCGGCGCGAACCAGCGCTTCGTCCGGTGTTGTGGGGAGGAGCGGGAGTCCGGGCTCGGTGAGGCCCGAGGGGTCGCCGTCCAACGCGCGGATGAGAAACGCCATGTGCCCTTCTTCCAGCCCGACGTACTCCTGCATCTGCGCCTGCTCGTCGCGGCGCAACGAGGTCAGGCGCACTGTGCGCTCCCAGAAGGCGTCGGATAGCGGGGCCACGGTGCGCTTCCACTTCGCCCCCTCCTTTGCGATGGGCGCGGGTTGCTCGAGCGAAAGCAAGAGCGTGGTTTTGAAAATGCGGCCGTAGCTGACGTTCACCCTGCCTTCTATCTCTCGAATCGACAGGCCGTCCGGCGCTTCGTCGCGGGTCGGGAAGGCGCTGTCGATGAAATAGCCGGTGATCTCCGTGTCCTCGGCGCCGCTCAGAAGCACGCCGTACGCGGCATCCAGCGCGCGCCCGGCGCGGCCAACCTGCTGGTAGTACGCCACCACGGATCCGGGCGTCTGGTAGTGAATAACGAAGGCGAGGTCGGGCTTGTCGAAGCCCATGCCCAACGCCGTGGTGGCCACGAGCGCTTTCATCTGGTTCGCGAGGAGGGCATCTTCCAGCATCGGGCGGCCTTCCTCGGTTTTGCCGGTGTAGGCGGCCACGTTAAATCCGCGCGACGAGAGCCACGCCGCCACCTGCTCGGCATCCCGGACGGTGAGCGTGTAGATGATGCCGTGGCCGGGCAGCGCTTCCATCTGCGCGGCCAGCCACGCCAGCCGCTCGGCTTGCCCCGCGAGGCGGATGGTCCGGAGTTTCAGCGACGGCCGGGCCAGATCTCCCCCCGAGATCTCCAGATCGGGGCCCAGGATCTCAGACAGATCCTCCATCACGCGGTTGTTGGCCGTGGCCGTGGTAGCCAACACACGCAGGTTGGAAGGCAGCCGACGGACGATGCGTTCGATCAGCCGGTAGTGCGGCCGAAAGTCGTGGCCCCAGTTGGAGATGCAGTGCGCTTCGTCGATGACGAGCAGGGAGATTCGGTCAGCGATGGTGGCCAGCACGTCGTTGCGGAAATGCGGGTTGTTGAGGCGCTCCGGCGAGATGAGCAGGATGTCCACCTCGCCGTTTTTTAGGGTGGCCTCCACGCGCGGCCAGTCGTCGTCGTTGCTGGAGTTGATGGTCTCGGCGCGGACGCCCATGCGCTGGGCGGCGGCGATCTGGTTGCGCATCAGCGCCAGCAGCGGCGACACGAGCAACGCCGGGCCGGCACCCTGCTCGCGCAGCAGCTTTGTAGCGATAAAGTACACGAAGCTCTTGCCCCAGCCGGTTTTCTGGACGACGAGCAGCCGCCCGCTCCCTTCCACGACGTGGCGGATGGCATCTTCCTGGCCTTCCCGGAACTGCGCTTCGGGTAGCTGCGCGCCGATGCGGAGGAGTTCGAGGGCGCGGGCGAGGTCGTACTCGTGCCGACTTGGGACTCCGCTGCTCCTCAGTTCTTCGGGGCCACGTTCGGAGGTATCGGAATGGCTTGGCATGTCTTCGTCTCAATCCAGGGTGTCATGCCGTGGCCTGAGGCTACGAATGGGCGTCAACCCTACCATTTTGCCAGATTCTACTGTTCCTGTTCCGTTTCGCCAGTGCCTACGCTCCCAATATATCGCCGCGTACGATACCATTTCGCCAGCCGAACCTCTCCTTTGCTCACGATACGGCGTTTTCCAGTTCCTCCTCCGCGTTCGCAAGATCGTCTTCCGATTCCGGCTCCGCCTCGGCGTTCAGCGGATCCACCTCGGCCAGCGTGCCCGCCGCCTCGCGCACATCCAGCTTGCCGGTGACCACGTCGGCGATCAGGCGCGTGCGGTATTCGTTGAGGAGGGCGATTTCGCGGTTGGTGCCGTCTTCGGTCGAGGCGATGTCTCGCGAGGCTTGGTTGATGTACTCAACGATGGCGGTTTGCTCTTCGGGCGGCGGATAGCAAGTCGGCATCGCCTTGAAGTCTTCCCAGTACAGCCGATTGCGATCTCTGACGATCCCTCGGGAGTAGTTAGTTGTCCACCTCTTGCATGTATGCCGACGTTCGGAAGAGCCTCTCAAAGTACCTTGAGTTCGTACCGGGCAGCGGACGGGCAATGATGTAGGCGGGGCTGATCAAACCATCGGCTGGCGCAACCCCCACCGCGCCCTGCCACATCCGCATCGTGTTGTAAGCAATGTCCCCGGCAAGCGCACGCTTGTACTTGTCGCGATCTGACATCACCTGTTTTCGATCTGAGTCCTCGAAGTCCCGGACACGTACACCCGTTCTCAATGAGACTTCGAGGATCGGCAGTTCGGCGAAGCCCGTTTCATTACGCTGAGCGAACAACCGGCCGTTGCGCCGCACCTCCCAATGCTCGGGCACCTCGCCCAGCCACTCGACGCCGGAGTCTTTCAGGGGCACGTCGGGGTTGAGGCCGCGGGTGACGGCACGGTGGATGATGGCCTGCTTCTGCTCCGTCAGCAGCGCGATCAGCTTTCGCTTCGCCCGCACCAACCGCCGCACCCGCCGGTCCACATAGTCCAGATAGCGAACGATGGCGGTTTGCTCGGGGAGGGGCGGGAGGGTGACTTGAAATGTACCTAGCTTACCCTCCGCGATAGCCGGATAGGCAATTCCGACCGATTCCGATGTCACCCGGTCCGTGAATACACTGCTCTGCGCCAGGTAGCTGACGAATTTGGGCGACGTTCCGTGATTCGGGGTGAGGACCGCGAATCCCGTCGATGCTATGAGATCGCTTACAGATTGGTCGGCATGCCAAACAGCCTTCAAGTACGTTCGAACGGTGGAGACGATCGTATCCCCGGTGCGAATGACACGCCTGGCGCGGGAAGGCGCCACTGCGAACCGAATTCTCTCGGGCGTAGCAGTTAGCCGGCCAGTTCCAACCGCCCCAATATCAAGGTAGTCGAACTCGTAGTCCGGATCAGTCGTCTCTGGCAGCACCACCTGATTAGTGTTCAGCCAGTGCTTCAGTCGCCGCACCTCCCAATGTTCCGGCACCTCCCCCAGCCACTCGACGCCGCAGTCCTTCATGGCAGGGTAGGGTGTGAGGTTGGCGGTCATGCACGAACCCTTTCCAACAAGCTGTCGGGGTTCCAGACCTGCTGCGCCAACTGCGTGTAGAGTTCTTGCCGCGCGTCCAGTTCGGCCTGCCCAAACGTGGCGTGCGGCTCAAAAGGCAACCCACATTCTCGAATAAACTGGTTGAAGCCGGCGTTGAGTTCGTAGGCCCGCTCGTGGAGGCTCTGTGCAAGAAGGTTCTGCCCGAAGTAATGCTCGCGCTTCACGTCGTACGTCTTCGCGCCGTAGCTGGCGTTGAAACTCTTGGGCAGCAGCAGCAGCCCACCCAGCCGGTTTCGTTGTTCCGCGAAAGCGTGCTCATTGTCGAACTCGTTTCGGTGTCGGTCGAACTTGTTGGCAAGAATGTGTTCTACCTCATAACGATTGCGCCCACGCTCACGCACGTACTCGTCGTACCGTGAGTCCAATCCGGACTTCGTTTCTACAAAATCCGTCATGCGCGCCAAAATCCTGTGGATATGATTCCTGTTCTGCTGGTGCATGGTGAGGCCGTTTCCGGTATGGTAATCGCTCAGCTTCGTGAACGTCTCCTTTTCCTCCCTAAGGCGCCGGTGCAGCTCTCGCGCCAGGGCCGCGGTGTCCAGCCCCCGGATATCGCGCATGACCAGGAACATGGCGTACTGCATCGTAGAGTATGCGATACTTCGGTAATTCCAGATACGCCAGGTGAGCAGAATGTCTACAAACCGCCCTACCAGCCAGAGTTTTTGCCGAATCGTCTCGTCGGAATCGTCGGGCCGCAACGGAGCCAACGACAGCATGTACTGCAGCGTAAATCCCGTTCGCGCATTGTAGTAAACCGGCTCCAGCCCTTCCGTTAGGGTCTCAGACGCCGCGATGCACAGCAGATAGCATCGGCTGTAGAACTCGAACTCGCGGTCGATGAACCGGAAGAAATCGTCGGCCTGAAGTAGCCCGACATCGGCGGCGGCATCGCGCACCCAGCGGTGGAACTCCGTGCCGATCCGGTCGAAGTCCTCCGGCAGTGCGTTCTTTTTGCGCTCTCGGATCTTCTGCGCGTATTGGCTTCGGAGCCATGCCTTAAAAAAGTCAGGCTCTGCGTCCTTCCCGGCCGCGTTCAGCGCCCCTACGCGTGCTCGCCAGCGGTCGTTGGCCACCACGCGCCGCTCCTCCGCCATATTGGCGAGAACGTATCCCTTGAGCATGTCCGACGGCGTGAGCGAAAGCCCCCGGTCATTCATCGTCTCGAAGATGGTGTAGGCGTCGGCGTCGGAGTAGGCCGTGATTTCCACGAGGTGGACACTTTCTAAAAGCCAGTCGGTGAAGTACGGGAGCGCTTCGCCGGCGAGCTCATCCGGAAATGCCTCCTCAATGTCGATGTAGCGGTCGTAGAGATTATGCACGGACTCGGAACGGTCCGAAGGATCAAACGAGGCTGCGTCGTCTTCGAAGAGCGCCCTCATACACGACTCGCGCTCGGGCACATCAATGTTGAAGGAGATGTCTCCGTAGTGCTCCGACACAATCAGTTCGTCGACGTTGACCTTCGCCTCTGTATCCCGTTGCAGATTGCGCAACAGGACGATGAGCAAAGTCAGGCTTGTTAGCCTCTGCTGGCCGTCAACGACGAAGCTCGTGCTGTCCTTCCTACTGATTATGATGGAACCGAGGAAATAATGCGGGTACGTGGCGACTTGCTTGCGCTCGTGTTCCGGCCTGTACTCTTCCAAAAATTTGCCGCTCAAGTCGTTCAGCAGCTCGTGGACCTGCTTGGTCTTCCAGTTGTATTCGCGCTGGTAATAGTCGATAGAATATTTGACGCCCTTCAGTAGCTCGCGGACGGTTTTCGCTTTCCCGAGTATTTCTTTCACGACGCAGCCTCCGCGCTTCCCATTATCTCGCCCAACAACCCCTCCGTCTCCTGCTCCAGCGCGAGGATGTCGGCGCGGATCTCTTCGAGCGTTCGCATGGGCTGGGGCTTGTAGAAGTAGCGGGTGAAGCTAACCTCGTAGCCAATTTTGATGGTGTCGGGCTGGTACCAGGCACCTGCGGCATGGGGCAATACCTCGCGCCGGAGGAACGCCTCGATGCCTCCCTCCTCTTGCAGCGGGATCTGCTCGGTGTCGCGGAGATCGGTGTCGGGCTCGTACTCCACCACGGCGGGCTTGCCGCCGATAGTCGCGGGGAAGAGGCCGCGCAGCGGATCGGCATCGGCGCCCTTCCTGTGGATTTTCTTGATGACGGGCGGGGCGTCGTCGGCGCGCTCGTGGGCTTCCTTGAGCTTCTTGATCTCCGCAGGCTTGTAGGCGCGCTCGGGATCGATTCCAGCGAGCCGTAGCGGCCGCTCCACCGTCACCTTCCAGTAGCCAAAAGCCGCGTTGTCGAAGATCTTGCTCTGCTCGGTCTCCTTAAAATCGAGGAAGGTGGTGCAGATTCGCGCGATGTCGGCCTCGCCAAGCTCGCAGTTCTTCTTGCCCAGGTTTTTGCGCAGCGGCTGGTACCACTGGGTCGCGTCGATGAGCTGCACCTTGCCTTTGCGATGCTCCGGCTCGCGGTTGGTGAGCACCCAGATGTACGTCGCAATTCCGGTGTTGTAGAACAGATTATGCGGCAGCGCGACGATGGCCTCGAGCCAGTCGTTTTCGATGATCCAGCGGCGGATGTTGCTCTCGCCCTGCCCGGCGTCGCCCGTGAACAGCGAGCTGCCGTTGTGGACCTCGGCGATGCGGCTTCCGAGCTTCGTGCCCTGCTTCATTTTGCTGAGCAGGTTGGCGAGGAAGAGCATTTGCCCGTCGCTCGAACGCGTGACCAGCGAATACTCCGGGTCGCCCGCGTGCTCGATCAGGAAACGGGGGTCGCGCATATCCTTCTTGCCGCCCATACGTTCGAGGTCGGTCTTCCAGCTCTTGCCGTAGGGCGGATTCGAGAGCATGAAGTCGAACGCGCGCGACGGGAAGGCGTCGTTGGCAAGCGTGGAGTGCTCCGGCCCTCCCACGATGTTGTCGGCGGCTTCGCCCTCGCCTTTCAACAGGAGGTCCGCCTTGCAGATGGCGTAGGTCTCGGCGTTGATCTCCTGGCCATAGAGGTGCGTGGCGACCTGTTTGCCGTGCCCACTAGCAAGGTGTTGCAGAGTCTCCTCGGCCACAGTCAGCATCCCACCCGTGCCGCAGGCGCCGTCGTACAGCAGGTAGGTGCCGGACTCAATCTCGTCGGCGATGGGCAGGAAGATGAGCCTGGCCATGAGCTTCACGGCGTCGCGCGGGGTCCAGTGCTCGCCGGCCTCCTCGTTGTTCTCCTCGTTGAACTTGCGGACCAGCTCCTCGAAAATCGATCCCATGCCGTGGTTGTCGAGGCCGGGATGTTTGATCGTGCCGTCGGAATGCCGGATGGGCTCCGGGCTGAGGTTGATCTCGGTTGAGGTGAGCCGCGCGATAAGCGTTCCCAGCGCATCGGCCTTGGAGAGCCGCGGGATCTGGTTGCGGAACTCGAAATTCTCGAGGATGTCCTGGACATTGGGCGAGAAGCCGTCCAGGTAGGCTTCGAAATCGGCTTTCAATTGCTGCCGACTGGCACGCGATTTCAGGTCGCGCATGGTGAACTTCGAGGTGTTGTAGAAGGCTTGCCCCGCAGCTTGCCGGAGCGCCTGATCCTGCTCCACAACGCCAGCCTCGTCCAGTGTCGTTTTCATTTCGAGGACGGCCTGCTTGCTGTCTTCGAGCACCGCGTCGAGGCGGCGCAGCACCGTCATAGGCAGGATGACGTCGCGGTACTTGCCGCGGACATAGAGGTCGCGAAGGACGTCGTCCGCGAGACCCCAGATGTAGCCGGTGATCCAGCTGAGTGCGCTTTGGTCGGCCATTCTCCGCGTGGTAGTTGATTCGCCGAGTATACTCTACGGTCGGCACTTCGGCGTCCGGAGCGCGCAAGGCAACAACAACTTCGCCGTCACGTAGCGCCCCCAACTTTCATTAAACCCCCGCTGCGATGTTGACCACCCTGTTCATTGCCGCTCTGGCCTATGCCGGCGGACGCTTTCACCAGTACAAGAAAGGATGGCGCGGGTAGACGTGCCATTTACCCGATGAGGGATTTGGGCCCTTCGCGATTCGGCGGTGGTCGCATGTCTCGTACTCAAGTTGTAGCGACGTTGCATGCAACGTCGTCGCCCCGGGTGACCGATAATTTCCGTCAGAATTTGTGACGGCTCAATCCGATTACCCGGCATTCCGGCACAGCGGCGATCCGATATTGTGTGCGGTATCACCGGGGATAACCAACTATTTCCCGCCAAATCTGTATCGGTGCGAGCTGAAAACCCGGCATACGCACGAAGGTGTAACCCGACGTTGCGTGCAACATCGCTACGCTTTGTTGATCGGTTGTTGTTTGCTGAACTTCAACCTCCTCTCCTGGTCAGAGCCGGTGTCGGCCCTCCGCGATTCGGCGGTGGTCGTATGTCTCGTACTCAAGTTGTCGCGACGTGGCAAGCAACGGCGTCGCCCGGGGATAACCGATAATTTCCGTCAGAATCTGTGTCGGCACAATCCGACAACCCGGCATTCCGGCGCAATTGCGATCCGACGTTGCGTGCAACGTCGCCGCCTGGGTGACCAATCCTTTCCGTCCAAATCTGCGACGGCTCAATCCGATAATCCAACATTCCGGCGCAGTGGTAACCCGACGTTGCATGCAACGTCGCTACGCCCGGCCATGAATGGATTGGGCACTTTTCAGTTGTTCACGATCCCGGGGTCAGGAGCCCAATGGTCGTGAGAATCCACAGGCGTTTAACCGAGGGACGCCGATCATTGCCGGTGGAGGCTATTATTTTAGCACACCGCCGCAACCGCAGTTAGCAATTTTCAGTAGGGTCCGCATGACCACTCCCCGCCTTCGCTGGCTACGAGCCTCCATGATCGTGCTTGCGATCTCGCTCTCCAGCAACCCGATCGACATTCGGGCGCAAACGCCGACAATACCCTCGGGCACGGATACTACCGATCTGGAAGCTCTCTTTTGGGCCAGGCAGGACAGCGCCCGCAGGCATTTCACCCCGGCCGACGTTCACTTTATGAGTGGCATGATCGGGCATCACGCGCAGGCCCTTGTGATGTCGCGCCTAGCACCGATCAACGGAGCGAACCCGACGGTGCAAACCCTCGCGGCGCGGATCATCAACGCGCAGACGGACGAGATTGCGCTCATGCAGCGGTGGCTACGCGACCGCGAGCAGCCCGTCCCCGAAGTCCACATCGACGGGCTGAACCTGATGATCCACGGCGGCGGCGATCACGACCACCTGCACATGCCGGGGATGCTCACCGACGCGCAGCTTCACGAACTAGCCGACGCACAGGGCTCTGAATTCGACAGGCTCTTCCTGGCCTACATGATCCAGCACCACAGCGGTGCCATCACGATGGTCGACGAACTCTTCGCCACCGACGGCGCCGCACTGGACGAAGCGGCTTTCAAACTCGCGTCGGATATCAATGTCGACCAAATCACGGAGATCGCCCGAATGAAACTGATGCTGAGCCAATTACCCGGATAAACCCGTTGGAAGATCACGCGACGTGCCGCGACATTTCCCAACCAAACATGAAAGCTCAAGCGGCTTCCGACCCACTCAATCCACCACCCCTAACCTCTCCTCTCCAGGAAAGGAGCTTCGACCCCTTCCCATCAACGGCAACCCGATGACTCGCAACTCTTCCCTACGCTACGCTCTCCCGCTCCTGTTCGTCCCGGGCCTGGTCGCATCCCCTGCGCTGGCTCAGCACGCGAACCCAATGGCGTCGTCATCCGACCCGCGCATTGGGTTGGAGGCAGGGCTCTTCGACGCCGAACAGGCCACATGGAACCTCCGCGTTTCCTCCTCCACTCCGCCGCCTGAGGCTTTCGTCGGCGTCACCAACTCCGACCTCGCCTTCACAGGCAACTACGCGATCCAGGGCAATTACAACGGCGTGATTGTCTGGGATATCTCGAACCCGCGCGCGCCCAGCCTCGTGACGGAATACGTCTGTCCGGCTTCCCAAAGCGATGTGTCCGTCTACCGGAACCTGATGTTTGTATCCGGCGAAGGCCGTGGAGGGCGTCTTGACTGCGGCACCGAGGGCGTCGAGGATGCGGTCAGCCTTGATCGCCTCCGGGGAATCCGGATCTTCGACATCAGCGACATCCGCAACCCCGAGTATGTCGGGAATGTGCAGACGTGCCGCGGCTCGCACACGCACTCCGTGCTAAAAGACCCCAACGACGACGAGAACGTGTATGTCTATATCTCCGGCTCGGCCCCGGTTCGTCCAGAGGAGGAACTATCGGGTTGCTCCTCTGCCGCGCCCGACGAAGATCCAAACTCGGCGCTGTTCCGCATCGAGGTCATCAAGGTTCCTCTCGCCCATCCTGAGCGCGCCGCCATCGTGAGTTCGCCACGGATTTTCGACGATCTCGTCGCGCCGCCCGAGCACGGCATGGCTCCAGCAGACATCGCGGAAATGGAGGAGGCACGCGAACGCGGGGCGTTTATCGCGTACATCTTCGGCCAGGACCGCGTCCTGCCGAGCCGCATGACGCGACCGATGCTCGATGAGATCGTAGCGGAGCGAGGCGGCGAAGGCGAACCCACGGCCGCCGATAGCACGACACTCCGTGAACGCCTGCCGGAAATCATTGAGGCGAGATTCCCGCGCCGTGCCGAAGAAGACGACGACGGCCCACAGCCCGGCCCGACGCAGTGCCACGACATCACGCTCTATCCGGAGATTGGCCGGGCGGGCGGTGCGTGCGAAGGCTACGGCCTCCTGCTCGATATCACCAACCCCGAGCAGCCCACGCGCATGGACGCCGTGGCCGACTCGAACTTCGCCTACTGGCACTCCGCCACGTTCAACAACGACGGCACCAAGGTCCTCTTCAGCGACGAGTGGGGCGGCGGCGGCGGCGCGAAATGCCGCGATTCCGACCCGCGCGAGTGGGGCGCGGACGCCATCTTTACCATCGACGATGGCGAAATGGAGTTCCAGAGCTACTACAAACTCCCGGCTCCTCAAACACCTCAGGAGAACTGCGTAGCCCACAACGGCTCGCTGATCCCGATTCCAGGACGCGATGTGATGGTGCAGTCGTGGTACCAGGGCGGCATCTCCGTCTTCGACTGGACCGACGCGGCGCATCCCATGGAGATCGCCTTTCACGACCGTGGCCCCGTGGACGCGGCGGAGATGGCCTCCGGCGGAAGCTGGTCAGTGTACTGGTACAACGGCGCGATGGTCAGTTCGGAGATCTCCCGCGGGCTCGACATTTTCGAACTGATGCCAAGCGATTATATCTCCGAAAACGAGATCGCCGCGGCCAGGTCCGTCCAACTCGACTACCTCAATGCCCAGGGCCAGCCGAAATTTGTATGGCCGCCGTCCTTCTCCTTGGCCCGCGCCTATGCCGACCAGTTGGAGCGCATGGGTGCCCCTGCAGGTCAACTTGCCCCATTGCGTACTTCGCTGACTGACGCCGAAGCTGCCTCTGGTGCTGAGCGGAATTCGATGCTCACAATCCTTGCTGGTGGTATCGAATTGCAGGCCGGCGATATACCGGAGCCCTTCAAGAGTAAGGTTGATGCCCTACTCGACGTGCTTTATGCGTTGGCAGAATAAGGCCCAGCCACGCCGGAAAGGTGCAGATGCTGGCCGGGGCTTTTTTGATTTCGCGGACATTGAGCCCGAAATACAGATGTTACCGTTCCGTGCTGGACCCCGGGGGAAAATGAGACGAGACTGCGCATTCCTAAACCGGGCCGCTCTCATGCGCTTTTTATCGCTTTTATTGCTTGTCTTTTTCCTGGGCTGCGTCGATACCGAGTTCGTCGACGACAACTTCTCCCCTGTTCCGGCTCGCGTGGAGATCGAGGCCCCTGTCCCGGCGCTTGAGGTTGGCGGGACCACGCAGATCACTGCGCGCTACTTCGACGAATCTGGCCAGATCACTCCTTCGGCGACGTTCGCGTTCAGCGTTTCCAATCCAGCGATCGCGAGTGTGGGGACGGACGGCCTGGTGACAGCCCTTTCGCCCGGATCCGTGGAAATTCGGGCTTCGAGCGATGGTACCCAGAGCAATGCGCTCGCGCTCGTCGTCGTGGCGGATGCAACGGAGCCGGCACAAATTGTTGTCGCGCCCTCGTCCGTTGAGCTCCAGCCTGGGCAGGATCTGGCTTTCAATGCAACGGTGTCAAATGTGAACGGCGAGCCACTCTCCGGCGTCGCCGTGACGTGGTCGTCAAATCGTCCGGATGTGGCGACCGTCGATGCCGACGGGCGTGTAGTGGCTGTTGAGAGTGGCACGGCATTGATCACGGCGTCGGCAGGGAGCGTTTCGAGTATGCCCGCGACGGTCGTAGTCCCTGGCCAGAGCAGGCAAGGGACGTTCTCGGCGGCCCCGGGTTCGGGCTACAACGTACAAGGGACGACCACGCTGACGCGCCAACAAAACGGAACCCTGAATCTCATGCTGGAGAGCGACTTCGTCACGGATCTGGGCCCATCTATGGCCGTGTATCTCTCAAACACGCCCGGTGTCAACGGGATGAGCTTACGTGTCGGAGGGCTCCTCGAAGCCACGGGCCCGGTTTCGTTCACCGTGCCCAACGTTACGCTCGACCAGTACGATTACGTCGTGATCCAGTGCGTGCCGTTCAATGTCACGTTTGGCTCGGCCGTCCTGATCTGACCGATGAAGCTGATAGGCGCGTCAACATCTTCGGTCTTGCTGCTCGGCCTGGCGCTGAGTCTACTTGTCGGTTCGAAAGCTTCGGCACAGGCGTGGACGCAGCCGCGAGGCGATGTTTACGCCCGCTTCGGGTTTCAATTCACGCGTGCCGATAACTTCTACGATCCCGGCGGCGCGCGCATCCCGATCACGACCGTCGGCGACCACGTGGTCAGTCTCTACGGAGAGTACGGACTCACGGCGGCGTTGACGGCGGTTGCTTATCTGCCGGTGTTCGAGCGCATCACGCTCAACCGGGTTGTCTCGCAACCGAGCGGGACCGTCCTTGTTGAGGGCGACGCCGCCAACGGGATTGCAGATGCCACCGTGGGCCTTCGGTATGGGCTCCTTCGGGGTGGACAGATCGTGGCGACGGCGGGCCTGAGTCTCGGCCTGCCCCTCGGCAGCGCCAGCCAGGAGAATGGGCTCGTCACCGGAGACGGCGAGTTTAACCAGCATGTGATCGTGGCGCTGGGCTATTCGTTGCATCCGGCACCGGCGTTCGTGCAGGCGTCGTTGGGCTTCAACCACCGCACGGAGGGGTTTGCGGACGAGATCACCTACAGTCTGGAGGGCGGCTACACCCTGGCCGAACGGGTGGGCCTCATCGTTCGGGCGCGCGGCGTAGAATCGCTGGATAATGGTGCCGATGGCTCGCTCGGCGGGCCGGTGGGGCTCTATGCTAATGACGTGCGCTACCTCTCCGTGGGCGGCGAAGTTGCTTACACGCTGCCGTCGGGGCTGGGCGTGGCGCTGGCCACCGAGACGGGAGTCTTCGGCCAGAATGTGTTGTCGGCACCCGTCTTCTCGGTCGGTGTATTCCTGAAGCGATGACGGATCGCCGATGTCGGCTCCAGCCTGGGACGATGGGCGCATCAACCGCGATAGTGCTTGCTCCGGCACCGCTCTACGAGTCGATCGAGCGGTTCGACATTGAGAGGCGGCGCGCGGCAAACAGGCAACTTTTTGAGGAATCCAGATGTGTCGCTCCACAGAATCCTGCGATCTCCCGATCGCCGTCATCAGACAGTTGGGCCGAGGGCAGACCTGGCCCTAGTAAGCCGACGGCGAATACGCTGCACCGTCAGTGCATCCGGTGCCGCCATTCCTCTACGATCCATACTTCACCGAGCACCCGTAGGGTTGTGTAGCAGCAGGTGACGCGGTCCCGCCCGCCATCGCAGCATCAAGCGCAGCCGAAACATAGTTCGTTGCGCCTGAAAGCGTTGCCGGACTCGGAGATGGCCTGTCGTCGATCGCGCCGTTGTAGACAATCTCGCCTGCCGGGCTGATGACGAACATGTGCGGCGTCGTGCGCGCGCCATAGGCGTGGCCCACCGTTCCGTCAGGGTCCATGAGCACGGCTGTCTGATGTCCGCCGTGCTCCGTCGTTCGCTCGTTCATCTCCTCATTGGAGAAGTGGCCTTGCTGGCCGGGCGCGGAGGAAACGATAGAGAGCCAGACGACGCCCTCACCCGTGTACTGCTCTTGCAGGGCCTGCATATTGTCACCATTGTAATGCTTGCGGACGAACGGGCAGTCGTAGTTGAGCCACTCAAGCACGACCCACTGCCCCTCGTAATCGGAGAGCGTGTGTTGCTGGTTGTAGGTATCTGTAAGCGTGAAGTCCGGGGCGTCGGCTGCCGTTTGGATGACCGCGCCGGGCAGCGTAGCCGCGACGAGAGCGAGGCCGCAGAGAGCCGGCGATAGAGAGCTTTTCATGGTTCAGGGAAGGCTTGGTTGATCAGGGAAATGAAGGGTGAGAGTCGGATGCGATGGCCGTTGGCAACTGGTCAAGGGCGTCGGTGACGATTCCGGCGCTGAGAATTGCAGGAAGTAGAATGGCTTCTCCGTTCGGCGGGTAGAGCACATAAAGGGGAACACCGCTACGCCCAAAACTTTCGAGAGCCGCTGTGATGACCGGATCGCGTTGGGTCCAGTCGGCGCGGAAACGGACGACCCCCTTGTCGCGAAAGGCATTCTGAACCGAGGACGAGTTGAGCGCGATCGCCTTGTTGGCCTGGCACGAGAGACACCACGCGGCGGTGAAGTCGATGAAAACGGGCTGGCCGTCAACGACGAGGCGCGTCACCTCGACCGGATCGTAATCCCGCCATTCTGAATCGGCGGACCGGGTTGCGTGCGCCTCGGCGGTTTGACGAGCGCCTACACCCGTAGCGACGACCGCCAGAATAAATGCGACGACGACAACCGTCCATGCAATCCCGCGCTGTTTCGACGAGTTCATCGGAAGCCCCCAACGGCCGAGAACCCAACCGCCCAAGGCGATCGCCGTCATCGCCAGAAGAAGGAAAGCGGCGCCGTTGATTCCGGTTTGCAATCCGAACACCCAAACGAGCCAAACCGCAGTGGCAAACAACGGAAAAGCCAGAGCCTGCTTGAGCGTCTCCATCCACCGCCCGGGCTTCGGCAACCTCTGAATCCATTGCGGAAATAGCGAGAGGAGCACATACGGCGTCGCCATCCCGATACCAAGGACGGTGAACACGAGAAGCGAACTTGTCGCCGGTTGTGCCAGAGCGTAGCCCAACGCCGCGCCCATAAACGGCGCGGTGCATGGAGTGGCTACGACGGTTGCGAGGACGCCGCTCCAGAAGGCACCGCCAAGACCTTGCTTGGTATCGAGTCGCCCACCGAAGCTTGCCAGTCCAAAACCAACCTCGAAGACGCCGACAAGCATCAGGCCCAGCGCAAACATCAGCAACGCGAGGCCGCCGATGAGCCACGGGCTCTGAAGCTGGAAGCCCCAACCGAGCTGTTCGCCACCCGCCCGAAGTGTCAATAACAAGCCGGCAAGCAGCAGAAACGACACGATGACACCGAGCGCAAACATCAACCCGTGGTTGCGGAGCGTGGCCCGACTGTGGTCGCGGCCTTGCGCGAAGCCGAGAATCTTTATGGATAGGATCGGGAAGACGCACGGCATAAGGTTGAGAATCAACCCGCCGATGAACGCGAAGAGCAGCGCCACGAGAAGCGACATCGAGGCCGTGTTGCCGGATGATGTAGCGGCCAGCTCTCCTCCTACGGGCGCGACAATCTTGAGCGCGCGATGCGTTCCGTCCCATGTTTCGCCTTCCGCCAAAACCAGCGCGCCGGTTAGCTGATGAGGAGTCTCCGCCGCAAAGTCTGACGCCACGAAATCCGCAGTGAACGCGTCGCCGTCGCGGACGAACTCCTGTGGCTCGGCGTGCTGAAGGACGGCTCTTTCATCCGCAAAGAAGAAGGCGTCCGACAAATCAGGAACCGCGCCGCCATCCGAAATCAGTTCCAATCGATAGCCGGTTGCTGTTGTCGTTGCGGTGGCGGACAAGCCGACAACATCCGCCGGGAAAGCTTCCCTTGTCGCCGCGAACGCATTTGCCCAGTTCGGATCTGGCTGAGGCGACGTATGGACGACAGGCAACGTGATGGTCAGCTCTTGCTCGGCGGGCAGGCAGATATCCGCACAAATCAGCCAGACGCCTTTCCCCTCCAGCGTTACCGACGCGCCTTCGAAATCCGTTGGCAGCGTGATGGTCATCGGCAGAAGCACTTCGTGGCTGTAGCCGTATGACGTGAGCGGCGGCTGCTCGATGCGCTCGGGGAACGGCCACTGAATCGGTCCGGCTTCCACACCTTCGGCGAGCCTCCATTGCACTTCAGTTGGCATTCCGGCATCGCCCGGGTTGATCCAGTAGCTGTGCCAGTCCGGCTCCATCGTCATCTTCAAACCGACGTCGAATGCTTCTCCTGGTCGAACCGAAGCGACTTCCGAGATCAACTGCGCGTCGGAGTGCGGGCTGGGGTCATCGTCTTGCGCCCTCGCCGGAACCACGGCGAGCAATAGCAGCACGGCAACGAAAAGCGAGCGGCGTGGCTTCATTTGGACAGGAAAGGGAGTGCTCAGCACCCGCACATTTTGTTTCCGAGTATCGGCGTCCTGATAGACGATCCTCAGTCGGGCAAGATTCCGCACGAAATGCTGCAAATTTAGCAGCTACCACGCGTCAACGAACGAAAAGGTGCGCCAGGTTTAGCTATGTGAGAAATTCGCGATGACCCTCCGAACCATGAACGGCCTTCGTGTGTGCTACCGCGGGGCCTACACTCCACTGCCTCGCCAAGCCGACCCGCACCCTGACCCACCGCCTCCTCAATATTCCAGCGTACGCCATTCGTGCTGCGGCGTTTCTGACGCTGCTGGTGGCGTTATCCGTGATCATCCTTACAGGGACGCAGTTTGGGAGGGACGCGTTGCGCGATCAAGTGGTTCGGTCGTTCAACAACTCGTTCGAAGGAAGCCTTGAGATCGGGCGGCTACAGGGAAACGTCCTCCAGGATTTGTTCGCCTCCGATGTACGCCTCCTGGATCCGGAAGGCCTGGAGGTTATGCGCATCGACTCCGTGTCGCTGCACCCGCACTGGCGTTCGCTCTTTCGCGGATCGTTCGTGACGGACGAGGCCACGCTAGTCCGCCCGGTGGTCGGCCTCGTGCTTAATGAGGAGGGCCAATGGAACCTTCTCCGGGCGCTCGCCTCGACGGCTGAAGACGTCGACGACGGCCCATCCGATCCGCTCGATTTTCGTGCCGCCACGCTAAGAATACTCGACGGAAGGGTTTCGACGACCAACGACGGACCTCTCCCCTCCTCCGTTCAGGCGGGCGACGTGTTCGACTACACGAACACCTCGGTTTCCGGCCTGAACGCAGAATTGGAGCTCGATTGGCGAGATGACGTGCAGCTTTTCCACGTCGCAAGTTTTAAGGGCAATGTCGACAGAGACGCGCTAGTGATTGAATCGCTGGTGGGCAATATTGCCCTAGCGGATGGCAACGTACAGGCCGAAAACCTGAACCTCGTCACATCGCGGTCGCGCCTGCGCGGCACGATCACGCTGAGCAATGTCGGGGTTGGGCTCGACCATGTAGACGCGAACATCATAGAGAGTCTGATTGCCATAGCCGACATCGCCGCTATTCTTCCATCGTTTCCGCTGGCCGATGCCGTTGCCTTGCAAGGGCATGTCCACGGGCCGCTGGCTAGTCTCTCTTTAGACAATCTCGTGCTTTCGAGAGGCGAAACAGAAATACTGGCGGAGGGCACGTTGAACGGCCTGCCCGATTCGATGACTTTCCGGTTGACGACACCAGGTTCGCGGATTCTCGCCGACGACGTTTCGGCTGTTGTACCGTCGCTTGTACTGCCCGTCGAGGCCGCGCGCCTCGGCCTCGTTCAGATTGAGGGCGAGATTTCCGGTGGTGTGCAGATCGACGGGGGCAGATCGGGAACACGCCTGGAAGGTGACGTTGCCGTTCTTACGGACGCGGGCAGCGTCGATGGCTTTGCGGAACTGCGGATTGCCCCGGGCGCTCCTCTCCGCTTCGGCGTTGAGATGGAAGCCAGCGGCGTCAACCCGGCCGTGATCATGGCCAACGAAGACTGGGCCGGCGATCTGTCAGGAAGGGTGTTCGCCGAGCGCACCGGTACCGACGGAGGCGCTACCGTCTTCCGGATCGGCCTCGGACCATCGACCTTCGCCGGTCGATCGGCGGATTCGCTCGCAACGGATGGAATATGGCGTGGCCGAACCGTCGAGGCCGACGTAGCCATTCGACAAGGCTCGAGTCGATTGATCGGCGATTTGTTTGTGGATGCCGACGAATCTGCGCTGAGTTTCGACGGCGAGCTAAGCGCGTTCAACGTCAACCAGTTGATACCGGACGCACCCTTCACGCGCTTCACCGGGCCACTTTCTGCGGCGTTGGTCGGCACGTCCCTTGCCGGCCTGGAAACCAACATTGAGGCCGATTTTTCGGAGGCCTGGCTCGAGGTTGACGGTGCCATGCAGGCACTGCCGACGGGGCCCTTCGATCTCGTCATCGCACCTCTCGGCCTACCCGGGCCACGATTCCGTCTGACGACAGAAATTGTTGAAGCAGAACTGAAAGGACGCCTCGACCTCGAATCCGCCGTCGCGCTGGGCGTGCAATGGGGCCGCGCGTTCGTCCATACCATTGCGACCGAAATCAACAAACCGCTTCGAAGCCCGGCTACATCGGTTGGACCACGTCAAGGATCTCCGGCACGATTCCGCTCACCCGAGATGTTTCAGTTGGACGTTCGCGTGATCGACCCTAACGCCCTGCAAGCCTTTGTTCCTGGTGTGCCGCTCTTTGCGCCGGGCACCGACATCGTCCTGGGCGGCGTGGTAGGAAGCGATTCGATGGCAGTCGAAGTAGCCGCCGCGGGTTCGCAGATAGAGGCAGGGTCGTTGGAGGTAGGCCGCTACGATCTCGTTGCCGAGGCTCACGGTCTTTTTGCGGACAATCTCAGCGAGTCGCTGTCCATAAGTCTCGATGCCGAAGCGGCGAACCTTCGTATTGCCGGAAGGCGGTTACTGCAGAGCCGCGTAACTGCGGAGTTTGAACAGGGAGCCGTTTCGTTCCACGCACTGGGAACGGGAGTGTTTGGCCCGAAACAGAACACGCTGGAAGTCCGGGGCGGCATGGCATTGTTGAATGACCGCAATCGCAACACCATCGACGAACTCCAGGTGCAGACGGTCGGGATCTCGTGGGGAGGCGAGGGCCCGATTATCGCCGATCTTTATTCAGACGCCGCCGTTCTGGAACAAGTCCGGCTGTCGCAAACCGACCTCCAGACTGACGAGCGGGTCGAATTGAGCGGCATCCTTTCAACCGCGCCATCCGATTCCGTATTCGTTGACATCCAGCACGTCGACCTCGGGCGTCTGGCCAAGCTCGGGGGCATTCGACCACTTCGCTCCGATCCAGGCGGTGAACTGAACGGACGGCTCGCTATTGCCAACCTGCTTCGTCGGCCAGCCGTCTCGGGATCGATCGGCATCCCGAGGCTGATGCTCGGCGATCACATTCTTGGCAAACTGGAGATCACGAGCAGCCTGATTCCATCCGGAGACGGTGTGGAAATGGACCTCCATTTAAGCCGCCCGGATTCCACGGTCGCCCTTTCCGGCAGCGTCGTTTTGGAGGAGAACGATTTGAGCGTCACGGGCCTCGTTCGCCTTCCCGGGCGCGACGACACGGGCACGCGCGACACGGGCGCGTTCGACCTCGACCTCGATGTGCGCAAGGCCGATCTCTTTTTCTTGGACCTCATCTTCCCGAAACTGCTTGCCAACACGAATGGCTTCGCCTCTGGTGAGGGCAGCATTACCGGCAATTTTTCGTTCCCCGAGTTCAATGCGAACCTGGCGATTGGCCAGGCTCGAACCAGCATTCCCGACTTCGGGCTAGACATTTCCCTCAACGGAAATGCCCGCGTGGACCGGCGGGGTATTCATCTGAGCGACGTGCAGGTGACTGACAAGGTGGGAGGTGTCGCTCAGGTCGGCGGGAGCGTCCTTTTCAATGATTACCGCTTTTTCTCGCTCGACCTTGATGCCGTGCTCCATAACGTCGAGATCATCGACGTGCCATCGTCGACCAATCTCGCATTCTACGGGCACATTCTGGCGAGCGGCAATGCTTCCATCAGCGGACCGCTAGACAATGTCTTCCTGGAATCAGCCAACGCCATTACTACCGCCGGTAGCGAGATTTTTATCCCCATTCGCGCCAGCGCGATTGCGGGCGACCGAGGCTTTCTGGTCTTTGCGGATTCGCTGGGGCAAATTCCCGAAGAGGAGGAGCGGACGAACCTTGTTACGGGCAAGCCCGACAGCGAACGATCGTTCACGGAAGGCCTGGAAATGAGTCTCGACATAACCGCGCCGCCGGGCTCGACCGTCCATCTCGTGTTTGACGAGGCGCGGGGTGATGTGATCAACGCGCAGGGCAGCGCGGCGCTTCAGCTCGGCATTCGCGAAGGGCGCTTCACGACGTTCGGCACGTTCACGACCTCGGGCGGCGATTATCTCTTTACAGCGGGCGACGTCTTCACCCGCCGCTTCGACATCGAACCCGGCGGCCAGCTGATTTGGGACGGCAGCCCGTTGGACGCACAACTCGACCTGGCCGCTGGTTACCGAACGCGGGCTTCCCTTGCGGGGCTCGGCCTGGCGGGTCTCGACCGCCAACGCGTACCTCTCGTGGTACGAACGGAAATCGGTGGGCGTCTTTCTGCTCCGCTCGTCGATCTCTCGCTTGAACTTGACGCTGACCAGAGGACGGGAGGCGGAACGTCGGCGGCTGTAGAGGCGCTTCGCCCGATTCTGAACAACACCGGCAACAGAGCGCTCTATGCGTCGAGCGTTCTGCTCACAGGCACCTTTCTGCTCGCACCGGTCGAGAATCTCTCAGCCGGGGGAAGCGAAGCCATCACGGGCGCCGCCGACGAGTTGCTGTTCACGTCGCTGTCGCAGCTGGTTGCCAGCCGCGTGAACCTGTTCCTCAGCCACGCGCTGGCCTCCGAGAACGTCGAGATCCTGTTCGGCCTCCAGCCCGTCGACGCCCTCCAACGCTTCGATCTGACGTACGGCGTGGCTTTGCGGCTCCTCGACGAGCGGCTTGTTATTCGTGGCGAAGGCGTCTATCAGCAGTACGAAAACCAGCCATCCGGTGGCGAATTGCAGGGCGAGGTTGCCGTGGAGGTCCGACTGAGCAACTCCGTCTCGCTCGAAGTCTTCTACCGCCGCGAGAGCGAACTCCTGGGCAGTACTGGCATCGGCGCGCAATACGGCGCTTACGGCGCGGGCATCAATTTCGAAAGGGAGTTCACGAGTTGGCGGAGCGTACTGAGAGGGATTCTGGGAAGGCGCACGGAAGAGACCGCAGGCGGGTAAGGGCGGATTTTGGGTATCGGATGGCGGATTTAGGATTTCGGATAGCGGATTTCGGATTTCGGTTGGCAAATGGCCTAGCACGGATGTCGGATTTCGAACTCCCGGGATCGCGGATCTCCCGATCCGCGCGGCGCAACGCGCCGGAGGCACCTCATCGAATATCGGATCTGGGATAGGTGACATGGGATATCGGCGAAGTCGCGACAACCGGAAACATCCCGCTCCCCAGCTTTCAGCCTCTTCGCCTTCACCCTTCACCCTTCAATTTCGCAAGCGTCTCCGGATCGAGGAGGTCGGCCAAACTGTTGCCCTGCGAGCGCGGCGGACGGTTGTTGTTTGTCGGACTCGCCTTCATTTTTCCAGGAGATTCCGAGGTGTCGATCGCTCCTTGATTGGGCGGCGGACGGCTCGGCGAGCCATCCCTACCATCCAGCTTCTCCGGTTTCGGCGTCGACAGGTTGATGGTTTGCTGGACGACCGGGGCAAAGCTTTTGGATCTGTTTCTCCTGATCGCACCTTTTTTTCCTGAGGAAAAATCGAGAGCGTGACTTCCCGGCGGGTTGGGTCTGTTCTTTTCCGACATTCTTTTCGGTACGTCGACAACGGACTAAAAACTGTTGAGGACTACGGCGCTCCTTCCAACGCCTTCGCTTCGTCCCAAAGCACGTCCATCTCTTCAAGCGAGGCGCTGTCCGTCGTCCGGCCTAGCATGCTGAGGTGGGCTTCGATGTGGCGGAACCGCCGCGAGAACTTACCAACGGTTCTACGGAGGGCGTTCTCGGGCACGACGCCTCTGAACCGCGCGTAATTAACGAGGGCAAAGAGAACGTCGCCAAACTCGTCTTCCAGCGCATCGGGATCGTCATCGCCCAGCGCATGCAACTCACCGATTTCCTCCGCCACTTTTTGCCAGGCACTTTCGGCTTCGGGGAAATCAAAGCCAACGGCGGCGGCTTTCTCCTGAACGCGTTCGGCGCGGAGAAGCGCAGGCAGTGCTTCGGGCACTCCATCGAGAACGGAGGATTCGCGCGTGTTTCCGCTGCTGCTGCGCTCCTCTCGTTTGATGGCTTCCCAGTTCCGAAGGACCTCCCCCGAACCGCTCACGACTGCTTCACCAAACACGTGCGGATGGCGGCGGACGAGCTTCTCTATCTCGGCCTCCATCACGTCTTTTATCGTGAAGCCACCCTCTGTTTCAGAAATGTGCGCATGGAAAAGCACGTGCAGAAAAAGGTCGCCGAGTTCTTTCTTGATGGCGTCCGTGTCTCCCTCGTCGATGGCGTGGACGAGTTCAAAAGCTTCCTCAATCGTCAGCTGCTTTACCGAATCGTGTGTCTGCTCACGGTCCCACGGGCAATCGCGCCGCAAACGCCGGACAATAGCGACGAAGTCGGCGTAGACCTCCGCATGTGCGGCGGCGCGGTCTTCGTCAGTGAGGTATAGGTCGTCGGTGTTCACTGGATGCGTTACGGGAATTCTGAGGAATGAAAGATAGAGATGGGGTAAAGCCTCATCCGTATTGCGTAATCCGTATTGCGTAGGGGAATCTCTGACGGCTCATCAATGCCATACGAGTCGCATTACGCATTACGCATCACAACGCCGGGCTGCGACCCACCGCTGTCACCCGGAAAAAGTAATTTTCGTGAACGAGGTTATATCTGCCTCTCGCCGGTGTCTATACTGGCAACCGATCCAAAGCCATATGGCGGCGGATCACAAACCCAAGGTCGGCGGGCGCCTGCCCGACCGATGGACTCACATACATAAACCAGGAGGCCATCATGGCAAGCCGTGGAATCAACAAAGTCATCCTAATTGGCAATCTCGGCGGAGACCCCGAACTTCGCTACACCGGCGGTGGTACCGCAGTCTGCAACTTCACTGTTGCCACGAACGAGTCCTACAAGGACAAGGACGGCAACATGGTTGAGAAGACCGAATGGCACCGCGTGGTAGCGTGGGGACGCCTTGCCGAGATTTGCGGCGAGTACCTCAAGAAAGGCCGTCAGGTCTTTATCGAGGGATCGTTGCAGACCGACAAGTGGGAAGACAAAGACGGCAACACCCGCTACACGACAGAAGTCAAAGCCCGTGAGATGCAAATGCTAGGCTCGCGCGAGGGGGGCGGCGGCGGCGACTATGAAGAGTCGCAGCAGCCGCAACGCCAAGCGCAGCCTGCCGCACAGGGCGCCGGAGACGGTGCCTCGTTCGGCCCGGACGACGACCTTCCATTCTAAATAGCGGATGGATTCTCCAGGCGGGGCGGCGATCTTCGGATCGTCGCCCCGCTACGTTTTGGCGAAGCCCGCAGAGGTATATTTGTCCATTGAGTTTGCACAGGCTTCCATTGGACCCTGCCTCTAGTCTGGCCCGTCAGGGTCCACATCTCCTCTTTTCAGTCGCGCTGTTGCTTCCGCTCGCGCTGATTGGCCCCGTCGGCATTGTGGTTCGTCTTGCCGTGCTCGTGGCATTGCTGGGTCTCTCTGCATTTTTCTCGGGCTCCGAGGTTGCGCTGTTTTCCATCTCTCCCACCGAGCGGGAAGACCTGCGAGTAGACAATAGCGTCGCGGCGCGGAGAATTCGATGGATGCTGGAAAGGCCGCGATCCTTGCTGATCTCCATCCTCCTCCTGAACACCAGCGTGAATGTCGGGGCGGCGATTCTCTCGGCGGTCGTGACTATTGATGTTGCGCAGCGAGCCGGGTGGAGCGAAACCGTGGCGCTTTTTCTCGAGGTCGTTGTGTTGACGTTTGTTCTCCTCGTCGTCAGCGAGATTGCGCCAAAGCTCGCCGCATCACGCAACCCAGTCGCGTTCGCCCGACGCTCGTCCGGACTGATCTACCCCCTAGTCCGCATCACTTCGCCGGTGTCGAACCTTCTGGCATACGGAACAGCGTGGCTGAACAAGCACCTCCGCGCGCCCGTCCAGCCACTCTCTTCCGAGGACGTGAAATCCATAGCGGATATGGGCGAAGCGCAGGGGTCTCTGGCCGAAGAAGAGCGCGCGCTGATCCATTCCATCCTTGAGTTCGGCGAAACCACGGTCCGTGAGGTCATGATCAACCGTGTGGATATGACGGCGCTGCACGATACCGCAACCCTGAGCGAAGCACTCCAGCTCATCCGAGAGTCCGGCCATTCGCGCGTGCCGCTTTGCCGCGAACACCTCGACAACATCCTTGGCGTTATCTACGCGAAGGACCTCCTGCCCTACCTAGGTCGCGAGGAGCAGGAGTACCCGCTGGAGTGGGAGAAGATGGCCCGACGTCCGCGCTTCGTCCCGCTTTCCAAAAAGCTGGATGACATGTTGGAGGATTTCCAGGAGCACCGCACGCACATGGCCATCGTTGTCGACGAGTACGGTGGCACCGCCGGGCTGGTCACTCTGGAAGACCTTCTTGAAGAGGTCGTAGGTGAAATATGGGACGAACTGGACGCGCCGGACGAGACCCTCATCCGCGCCGTCGGACCCGACCAGTGGCGCGTTGAGGCGCGTATCGATCTGGACGATTTGATGGAGGCGCTTGGGATCGAGGACACGTCCGATGATTTCGATTTCGAGAGTCTGGGCGGCCTCGTCTTCCATCTTGCCGGCGAGGTTCCGTCGCCCGGCGATGAACTCACGCATGGCCGCTTGCGGCTCAACGTGGAATCGGTGGAGGAAAACAGAATCCAGTATGTCCTCGTCACATTGCTTCCGGAAGCGGAGGCGGCGGAGAAATGATGGAGTTCGGGATTCATGGGTCAGGGAGAACGGTTCAGAAGTCGGAGGACCGACGACAGAGGACTGAAAACAAAGAACTGAGTAAACGATCCAGATCTCAGCTGTCGCTGCGATCCTTTACCCTTCACCCTTTACACTTCACACTTTTCGTTCTTCTCATCCCTGCCGCCGCCTGCCAGGAACAAACCCCGATCTCCGCCCCCGAAGAAACCATCCATCCAGAGTGGGGCTCCATCTTCGATGCCCACGACGCAACAGGTACGATGGTGATGCTCGATGCAGAGACCGGTACACGGCACGTGTTCAATCCCGAGAGAGCATCCGAGCGGTTCTCGCCCGCTTCCACGTTCAAGGTCTACAACAGCCTCGTTGCCCTCGAAACGGGCGTCGTCCCGAACGTGGATACGATGTACGCCTGGGACGGCGTGGAGCGGGGCGGCGCGTGGGACCAGGACCACTCGCTTCGCATGGGCATGCGGAACTCGACCGTCTGGCTCTTTCAGAAACTGGCCGAGCAGATCGGCAAGGCGCCGTACGAGCAGGCGTTCGCCCGGGAGCCGTATGGAAACGGCATGGTAGGCGACTCAATCCGCACGTTCTGGCTGGGCGAGCCGCTCGCGATTTCTGCGAATGAGCAGGTTGCCTATCTGGATAAACTCAGGTTAGGTGCGCTGTCATTCCGGCCCGAAGTACAGGAAGCCGTCCGCGAGATCATGATTTTAGAAGAGGCGCCTGAGTACACACTCTACGGCAAGACGGGCTGGACCTGGACCGAAGAAGATCGGTCAGACGAAATCGGCTGGATTGTAGGATGGATCGAGCGCGGTGACGAGGCGTGGGTCTACGTCCTGAATACGGTGTCGAATGGGCCAGACTTCGATATGCGGACGGCACGGCGGGGGATTCTGGACGGCGTGTTAGCAGAAATGGAGTTGGGGCCGCCCGAACCGCGCGATTGAGCAGGAAAGCAAGAATCAGGGAGTTTCTTCTCGATGCAGATCGGCAATCATGGTCCGGAGAGTTTCGATGAGCGGCGGAATACGCTGAGCGCAGATCGTGTACAACTGCTCTGCATCGACATCAAAATAGTCATGGGCAAGCACGTCTCGGACGCCGATGGCACCGCGCCATTGGACCTGCGGGTACCGGGCGAACAACTCACCCTCCGTTTGCCGATCAACGCGCTTGAACTCCTCTCCCGCCGCTATCAGGATCATGCAAATTGCATCCATCCTGTCGTACCCATCGTCGTCGGCCATGAAATCTGCCGGTTCGTTAATCGCTTCAAAAACGCCGGGGAATGCGCTCCAACGCAGTCAATGCGGACTCTAATCGCTCAGCCAGCAAACCGGAGTCATACATAGCTCACTTCCCTTTCGATTCTGGCTTTCAGATGTGGGTTCATCGAATCACGTAACCGCACGACATCTACGGAATGGCCTAGCAGAGCTTCCAAATCCTGCTTCATCATCGCAGTTAGAAACAGATCCGGATGATCCGTTTCGAAGACCACATCTACGTCACTATCCGGCCGGGCCTCGTTTCGCGCGTAGGAACCAAAAATGCCGAGTGTGCGGAGATGATACTCGGCAGCATGTTCTTCCTTGAACGACTTCAGCAACGTGCGCAAGTTTTCGGGTTGAAGACCTTCTGTGCTCAAACTGTTACCTCAACGATGATCGGCGTGTCGTCAACGAATATATCAATCATCCCATCCTGCAAACGCTACGTGATGGAACTCACGGACTCCTCGGCGAGGCGTCCCCACCTATCCGCCCTTCACCGCATCCTGCTAATTCCGTAGCTTCTCGCCTTCACCCGGCGTTCACCAGCCCACTCCATCGTGGAAGAATACACTGACAACGTCGCGCTTGACCGCGGCGCGTGGAAATCGAAGTTCGGCTTCATCCTCGCCGCGTCCGGCTCGGCCATCGGCCTTGGCAACATCGTCTTCTTCGCGTCGAACGCCTACCAGTACGGCGGCGGCGCGTTCTATCTGCCGTACTTCATCGCGCTGTTTGTGCTGGGCATCCCGGTGATGATCATCGAGTTCTCGGTCGGCACAATGACCGGCCAGTCGTTCCCGACGGCGATGCGGCAGCTCGTAGGCAAAAAGGGGGAATACGCCGCGTGGTGGACGATCTCCTGCGCCCTCTTCATCACGATGTACTACATCACCATTCTCGGATGGGCGCTGACGATGTTTGTCGGCGCGTTCGGTGGGCTGTTGACGGATCCCGCTGTCGCGCCTTTCACCGGAATGGAAACGCCAACGAGTGGGCCGAACGCGACGGTTTACTTCTTCGGGATGATCGCAACATGGGCGCCGATGCTGTCGGTCGCGGCGATCTGGGCAATGACAATTTTGACGCTGTGGAGAGGAACGAAAACCATTGAAGCCGCTGTGCGGGTGTTCGTGCCTCTGATGTGGCTCTTTATGATCATCCTCATCGTCCGCGGCGTCACGCTCCCCGGCGGCGTGGACGGCGTGCTGTACCTCTTCACGCCCAACCTCGACGGCATCATGGACGTGAACGTATGGCAGGGCGCATTCGCCCAGATGTTCTTCTCGCTTTCGCTGGGTCTGGGGACGATGGTGGCCTATGCCAGCTACCTCCCCAAAAACGCGGACCAGGTCAACAACTCGATGCTCGTCAGCTTTTTGAATTGCGGATTCGAGTACATCGCCGGCGTCGCCATCTTTGCCATGCTGTTTGTGTACGCACTCAACCCGGCTGGCTCGACGCTTTCGCTGTCGTTCTTTGCCATTCCGCAGGGCATCGCCGCGTTTCCGTTCGGGGTAAAGGCGTTCGGCGCGTTCTTCTTCTTCCTCCTGGTGATTGCCGGTCTAACCAGCGCCGTCTCTCTGGTTGAAGGAATGGCTTCGTCCCTCATCGACAAGATGGGCATCTCGCGCGCGAAAGGCCTCACGATGGTAATGATTCCGGGCATCATCGGCTCGTTCGCTTTCGCACTACCCTACGTCGTCGATCCGAATCTTACCGGCGACGGAACGCTCGGCCTGACGCTGCTGGACATTCTCGATCACTGGGCTTTTCGGTATAGCCTGCTCATTGGCGGGTTGATCGAATGCGTATTGGTAGGTTGGGTGCTGGGCGCGGACAAGCTCCGGACGTTTGTCAACCAACATTCCAAGTTCACGCTCGGGAAATGGTTCAATGTGCAGATCAAGTTTGTCATTCCCATCATCCTGGGATCGGTCATCGTGGGCACGCTCTGGCAGGACCTGACGGGCGGCTTGTATGGCGCGGCATATGAGATGGAAGGATGGGATTGGCTCCCGGTAGCGATTCCGATATTCTGGATCGTCGCTACGCTCGTCATGTCGTTTGTACTGACGAATCGCCCGACGCACGAGCACGCTCCTCACAACGTAACCGACCCGGCCTGACCCATGCTTCGCACCCTTGCCGTTCTCGCACTCGGCTTCGTCGTAGCCCTTCCGGCTGCCGGGCAGATCACGTTTGAACCCGCGCCGGTGGAGAACGAGGAGCCATCCGGGCCCATCCAGGGGCATCCGACCATCGTCACGCTGGATAGCCTGGCGGAGTCGGTTCAAGTCATCTGGCGGCCCAACAGCGCCATCCCGGATACCGTTAACCTCGAAGTGACTGGCCAGAGCTTTACCTGGACGCCCCTGCAGGCCGGCGTGGCGACGATGACGACATCCAATGGAACGTCGCAGAATGTCTCGGTTCGGTACGACAGCTACCCGGCTTCCGGGATCTTCATCCTCATCATCGCGGGCACGATCCTCTTTGGCGGCGCTGGCTTCGCGATGGGCAAACTCCTTGGCGGCGAGATGCCGGAAGACGGCTATCAGATGCCGATGGATACGTAATGCAACGGACGGCTGATCGCGGACGACCGGCCGCAATCGCGTTGCTTTTGCTCGTTGCGGTATTGTTTATTCCTGCCAGGGCGCAATCTGTCAACTACACGGGTTGGGAATGGGAGGGCCGCACGGTCGAATTTTCGCAAGCCGCTGAGGTTGAACTCGTCTCTCACCCTGACGAATGGCTGGCGCGAGACAAGGCGATGCACGCGGGCGCGAGCTTCCTCATCACGCTGTCGTCGCAGTACGTGTTTGAGAGCAAACTGGAATTTTCCGAGGGCGAAGCACTCTCGCTCGCGATGTCCTCCGCACTTTCTGCAGGCCTGCTCAAGGAAGTTCTGGACCGTCAACGCCTGAGCGATCCGCACTTTTGTTACCGCGATCTGGTTGCGGACGCTGTGGGTGTTTTGCTGGCCGCCGGTCTCGTGTTGCTCTGATTTGGCAACGTTGAATGTTTGGCTCGCTTCCGGCGTTAGGCACCGATTGCACCTAACTTTGGTCCCCCCAACTGCGCAGCGACATGGACAAACCCCGCGATCACTGCGGCCTCTTCGGCGTCTTCAACCACCCCGAAGCCGCACGGATGACGTACTTCGGCCTGCACGCGCTGCAACATCGTGGGCAGGAATCGGCAGGGATCGTGACCTCTACGTTTGACGAGGCGAAGGGGCGAAAGACGATGCCAGCCCACAAGGATTTCGGGCTCGTCCTCGACGTATTCAACAACCCGAGCTTGTTCGAGACGACGTTGCTCGGCGACAGCGCGATCGGCCACACGCGGTACTCAACGAGCGGCAGTTCGACGAATCCGGCCAACATCCAGCCGCTCGTGGTGCACTACCAGGAGGGCAATCTGGCGATGGCGCACAACGGCAATCTCTCCAACGCGCGTTCCATCCGCGAGGCGCTCGTCGCGCGCGGCACACTGTTCAGCTCGTCGTCGGATTCTGAGCTCATCCTCCATCTGGCCGCGCAAAGCGAAAGCGATGGGCCGATCCAACGAATCGTGGATGCTCTGCACCAGGCTCGGGGTGCATTCTCGCTGGTCATCTTGACAGACGACGCGTTGATTGCAGTCCGCGACCCGAACGGATTTCGTCCGCTGGCGCTGGGCCGTCTCGAGCGCGCCGACGGCAGCGCTGCCTACTGCGTCGCTTCAGAAACCTGCGCCTTCGATCTCGTTGGCGCCACCTACGTTCGCGATGTGGAACCCGGCGAAATTCTCATCATCAACCGCCCCGGAATTGAGCGAAAGGAGAATGGCGGCGACTTCGATGGTGTCTGCCTTCCGCGCCTGCACGGCGTCAACCAGTGTGTATTTGAGTACGTGTATTTCGCGCGGCCCGACTCGATGATTTTTGGCGAAATGGTGGACAAGGTGCGCCGGAAAATGGGCAAGAAGCTGGCCCATGACGCGCCCGTGCCCATGAGGGCGAAGGGCGAGAAACGGCCACTCGTCATGGCCGTGCCAGACTCGTCGAATACGGCGGCCATCGGCTACGTGTCGGAGTCCAACAAGATTGGCCGCAAATGCAAGCTCGACATCGGCCTGATTCGGAATCACTACGTCGGGCGCACTTTCATCAGCCCGGGCCAGGATTCACGCGAACTGAAGGTCAAAACCAAGTTCAACGCGGTCGCCGGCGTTCTGAAGGACCGCGTGGTCGTGATGGTGGATGACTCCATTGTCCG
>JBGTDU010000152.1:0-69561 GCA_041748175.1 Rubricoccaceae bacterium
AGTCCGCCGGTCCCAGGACGGATCCCGCCACAGGCGGCGTGGCAACCATCCCGTCCCGGCATCCCCGCTCGGCCCCGAAATACCGGGTTTGCGGGATGGATCGGGCAAGGGCGACACGGTAATGTGGATGCGTTGAATGGAAATCGTCCTCGCTCCACCAGACTCCTGCAATCATGCGTCTCCATCCCTTCTTTCTTGCTAGTGGACTTCTGCTCGCTGCTGTTCTTTCCCTCGCCGGCTGTGACGTCGTAGGCGGAGACTCCGAACCTCCGCCCCTCGCAACTCAGTTCACTGTCTCAGGACTCATTGTCAACTCCACCGCCCGCCCCATTCCTGGTGCTTTGGTGCACGTGGGCAGCTTCGATACGACGACCGATGAGGAGGGGCGCTACTCCGTTGAGGTGCTAGCAGGCGACACGTACTTTCTTTCGATCGAAGCTCCGGGCTACACGACGTACGAGGAGGAAAATCTGGTTGTCCGCGTGGATCGGGTTGTTGACCGCACCCTGCTTGGCCCCAACCAGGTGAATGGACAGGTGGTGAACTCGCAGACGGGGCAAGGTCTCGACGCCGCCCTCGTCGCCTTCATCCGGCCGGAGGACTCCAACGACAATCCCCATCTCATCGATGTGGCGGACAACATGGGCTTTTTCAACATACAGGACGCCCCCAATGGCCTATTCCGCCTGTGCATCCGGAAGGTCGGCTTCCTGGAGTTCTGCCAGGAGAACGTGCAGATCACCGGCGGCACGTTCGCGCTCGATCCGATCGCGCTGGCCGAGATCCCGCCCGCGGGATCCATCCGGATCGTCCTGACGTGGGGCCAGAGCCCGAACGACCTGGATTCGCACCTGACGGGGCCGTTGGGGTCCTCGGCGCGATTCCACGTGTATTACGCCAACCGTTCGGGCGGGGACGCGACGCTTGACCACGACGACACGAATAGCTTCGGCCCGGAGACCATCACCATCACGGACCCAGAGGATGGAATGTACCGGTATTCCGTCCACAACTTCTCCGACCAGTCCTCAACAGGCGGGCAGGGCATCGCCGCCAGCCCGACGCGGGTGCAGGTGTACAATGAACAGGGGCTGTTGAAGTCGTACACGGCACCTGCCGCCGGCAACGGGAATACATGGCGTGTGTTCGAGACGACGGTGAGCGGCAGCAACCGCACCTTCAACGACAATGGCGGCGCCTCGCTGGGCTACTTCACTGCCAGTGGCTCGGGCGATACGACGGTGTTCCTCACGGGTGGAGGAGATGGGCCAACCCAATCCAAAGTCGCAGAACGTTGATCGAGGCGTCGTTGTGCACATTGGCCGCCGCGCTCGGGTTCTCGAGCGCGGCGGCTTTCGCGTTTTTGTTCGCTTGCTCCTGGCGAAGGAATAGGAGGCTGCATGGCCGGTATCTTCCGAGCCCGCCCTACACATGCCTTCCCGA
The DNA here is from genome assembly GCA_041748175.1 of Rubricoccaceae bacterium. GTDB lineage: Bacteria > Bacteroidota > Rhodothermia > Rhodothermales > Rubricoccaceae > JAHEJB01. Next base: position 1,444 of record JBGTDU010000152.1, read on the forward strand.
TGCCCGAGACCAAGCCACCTGCCGCCGCACACGACCTCCTGGCAGATCTCGAACACCATCGCGGGGAAGCCCGGCTCGGCGGCGGTGAGGACCGCATCGCCAAGCAACACGCCAAGGGCAAGCTCACGGCTCGGGAGCGCCTCGATGTGCTCCTCGACAAAGGCTCGTTTCAGGAACTCGGCGCCTTCGTGCGCCATCAGGTGACGGGCTTTGGACTCGAGGACGACCGCCCCTACGGCGATGGTGTTGTTACGGGGTTTGGAAAGATTGACGGCAGGCTCGTCTACGTCTTCTCTCAGGATTTCACCGTGTTCGGTGGATCGCTGGGGCTAGCCCACGCCGACAAGATCGTCAAGGTGATGAAGCTGGCGCTGGAGAACGGCGCGCCCATCATTGGCCTGAACGACTCGGGTGGTGCCCGCATTCAGGAAGGCGTTGCCAGCCTTGGCGGTTACGCCGACATTTTTCTCCAGAACACGCTCGCCAGCGGCGTAGTACCGCAGATTTCGGCGATTATGGGGCCATGCGCAGGCGGGGCAGTGTATTCGCCGGCCATCACCGATTTCGTGTTCATGGTCAAGAACACGAGCTACATGTTCGTGACCGGCCCGAACGTGGTGAAGACCGTAACCAACGAGGTAGTGACGCAGGAGGAGTTGGGAGGGGCGGATACCCATGCATCCAAATCTGGTGTGGCGCACTTGGCTACAGCCAACGAGGCTGATTGCCTTCTCAAAATCCGGCAGCTTCTGAGCTACCTGCCCTCCAACTGCGAAGACCCTGCTCCTCTCGTTCTCTCGGGCGACCCCGCTGACCGTTCCGACGCCGAACTGGATTCCATTATCCCCGAAAACCCGAACAAGCCCTACGACATCCACGACGTGATCAAGCGGATAGTCGATGGCGGCGGATTCTTTGAAATCCACCCCGATTTTGCGGCGAACATTGTGGTTGGGTTCGCGCGGCTCGGAGGAAAGAGTGTGGGTATTGTCGCCAATCAGCCGGCTGTCCTGGCCGGCGTGCTGGACATCGACGCCAGCGTGAAGGGCGCTCGGTTCGTGCGTTTCTGCGACGCCTTCAACATCCCGATTGTTGTTTTTGAGGACGTCCCTGGCTTCCTGCCGGGCACCGAACAGGAGTGGCGTGGAATTATCCGCCACGGTGCCAAACTTCTCTATGCCTTTTGCGAGGCCACCGTCCCGAAAATGACCGTCATCACCCGAAAGGCTTACGGTGGCGCGTACGACGTGATGAACTCCAAGCACATCCGCGGCGATCTGAACCTGGCTTGGCCGACCGCCGAAATCGCCGTGATGGGCCCAAAAGGTGCCGTTGAAATCATCTACAAACGCCAGATCGCCGAGGCCGAAGACCCCGTTGCAACCGAGGAGCGCTTCATCGAAGAGTACCGAGAGAAATTCGCTAACCCGTACGTTGCCGCCGAGCGCGGCTACATCGACGACGTGATCAAACCTTCAGAAACACGCCGCGCCCTGATCCGCGGACTTGAGATGCTGCGAAACAAGGTGGCGACGAACCCCCGGAAACGGCACGGGAATATTCCACTCTGAGTGGTTGAACGGGGGATAGACTGCGATCCGGAGAAGGATTTGGTAGCTCGGGAGGCCCTTCACAAAAACTTTGTTTCCGACTTGGACAGGCTGGCCTCAAGCAATAGTTTAGGCCCCCGTCCTTTTTTCCCACTAAACCCACCGCTTCCTACGATGCCACGCGCCCTTCTTTCGGCGCTGGCCTTCGTGTTCGTTGTTGTCCCCGTTCTGGCCCAATCCGCCTCGACAGACGCCGCACTCGAGAGCCGCCCTGCGGCAACACTGCCCTCGCAGGCAGATGCTCCCGTCCTCGACGCTGTCGCAGCCGACTCGCCGACCAACGAACAGCTGGCCCGCCGCATAGCCCGTTTGTATTCACGCCAGGCCGAGCTTCTCGAAGCCGAGGCCTCCGGCAACCTTTCGGCTTACGAATCCATTCTGGACGACCTCGTGCGAGACGTCCAGCTGTTGTCTCAACAACCCGGTCTGATTCAGACTCCTCGTTTCCGCGAGGTTTACAGCTCGATCCTGACGGAGCATGAGCAGTACTACGACGAATCGGTTCTGGATCGCGGGGAAATCTTTCCGTTTCTTGAGCGCGCGTTTGCCGAAATGCACGCTGTCGAGGGCCCGCTGCTCGAGCAGGTGAGCATTCCAAATCTCCCCGGAGGCATCTATACGGCTGTCATGCCGATGGACATGAACCGGCTGGTCGAGAACAGCGTGAACTATCTCAAGCGTTCTCAAAGCCACGTCTCGCGCTTGCAAACCCGCGCCGACACCTACTTTCCAATGGTGGAACGGATTCTGGCGGAAGAGGGCGTCCCTGATGAGTTGAAGTACCTCGCGATGGTAGAAAGCGCGCTGAATCCACGGGCACGCAGCCACGCCGGGGCCGCCGGAATGTGGCAGTTCATATCGGCTACGGGCCGGGCCTACGGCCTGCGCGTTACAAGCGATGTGGACGATAGGCTCGACCCAGAGAAGGCCACGCGCGCCGCGGCAACGCACCTGCGCGACCTATACGCGAGATTCGGCGACTGGCACCTTGCCCTGGCCGGGTACAATTGCAACCCGGCCGTCATCGCTCGCGCGGTAAGCCGCGTTCAAGAGCGCACGGGCCGACCAGCCACATTCTGGGACATTTACGACAACATCCCGCGCGAGACTCGGAACTATGTGCCGATGTTCATTGCTACATCGCTCGTGCTCTCGAACCCAACGGCGTATGGCCTGCCGACCGGCGAGCCGGGCTCACGCTATGTCTACGATGAGATTCCGGTTGAAAGTGGAACGGCGCTAAGCGCCATTGCGCAAATGTTGGATATCGACGTGGAGGCTCTCCGCGCCTTGAATCCTTCAATTCGGCAAAGCCGCGTTCCCACGCAGCGCGATCCGTGGATGCTGCGGATTCCGTCAGGATATCAGAACGCGCACGCGGATGACCTCGCTCGTTTTGCTCCGGCGTCTGCCGCCAATAATGGGAGCTATGCCGCTCGCACCGTGAACTATGGTTCGCGATCATTCCGGCCGCTAGCACCGACCGAGCCAAACACCTTGTTGGCCGCGCGCAACCCGACGGCCGACCTGTCGGCGGCACGCGCGCCAAACCCGACCGGACGCGCGCGCTCGTCTTCGCCTGCTGAAATCGAAGGGCCACCCGTTCGCACAGTCGCCGACGTTGCGCGTACCAACACGCCTCCGTCCGCTGCTGCTTCGGAACCAAGCCCTCCGCGAACCACGAGTCATCGCGTACAGCGTGGCGAAACACTAACGGCCCTCGCCGCCAGGTACGGCGTGACGATCAACCAGATCGTCAACGAAAACAACCTGCGAAGTACCAACATTCAGGTTGGGCAGCGTCTGAGGATAAATGCGGATGCCTCGCGCGCCCGAAGCTCGGCAACCACGACAAATGCAGGGCCCAGCACGGTTCGGCACAGCGTGCGTAGAGGCGAGAACCTGACGATGATTGCGCAGCGCTACGGCGTGACCGTTCGGCAGATCATGGACTGGAATAATCTTCGGAACTCCACGATCCGCCCAGGCCAGCGGCTCAGAATTGAGACTCGAAGAAGCGTTGGCTAGTCGCACACAACAATGAGAAGGGGCCGTGGCACGATGCCATGGCCCCTTTTTTTGGATGCCCTTCCTTTGGCAGGCTGCTGATATATTCCTCCTATCTGCGGCGGCGGCTCCTGTTCAATCTCAGCGTTGCGAGAATCTTGCCGGATCACCAATACGACTGCGATCTCGCGCCTTCTTGATCACGACCAACATCCGCTCGCCTCGCCAACGGATGAATAAATCCACAGCCTGTTAGCAGGCTACGGTTTCGCCTTCCGTGGCGAGTACGGTGTTGGGGAAAATGGCTCGCGCGGAACGAAGTATCTCGGCTAGCTGGGCGTCGTCGTGGCCGGGGTCGTGGTGAAACAACGCCAGGCGCTTTACGCGCGCTGCGGCAGCTAGCCGCGCGGCTTTTTCCCACGTCGTGTGCCCCCATCCGGCGCACAGCGCGTATTCCTGCGGCGTGTACTGCCCATCACAGATTAGCAGGTCGGCGTCCTCAGCCACCCCGGCAAGGAGCGCGTCGAGCCGCGAATTTCCGTGCTCGTAGTCCGTGCAATAGACGACGGTGGCTCCACCAGCCTCGGCCTTGTATCCGAAAACGAACTGGGTATGGTGAACGGGGAAGGGCGTGACCGAGAGTTTGCCGAGCCGAATCGGCTTCCCGGCTTCCACGATGACTTGGTGCGTTTCGGCAACGAGGTCATCGAAGGCGAGGGGGAAAAAGGGCACACGCATCTGGAGTCTGAGCAGATCCAGTGGCTCACCATCGGCATCTGAACTATAGAAAGTGACCGTGTTGCCTAGGCCGAAAAGCGGTGCAAAGAACGGGATCGCCTGGATATGGTCCCAGTGAAAGTGCGACAGGAACACATGCAAGTCCAGCGGTTCGCCATTCGATTCTTCTAAGAGTTTCATCCCCAACTCGCGCGCCCCCGTACCGAGATCGAATATGCACCCCGTACCATCGTCCAGACTGACCTCTACACATGCGGTATTGCCTCCCGTTCCGATGTGCGAGGCGCCTGGCGTTGGGATAGAACCGCGGACGCCCCAAAAGCGGACGTACATCCTCTCTCGCTCCGCAATTGCGCTCGATGAAACGTCCGTCATGGGCTTGATTAGAGGCGGAAGCGGCGAAGCGTGATAACCGTCTCGACGATGATCACTTTCAGGACGGCCACTGCCGGAACAGCGAGAGCCATTCCCAAAATGCCGCCGAGACGGCCGCCGATGAGGATGGCGAGTAAGACAGAAACAGGATGCAGCGACACGTTCCGCGCGGTAATCAAGGGCTGGAGCACCACATTTTCCAGCGTCTGTACGATAGCGTAAACAACGACAATGCCGAGTAGCTGGCCAACACCGCCAGTGGCGAAAACGGAAACCGCGAGCGTTAGACCGGCGGAAATGATGAACCCGACGTACGGGATGAAATTGGCAATGCCAGTAAAGAATCCGAGCACAACAAAGTAGTCGACGCCGACGAGCCCTAGCCCAAGGACTGTAGCCAAACCGACCAGAACGGCCACGAGCGATTGGCCGCGGAGATATCCGCCCAGATGATCATCGATCTTGTATAGAACGCCCATCGAGAACTCGAAGTAGCGGTTTGGTACCAGAGCGACCAGTTTCTTTTGAATCCGCGCGCCGTCTCGAAGAAGGAAGAACAGCACGAAGGGAATAACCACGAGGTTACCCACGATAGACAGCGCGTCTGTCGCGTAGCCGAGCAGGTGGCTCTGCTGGGCTGCGAGGCTTTGCCGCGCAGAGTCCGAGAGCCCCAGGGAGCCCGGCTCGATAAAGGGAAGACGCGCGGCCACGTCCGCCTCAATCCGATCAAGCATCGTGTACAACCGGCCATCCCCCCATCCCTCATGCCACTCGACTGCTTGTGCGGCCACGAGCGGAATCATTATCCAGCCCAACAACCCGAGGATAAGGGAGAGGCCGAAGAAGACCACGCTGGCGGACGCGGTTCGGCCCATTCCGCGCCGTTCGAGATGGTTGACCAGCGGAAAAAGGAGGTAGCCGAAAATGGCCGCCACGAGGACCAAAATCAGCAGATCGCCAGCATGGATCACCAACAAACCGAAGGTGACGATCACGAACAGCCAGAGAGCGGCCTTAAGCCAGGGGATCCGCGTCGTCATCGGAGCTGGTGCGATCAGGCGCGGTGAGGTTCTCCCGGCCTGAGTTGGGAGCCTTGGCAGTGAGACGTTCGTGATCCTTGCGCATCGTTTCCAGCTCGTCGCTTACTTCCACGAGCCGGATGCCAACGAGGCGCGAGAGCGACAACAATATCTTGACTCCGAGGCGCGGATTTCGGTCGAGCAGGCCGAGCAGGTCAGGTTGGAAAAGACTGAGAAGCAGGCAATCCGATTTGGCGCGCGCCGTTGCCGATCGAATGACTTCGTTGAGCAACGCGATCTCGCCGAAGAAATCGCCGTCGCTGAGTTCAACCAGCTCCCGGCCCGAAGGCTCGCTCTGAATCGAGACGACGCCTTTGGCAATGATGTACATGCCCAGCCCCGGCTCACCCTCGACGAAAACAGACTCGCCAGCAACGTATTCACGCCGATGCAAAAGCCGCTGAAGCGTCGCAATGTCGCGGCGACTCAGATTGTCGAACAGGGGAATGCTGCGAAGGACACTCTCCTCCCCCTCCACCGTCCCACCCAACACGTTTCTCCAAAGGCTGTGCATGGCAATAGTTGGTATTCACACGGACAGAATCCCCGACGGGCGGGACCAAATGAAGGTACGGTTCAGCGTCCGCTTGCGCATGAAGGCGGGTCGCTGGGCAAACTTCGGAGTTGAAAGGCCATTCATCTTGACCGGTGGGGTGGCTTTCGGTACCCTACGAGTCCATTCCATCTCGTCCGGTTGTCAAAATGATCTCATTCCGATTCCCGCTCCTCACCCTGGTCGTTGTCGGCCTTGGCATTGGTCTTTCGTCCTGCGACTCGGACTCGACGGTCCTTCCGCCAACGGACATAGCGTTTAATGGCGTGACCTACGCCGCAGTTGGCCAGGCCGACCTGGAGTTGACGAGCGATGGCCTCGTTGTTAGCAATATTGGCTCTTCGGGAAACGACGGAGTGCGCGTAGCTCCGACAAGCGCCATTGGAATGGCAGACATCCAGACCCTGCCCATCGACCTCCCTTCTGGAGGCCGGTGGGGGATGGAGGTGTTTGGTGAGACGGGCTCGGGCAGTACCGGTATGGCTACCGTATGGAACGAAGCGGTGGATGGAGGCGAGGAAAGCATCCAGTTCGACTTCGCGCCTGAACTGAACGTGTCGGCCTTGATCCTTGAGTATTTTTTGGAGGGTCGGCTTCAGCATTCGGCGACCGTCCCTGCGAATGGAGCAGGCAATTTTTCGGCACGTCTTACGACGGCCGGAACCGGGGCTGGGAGACGTACCTCGGTCCATGTAATCTGCGTTGGCGGAGAGCTTATCGTCGCGACCGACAACAATGGCGATGCCCCACGGACTTTGCCCGGAGGATGCGGTGCGGAGTTGCTCACAGACGTCCCGGGAGCGGATGGGGCCATTTGTGCCGACTACGTCCAAGCCCGCCCAGTCACAGAATTGTCTTTCCCCGAGGTAACCAGTCTGCAAGTGACGGCACGGACAATCCCGCAGTTCACGATTACAGATGGTTCCGTCGAAGGGCATCAGTAGGCTCGGGCACCCCCAAAAGAAACTTGGGGTGCACACCGATGCCTCATGCCGGGGCATCGGCAGCAAGCGTCCCGCAACCTCAAACGGGAAGGCCGATAACGAACTCGGCACCCAGGCCCTCCTGGCTTTCTACCCGCATGGTGCCACTGTGGCCTAGTGTTATGATTTCGTAGGAGAGCGAGAGCCCAAGGCCCGTTCCCTGTCCCGAAGGCTTTGTCGTAAAGAAAGGCTCGAAGATCTTCTGGCGGACGTTGTCGGGAATACCCACTCCGTTGTCGGCAACGCGGATTTCGACGGCGTTTACGCTCCGTTTCGTCGAGACGGAAACCGTCGGTTTGAATCCATCTCCTCGCGACTTCGATGCTTCGTGGACGGCGTAGAATGCGTTGCCCATCAGGTTGATGAGTACACGCCCAATCTCTTGCGGAATCAGTTCAACCTCGCCCGCTTCAGGATCGAAATCGTACGCCATGTCGACGTTAAAATCGATATCGCGAGCACGCTGGCCGTGGAAGGCGAGGTTAGCATATTCCTCGACAAAGTCGTTGATGTCCACCGCCGACCGCTCGGCGGCACCGCCGCGCGAGTGTTGAAGCATCGCATGCACGATTTTGTCGGCGCGTTGCCCGTGATGGTGAATGCGACGAGCGTTTTCCTTAAGATCTCCGATGAGTTCGTTCAGCTCGGGCAATGCCTCGGCGACTGTCCGCTCTGGATCTGCCATCAATTCCTCGGTCAGTTCGTCGGCGAGGTCCACGCTCAGTTCGGCGAAGTTGTTGACAAAGTTGAGAGGGTTCTTGATCTCGTGCGCAATACCAGCCGTCAACTGCCCCAGCGACGCGAGTTTTTCTGCCTGGATCAGCTGGCCTTGCGTTGTGGTGAGGTGTCGATGGCTTTCTTCCAACGCTGAATAGGCTTTCTCCAACGCGTGGGCCTGTTCAAGCTCGGCAGCCTTTCGCTCGTTTTCGATTTTAAGGACCTTGGCCTCGGCTTCCGCCATTTCCGCCCGCAATTCTGCCTCGCGGCGCTCAGCCTTGGCGCTTTCTTCGCGAAGAAGCCGACGGCGCTGAAACCTGTCCGCGACAAACACAAGCCCACCGAAAATCAACGCGTAGAACGCGTAGGCCCAAACGGTGCGCCACCACGGTGGCGCGACATGGACGCTGATGGCAAGCGGTTCTTCGGTCCAGATCCCGTCCGCGCTCGCTGCCTTGACCCGAAGCGTATATCGTCCGGGGTCGAGGCCGGTGTACACCGCCCGGCGCTCCAGGCCCAGATCTCGCCACTCGTCCTCCAGCCCCTCGAGCATGACGGCGTACCGGTTGCGGCCGGACTCGGTAAAGTGAAGCGCCGCGAACTCGAAGGTGACGACGGTATGGTCGTGGTCGAGGTAGACGACATCGGTGGTTGGCGCTGCTTCCCGCAACGCAGCGTTTTCGCCTGGGACCACCTCTAGTCCCAAGATCTGGACGCCGGTGAGTGATACCTGCGGCGGGTAGGGGTTCGACGTTGCAATTTGTGACGGATCGAATGAGATGAGTCCATCAGCTCCTCCGAAAAACAAGGCACCACTTGGCGAACCGAACGACGCGTCTGTGAGCGACCTGAGTCCAGGAGTACGTTCGCTGTCAAAGACACGGAAAGTTTCGGTGACGGGGTCGAAGCGTGCGAGGCCGCGGCTCGTGCTGAGCCACAGAAAGCCCGAGGCGTCTTCGACAATCGCCCGCACCACATTGCTGGGCAAGTCACTGTTTGTCTCCGAATAGACGGTAAAGCCATTTTCAGGGTTCTCGGGCGAGAACAGGTTTAGGCCCCCCCCCTCGGTCCCGATCCACAACCGCCCGTTGCTTTGGGCGTGCAAGGCCAGCACGGAGTTGTCAGACAGACTGGCGGCGTTGGCGGGATCATGCCGAAAGTGATCGAAGGAGCCGCCTCGTGCTCTATCTCGCAACCGGTCCAGGCCACCGCGCGTGCCGAACCAAAGGGATCCGTCGGGCATCTCTTCGATTGCTTCAATCGTCTCGTGGCTAAGGCTCGCCGGGCGGGCGGAATCGCGGAGAATCTTTTCATTGGAGCCCGTCTGCGGATCATGAAGGATCAGTCCGTTGCCAAGACTACCAACCCAGAGCTGCCCGGTGCTGTCCTCAAGGATGGCGGATACGACCTCACCATCGAGCACAATGTGCCGGAACGAGCGTGCGCTCCGGTTGAATTCCAGAAGGCCGGCGCGCGTACCCACCCACAGCTGCCCGGACTCGCTCTCGCACAGTGCCGTGATGAACTCCTGCCCTCCATTTAGTGCCCCGGTTGGTAGAAATCGCTCGAACACCCCATCGTTATTGCCAAGCCGACTGAGCCCATCATCGGTGCCTACCCACAGTGTGCTGTCGGCTGTTTGAATGACAGAGAGCACGGTGTTGCTGCTAAGGCTGTGATCCTGTTCGCTGTCATGGGTGTAAACCTTGAACGAACTTCGAGCCTGATCGAACCAGTTGAGGCCACCATACGTGCCAACCCAAAGGATGCCCTGTCTATCCCCCATGATCGTTCGTACGAAGTTGTGGCTCAGCGCGTCCTCGCGGTTCTCATCCGGCTGGTAGCTGACCTGGTAGTTGTCCGCGTCCAGTTTGTGGAGCCCCCCACCCGCCGTGCCGATCCAGAGGCTGCCATCCGGATCTTCGAACAAAGATGTGATGATCGTTGCCCCGATGCCTCCTTCCAATTCGACAGGCTGAAACGAGTCCAGGGTTGGGTCAAGGCTTCGAACACCGCCACCGTAGGTGCCGATCCACAAGCCGCCGCGTTCTCTGGAAGTGATGACAGAGATAATGTTGCCGGGCGAATTATCGGCAACCTGAAGCGACGTAAAGCTCCCGGACTCGTGGTCGAACCGATTGAGGCCGCCGCCATTTGTGCCTACCCAGAGCGTTCCCTCCTCGTCAGCGTAAAGAGAGAGCACAACATCGTGGGTTAGTGAGGCACTATTCCCCGCGGCGTGTTTGTACGTGGTGAAAAGGCCGGTGTCATCGTCGAGGCGAGCCAATCCCGCGTCGGTGCCGATCCACATCGTTCCGTCTTGCTGTTGAGCGAGGGCGTTGATGTCGTCGTTGGGGAGGCTGCCGGGGATGTCAGGATGGTGGCGGAAGCGCGAAAACGTCTCCGTGGCTGGGTCGAACCGATTGAGACCACCATCGGATGTTCCGACCCAAATGTATCCGTCGGCATCTTCGAGCAACGCGAGCACCCCGTTGGCCGAGATCGTCGTGCTGTCGTCATCGGCATTGCGGAATTCGGTCACCGCGTACCCATCAAAACGGTCGAGGCCATCCAGGGTACCAATCCAGATGAACCCGCGTTCATCCTGCAGCAGGGCATTGATTTTCTCCTCCGACAGCCCATCCTCTACAAAGAGATGTTGGAAGGAAATGGTCTGTGCAGATCCGCTTTCAGCCCGAACCAGAGCGAGCCCAATCGCAAGAAAGGCAGCCATGCGAGCGAGCAGCGGAGGGAGGCCGAGGCGCATCGAACTCGGGTCAGGCGGTGGCTTTTGCCGCACCCGCCAGACGAAGGCGGTCCAATTCCTCGGACGCCTCGTCGGAAGCGGACGTTATACGAATTGTGAGCATGGGGCCACCCACGCTGGTTGTTTCGGCAGACACAACTTTCGCGTATACGTCCTCGAACTCGCCGTCCGAGATCATAGGAATGGAAAGTTTGATGTCGGTCCGCTCAGCAACGGGCCGGGCCGTGAGCACAACCGCCTGTGTCGGCGATAAGCGGACGATCTCCGCCTTGAGACTGTCGTCGGCGATCTCCTTACCGTCGAGAACCATATAGGTGCACGAGAGCGGCACGGTGAGCGCCGTGAGTGGGTCCGACGTCGTTTGCGGAAGCTCCAGATTGTAGTCGCCGCCAACGCCGGTTACGAAGTGCACGAGGATGCGTTCGACGAAGCCCTTCATGGCCACCTCTTGCGACGAGCCTATCCGAACACTGTCGCCTACTTTTTCTCGCGTGGTCGTGGAGATCACCACCTCGCCGGACGCGGCCAGGGCCTGGATGCGGCTCGTGAGGTTGACCGGGCTGCCGACGACCCCATACTTCGCTCTCTTCTCTGAGCCAATGTTTCCCACAACGACTTCTCCGGTATTCACCGCCACGCCCATTTCAAGTGCGCCAAGCCCACGGCGGAGCATCTCTTCGTTTACGTCCGTCATGGCACACTGCATGGCAACGGCGCAGGCAACGGCTCGCTCGGCATGGTCGGCTCGCTGGATCGGCGCGCCAAAGATTACGAGGATCGCGTCGCCGATAAATTCGTCGATCGTCCCCCCATACTCGTCAATGACGTCCGTCATGCGTCCCAGATAGGCGTTGAGGAGTTCCACGACGCGCTCGGGTTCCAGCCTCTCCGAGAGTGCCGTAAAACCACTGAGGTCGCTCATCAACACGCTTACCTCACGCCGCTCGCCGCCGAGGGCCAGCGAATCGGTATCGGCGAGAACGGCTTGGGCCACTTCATCCGAGAGGTAGCGCCCGATTGCCTGGCGGACAAACACGGCCTCTCGCTCACGGCCAACCACTTCGCGCGCGTTGTTCAGCGTCACCTCCAGATCCGAGAGATCGATTGGCTTGGTAAGAAAGTCGAATGCACCTTTGTTCATGGCCGTGCGGATGTTCTCCATGTCACCGTACGCCGTCACGACAATAGCCTTGTGCTGAAACTCGCGCTCTCTAAGGCGCCCGAGGAGCGTGAGTCCGTCCATCCTGGGCATGTTGATATCCGTGACGACAATCTCTATCCCCGGATTCAGCTCCAGCTTTTCGAGCGCATCGACGCCATCCGCCGCGAATTCAAGCTCGAAGAGACCATCCCGAACATGCCGCCGAAATTTCTGGCGGATGAGCGGAGCGAGGTCCGGCTCGTCGTCAACAAAGAGGATTTTGAGTACGGCCTCCATTACGCTTCGTCGGGTTTTGACAGGCGTAAAGTAGCAGTAGGCGCAAGGGCCTTCCAAGGCGCGCCGCGCAATACGTCGATATCACGACAGTTGTTGAGTGGTATTGGTCCTGTGTCGTATGCTTGCGCCCCGCATTCTGCTATGCCCACTGTTTCTCATGCATCGGTTCATATTGAGTAGAGTTCTTCCTCTGGTTCTGTCCGCCCTTGTCGCGGGGGTAATTGGCATGAACGTGAGCGCTTCAACCCCGCCGCACGTTCCGCACGTTGACCGTGTGGCATTCCCGGACACGACCGCCGAGCTTTCGTGGGCTAGCCGTCTTGTACGGCTTCACAGCGCGCTGACGCAAATCGGAGCTCAACCCGAGGACGAAAACGTCCCACAATGGGTCGCTGCCGCTTTCGAGGACGCGCAGGTCCTTGCGGCCAGGGAGGGGATGTTGGGAAATGCAAACTTCCGCGAGATGTACGCGGAAGTTCACCGGCTCCATGAATCGTATCACGGCGTTGTGGCTCCTATCGAGCTTTCTCGAAGTGAGCTAACGTCGCTACGCGTCGTCCCCCTGGCTTTCCTTGCGTCTCTCGACCCAGCACTGCTGGTCGGTATCGATCTGCGAAAACCATTTTCCGAACCTGAGCCGGAGGTCGCAGAGGTGCCGTTAGCGCATGCGGTGCTTACGGTTCCGACATCGGAAGAACACGCCGTTTCCACGCAGCAGCAACGCATGATGCGCCAGTATGGTGGGCTACGGGGTATGCGGAACGTCAGCCGAGCCTACTTCCCCATGATCGAACGTGCGCTTTTAAGACTTGGCGTGCCGGACGAAATGAAGTACGTCGCCGTTGTCGAGAGCAGCCTGGACCCCAACGCCGTGAGCGAGGATGGCGCAACGGGCCTGTGGCAATTCATGCCCGCGACGGGTGCGATGTACGGCCTATCCGAAGAAGATCTTCGAAGCCCGTCGAGATCGACAATCGCTGCTGCGCGTCATCTGGAGCGGCTCGGTCGCATGTTCAACGGCGACTGGCAGCTTGCGGCGGCCGCGTATAACGGCGGCGACGGTCGCGTCCTGAATGCTGTCAACAGAGTCCGCAACCGCCTTGGGCGAACACCGACGTACTGGGAAGTGTCACCGCTTCTCCCCGCAGAGACCCGCACGTATGTAGCGAAGTTTATCGCAACGGCCCGGGTGATGGGGGGCTGAGATAGAATAGGCGGGGGACGGATGATCGTGCGGAGGTTCCTACTTGTTCAAAACAATCATCTTTAGACAGGGATCCGAATATCGAGTCCGTCCGGCTGTTCTAAAATGCGAAACACCCCGGCCGTGCGAACGACCGGGGTGTTTTTATCGATTGGCTCCACGCGTCTAGCGGAGCAGCAACACCTTCATCGAAGACTGCACGCTTCCTGCCGCCTCCATTCGGATGAGGTAGACGCCGCTTGCAAGTCCGTTGCCATTGAACACGACTTCATGCCTACCCGCCGCAAACTGCCCGTTTGCGAGTTCGGCGACCTCACGGCCAAGCATGTCGAAGACGGCTAGACGAATCGTAGCCACCTCTGGAACGTCAAACGGGACGACTGCCTGCGGGTTGAATGGGTTTGGATAGGCCGCGTGCAATACGTAGCTCTCCGGAGTCTCTGGGCCATCCTCGTTTGCTGTTGGCGGAGGAGGAGCCGACTTGTCCGTGAAGAGCCGGATAACCGTGTCGTCCGGCGGTGTAGTGCCACCACCACCGAGATCGGCGATGACCATCCGGCCGATCGGATAAACGAACTGAGAGCCGAACGTCCCGCCCGGATAAATTCCAGTTGGCAGCGTGTTGCGATAACAGTAATCGGCATAGAGGCCCTGGGTATTACAATCGACCCCATTCGTGCTCGTGCCCGACGGGTCCGGATCAATCTGGACATCACCATCGGTCAGAGGATCATAGATCGCACCTGCGCCACCAAAACCAATCGCCGCCGTCTCGAACATGTCATACCCGTCTGCACGGTCCGGCATCATCCAGTAGACCCAATCCGTGATTGGTGTCCCCCCGCTGACTGGCCAGGCATCCACCCCCGTGAACATGTCCGCCCAATCCGCGAGCTCGGCTGCGTTGGCGTTGAGGAATGGAATCATTCGCACATCATCGGCACCCCCGTCGTCCGGGTCGCCGATGTTCCACAACTCAAAGGGCACCGTGGCGATTGTGAACCCGGCGAACGCGTACACGCCGAAGCCACCGGTCGCAGTGAACCTCATTTCGAAGGCGTCGTGTATCGCTGTTTCAACGAATCGCCTGATACGATCCAGGGAGCCGTCGCCGCCACCGCCGCCCACGTAGTATTCGGCCGTCGAGTTAGGGTCGTGCCAGACCGTGTTGCCGCCATACTCAGCGCATCCCGACGCAGCCACTGCGCACGGATCGCCTGAGGGATGGACGCTCTCAACGATACCTGCGCCGTTGCCCGCAAAATTCGGAAATCCACCGCCTTCCGCAATCAACCGGAGGACCGTGCCTGTTTCCGGTGTGGTTCCGTCAGCGGCCAGGTCGCCAAATACCATGCGGCCAACTGGATAAATGAAGCTGGAGGGCCCACCGTTGTTGACAAAGGGCTGATTCCGGTAACAGTAATTGACAAAAACACCTTGGGTGGCGCAATCACCGCCAACGAAGGGATCAGGGTCTATCTGCGCGTCACCATCGGTAAGTGGGTCGTAGATCGACCCGGCTCCACCAAATCCCACTGCAGCGGCCTCGAACATATCGTAGCCGTCAGCCCGGTCGGGCATCATCCAGTAGACCCAATCCGAGATGGGCGTTCCCCCGCTCACGGGCCACGCATCCACTCCTGTGAACATGTCCGCCCAGTCGGCGACAGCGACGCCGTTGGCGTTGATGAAGGGAATCATCCGAACATCATCGCCGCTATCCGAAGGCTCACCAATGTTCCAGAGCTCGAAGGGCACGGAGATTATCTCGAAGCCCGCAAATCCGTAGATGCCGAACCCGCCACTGGCGGTAAAGCGCATTTCAAACTGATCCGTCCCTACGGCTTCGATGAAGCGGCTCAGCCGGTCGAGGCCGCCCGTACCACCACCCGCCGAAACGTAGTAGTCAGCGCTTACGCTTGGATCGTGCCACACGGTATTGCCTCCGTACTCAAGACAGCCCGGCGTAGAGGGTGCCGCGCATGGGTCACCCGAGGGGTGAGCAATCTCTATGATTCCCGCGCCACCACCAGCCCAACTGGATGTGGTTCGGAGTCCCGGGTCGTCATCTTGTGCTGCGACAGGTGCGCTAACGAGAGTCAGGCTAACAAGCCCGCATAACATCACCGCGCAGACTTTGGCGTAGAAAGCAGTCATGGCCGTATTGGTTTGGAGAAAGGGATGGCGGAAAGAGGCCGGTATGCATCGACCCAATCCATAGTGGGTTACAGTATAAGACAGAACAATAGAATAGCGCCACGTGAACCCCCGCCCCAGAACGATTATCCTGGTTCGGAAACTTGGTCTCCCGGCGCATCCACAAAGCGTCGCCAACCCTTCCATATTAGCCCGACAGTACCGCCTTCATATACTCTCGCCGCATGGTCGCAATGGCGGAGACGGAGATTCCTTTCGGGCACACCGCCTCGCATTCGGCGTGGTTGGAACAGTCGCCGAAGCCTTCCGCTTCCATCTGGTCAACCATATTTACGACGCGGCGGTGGCGCTCGGGCTTGCCCTGCGGAAGCATGGCAAGGTGGGCAATCTTCGACGCCGTAAACAGAGACGCCGACGAATTCGGGCAGGCCGCGACGCATGCGCCACAGCCAATGCACGAGGCATAGTCCATAGCCAGGTCGGCGTCGTCTTTGGTTATTGGCAGCGCGTTGGCATCCGGCGCGCCGCCCGTGTTCACCGACACGTAGCCGCCAGCCGCAATGATGCGGTCGAAGGCGCTACGGTCGACCACCAGGTCTTTGATGATCGGGAACGCTGTCGCTCTCCACGGCTCAACGACGATGGTGTCTCCATCGTTGAAGTGACGCATGTGAAGCTGGCAGACGGCTGTGCGTGGTTGCGGTCCGTGCGCCACGCCTCCAACCATCAAGCCGCAGGATCCACAAATCCCTTCCCGGCAGTCGTTGTCGAACTCAACGGGTTCTTCGCCCTTCTTTATCAACTGCTCGTTCAGCACGTCCAACAGTTCGAGAAACGACATATGCTCGTTGGCATCCGCAACAGTGTAGTCCGTCATCCGGCCGGCCGCGTCAGGCCCGGACTGTCGCCAGATTTCGAGGTGGATCGTCATTCGCCCCTTCATTTATACGATCGCGTTGATGGTCGGACATACTCAAACTCCAGATCCTCGCGGTGCAACCGTGGTTTTGCGTGATCGCCGGAATGCTCCCAGGCAGCCACGTACGAGAAGTCCTCATCGTCGCGCTGCGCCTCTCCTTCTGGGGTCTGGTATTCTTCCCGGAAATGCCCACCGGAGGATTCTTCCCGGTGCAATGCGTCCCGCGCCATCAGCTCTCCCAATTCCAGGAAATCGCCCACTCGGCCTGCAAATTCAAGGTTCTTATTCAGGTTGTCGTTGCTGCCGGCAACGTTAACGTTTTGCCAGTATTCATCCCGCAGATTACTGATTGCATCCGCTGCCTGGAGGAGACCGGCGTGGTTGCGCGACATGCCCACGAAATCCCACATGATGTGCCCAAGCTCGCGATGGAATTCGGATACCGTCCGATCACCCTTAATGTTGAGCAGACGCTGCAGCCGCTCGTTTGCCGCTTGCTCAGCATCCACGAACGCGCTGTGCCCGGTGGTCAGTTCGCTAGGTTCCGCGCCCGCTATATACCCTCCGAGCGTGTACGGGATGACGAAGTAGCCGTCCGCGAGGCCCTGCATGAGCGCGCTGGCACCAAGCCGGTTGGCGCCGTGGTCGGAGAAGTTGGCTTCGCCGAGCACGAACAGGCCGGGGACGGTTGACATCAATTCGTAATCCACCCAGAGGCCGCCCATCGTGTAGTGCACCGCGGGGAAAATGCGCATCGGCACTTCGTACGGCGTGTCACCCGTGATCCGTTCGTACATCTCGAACAGGTTGCCGTAGCGGTCCTCGATAGCATCTCGACCAAGTCTTTGGATGGCATCGCGGAAATCAAGGTAAACAGCCAGGTCCGTGGGCCCCACACCGCGACCTTCGTCGGTGACGACCTTGGCGGCACGGGAGGCCACATCACGCGGGACCAGATTGCCGAAGCTGGGGTAGCGGCGCTCCAGATAGTAATCCCGCTCCTCCTCCGGAATCTGACTGGGAGGTCGTGTGTCGGCCCCATCCTTTGGAACCCAAACCCTGCCATCGTTTCGCAAGCTTTCGCTCATCAGCGTCAGCTTGGACTGGTAGTCGCCGGAGACCGGGATGCAGGTGGGGTGGATCTGGGTGAAACACGGGTTGGCGAAATACGCGCCGCGCTTGTAGCATCGCCACGCAGCCGTCACGTTTGAGTTTTTGGCGTTGGTGGAGAGATAGTAGGCGTTGCCGTAGCCGCCCGTACACAAAAGCACCGCGTCACCGAGGTGTCTTTCGAGAGCTCCCGTAACGAGGTTTCGCGCGATAATCCCGCGAGCCCGACCGTCAATGGTGACCAGATCGAGCATCTCGCGGCGAGGCAGCATCTCGACGCGGCCCTCCTCAATCTGATGGCTGAGCGCCTGGTACGCCCCCAACAAAAGCTGCTGCCCGGTTTGGCCGCGAGCATAAAACGTGCGCGATACCTGCGCCCCGCCGAACGAGCGATTGTCCAGCAAGCCGCCGTACTCGCGCGCGAACGGGACTCCCTGCGCAACGGCCTGGTCGATGATGTTGTTTGAGATCTGCGCGAGCCGGTACACGTTGGCTTCGCGAGAGCGGTAGTCGCCTCCCTTGATCGTGTCGTAGAAGAGCCGCCAGATGGTATCGCCGTCGTTGGGGTAATTCTTTGCCGCATTGATTCCGCCCTGGGCTGCGATGCTGTGCGCACGCCGCGCCGAGTCCTGGATGCAAAAGCTCTTGACGTGATATCCCAGACCAGCCAGTGTTGCCGCGGCAGAAGCTCCTGCCAGACCCGTCCCCACAACAAGGATGGTGTGCTTCCGCTTGTTCGCGGGATTGACGAGAACCGCGTTATTCTTGTACGTATCCCACTTGTCTTGTAGACGCCCCGCCGGCACCTTGGCGTAAAGCTCAGATGCAAGATCACGTTGGTGGACGGGAGGCTCGGCAACGACGGATTCCATACGCTAAGCGCCAAAGAAAATGTATAGCGGCAACACGAGGAATCCGACTGCGATAAGCACCGCCAGAACGCCGCCAAGCGCATAGACCACGGGTGTCAACCTCGGGTTCATAGCACCCAGCGACTGAAACGCGCTCCACACGCCGTGCCGCAGGTGCAGACCGAGAAGGATCATCACCGCGATGTATCCAAAGGCGTAATACCAGTGCTGAAATTTCTCCGTGACCAACCGCTTCAGATCGCGAATCACAACCTCATCGCCAACGACGGCCGTTTGGTCAGGGCCAAAATCAATTGCTTCCTGGATGGCCTCGCCGTGCGTGTCGGCGAAATATCCATCCTCGATTCCCGGCCCAAACTTGAACGTCTTTAGGTGAATTACGGTGAAAATGAGCAGCACGATGCCGGTGATGATCATTGACCGCGAGCTGAGCGATTGTTTGCTCGCGCCGCCTTGCGTGCGGTACGTCGAGTAGCCCTGCCTCCGCGCCCTCCGTTTCCCCAGGTAGATATTGATACCCAGGTAGGCGTGCAACAGAAACACGGCGAGTAGCCCCAACTCAACGACGATAAGCAGAGGCCCGAGGTTGAGAAGCTTGTCCGCGTATTTGTTATAGGCGCCCGGCCCGGCGAAGTACGAGAGGTTTCCCGCCATGTGCATGATCACAAACAGGACGAGGCTCAGGCCGGTGATCCCCGTAAGAATCTTCTTGCCCACCGTCGATTGCAACGCCGACATCAACGTGGTTTCCCTGGTACTCATACGGTGGGGCGACAGGTCGTTTTTCTTTGGCGGAGAAAGGTACTCGAATGTTGGATAGGCCGCCTTTCGATTGGTCCAACAGGGCATGTCGCGGTGAACCAAAAATGCGACTTCGCCCACCTTTCAAGAGAGGCCGCTCAGTGATATAATGGGCCAGCATCTCATCCCACCACCGCGCCTTCCCGAATGCCAGACCTGATACACCCCGGAGGACATCGTATTGGATTGGCGGCGAACGCCCGGGATGATCGGTGGTGGATAGCGCCTGTAAGCGTCTTGTTGGGATTGAGTGCCTTCGTCGTGTATGCGACGTGGGCGGCATTGCAAGGGGCTCACTACTATGCAGGCCCGTATCTCTCTCCGTTTTACTCCCCCGTTCTCTTCACGGATCTCTCGGCGGCGGGTGCCGCGCCGGTAGAACACGCGTGGTTTGGTACGTGGCCTTCGTGGTGGCCGTCGTTCCTTCCGGCCTCACCCGCGATGCTCATCCTGATCTTTCCCGGCCTGTTTCGGTTTACGTGCTACTACTACCGGAAAGCCTACTACCGAGCTTTTACATGGACGCCGCCTGCCTGCGCCGTTGCCGGGCTCCCTCGGAAAAACTACAAAGGCGAGCGGGGGCTGTTGATCATTCAAAACCTCCATCGCTATACGCTCTACCCAGCGCTCGTCTACATCGTGATTCTCTACTACGATGCCTTCCTCGCGTTTTTCCACGAAGGGGAATTGGGGATTGGCGTCGGCACGGTCGTGTTGCTCCTTAACGCGACGCTGCTGGCGAGCTACACGTTTGGCTGCCACGCGCTCCGGCATCTGGTCGGCGGCGGCTCCGACTGCTTCTCATGCAGCGCGGCAAGGCACAAGTCGTGGAAGGGCGTCTCCTTCCTTAACCGCAACCACGGAGCGTGGGCGTGGGCCAGCCTCTTCTGGGTCGGCTTCACGGACTTCTACGTCCGCATGGTGTCGATGGGCGTCTTTACGGATTTCAATACGTGGGGCGGCTAGGATTACGAGCTATGCGCATAACCTGCTATCCATCATCGTGTCATCCCGAGCGAAGTCGAGGGATCTGCTTTCAGAATGGCGTCGCGCAAGTACGTGCGGTATGGCGGCCTGAGAGACTTCTCCGCAGCCTAATACTGACTGAGATCCACGTATCAGAATGATCGACATCTCCGAAATCCAGACCTTCGAGCACGACGTCCTCGTCATCGGCGCGGGCGGCGCGGGATTGCGCGCGGCCATCGCGTGCTCGGCGCAAGGCTTGAGGACAGCGGTGCTCAGCAAGTCGCTTTTGGGTAAGGCACACACGGTAATGGCCGAAGGTGGTTGCGCTGCTGCTCTGGGTAATGTCGATCCGCGCGACAACTGGAAGCTTCACTTCCGCGATACGATGCGCGGCGGCAAATTTCTCAACCAGTGGCGGATGGCCGAACTCCACGCCCAGCAAGCGCCCGAGCGGGTGCGCGAACTGGAAGAATGGGGAGCTGTCTTCGACCGAACGAAGGACGGACTCATCAACCAGCGCAATTTCGGCGGACACCGGTATCCGCGCCTCGCGCACGTCGGTGACCGCACGGGGCTGGAGATGATCCGCTCGCTTCAAGACCACGGCATCCACCAGGGCATCGATTTCTACATGGAGTGCAAGGCGCTGGCTCTGCTCAAAGACGGCGACCGCGTAGCCGGGACCGTTGGGCTCTGGCGAGAAACCGGCCGCTTTGCCATTTTCCGCGCGAAGGCCGTCATCCTGGCGACTGGAGGCGGAGGGAAGGCCTGGTCCGTTACGTCGAATTCGTGGGAGTACAGTGGCGATGGCCTGGCGATGGCCTACGAGGCCGGGGCCGAACTCATGGACATGGAGTTCACGCAGTTCCACCCGACGGGCATGGTTTGGCCGCCGTCGGTGAAAGGGATTCTCGTCACAGAAGGCGTACGTGGAGAAGGAGGCATCCTGCTCAACAGCGAGAACGAGCGGTTCATGTTCAACTACATCCCGGAGCGTTTCGCCTCCGAAACGGCGGACTCCATCGAAGAGGCCGACCGCTGGCTGGAAGGCGACGACAGCGCACGGCGTCCGCCCGAGCTCCTCACGCGGGATGTCGTGGCGCGCGCCATTCTCGCTGAAGTCAAGGCCGGGCGCGGTTCGCCGCACGGCGGGGCGTTCCTCGATATCGCCAACCGCCGCGATGCCGACCACATCAAGCGCAAGCTCCCCTCGATGTACCATCAGTTCAAGGAACTCGCTGAGGTAGACATCACCAAGGAAGCCATGGAAGTCGGCCCGACGCTGCACTACTTCATGGGCGGCGTTCGTGTGGAATCCGACTCCCAGCAAACCAGCGTGCCGGGCCTCTTCGCCTGCGGGGAATGCGCCGCCGGGATGCACGGCGCCAACCGCCTGGGTGGCAACTCGCTCTCTGACCTCCTCGTTTTTGGCAAGCTCGCAGGAGACGGGGCTGGAACTTACGCTAACGGTCTCGGCGCAACCCCAACATTGGACGAGGAGCAGGTGGAGGAAACCATGCGCGGTGCCACGGACATCCTCAACCGCGAAACCGGAACGAACCCTTACCTCCTGCACGAGGACTTGCAAAAGGTGATGCAACAGTACGTCGGCATCGTTCGCACTGCCGAGGAATTGGAGAAGGGCCTGGAAGAACTCGAACGCCTCAAGCAGGATGCTGCGAACGTCAAAGCGCCCGGCGCGAGCCAGTACAACCCGGGCTGGCACGAGGCGCTCGATCTCCAGCCGCTGCTCATCACGGCGGAAGCGGTTGCCCGCGCGGCCCTCGTCCGCGAAGAGAGCCGGGGCGCGCACACGCGGCTCGACTTTGAAGGCGAGCGTAAAGAGTGGGGCGACGTGAATGTGATCGTGTCGGCGGGAGATACCGGAATGGCAGCGAATATCGAAAATCGCGCGTCGCCTCCGGAACATCTCGAAGCCATTGCCCGCGCCTCGCTGGAGGAACTCGAAGGCGAGACTATTACGTAATCCGTAGTACGTAAATCGTACCAATGACGAGCACCCAGCAAGAGTACTCAACTCTCGATACGCAATACGAAATACGAACTATCTAATACTCATGCCTGAACGGACATTCAATATCTGGCGCGGCGACGCCTCCGGCGGCGACTTCGCAGAGTACACGGTAGAAGTTGAGCAAGGCATGGTGGTTCTGGACGGCATCCATCGCATTCAGACCGAAAAGGCGAATGATCTTGCTGTGCGCTGGAACTGCAAGGCGGGCAAGTGCGGCTCGTGCAGCGTGGAGATCAACGGCAAGCCCCGGCTTTCCTGCATGACCCGCCTCAGCGACTACGCGCCGGAGGAGACCATCACCGTCCAGCCGATGAAGGCCTTCCCCATCATCAAGGACCTCGTGACCGACGTGTCGTGGAATTACGAGCAGAACAAAAAGATCGCGCCATTCAAACCTAAACCACGCGACGCCGACGGTGAGTACCGGATGATGCAGGAAGATGTGGACCGGATCCAGGAATTCCGCAAGTGCATCGAGTGCTACCTGTGCCAGAACGTCTGCCACGTGCTGCGCGACCAGGGCAAGAAGAGTGAGTTCGTCGGGCCGCGCTTTATGATCCGGCTGGCAAGCCTGGAGATGCACCCTCTCGACACCGCCGACAGAATCCCGGCCATCAAAGAGGAGCACGGTTCGGGGATGTGCAACATCACGAAATGCTGCACCGACGTTTGCCCCGAGCACATCAACATCACCGACAACGGCATCATCCCGCTAAAGGAACGCGTCGTAGACCGTTATTACGACCCGGTGATGATGGCCTGGAATAAGCTCACAGGAAAGACGAATAAGAAAGGGTAAGAATCATGTTTGACCTAAAGCCCATCCACAAGGAAAGCGTTGAGAAGTCGCTGGAGAAAGCGCACCGCTACCGCTTGTTAAATGAGCCGATGCAGGCCGAGAGCATTTGCCTTGATGTGCTCACCATCGAGCCCGAAAACCAGCAGGCGATCAACATCCTGCTACTGGCCGTTACCGACCAGTTCGACCGCCGGATGACGGCGCGCTACAAACAGGCGCGCGAGTTGCTGCCGCGCCTCGAAGATGCCTACGAACGCGTCTACTACGGCGGGCTGATTTGCGAGCGACGTGCCACTGCGCTTCTTCGGCGAGGCGGTCCGGGCTCGGGACACGTGGCCTATGAGTGGTTCCGACGAGCGATGGAGCACTACGAGGACGCCGAGATCCAGAGCCCCGAAGGCAACGACGACGCCATCCTCCGCTGGAACACCTGCGCCCGCATCATCATGCGCAATCCCGAGATTGAGGCGGAGCCGGAGGTTTTAAGGACGGAGTTGCTGGAGTGAGGTCCAGGTCGAGCGTCAATAGATCAGATTGAAGCCTGCGGTTTCAAGAGGTCATAAGGAGAGGCATCGAGCGCATCGGCAACTTTCTGCAAGGTCGTAAGCGAGATGTTTTGGATCCCGCGCTCTATATCACTGACGTAGGCTCTATCAATGTCGGCGCGGACTGCGAGGTCCAACTGAGTTAAGCCCAAGGCCTTTCGGCGTTGTCGCACGTTGCGACCGGCAATGGTAAGAAGGGAATCCACCCTGGAATGATCCAGCCCTTCTCCGTAACCTCGCGTGTCCTATAATCCACATCTCGTCTCTGTGTCGCGTCTTCATAAGCGCTTCTGGAGATGTGTCCCTATCCACGCCAACCTCACGGAACGCCAAACGAGAAAACCATGCGCTATACACCACTTCTACTTGTCGCCATCGTCGCAGGATGTTCGGCGAAAGTCCAAGTCCGCAACCAGACATCGTATGCTGATGCAGCTTTCAGCAAGGCGTCCATCGAAGAATATGGCTTGGCTATTCTTCCTGTCGTTGCAGGTGAGGGCGTTGAGGGCTACCGTCGCCCGTTTGGCCAGTCGCTGAATCAAGTGGGCGCCGACCACCTCGCGAGCGGCAGTTTGCTCACATGGGAAGCTGCGATGGAGGCCCTGAATGATGCAGGGCTCGTGTCCGAATACAATGCCGCCATTGCTGGTTATCAGCAAACGTCAATTATTGACCGCTCTCTAATCGGCCAGATGGCAGACGCCACAGGAACCCGGTACTTTTTGTATGTGACCCTTTTCCCGCCCACTAGTGAGACCTCGGTTAACCGCAGCGCCCTCTCAGGAGGACTCCGTACCGATAGACGCCTGGGCGTGTCGGCCTTCGGCCAAGTATGGGATGCTGAAGGGGACGTGGCTTGGGAGGGTACGGGCTCGTCAGAGGTTCAGTCAAATGAGTTCCAGAACATAGACGAGGAGGGGAATGATTTCTCCATCCACAGCAACAAGGCGGCTAGGGCACTGTTTCGGGCGGTGCTCGGCCTGGAACCAGAAGAGGATTAATGCTAGTTGGTGGACGAGTCCCTCCAATTCGAGCACAATTGTCCCAGAATTATGGCCTAGAGGGAATAGCTCTGCTATGCAGTTTCCAGAAACACTGAGTCGCTCTTCAGCCGCTTGCCCGTCGCCTCTATCCGCAGGCTGGACAGGTCCGCTCCGCAAGGCCATTCGACACCGCTTCCGTTTCCAATGATAGACACCGCCTCAAACTCGGTGCGGCCACGCAAGGGTTGAAACACTGGAGTCTTCAGATGATCTCGCATGTCTTCCCGACGAGCTGCGCCGTCCCGGAACACAACAATAATGCTGTCCGGGAATTCCGGGATGACATGGATGATTTTCGGGATCGGAGGTGCGCTCATCGTCTACTCAGAGAGATCTTTGGCGAAGTGGGTTACAGGTCGTCCTTCAACGGTTTCCATCCACATTCGGTTCAGCGTATCGGCGTTGCGCTCGATCCAACCGGCTGCGACTTTCTGCTTTTTAGGCGGCAGACTCCCCGCGAGAATCGAGAAGTCATCCAGCGAGAACACGGCTTCGTCCGAGCCATACGCCGCGTGGATGTGAGGCGCGTGATGCTCCTTTGAGTCTCGGAATTAGAGCCGAAAGTCGATCCCTGCGAGCGTGAAGATCGTCGGCATAGAGACGTTTACCGCTCCCCAATCGGCGTCACCGTCTTATCTCTCGGCCCGATATAACCGGCCCGCGGGCGAATCAATCGGTTGTCGGCCCATTGTTCCAGCATATGTGCCGTCCAGCCGGTCATTCGGCTGATGGCGAAGATCGGTGTGTAGAGATCGCGCTCGATGCCGAGGAGGTAGTACACCGACGCGGAGAAGAAATCGACGTTCGCGTTGAGGCCTTTGGCTTCCTTCACAGCGTTCGCAATCGTATCCGACATCTCCAGCCACTTGCGTTCTCCCTTCTCGTCCGAAAGGCCTTCGAGCAATCCGTGGAGGATCGTTGCACGCGGGTCGATGGTCGTGTAGACGCGGTGGCCCATGCCCATGATGCGCTCCTTCGCGGCCAGCTTTCTGGCGACGTAGTCGGTGGCCGATTCGCCACTCGCGTCCAGCTCCAGCAGCATCTCCATCACCTTAATGTTGGCGCCGCCGTGGAGTGGACCTTTCAGCGCGCCCATGGCACCGGTGATTGCCGAGTAGATGTCGGAGAGCGTCGAACCAATCACGCGCGCGGTGAACGTGGAAGCATTCAATCCGTGCTCGGCATGGAGGACGAGCGCCGCGTCCATGATTTCCCCGGCGGCCGGGCCGGGCTCCTCGCCGTTAAGCATGTAGAGGAAGTCGAAGGCGGTCGAACCCTTCTGCTTGGGGGCAACCGGGTCGAGGCCTTTGCGGATCCGGTCGAACGCAGCAACGAGTGTCGGCAATTGCGCCGTTAGCCGAATAGATTTGCGGAGATTGGCTTCCGGGCTGTCGTCCTCGGCCTCGTCGTCGAAGAGGCCCAACATCGAGACCACGGTGCGCAAAGCCGACATTGGGTTCGAGTCCCTTGGCGTGTGATGCCGCAGATGATCGATGATGTCCGGATGGACAGGACGTGCCTGGCGGAGCTGCTCGCTCAGTTCATCAAGTTGGCTCTGGTTAGGCAACTCCCCCTTCCATAGAAGAAAGGCGACCTCCTCGAACGACGCATTCTTGGCCAGATCAGCAATCTCATAGCCACGGTAGACAAGAACGCCTTCCTTGCCGTCGATGAAGGAGAGCTCGGTTTCGAGCGCAAGAACACCTTCCAGGCCCGCAACTAACTTCGGGGCCGCTCCGTCGGCAGTTGGCGAAGAATCGGGAGTTGACATAGGTGATGCTAGGTGATGATAGGGCGCAAACGGCGCGAAAAGAGCATTTGAGTATAGCACTCGAACTCAGGCGGCACGGGCGGGTTCGGGCGGAGTTCGTGCGAAACTAGCGAAGGATCGGAGTAGTCTAGCGGAGTAATTCTTGCGGGACCTCCGTGCCGTTGCCAGCCGGAGGCGGTCTTCGTACTTTCCAACGGGCAGATTCTGCGCCCTCCGAATTCTTTGAACTACTTTTGCCACGCAGTACAGCGGGGCATACTCGCTACCGGCCAAATCACCGTAGCACCGACTGTTGCGCTCTCAAGCGCCTTTTGCACCGCCCATGGTTTCTGGCGATGGGTATCGCCTGCAGGTTACCGGGCATGCATCTCATTCGATGCAACACATTTCCTCTCTGTTTCAAGCGCTTGCCACTTGGCTAACCCCGCTACCAGCCTTGCAACTGGTGGACGCGGTACCTGTGCACGCGCATCTCAACGCGCCCGCCGCCTACGTGCGGCGCGACGCTCCGGTATCAGGCTGCGTGACGGATTTCCGCGCCGCCGGAGTGTTTGCGCAATTGTGTTTTTCCATCCCCCATGAAGAAAGAAATTATCGTCAACGCGAGCAAAGACCGCTCGCGTATCGCCATCGTGGAGGATGGCGAACTCGTGGAACTCTACGTAGAGCATCCTGACAACGTCCGAACTCTCGGCAACATTTATCTCGCCAAGGTCCGCAAGGTGATGCCCGCCATTCGGGCTGCGTTTGTAGACATCGGCCAGAAACAGGATGCTTTCCTCCACTTTTCGGATCTGACAGACAACCTTGGCGAGCTACTGGCGCTCTCGGGAGAAAAAGTGCCGGGGCAGAAAGCCCGCGTCCTATCGCACGCTCCGCGCAAGCGCGTAGCCGACGACGAGAACGAACCGGACGTCGAGGAAACACTCGAGCTGGAGACCTCTGAAGATTCCGAAGAAAGCGCCTCGTTGCGTAGTCGGCGCTCAAGTAGCTCGCGTGGCCGGAGTCGGGGGCGTAGGGGCAACCGCGCGCGCCGCGAAGAGGAAGAGGAACAGGAAGAAGTGAGCGGGGCTGGCGGAGGATCAGCTTTCGTCATCGACCTGACGTCGAGGCCAAAGCGTGCCGACAAACCATCTTTAATGGACCGGACGCCGAACATGGAAGGCGCGGAGCAACCGAAAGGCTCGGCATCGGAAACGGAGGAACTCACCCAGCTCGATTCGAAGTCCGAGCCAGGTAACCACCCAAGCGAGCCAAAGCTGGAGCCTCCAAGGCGCATCGGCCAGATTGATCTTACCCGCGCGGCCTCTTCAACTCCATCGACCGACGGCGAGGCACCTGGCTCAGAGCCGGGGATTCGAGGATATGACGACGACGATTCGGACGACCAGCGACCACGTAGACGTGGGCGTCGAGGCGGGCGGCGGCGCAACCGCTCGCTTGATAACGGGCCGCTCGACGAGGAAGACCAGGAGGCGTCGGATCAGGAGATCGAGGATTCAGAGCCCGATGGTCGTGAGTCTCGCGGTGAAGACGAGAATCGCAAGGAGAGCAGATTCTCGCCTTCGCGCCGCCCTCCGTCGCCGCGGCGGGAAACCACGCCAAGCCTGACCGCGGAAAGCGCAGAGGGGCGAAGTGGCGACAGCAAAAACGACGGCCTCGCGGAGGAGCCGCGGCGCGAGCGCGAGTCGGCTCGCGGAGGGCGTGGACGGCTGCACGAAAGATCGGAAGGTGAAACGGGCCGTGGGCAGAAGCATTCCGGGAGGTCTTCCACACGCAACGAGCAACGGGCGTCCGATGACACGCCCTTTGTGCGCCCGGAAGAGTTGCTGAAGCGCGATCAGCGGTTGATCGTCAAAGTCACCAAGGAGCCCATCTCCAGCAAGGGAAGCCGAGTTTCGACGGATATCTCATTCGCCGGGCGTTTTCTTGTGCTCGTCCCAGCCGCAGATTATGTTGCCGTATCGAAGAAAATCGAGTCGGGACGCGAGCGCAGGCGGCTTCGGACGCTGGCAACGAGCCTGCGCCCGGAGGGCTTTGGGATCATAGTCCGCACCGTGGCCGAAGGCCGCGACGCCAAAACGCTGGATACGGATATTCGGCTCCTGGTTGAGAAGTGGCAAAAAATCGAGAGCCAGCTCGACGCGATGCCCCAACCGCCGACGCTTCTCTACGAAGACGTCAACATGGTGTCGTCGATCATCCGCGACCTGTTCACTGAAGACTTCGACCGCATCCTTGTAGACGACCCCAAGCTCCACCGAAACATCAAAGCCTATGTTGGTGCCGTGGCGCCGCACATGGCCGACCGCGTTAAGCTCCATCGCTCCAACGCGCCGCTCTTCAGGGCTGTTGGCATCGAGCGGGCCGTCGAGGAAGTGTTCTCCAGCCGCGTTCCGCTTCGTTCCGGTGGCTACCTCTTCATCGAACACACCGAGGCCATGCACGTCGTGGACGTGAACTCGGGACGCGCGGGCAAGGGAAAGACGCAGGCGGAGAACCTGCTCAGCGTGAACCTTGAGGCCGCAATTGAAGTCGCGCGGCAGATCCGTCTCCGCGATCTCGGCGGCATTATCGTCATCGACTTCATCGACATGTGGCAGGACTCCGATAAGAGGAAGGTCTTTCAAACCATCAAGCGTGAGTTCGAAAAGGACCGGGCCGTAACAAAGCTATTGCCCATGAGCGACTTTGGGCTCATCCAGATCACGCGCCAGCGGCTCCGTCCAAGCATTACCGCGACGGACAGCGACGGCTCGGACCCCGCTTCGGCAATGGCGGCGGCGGGGGCTTCCGAGATTGCCCAACCCGAACGCGACTTCGGGCCGGAGCGCCTCGATCAACCCATTACGTCGGAAGATGTCGTCCTGCGATTGGATGACTGGCTCAGGAGCTACAAGGCCAACGTTTCCGAGCGGTATCGCGATCGGCCGATTCAGGTTCGCGTCCACCCGCTGTTCAGAAACTATCTGCGAAAGGGTTTGCTGAATCAGATTCGGTCGTGGAAGTGGAGTTTGAGGGGGTTGAAGCTTGATTTCATCGAAGACACAGCCATTCATCCACTCGACTTTGACGTGCGCGACCAGAAGTCCGGGAAGTCGCTGACCTCTCGGTACAAACAGAAGGACGAGATCGAACCCCTAAGTCCGACAGACCCCTAGCCATTCATACCGATCGGGCGTAACATCCGGCGACTCCCCCGGATAGCCAATCGCCATGAAAGCTCCCGCGCTAGTCAAAGCGCTCGAAGAAGCCCATCAACAGTTGGGCGTCCCGGTTCGGCGTGAGCGCGGCCCTTTTCGTGGAGGTCGATGTACGGTAGACGGCGATGATGTTATGGTGATCAACAAAATGCATCCCGCCGAAGCCCAAATGGCTGTTTTGGCCGAAAGCCTCCATACGCTGCCTCACGACCAACTCTATATTCGGCCGTCTGTCCGTACGGCGATGGAGGATTGCTGGGCAGCTCGAACCGACGATACGATCGACATAGTCGATTTCGGTGAGGAGTAGCCGTGCCTTCGCTACGCGCAACGCTGTTGGGAACGGGCACCTCGACAGGCGTCCCAGTCATTGGTTGTTCGTGCGCTGTTTGCATGTCGGATGATCCGCGAGATCGACGGTTGAGGTGTTCTGCCTACATCGTCGCTGAAACCGAGGAAGGCCCGATTCATCTGCTTATCGATACGGGGCCGGACTTCCGCCAGCAGGCGCTCGCCTATGGCGTTGATCGCGTGGATGGCATCCTTTACACGCACCATCATTTCGATCACGTCGTGGGGATCGACGATCTGCGCCCCTTCTGCTTCAATCCTCGAACCGCGATTCCGTGTTTCGCCAATGCAGAAACCGCCCAATCGTTGCACCGCACGTACGGCTATATCTTCGAGGATGGCACCTATCCCGGCATCGTGAAGCTGTCACTGAAAGAAATAGTCGGGCCTTTCCGTGTGCGAAGTCGGTACGGACATGCAGGTGAGGTTCAGGTAACCCCTATCCCGGCACGGCACGGTTCAATGAACGTGCTTGGCTTTCGGATCGGGCGGTTCGCCTATCTGACCGACGTGAACAGTGTGCCAGAACAAAGCCTCGAGCTTCTGCGGGGTTTGGATGTGTTGATTCTGGATGGGTTGCGCGACAGGGCTCACGAGACGCACTTCAGCTTTCCCGAGGCCACGTCGGTCGCTCGGAGTGTCGACGCAAAGGAAACCTTCTTCATTCACATGACGCACACAGTCTCCCACGCGGCAACCGATGCGGCACTCCCCGCTCGCATCCGCCTTGCTTATGACGGGCTAACGCTCTACGTGGATGAAGACGGTGAGGCGCACGAATGACGGCTATTTTCCGGCGCGATCTCCGCCCGGAAAAACCTTGCGACTCCTCATACTGAACGGCCCCAACCTCAACCTTCTGGGCTCGCGCGAAACCGGCATCTATGGATCAAAAACGCTGAAGGACATTGAAGTTGAACTGCGCGCGGCATTCCCCGATGTCGGCTTTCGCTTTCTTCAAGACAACAAGGAAGGCGTTCTCGTCGATGCCCTCCAACAAGCAGGAGCCGACGGCCTGGACGGTGTAGTCTTAAATCCTGGGGGCTACGGCCATACGAGCGTCGCCCTGCGGGACGCCATCGCGGCGATAAAAACACCGGTCGTTGAGGTGCATATCTCCAACGTCCATGCCCGGGAGGATTTTCGGCAGCGGTTGATTCTCTCTGGCGTCTGTAAAGGCGTCATTCTAGGCCTGGGTCATAGAGGCTACCAGCTGGCAGTGCGTTCGCTCATTGAGGATGCTTTAGATGCCTGAGCAAACTGAAAACAGCGGGGAGACAGGCCCCACGAGGGGAGAGCCTTCAACGGGAAGCCACGGTCGAAGTGCGGCACCACTGATCGCGCTCGGCATTCTGTCGAGCCGAATTATGGGGCTCGTCCGCGAGAAAGTCGTGGTCTTTTTCTTCGGGCTGGGTGCACACTACGACGTGTACCAGCTTGCGATGAAAGGCGCAAATCTGCTGAACAACCTTCTGGGCGAAGGAACGCTCTCGGCATCGTTCATCCCGATATACAGCCGGATGCTGGAGGAAGGGCGCGACCGGGATGCCGGACGGTTCGCGGGCGCTGTTTTCGGCCTGCTCCTGATCACGATGGCCATTCTGACGGGCGTTGGAGTACTTGCCGCGAAGTACATCGTCGCGGTCATTGCACCGGGTTTTCTCGGAGACGCCGCCCGACTCGCCTCGGGCGAGCTGCCTATCAACCGGTTCGACCTGGCCGTCCGGGCGTTTCGGATTACGCTGCCGATGGCGGCATTTCTAGCGCTCTCCGCCTGGGCGCTCGGGGTTCTCAACAGCCACCGCAAATTCTTCCTGCCCTACTTCGCGCCGACGCTGATGAACATTGCCGTGATCGCAACGCTGCTTGTTGCGGGCATGACGTTCTTCGACAACCCATTCGCGACGGGTGCCCTGGAAGTCGTTCCCGTGCCCATCCTGAACAAGCTCCTGATAGCCGCGGTGCTCGGAGCGCTCATAGGCGGGTTTCTCCAGTTCGTTGTTCAACTTCCGCTTGTCTTTCGTCTGATAAGGGGATTTCGGTTTTCGGCATCCAGGAATGTTGAGGGCGTCCGCGATGCGATCAGCGCGTTCGGGCCGGTTGTAGCTGGGCGAGGCGTCGCGCAGCTTTCCAGCTACGTGGACGTGATTCTGGCAGGATTGGCGACGGCGGGAACGCTCGGAGCATTGCGGCCGGCCATCGTCCTTTATATGCTTCCGATCTCCCTTTTTGGGATGAGTGTGGCAGCAAGCGAACTACCCGAGCTCTCACGCATCAGTGGCGTTCGCCTCGCCAGCTTTCTGGAACGCGTAGAGCGTTCAGTGCGGCAGATGCTCTACCTCATCATCCCAACGGTTTTGGGATACCTGGTCTTCGGGCTCCTGATAGTTGGTGGCCTGTTTGGGGGCGGCGCGTTCGACCTGGACGACACGTGGCTGGTCTATCTCATCCTCGGCGGATACACCCTGGGGCTCGGGGCAACGGCCGTTTCGCGGCTCCTTCAGAACAGTTTTTATGCGCTCAACAACACAAAAACGCCCGCAAAGATCGCCGTGCTACGTGTCGTAGTTTCGGGATTCGTCGGAGCGGGGCTGATGTTCTGGCTCGATGGCTTTGGCATCACGGAAACGCTTTCCCTTCCTCCGACAGCTCAACGGCTAACGCTTGCCGCCGTGGGCCTAGCGGTCGGCGCCTCGTGCGGAGCATGGGTCGAACTCGCCGCGCTTCGGATCGCGTTGCGACGTAGCGTTGAAGGCTTTCGCCTTCCCGTTGGACGCGCGCTGCAAATGATGGGGCTTGCAGTCGTCGCCGCGATCCCCGCCTTTGGTTTACGGCTGGCGCTGGCCGACGGTGGCCTCCCAGCTTTCGTTCAAGCCCTCCTCGTGTTGGTCGTGTTCGGAATTGGCTATCTGGCCCTCGGGCACTTCTTGCGCTTCGACGAGGGCGAGGCGTGGATCGGGCGGTTCTTGCGTCGGAAACAATGAACCATCTTACCAATCTTTCCGAACGGGCGCGATTTATCGCGCCCCTACTTCTGCTTCTTGGCGGAATCGTGGCGGCTCAGGACCGTTCCGTCGCCATCACGTTCGACGACCTTCCGGCTTCGGGAGCTGCGAGCCTTGCGTGCAACGCGAACGCGGTGCATGATCAAACCCAAAGATTGCTAGCCCACATCACCGAACGTCAAATCCCTGCCATCGGCTTTGTCAACGAAGGTAGGCCCTGCCCGGATGTCGTTGAAGAGGTTCTGCGCCTGTGGCTGGACGCCAGAATGGACATTGGCAATCACACAGCTACGCATCCCGACCTCAATGATCTGACGGCTGACGCCTTTCAAGAGGATATCATCAACGGCGAACCGATCACGCGGCGACTGCTTGAAGAAAGAGGTCGGACGCTCCGCTATTTCCGATTCCCGTTTCTCCACGCAGGTGACACGTCGGACAAGAAAGAAGCCATCGAGGCCTTCCTTGCCGAGCGCGGCTACACGATTGCTCCCGTCACGATTGACAGCGACGAGTGGCTTTTTGCACGCGCGTACGCCCTTGCGCTACATA
Source organism: Rubricoccaceae bacterium (assembly GCA_041748175.1). GTDB lineage: Bacteria > Bacteroidota > Rhodothermia > Rhodothermales > Rubricoccaceae > JAHEJB01. Next base: position 35,047 of record JBGTDU010000152.1, read on the forward strand.
GCGGCGACGTGCCTACGTCCAGTCGGATTGAGTCGGCCTACATTGCCTGGCTAGAAGCCGTCGTCGCGCATTTCGAGACCTGGTCGGTGGACGTGCTTGGCTACGAAATTCCGCACGTACTGCTACTGCATGCCAACCAACTCAACGCGGCCATGTTTGACGACGTCGCGGCGCTGTTCGAGCGGAGGGGCTATCGGTTCATCACTCTCGATGAAGCACTTCAAGACCCGGCCTATTCCCAGCCCGATCCCTATGTCGGGCGCTTCGGAAACTCCTGGCTTCACCGCTGGGCGCGCGGGAAAGGGATGGAGGTTCGGTGGGAGCCCGACGCGCCGGAGTGGATCATGGCGTACGGCGACTAGACAACCGCAGGCTCAAGCATCCTGAGCATCCCGATCGTGGAGTCCGTAATAACCGGAATACCGATGGGTAGCGTATAGACCGGCGAAACATGGCCGATGGGTGCTCCAGTCCACGTCGGCTTGCGGAGAGACAGGAGGTGATCGCGGAGGAGCCAGGCCATACCGTCGACACCCGAATCGCCGGTACAACGTGCACATTGGCCGAAGACTATGCCCGCCGCGTCCTTGAACGAACCGGCCAGGATGAACTGCGTCAGGAGGCGATCGACGCGGTAAAGTTGTTCGCTGACTTCTTCGAAGAACACGACGTGCCCTGCAAAATCGGGCAGGTAGGGCGTGCCGATCAGCGCAGAGACAACCGAAAGATTCCCACCGACCAAAGGACCCTCTGCAATGCCACCACGGATCGGGCGGATGGGATCGAGGCGAGTCTGCCTGTCTTCTGCTTCAACTGGATCGAGCTGGAGGCGCTCCCCGCGCATGAGAACGTCCAGAAAAGCCTCGACCGTGCGGATGCTCCAGTTGCTCCGGCCAACGGGCCCATGGAATGTAACGAGGCCACTTCGCGCGTAGATGGCGAGGAGCAGAGCCGTAATGTCCGAATACCCGATGAGCGCCTTGGGGTTGGCGCGGATCGCCTCATAGTCGAGCAGCGGCAACATCCGCGCGCATCCCCAACCGCCGCGAAGTGCCAGGATGGCATCAACATCGGGGTCGATGAACATGTCCATGATGTCCTCGGCACGTTGCTCATCGGTGCCTGCCAGGTATCCGTGATGCGCCATCACGTGCCGCCCAGGCTTGGTCAGGAAGCCCATCCTATCCAACTGCTCTTGCGTCTCCTCCAACTGGCTTATCCTGTCCATCCGCCCAGCCGGGGCAACCAGGCCGATCCGGGAGCCGGGTCGTAGGCGAGGTGGTCGAATCAGAGGGCGGGCCCCAGTAATCGGCCCCCCCGTCGGCCGTTCACTTTCCGGAACGCGTTGGGCGGAGACGGCGAGGGCAACAGGCGTTGCCAAAGCGCCAAGGCCGAGCGTGCGGAGGAGTTTGCGTCGCGAGAGACTCGCCACGTGGGCTTCTTCTTCAGAGAGAGGCAAAGCGTAAGAAAACGGTTCGGGGGACGTGGCCTTCCCGGAGAATCCCCCCGTCGAGGCCGTGCGCAAACTAATCGAAAACGCCCCCTCAAGAATGAAAGGGTCGAAACAGTGGCTGCTTTTACTGGCCAGGCGCCTGCCTTAGCTTGTTCGCACAACAACTTGCACACTGAGGATGAGCCGCATCATACACGTCGGCGATACACCGGCCAAACGCCGCAACGGGCACATCCGAAGCTGTGCGGAAGTGATCCGCCTTCTTGCCCAACATCCCAGCCTCAATTCCGGTGCCTTTGACGGTGAGGCGCGGGACATGATGGCGTTTCTGGTCTTCAGTCTGCGTGGGATCGAGGAAACCATCGAGACTAGCGCGCAGGCCTGGGACGACCGGAACTACTGGAAGAAATCGGAGAAACTCCGTGACGACTGGCGGTGGACGCGCAAAACCGCCGACCAACTGGAAGCCCTGATGTTGGACGACCGCTGGCTGGAGATTCCGGTCATTCTCATCGAACTGGTTCCGCGCTTTCACGCGGTTACGATCACAAAGATGATGCGCGATAGCGACTGGTGGGTGGGCGCCTACAGCGCGATGGTCAAGACAGCGAGCAAGGCCCTGAATTGAACGAACTGCAAGTATTTCCAGCGTACGCCTTCACGACGCAGCAGCGGGACACCAAGACTTTCATTCTTGACGAGGTCCGCCGCCAATGGGTCCGTCTCACGCCGGAAGAGTGGGTTCGGCAGCATCTGCTCCGCGCACTCTTCGATCTCGGCTACCCGCGTAGTCTGACGGCCGTCGAAAAGAGTTTCGAGTATCTCGAGCGCACGTGGCGCGCCGATGTCGCCGTATTCGACCGCCATCATCAGCCACTTCTCCTGGCGGAGTGCAAGGCACCGCACATTCCCGTGACCGCTGCGGTTTTCGATCAGATTGCAAGGTACAATGTCGTTATCAAATCCCACTCGCTCCTTGTGACGAACGGTCATATTCTCTATTTCGGAACGGTGGAGGATGGCACGATAAAGTTTCTCGATGCCATTCCTCCATACGATTCGATTGTGATCGCGTAGCGTTTGCTGTCCTCGCCGTTAACTCGTTTCTTGCGGCAAGCAGAAAATCAGACCCATCAATTTCACCCGCGTCGTTGCCCGAAATGAGCAGCCCATCCATTCCCGATCGCCTTGCAACCCTTCTCGAACGGACGCCGCCGTTCGAGCTGTTGGAGGACAAGGAACGCCGCGCCCTGGTTGGTTCGATGACTGTTGAGTTCTTCGAGCCTGGCGCCGTGATTCTCGAACAGGGGGTGGACGTCCATCGCTCGCTGTATTTGGTGGAGGAAGGCCTTGTTCGGCTGATGAACATTGAGGAGAAGCGGCTGATAGACATGTGCGGGGCACCTTCCCAGTTTGGGTCGTACGGGATCCTCCAGGGTGGCATCTTGCCTTATGAAGCGCGGGCAGTGGAGCAAAGCTCATGCGCCCTGATCCCCGCGGAGATCTTCCGTACGCTGCTCAAATCGAACGACGCATTCGCGGCGTACTTCGATGAAGACATCAAGCGCTATGTCCGAACCATCGACACCGCTCTCGATGCCTCCGGTGCCTTTCTGCTATTCGATACGGAGCTTTCGCGCCTGAGCCGGGCGGCCGTCCTCGTGGCTCCGGCCACTCCGATTCGCGACGTGGCGCAGGCCATGAAGGATGCCGACGCCGACACCGTGGTCGTCGTTGAAAACGGCGCGCCATTGGGCGTCATCACCGAAGGCGACATTGTCGAGAAGGTGGTAGCTGTCGGCCAATCCAGCGAGATGGTTGCTATGCAACTGGTGGACCGGCCAGCCATTGCACTTGATGGCTCGGAGCGTCTTTTCGACGCCGTTCAAACCATGATGCGAAATCGTATCCGGCGGATTGTGGTGATTAACAAATCCCCCGAGGCCGACGAATCACCCTTGGGAATCCTGACCGCTGAGGACGTGAGCCACTACCGTGGGCTCGATCCTGTTGCGACCATCGAGCTCATCGAGCGCGCCCGTTCGGTGAAGGCGCTAGCGGCACTGCGAGGCGAATCCAACCGTCGGATGCTTCGGCTCTACCAGCAAGGGGTGCAAAGTGAAGACCTCCTCGGCGTCGTTGCAGAACTCGATGACCAGATCAAACGACGCCTACTACACATTGTAGAGCAGCAATCACGCGAAGAGAATCCAGGTGCGGTTGTGGATTTGCCGTGGGGGTGGCTGTCGTTTGGGACGGCGGGGCGCAAGGAGTCGACAATGCGTGCGCATCAGCACAACGGCCTCGTCTACGCGAACCCGACGGACGCACGCGAGGCGGAATTGGCGACGGCGTGGTTTAACCTGCTTGCTGAGAGATTCTGCGAGGCACACGCGGCGTGCGGTTTCATTCCTTCCGGCACGGGAATTCTTGCCATGAACGAGGCGTTTTGCCAACCGCTCGCGAAGTGGCAAGAGATGTACGCGCACTGGGCTCAAGGCGTCGACGCGCCGGTGACCGCCAGGGCCGCGACCACGTTCGATGCGCGCCTTCTACATGGCGAAGAGGCCCTCGGCGAGACCATACAGTCCACGATTGGAGAACATGCGTCCAACCCACGGCTTCTTTCCATTCTCGTCAGCCAAGGCGCCGAGATCAACGTCCCGCTTTCTGTGTTTGGTCGCTTCCAGCTTGAGCGCAACGAGGACGAGCAGGAAGGCTTTGACGTTCGGATGAGAGGTCTTCGCCCCGTCGTCGATTTTGCCCGCGCATTGGCGCTGGAGATTGGCTATCTGAAGTCGGCGAATACGTTCGACAGGCTTCGAGCGGTTGAAGCCTCGAAGAGCTTGTCGGTCGCGGAAGCGAAAGCGTTGCTCCCGGCCTTCCGCACGCTCACCGACCTCCACCTCCGCCTTCAGATGCAGGCCACCGAAGTCGGCGAGGCACCATCCGATTGGATGGACCCCGGCAAGCTCCACAAGAGCCAGCAAAACCTGTTGAAGGACACGCTGAAGACGATTCAGAAAGTTCAGCAGTCGCTGGCTAGTAGGTATGTGCAGCGGTAGGGTGGGCCAGATGTCGGGATCGCAACACCAATCTGAGGCAATCTGTTTGCGATCAGTGGCCAGATCGAGAGGACTCTTCTCCGAGGAAGTGCAGTCTCAGGCGCTTGGCCGTATCGGATTGTTCTGCCTCCGTCCCAGGGTCGATGATCCGCGCGACAACTTGCGGCCTCCATTCGGTGCAACAACCGTGAGCCAGCGGTACTCGCCCAGCGGGATGTCATGCTTTGTAACGAGGCCGAGCTTCTCGGCATGAAAGGCTAGGGCGTTGTCCTGATCGTCTACGAAGATGCTGGCAACACGGATTTGCATGGGTCTGCTAGTCCTCTTCAGGCAGCGAGTTCCACATGTCGTGCGCGATGCGCCAGACGCCATCCGGGTCGCGCTGCCAGACGACGAGGTACTTTCCTCGAAAAGGCGGGCGCTCCACGCCATCCTGCGTTATCGCGCCCTCGAAATAACCCCAGTCGTAGGCCATATCTCCCTCGACCCTGAGCTCTTCAGGTATGGCTTGATGATGCGTGACCACGCGGCCTTCCGGCAGTGCCCACAATTCCAAAAGGGCATCATGCCCACGAATGAAATCCCGCCCGCCCGGCGCGGCTATTCCGTCCTCTGCATACACGGCCACCAGCGCTTCGATGTCTCCGGCCATGTAAGCGTCCGACAAGGCTCGCGACTGAGCGAGGATGGCGGTGATGTCTTCGGTGGGGCCTTCGTGGATGGGGGTGGGTTGGGCAGATACACTCCCAAATAACAAAAGGAAGCAGATGAAGGCGTAGAGCGTTCGCATGGGCAACATAGAAGGGATAAAAGCGCGATTTTGAAAAGCGACTACTTAATGCTACTAAGGCATATCAAACGTGATGGAAACAGCGCTTGACATTGGCCGAGTCTTCTGGCTCATTAGCCGTGTCATGTGGAGGAAGTGTGGCGACTCGTCAATCAAGCCTTCTTTGCAATCCAGCATCAAGTCTCCAGCAAAGTGTTCAAGCCTCCATCCCGCCGTGTTGGGTTCAGCTAGAAACTCACCGCCAAGTAGGTATTTCAGGTCGGCGTAGGAGGGGATGTAGTTTTTCGCTTTCTCGACAAGGGCGATATTGAGGGAATCCATAGGCACGACCCTACACCCCACATCATTGTCGCCCAATTCCGGATACCCACCGATCAGCGGCATTCTAATTTTGTGAGGTATGCACAATGGGTTGTAGAACAAATAATACATCTTCATATCATATCGAGATTGGAAAGAGGTCATCGCCTGCTGTTGGTCACTCTCTTTCTTAAATGCTTGATAGCGCGATTCCTCACTGAAGGAAAGGTCTCTTGCCTGAATTAAATCGTTGTGTTCATGCTCAGCAACAATTAAGCGACCAAGCCCCATTCTCCTCCAGTCTGAGTCTTCTTCCTCGTGCTCGAGTGGCGCGGCGTATAGTCTCTTCGACTGAAGAAACGCCATCTTGCTTCTGATCACTTTTCCGCGGCGGCGAAAAACGATCATCAGTGCAATATCCGCTACTTCCCAAGTACCGAAATGTCGACCACCTCCAATAAAGTGCGCGTCAACTCGGACCGTCCAATCGGATGGAAAAAATACAGGTCCCTGAATTCCGGCAAAGTAGGACACGAAGCGCATATCGAGCGGCTCTTCGTGCATGCCAGGCCACGCAGAGAGGTCATAGGCCAGCTTACGGTTGCAACTTTCGAAATGTGCCTTGATGAACTCTCTTACATCGTCAGGAACTCGAATCTGCATGGCAGCTTATTTCACATCTGAGAGTGGTAACACGTCAAATTACAGACAGAAGTCATTCAGGCAGGCAGATTGGTCACGCCTCCCCACCCTCCGCCATCACGGCTCCATTCGTCGCCGCGGCCTCTTCCGGTGAGACGTCCGTCGTAAGACTAACCCCGCCGCCGGGTGCAGTCTCAATCAGCACCGTGTCGCCGTCGCGGACGAAACCGGCGAGGATTCTATCGTATGCTGGGACCGCGTCTCTGATTTGGGGTGGAGCCATTAGCTATTCAAGAGGTTGTTTACAAGTTTGACTAAGGCTACAACTTCGGCAGTAAGCCGAGCCCGGTTTTCTAGCACCGCACCGGCCCCAAGCGCTTCGTAGCGAAAGTTGACCGCGAAGGCATTGAGCCGGACTAGTGATCGAAACGACTTAGCGTCTGAACCCGCGTCTTCCAGAAGACCGAGCAAAACATTAAGATCGTGCGTGCGGGGATACGCAATGTGTTGAAACGACAACCATGCTTTGAGCGCTTTCTCAACGGCTTGCTGAGCATGGAACCCCGCGATCTCATCCGCGAACGAATCCTCATCGTCCATCGCAATCAGCGCTCGGAGATCCCGATTTGCAGCCTCCAGCAGTGCGATTGCATGGGCGCGGTCGCTCATGCCAGCGCGCGATCGTACATAACCTTCCCCTCTCTCATGGCCCGCGCGACAACGTGATTTGTGGTTGCAGACCAGCGTTTCACCTCATCGGTTGTGTAGACCAACAAGTCTGTCGGCGTCCGGAAAGGGGCCAGCACTTTCCATAGGCGCGTCATTTCTTTCAACCGCGCGCGTTCGTCACGAAAAGGACCATCCTCGACAATCAGGAAATCCACGTCTGAGTCGTCTTTAGCACTACCCGTGGCCTGAGAGCCAAATAACACGATGCAACGTGGGCTTGACGCCGCGACGAGCGCGTCCGTCATCGCCTGGATTTTGTCTGAATGTCCTGGTTCCATCGGAATACTCGGAATTACCGAAATATAGACCTACGCCTCCCCACCCTTAGCCATCATCGCTCCATTCATCTCCGCGGCCTCTTCCGGTGAGACCTCCGTCGTCAGCGTAACGCCGCCGCCGGTTGCAGCGTCGATGAGCACCGTGTCGCCGTCGCGGACGAAACCGGCGAGGATCTGCTCGGCGAGTTTGTTGGCGATACTGCGCTGAAGCACGCGCTTGAGGGGGCGCGCGCCGAAGACCGGGTCGAAGCCTTCCGTTGCCAGCGAGTCCTTCGCGGCGTCGGAGAGGACGAGTTTCAGGCCGTGATTCTTCTCCGCCATCTTGCGGATGAGCTCGAACTGGATTTCCACGATGCGGCGGATCTGGTCGCGGCCAAGCGGCCGGAAGACGACGATCTCGTCGATCCGGTTGATGAACTCGGGCCGGAGGTCTTCCTTGAGCCGGTTGTTGAGGTCGCGCGTCAGGCCTTCCATCTCTGTTTCGGAGAGTTGGCCGTCCTCGGCGATGTTCATCCTGCGCTTGATGAGATCGGACCCCAGGTTGCTCGTCATGATGATGATCGTGTTCGTGAAGTCGACCGTGCGGCCCTTCGAATCGGTCAGGCGGCCATCGTCGAGGACTTGCAAGAGCACGTTGAAAACTTCGGGGTGGGCCTTTTCAAATTCGTCCAGCAAGACCACCGCGTACGGCCGACGGCGGACGGCTTCAGTGAGTTGCCCACCTTCGTCGTACCCGACATATCCCGGAGGCGCGCCAATCAGCCGCGACACCGTGTGGCGCTCCTGGTACTCGCTCATGTCGATGCGAACGACGGCGTGCTCGTCGTCGAACAACTGCTCGGCGAGGGCCTTGGCGAGTTCGGTTTTGCCGACGCCCGTCGTACCAAGGAAGATGAACGATCCAAGCGGACGACTTGCCTCCTGCAAACCTGCACGTGCACGTCGGACGGCTTGGGAAACAGCCTCGACCGCCTCGCGCTGGCCGACCACGCGCTGTTCGAGCGCGGATTCCATGTCGAGCAATCGCTCCTTCTCGGTCTCCAGCATCTTGGTGACGGGGATGCCCGTTGAGCGCGAAACCACGCCCGCGATGTCCTCGGCGTCCACTTCCTCTTTCAGCATCGCGCCGTTCTTCTGGACCTCGATGAGCTTCGCCATGAACTCCTCGATCTCCGTTTCGAGCTGCGGAATCTGGCCGTAGCGGATCTCGGCCACCTTGCCAAACTCGCCCTGACGCTCCAGATCGGCCGCTTTCGTCTTGAAGGCGTCGATGGCAACGCGCCGCTCCTTGATGTTCTGGACGAGATCGCGCTCCTGCTCCCAGCGGGCCTGCAAACGGTCACGCTCCTCTTCGAGGTCGGCCAGTTGCTTGGTGATTTCTTCCTCCTGCTTCGTATCACCCTCGCGCTTGACGGCCTCGCGGGCGATCTCCTGCTGCGTGATCACGCGGTTGACGGCGTCCAGCTCTTCGGGCATCGAGTCGATTTCGATGCGCAAGCGCGACGCGGCCTCGTCGATCAGGTCGATGGCTTTGTCGGGCAGGAAACGGTTGGTGACGTAGCGGTCGGACAACTCGGCTGCCGCTACGATGGCGCCGTCCGTGATGCGCACGCCGTGGTGGACTTCGTAGCGGTCCTTGATGCCGCGAAGAATCGCAATCGTGTCTTCCACAGATGGCTCGGCGACGAGCACCATCTGGAAGCGCCGCTCGAGCGCCTTGTCCTTCTCGAAGTACTTCTGGTACTCGTCCAGCGTCGTCGCGCCGATGGCCCGGAGTTCGCCGCGAGCGAGGGCAGGCTTTAGGATGTTGGCCGCATCCATCGCACCTTCCGCCGCGCCCGCCCCGACCAGCGTGTGGATCTCGTCAATGAAGAGGATGATCTCGCCTTCTGCATCGATTACATCCTTGACAACGGCTTTGAGGCGGTCCTCGAACTCGCCCCGGTACTTCGCGCCGGCGATCAACGCGCCCATGTCGAGTGCCAGAACGCGCTTGCTCTTGATACCCTCAGGCACGTCTCCCTGAACGATGCGGATGGCCAGGCCTTCGGCGATGGCCGTCTTGCCCACCCCCGGCTCCCCGACGAGAACCGGGTTGTTCTTCGTCCGGCGACTCAGAATCTGGAGCACGCGGCGAATCTCCTCATCCCGCCCAATAACCGGGTCGATCTTGCCTTTTCGGGCGAGTTCATTGAGGTCTCGAGCGTAACGGTTGAGGGCGTCGTACTTGCTCTCTGCGTACGGGTCCATCACATTCTGGCCGCCGCGAAGGTCTTTCAGAATTCCCAGAATCCGCGCCTTGGTGACGTCCTGTTGGTTTAGCGCCTCGGCAACGGCGTCCTTCGCCTCAGCCATCGCAATCGCGAGGTGTTCGGTCGCTACGTATTCGTCGCCGAGATTCTCAGCCTCCTTGAGCGCCTGGTCGAACACCGTGTTCAATTCGTTGCCGACGTACTGGCCTGTGACGGATGCTCCGCTGACTTTGGGCAGCTTCGCCAGCGCTTCGTCGGTCTTTGTGGTGATGTACTCGATGTTGGCTCCGAGTCGCTGAAGGATGGTTGTTACGAGACCGCCCTCCTCCTGAAGAAAGGCTTTCATCACGTGCGGCGTTTCGATGCCCTGATGGGTGTTGCTTTGGGCGATCTCCATCGCTGCCTGAACGGCCTCTTGCGCCTTGACGGTAAACTTCTGGAGGTTCATGCGTTGGTTGGCAGGTGTGTTTTCGCGAAGTGGGAACTCCAAATCCGTTCCACGAAAGCGTTTCTGACAGGATGGCGGCGGGAGTTGTTTCACGCGCGGCAATGCATCAATCTGTCTTTCCCAAACCTCTGCGCTGCTCCACGCCGCGCTTTCAAATTTTTAACGGCAACAGGATGCCCGGCGCGGCGGGCAGCGCTGATAGACTGGGAGCGGAAACCGATGACCGAGCGGTTTCAACTTCCAAAAAAGAGCTTGCCGTTTCCTCGTTGATCTCTACTTTCCGGGCGTTTCGCTTTCGGGGTAGTCAGTGCACGACGAAATTCCAACGGCGGTGTTTCTGAGCCCCTTCCCCAACCCAGCATTACTCCAATGGGCTTCCTCTCCGACCTGAAAAATAATCTCACCGGCTCGTGGGCAGATGTCTCCGTGACGGCCACGCCAGCCACGCGCGGCCAATCGACCACGATTACCGTGCATGTCAACGTGAAGGACAATGCCATCGAAATTAACAAGGTGACGGCAAAGGTCCAGTGCATCGAGATCGTTGAGGTTCACAACGTCCGGACGACGAGCGCGGTAGGTTCATCTTCGCAGGCAAAAATTGGGCAACCCAGCCCTCCAGCAACGAGCGGAACCGCGAAGGCGACGGAGAACCTTTTTGATCAGGAGGTGCCGGTTGCTCAGGCTCAGCAGCTTGCGGCAAATTCGCAGCAGAGTTTCGAGGCCACGTTTCAGATTCCGGCCCATCTTCCGCCATCGTTCACGGGCCGCAATGCGCGGATCGAATGGAAGGTGATGGCGGCGGTTGACATGAAGGGCAACGACCCGGATAGCGGCTGGCAGGTATTCGAGGTTTGCTAGCGTGCAGCAAGCAGGCGTGAGGCTAGCACGGGTCTTGCATGGTGACGCGGACGACACGGCCCACGTCGCTTTGGTGTTCGGATCTCTGTCTTTTCGGATTCTCAATTGAACCTTTCCACGCAGTCCATTGCGCTCCGCATCGTTGCGGTTTTCTTCGTCGTTGCGCTTGCATCCAATGCAATCACTTCCTTTCGCACGGTAAAAACTCTTCGCGAAAGCCTGGAGCCTCTCCAGATTTCGTACGACGTGCACCGGACGATCGACGGCGTCCTGTCCACCATGCAGGACGCGGAGACCGGCCAAAGAGGTTACATCATTACCGGCGAACGTGTGTACCTCGAACCTTACGCCAACGCTGTAAGCCACATTGATTCGTTGGTTGCCCGGATCCATGAATTAACGGAGCGGAATCCCAGTCAAGCAGCTCACTTCCCAGCGCTTGACTGGTTGGTTAATGCAAAGCTGGGTGAGTTGCAAGCCACGCTTGAAACACGGACGGACTTCGGTTTCGAGGCGGCGCTTGCAGCGCTAGCTAGCGAGCAGGGGAGATTTTTGATGGACTCGTTGCGCACCGAAGTAGCCGAGATGCAAGCGGAGGCCAATAGAGACCTTCTCGACCGGAAGGCGGTTGCGGCCTCTGCCGGACGACGGGCAACCTGGTCTTTGGTATTCTCCAACGCCGCGTTGCTCAGCTTGCTGGTGCTCCTTGGCTCCTTTGTTAGCAGAAATCTCGCGTTGCGTCAAAAGGCTCGCGTTGAATTGGAGGAATCGAACGTCGCGCTTTCGGCGGCGTTGTCGGAACGACAGGATGCGCTGACGCGAGTACAGGCAATGCAAAGCCAGCTGATCCAACAGGAAAAGCTGGCCGGCCTTGGCAGAGTCATCGCAGGAGTAGCCCACGAACTCAAGAACCCCCTCAACTTCGTTAACAATTTCGCCGAGCTGTCTTCTGAACTCGTTGTCGATCTGGAAGAGGCCTTTTCCTCGGGTGATCAGGAAGAAGTCAACATCCTGATGCCCATACTGAAGCAGAACGTAGATAAGATTCATTTACACGGAGTGCGTGCCGACGAAATCGTCCGCAGTATGCTTACCCACGCTCGTGGTGTTTCAGGGGATCGAAATGCTGTGAATCTGCATGCACTGATTGACCTCGCCGTGGATCAGGCGCTAGAGGACCCTACAAATAACGTCGACATCACGATTGAAAAGGAATACGACGCTTCGCTCGACGGAAAACAGATCAACGCTGTGGAATCGGCGCTCAACCGAGTCTTCCTTAATTTGGTGAAGAATGCCTACGACGCTGTGACGGAGCGTGAACTTGGTGATGAAGCAGGTTACGAGCCTAGAATCCGCCTTACCACGAAGCGTGAAACCGATGACCTGGGTGCGTATCACGCGGTCGTCGTGGTTGCAGACAATGGTATCGGAATACCAGAGGAGAAGCGAGAACGCGTTTTCGAACCGTTCTATACGACGAAGGCGCCGGGGGACGGAACCGGCCTTGGGCTGTCCATGGCTTTCGATATTGCCGAAGGCCACGGAGGTACGATCGTAGCAAGCACGGGGGAGGATGGCCAGGGCACCAGCTTCACCGTAACGCTTCCCCTCGATCAGAGCGCGCAACCTGTCCCTGAAGAATCAACGGCGGACGCAGAATAGATGGTCAGCGCTGGCTCAGAGTCGTTCAGCCAGTTCAGCCCAGCGTTCGATATCCTGGTCAAGGGCTGGTGTCAGGTCGCCCAGTTCCCTCGACAATGCGGCAACTACTTCGAAGTCGCTCGGATTCTCTTCGAGCGTGGCTTCAATTTCTTCCTTGCGCACTTCAGCTTTCGAGATCCGGTCTTCTACCTCGGCGAGTTCGCGTTTCTCCTTGAAGGACAACTTACCGGGGCTGTTCGTTGCTGAAACGCCTGGTTTCGCTATCGATTTCGCGGGAGAGATGGATGCTTTGGTGACGCTCGCGGCTTCTTCCCGGGCGCGAAGCTCCAGGTAAGCGCTGTAGTCGCCGGGGTAGCTCCGAATCGTCCCCGCGCCGTCAAAGCAGAGGATGCTGTCGATGGTCCGGTCGAGAAACCAGCGGTCGTGCGAGACGACAATGAGGACACCTGCGAATGTGTCCAAGTACTCTTCAAGCGCGGCGAGCGTTTGGATGTCGAGATCATTCGTTGGCTCGTCGAGGAGGAGGATGTTGGGTGCCTGCATCAACACGAGCAACAGATGCAGGCGGCGACGTTCACCGCCGGAGAGTTTGGCGACGGGCGTGTATTGGACCTTGCCCGGAAACAGGAAGCGCTCCAGCATCTGGCTGGCCGTAATCACGCTGCCGTCGGCGGTCCGGACGTTCTCGGCCACATCCGTGACGGTGTCGATGACTCGCTTGGTATCATCCAGCGGGCGACTCTCTTGGTCGTAATAACCAATCACGGCTGTCGGGCCTACGTCAATCGTACCGGAATCGGGTGCGACGCGGCCGGCAATCAGATCCAGAAGCGTCGTCTTGCCTGATCCATTCGGCCCGATGATTCCGATGCGGTCGTCGCGGGTGAGGATCCGCGAGAAGTCCTTTACGAGAATCAGGTCGTCGTACGCCTTGGAAACACCCTCCAGCTCAACCACTTTTTTGCCGAGACGCGTAGACGCGGCGGCGAGTTCGATCGCCGCATCTGTTCCACCTCGGCCCCCTTCCTGTAACTCCCTGGCTCGCTCAACGCGATACTTCGCTTTCGACGTGCGCGCCTTTGCCCCGCGTCGGAGCCACGCCAATTCGCGCCGGGCGAGATTGCGGCGGGTTCGTTCGTTGGCGTCGGCCAGTCGATCCTGCTCCTCCTTGAGTTCGAGGTAGCGCGTGTAGTTGCCTTCATACTTCGTCACGCCGCCAGGCTCGACCTCCAGCATCCGGTTTGTGACGCGGTCGAGGAAATAGCGGTCGTGCGTCACGAGCAGAAGGGCTCCTGCGTATCGAGCGAGGTAAGTCTCCAGCCACGCGATAGTCTCGGTATCGAGGTGGTTTGTAGGCTCATCCAGCAAAAGAAGATCGGGCTGCAACAGCAGAGCCCGAGCAAGTGCGACGCGCTTTCGCTGTCCGCCCGAGAGTGTGCCCACGAGCGCATCGGTGTCCGTGAGACCAAGCCTATCGAGGACAGCACGAGCACCCGCCTCGCGATCCCAGCCACCCGTCACGTCTAGTTGATGGCTCAGATCAGCCATACGGGCGAGAAGCCGCTCGTCGGGTCCGTCGCTTGTGGCGAGCCTGTGAGATGCGTCCTCGTAATCGTGCAACAGCCGCATCGTTGGGTCGCCTTGATCGAAGACGGCGTCGAGCACGGATTGATCGGCGTCGAACGGCGGATTCTGAGGCAAAAACGCCACGCGCGAGGCGTTGGGAATCATTATGCGACCGCCATCGGCCGTCTCCTCTCCTGCGAAGATGCGCAAAAGCGTCGTCTTGCCCGAGCCGTTCGCTCCGATGAGGCCCATCTTCTCGTCGTCGGCCAGCCCGAACGTCACGGCATCGAGCAACGGTTTCATGCCGAAGCTTTTCCGGAGGCCTTCGACGGTGAGAATGTTCATCTGGTTAGACGGACGACGCGGTGCAGCGGAGGGCCGAGAAGGTACGGGTGATGCATTCCGGCGTTTGACTTTGACATTCGACTGATCCACCGGTTTGGAGGTCGTTTAGCCTGGGGCAGCGGCGGTGGTGGTTGTATTCCTTGTGGCCTGGTTGTAGCGCCGTTGCATGCAACGGCGTAGGGGCAATCCACACAATGCCCAGCCAAATCTGTGTCGGCTCGTCCCGACAACCCATCATGCCACCGCTTCGGTGATTCGACCAATCGACGTTGCATGCAACATCGCTACCCGTCCTTAGCAGGCATCCGGTAGCATCACGCCATTCACTGAAACCAACCGATCCAACCGGATGACCTCACCCGAATCCAGACGCAGGTGGTCTGCACCGTCCTGGGCAAAGACATCAGCAATACACACCGTGGTGATTTGTTGGATTTCTCCGTCCCGCCAGACAATCTCAACCGGCGTGCGGCGGATCGCCCAGTCTTCCAGCCGGTCGTGGAAGGAACACGCGATGGGATGATAGTCGGCGTTTGGTTTATCCATCACTCTACCCAGAACTCATCAACAAAAACCCACGATGGATTTCCAGCGCCGAGGTGCCAATCGGGTAGCAGATCGTATGTGACGGCGCACATTCGGATATATCGGGCCATCACGAACACATCTCCGATGCCGCCGCCATATCGCGCGGTGGTCGCGTCCGTGGAATCGGGAGGCAGCGGTGCCTCAGTGCGGAGGAATTCCTCGTACGTCACGCCGTCGATCGACGTCTCGAAGATGACTTCACGCGGGAAGATGATCCACGGACTGGAATCTTGCAGAAAGCTCGCAAAGATGTTCGTGATAGACTGCGGTACGCCCAGGTCGATGGTCGCAACGACATCCTGATCGTAGAAACCCTGCCAGTCGCCCTTCCGCCATTCCTCATCGCCGCGGATGCCGTCGATGAGGGCATCGTCCCCTCCGCCGGAATATTGCGGCGCATATTCCGAGTCCAAGGTCAAAGTCCAATCGTTGGGGCGCTCGATGAACTCGGCACGGGTTTCGGCACTGATCCTAGCCCTGTGATTCGGCAACGAGGGATAGTGATGCGGCAACGAGGGATACCTCACCTTTGCCTCCAACGTCGTAGAGGCGTCTATCAAAAACGGTTCGTGGTACTCAAGCCACGGACCGGGCAAGAGGTTCTCATGCAACAACCGATATGCAATGGTGCCGCGCCCGTTTGGGTTGTAAAGGGCGACCGTTTGCTCGCCCCGAAAGGATCTCTCGCCCTGGACAACGAGCGGTGTCTCGACAAAGCTATGGTCGTCCACTATCGGCACGTCGAATTCGCGTCCCCAATCGGACACATGGGAAGTGAGCTGGAAGGTGAGTTCACCACCGGCAGCAAGCGCTGCATGATCCAGCGTGAGGAGGTTGTAGTCGCTGCCGTTTAGCGTGGCAGAGGCGACGTACGGGCCGTTGCCGCTGCTCGAGATCGTGAACGGTCCACTTGCGAGATTCAGCGTCGCCCGTTGAAAAAGTGGGCTCGTGAGGGCATACTGCGTCGTTCCGGGCGTAACCGGATATAACCCGAGCGCACTCATCACAAACCATCCACTCATCTGGCCGCAATCTTCGTTGCCGGGGAGGCCGTCCGGTGTGGGCCGGAAGAGCGTCGTCAGAATCTGCCGGACCCGCTGCTGTGTTTTGTGCGGCGCACGCGTGTAGTTGTAGAGGTACGCGAAGTGGTGACTGGGCTCGTTGCCCTGTGCGTATTGCCCGATGAGGCCCGTAATGTCGGCCTGATCACGGCCCGTCGTGTTCGTGGGCGCCGTGAACAAGGCGTCCAGGTGAGGTTCGAGCGCTTCCGGCCCGCCAAGGCGGTCCATCCATCCGCCGATGTCGTGCGGGACGAAAAAGGAATACTGCCAACTGTTGGCCTCGGTGTAGTGGTTGTTGACCTCGCGCGGATCGAATGGCGACAGCCACCCGCCGTTGCGGCGCGGCCGCATGAAGCCGTCCGGATCCATCATGTTGCGGTAGCCAAGAGAAAGCCAGCGATGATGCTCGGCGACGTCATCGCGACCAAGCCATTCCGCCATCTGCGAAATCACCCAGTGGTCGTAGGCGTACTCCAGAGTTTTTGAAACCGACTCCGATTCGTCCTCAATTGAGAGATAGCCCCTTTCGTTGAATTCCGGCTGGCCGAAATCGTCGTGCTGGGAAGCCGCGATCATGGCTTCCAGAGCCAGGTCGGCATCGTAGCCACGGATTCCTTTCGCGTAGGCGTCCGCAATGACAGACACCGAATGGAAGCCAATCATCGTGTCGGTTTCGTTGGCAGCCAACTCCCAGACAGGCAGTCGCCCGCCCTGTTCGTAGATGAGCAGCATCGTGCGAACGAAGTCGCGTGTGCGGTCCGGGTCGATGAGCGTCAACAGCGGATGGAGCGTCCGAAAGGTGTCCCACAGCGAGAAGACCGTGTAGACATCGTGGTCGGCGCGGTGGACGGCACCGTCGTGGCCACGGTAGCGGCCGTCCACGTCGCTCCAGATGTTGGGCGCGATCATCGTGTGGTAGAGCGCCGTGTAGAAGTTGGTCCGCTCCTCGTTGGAGCCTCCTTCGATCTCAATCACACCTAGCTCGCTGTTCCACGTCGAGTCGGCGGCTATTCGGATTTCCTCGAAGTCCCAGCCGGGCATCTCGTGGATGAGATTCCGCAGCGCGCCGGTCATGTCATTGCTCGAGAGCCCGGTTTTGATGAGCAGCTTCTCTCCCGCCTCGACCCGAAACCGGAAGAGCATCTGGCGCGTGCCCTCGGGGCCGTCGAACTCGGTCGCCTCATCGAACGGGCGCGAGAACTCCGTGTGGTAGTAGATGAGCTGGTCTTCCGCCCATCCCGTTGAGCGCCGCAAACCCTGTACGCGATCAAAAGTGTTTTCAATCAGCGCCTGGCCTTCAACGAGTCTGTCTCGATGCGTTAGATCGAGAATGACGTTGATCCAACCTGCTCGCGGAAACGTGTACTGCTGCAATCCAGCTCGGGTGGTGGACGTGAGTCGGACGCGGATATCCTCATCATCCAACGTGACGGCGTAGTATCCGGGCGAGGCTTCCTCGGTCTCATGCCGGAAGGCCGAGCGGTATTGCTCGGGGTCCGTTGAGGGCTCGCCATAGAACGGCATGAACATTACGTCGCCGTAATCCGAGATGCCCGTGCCGCTGAGGTGTGTGTGCGAGAATCCGTAGATGTGCGGATCGTCGTAGTAATAGCCTGCGCAACCTTCCCACGACGAATCCACGCGCGTATCCGGACTCAATTGCACCATCCCGAATGGCGTCGTCGCGCCCGGAAACGTGTGCCCCATTCCGCCCGTTCCGATGAAGGGATCGGCGAGTTTTGTCCATTGCGCGAAGGCGGGCGGTGCCAGAAGGAGCATCACTGGTAAAACGATGGAGGCCAATTGAGCGTTGGACATTCTTGTCTTAATTGAATTGCTCAAAATTGTCATCCTGAGGAGCGCAGCGACGAAGGGTTGTGCGCGACAGATCGGGAGAGTGGTTCCAGAATATCGGAATTGTCATCCTGAGGAGCGCAGCGACGAAGGATCTGGTTCCATCAAGCTATCGAGTTGATCGCGGCTAGATCCTTCGCTTCGCTCAGGATGACATCTCACTTTGATTGGTTGGATTGTAAAGTGGCTGCTTCGCAATCAGAAAATCCTCCACAACCTCCCCGCCGATCAGGTGCTCCTGGATAATGCGTTCGAGGACTTCGGGTGTGCAGGAATGGTACCACACGCCTTCGGGGTAGACGACGGCGATGGGGCCGCTGAGGCACATTTGGAGGCAGTTGGCCTTCGTTCGGTAGATGCCGCCAGATCCCACCAGATCCAGTTCAATGAGTCGCTGCTTGAGGTACTCCCACGACGCCAGCCCCTCTTCTTTCGCGCAGCACTTCGGCTTGGTTTGATCGGCGCAGAGGAAGATGTGCCGCCGGATCGTGTTGACCCCCAATTTCTCGACCTGCTGTTGTAGGGCGTCATCCTGACGGGCGGTATGGTTGTCGCCAGGCATCAGTGCTGTTGGAGGTCGTAGAGGGAACGGATGGTGATACTGTCTGCGGATAGACTTGCAGGGCGGAACATGCCTTCAAACACGTTCATGCTTGGGAAAACATCCTGGTAGTTGAGAGGCATGTTGATTCCATGCGCTGTGTCCTCTAGCCAAACGCCAAAGGCAGGATATTTTGATGATATCCAAACGACATCTGACTCGTCGTCGATACTTACATCAAGCTCAGGATCTCGAATGTTCAGTTGCCATCGCGGAACTAAGGTGCTTGTGTTTCTTGAAAGACCCAGATTCGTACCTAGATACAGAACCGACCGAAAGACTAGTCGATCGTCTGTGATCTCAAATGCGTCTCGAGGCTTTAGGGGGACATCAACTACACCGTTCGCTGTGATAGTAAGTTCTATGGCGTCCATCCCTAGAATACCCGACAAGGTGTCAAACGCCTCAATGGTCACTTGTCCCGCATAGGTCCTCATGCTATCACTCACTACCCGCAGCCGAAGGCTATCCCCTTCCTGATAAACCTCAGCGAACAGTGGCTGGTACAGTTCGCGGACGCGGTAGTGGAGCGGCTTCCATCGGCCGAACACGTCCATGCTCGACCAAGAAACCACTGGCCAGACGTCGTTGAGCTGCCAATAGAGGGTGCCCATTGTGCGGGGCTTGCTGGCGCGGTGGCCGGCAATCGCCATCCCGACGCCCTCGGCCTGCATCACTTGCGTCATGTAGCGCCAGAGGCCGGGGTCCTCGGGCACATGTCCGAACGTCATCAACGCATACTCACGCAGCCACTCCTCGCCGTGCGGATGTTTCTGGTGGTTGCGGAATTCTTCGGAATCCGGTGGCAAATCGTCTGCAAACGTCCGCACGGTGGCTTCGACGGGATACGCCTGAAATCCGTACTCGCTGTTGAAGCGCCCGATCTTTTCTCGGTAGCTCTCGAAGGGTGCCCGGCCCCACCACACGCCCCAGTAGTGCACGTCGCCCTGCTCGTAGGCAATGTCGCGCCCCCAACCGTTGGAAGGCGACGACGGCCAGTACGGAACATCTGGCTGGAACTCCTCGACGACGGACGGAAGCAGCTCCTCAAACAGACGTTGGTAACCCTGCCAGAGCGCAAGCGAATCTGCCTCGGAGTACCCGAGCGACTCCTGCCAGCCCCAGTTGTGCCAGCCCTCGCTGATTTCATTGTTGCCACACCAGAGCACGATGGACGGATGCCTCCGGAGCCGTGCAACCTGCTTTCCCGCCTCCTGTCGGACGTTGGCCAAAAACTCCTCCGTCTCCGGGTAGAGGGCATTGGCGAACATGAAATCCTGCCAGACCATAATGCCCAACGAATCGGCGAGGTCGTAGAACAGGTCGTCCTCGTACACGCCGCCGCCCCAAACGCGGATCATGTTCATGTTGGCGTCGGCGGCAGATTGCAGAACCGTGCGGTAGCGTTCCGCTGACGCTGGATAGAAGCTCGTCATCGGCGCCGAGTTCGCGCCCTTCGCAAAGATTGGTTCGCCGTTGATGACGAACGTGAAAGCGCCATCGGTCTGGTCGAGTTCGACAGTGCGGATGCCTGCACGCTGTCGTTCGTGGATGGTGCGACCGTCTATCGCAACCTCGATATCCAGATCGTAGAGGTTAGCGGGATCGGAGCTTCCTGGCCACCAAAGACGTGGGTTGCTGACCTCAAACGGAATGCGGATCTCCTCATCCGCAACCCCATCAACAGACGTACGAACCATTTCGTTGCCGTTGAGACTGACGACGATCTCAGCGGATTCGGTTACCGCGTTCCTAAGCGACGTGACTAGCTCGACCTCAGCGACGTCGTCCGAAATGCTAAGTGTTCGGAGGTACGTGCCTTCCAAACGTGGAATGGCCGCGTCTTCCAAGAACACGCCCTTCCACGGCCCGGCCGTCAGAAACCTAGGCCCCCAGTCCCAACCAAAATGGTAGGCTGCCTTTCGCACGAACATGCGTGGACTTTCTGGGAGCGGATAGGGATACTCAGCCGCGAGTCGCTCGGCCTCGGGCGCAGCCGGATGGAACACGATTTTGAGGGCGAATTCCGTCCCCGCGAACTCGGAGCCCAGCGACACCTCCCATCTCCGAAACATGTTGTCGGCGCGCAGTACGCGCGTGGAGTCAATGCATACATCCGCAATCGTATCCAATCCTTCGAAGACCAGTATTGGCTGCTCCATCGAGGCAGGGATGTGGATGCGCGTTTCGTAGACCCACGTCGTGGTATCGACCCACGCGACGCGCTGTTCGTTGTCGCCGAAATACGGATCCGGAATTAAGCCCGCATCGTGGAGCGCGGTATGTACGACGCCGGGGACAAGCGCAGCTATAGGCCCGATCCTGCCGTTCTCCGAGCGGACCGTCCAGTTCTCAACCGGGATCCGAATCTGTTGGGCGGAGACGGATGATGCCGTGAGAAGGAGGAGGAGCAGAAGTCGGCGCATGGCGGAAGATCCGATCAAGCAAGCGCTTCAACCAACCGCCGGACTTCCTCCGGATCGACCCTCGCCTCCGTCGCTCGCGCGGCGCTGTGGATTTCGACCGCCCCGGTTCGGTCCAAAATCTCCAGAACATTTTCCGTTCGAACGGCTCCTCCAGGAATGACGATCAGATCATTTCCAGCCCGCTCTACCAAGCGCGCAATCAACTCAGCGCCTTCCAACGCTGTCGGCTGGCCGCCGCTTGTGAGGACGCGCGCCCCGCCGCAACGAATGATCGCGTCGAGCGCTTCCAAAGGATCGCGTGCTTCGTCGAATGCCCGATGAAAGGTGACGGGCTTGGGCGCGACGGCCTCGACCATCTCTCGGAGTGCGTTCTCATCGACTCGCCCGTCAACCAGAAGAGCGCCGAAAACAATACCGTCGGCTCCTACGTCGATGATCTCGCGAGCTGAAATCCGCATCCGAGCATGTTCCCCGCTGGAGAACACGAAACCATCCGCGTGCTCGCGGATCATTACAAAGACCGGCACATGGACGCGCTCTTTGACGAACGCGATATCAGTCAAAGACGGCGTCAACCCGCCCGCGCGGTAGTCGCGGCAGAGCTCGATGCGGTTGGCTCCCGCGCTCGCAGCCCTCACCGCGCATTGGGGGTCGAACGAGGCGACCTCGAGTGTGGCACTCATCCGAGGAGATACGGCGCCTCGACGACGTAAATCACCCCACCGCGAATAGCCACCCGGTCGGCGATCCTGCCCTTGACGCTCGGCTCGGCGTCGGCTTCCGGAAGCGCAACGACATAGTTGAAGCCACGTTGAATCGCATAGCCGCCGAAATTTCCTTTCTCGTCGAGCGCGAGCAGTCCAGCCTGAATTTCAGCGGGGTCATTCGGCGTGACGCGACGAATGTGCTCCACGGCTTGCTGACACGCTTCTTGCGGAGCCACCCCGCCCCGCATACGCTCGACGATGGTGTGTGCAGCCGCAGTCCGGATCATCTCTTCGCCGTGGCCGGTCGCGGTGGCCGCGCCAATCTCGCCGTCTACATAAAGGCCCGCACCAATGATCGGGCTGTCGCCGACGCGCCCTCGGAGCTTGTACGCTAATCCGCTTGTGGTGCACGCGCCCGAAAGCCGCCCTTGCCAATCAAGTGCGATCATTCCGCACGTATCGTGGTCGTCTTCCGTCGGCATGTCGCGGCGTTCCCGGTTGATAGCCGGTCGGTGGCCGTTGGTGGCCGCCCACTCTCGCCACTCACGTTCGGATTGCTCGGTGAGCAGATTGGTCGTCTCGAATCCTTGCTCAAGTGCGAACTGCCGCGCGCCTTCGCCCACGAGAATGATATGCGGCGTCTCCTCCATCACCTTGCGCGCAACGGACACTGGATGCAGAATATCTTCGAGGGCGGCGACGGAGCCGCATCGAAAGCGCTCGTCCATCACGCAGGCGTCCAGGGTTACCCGGCCGTCGCGATCAGGGTGCCCACCGAGACCGACCGAGCGGTCATCGGGATCGGCCTCCGGGATGTGGACGCCCTGCTCGACGGCGTCCAGAGCATAGCCACCCTCAACCAGGACATTCCACGCGGCCTCAAGTGCACCGCGATTATCCCAGGTTGCAATGGCAACGGGGCGAGTCCTGCGAATTGTGGCAGCACGCGCGCCAACTGGAAGAGCTGCGAGCGCCCCAACGGCTGCAGTACGTTTGAGGAAGTCACGGCGGGATGGGTTGGACATAGTGAGAAAGGTATGCGGTATGGCAATATCTGAAAAGGAAAGGCCAAAAATCTCAGATCCGTTTGAAGGATAGAGCGCTGCGCCTTCGAAGTGGAACTGCTACCGTGTAACTTCTCGGCGGCAGATCGTGCCGGTATCCTCGAATTTGGATTGGAATCAATGCTTTCTATTTCAGAAAAGCAAAATCCGTTTGGCCTTCACACCATCACTCCGTATCTGGTAGCCGATGATGTCACCAGCCTGATCCACTTCCTTAAAAAGGTGTTCGATGCAGAGTTGCGAGGCGAAACAACAATCCGGGAAGACGGGAGCATTCAGCACGTCGAAATGCAGATCGGCGATTCCGTTGTGATGATGGGCGAGCCTGCCGAAGAAACCGCCCCGATGCCTGCGATGCTGTATGTTTATGTAGATGATTGTGACGCGACCTACAAAGACGCTTTGGCAGCTGGCGCAACATCCATTCGAGAGCCAGCCGTTTATCCCCACGGCGATCGTTACGGCGGTATCAAAGATCCAACGGGGAATATCTGGTGGGTGGTTACTCACGTTGGCAAAACGGACCGCGATGTGTAAATCGTGGACCTGAAGAGTCGCTACCGTATCAGGCTTTTGTGATCTGATTAGATTTCGGGATGCCCATTCTCGTAGCCGCCCTCTATAAATTCGCCGCGCTTCCGGACTTCGAAGAGATTCAGCCGTCTCTTCTTGCGTGCTGCAAGGAGAACGGCGTGATGGGTACGATCCTGCTTGCCCCGGAGGGCATCAACGGAACGATCTCAGGTTCGTCGGAAGGCGTTCGGAACGTGCTCAATTTCCTGAAATCGGACGAGCGGTTGGCAGATTTGGAGCACAAAGAGTCGTTTGCGGATACGGCTCCTTTCTATCGCATGAAAGTGCGTCTCAAGCGCGAGATCGTCACCATGGGTGTGCTGGAGGTTGACCCCAATCAGACGGTCGGGACGTACGTGGATTCCCAACAATGGAACGCCCTCATCTCCGATCCAGACGTTGTGCTCATCGACGCGCGTAATGATTACGAGGTGGCTATCGGCACGTTCAAGGGTGCCGTAGACCCGCAAACGAAGAGTTTCCGCGAACTCCCCGACTGGCTCCGTGGGCAGTTCGCCAACCGCAAGGACACGAAGGTGGCCATGTTCTGCACGGGCGGGATTCGATGCGAAAAATCGACCGCGTTCCTGAAGTCGGAAGGCTTCGACAACGTCTACCATCTCCGTGGAGGCATCCTGAAGTATCTCGAAACGGTGCCGACGGATGAGAGCCTCTGGGAAGGCGAGTGTTTCGTGTTCGACCAGCGTGTATCCGTCAGGCACGGCCTGGAACAGGGATCCTACGATCAGTGCTTTGCCTGCCGAATGCCGATCAGCGATGAAGAGAAGGAATCGGCGATGTACGTGAAGGGAGTGAGCTGTCCGCACTGTCACGAAGCGAATTCGGAAGCCCGCAAGCAGCGTTTTGCGGATCGGCAGAAACAAATAGATCTGGCGACACAGCGCGGCGAACGGCACATCGGCGCGCGCCGCTGAAAATATCCGCCCGTCCGGCTCGCTATCTTCAGCGCACACATTTCGCGAATCAGGATGCGCGGCTTCTGGCGATCACCCCTGTTCAGGGTAACGGCATACTTCGTGCTTATCGCTGCTCTCGTAGCGATTGCGTGGGTGGCTTTTCCATTTGTCCGGCCATACATCCACGTCTCAACGGTCGGTGGGCAGGCCGTGCAGCAGTTTGAGGACGTGCTCAGCTCGCCTTCGTCGAGCGGTGTTGGGAGTACCCCACTGCTTCGTTACGCAATACTGTCCGCGCTGGCCATCCTGGCAACCCTGGTCTTTACGCCGCCCGTGGCTTGGATCTATATGGTAACCAAGCGACAGGAGGGATACGACCAGACCTTCGTGCAGGTCCTCCTCTTGCTGCCCATCGTGGTAGCCGCCGTCGTTCGGGTTGTGCAAGGCGATATCGCCCTTGCCTTTGCGCTGACCGGCATTGTAGCAGCGGTTCGGTTCAGGACCACCTTGAAGGACCTGAAGAACGCTGTTTTCGCCTTTGCTAGCATTGGCATTGGCCTGGCCTCTGGCACCGGAAACTGGATGCTTGCGGGTTTCCTTTCGCTGTTCTTTTGCCTCGTTACGTATGGGCTCTGGGTCCGCGGCGTCGGCGGCGTGCGAGAAATGCTTACGCGGGGTGCCGGGTCCATGCGCCTCGCAGAAGCTCTGGTTCCGGGCGAGGCACATCGCTCCATTGTGGCAGGAAGTCGCGACTACGCAAAAAATCTTGAGGGCGAGGAACTGGAGCAAATATCCCAATTCGCAACGCGCGTCGTCAATTTTGTGCGAGGGGATGCATTGAAGAGCAAGCAGAAGTTTGATACGCTTCTAATCGTGTATGCGGACGATCCTGATTTAGCTACCAGCAAGCTGGACGAGCTGCTTGATGTCTTTTCGGATCGCTACGATCTGGTCGACACGCTCCCGGGCCCTCTAAAATCGGTAGCGCTCGTCTATTTGTTACGGATAAAGGAGGATGCAGAGCTTGGTGACTTCCTTGGGATGCTTGATTTCGGCGACGAAAGCCTTTTCAAGGCGGCCGAATTAAAGCCAATCAGCGGTCTGCGCAAACAGATAACGTAGTGGAGGAAGAGTCCAGATCCTCGCCTCGGGTTCATTTGCCGCCCCCGCTTATTCTAATCGTGGCCTTCCTGGCCGGGGTTGCTCTGGATGCATTGGTGTCTCTTCCATTGTTTCCCTCGGATATTGGTGTCGCGTGGTCTGTACTCCCGTGGTTACTAACTGCACTCGGAAGCGCATTGATGCTCTGGGGTCTGCTCACGTTTGTGCGCGCAAGAACGGGTGTTATTCCGTTTCGGCCGGCAACGCAACTCGTCACCCACGGCCCCTATCGCTTCAGCCGGAATCCGATGTACGCCGGGCTGTCCATTGCCTATGTCGGGTTTTCCATATGGGTCGACTCGTTCTGGCCATTGTTGATGTTACCGTTGGCGCTGTGGGTTCTCTGGAAGGTGTTTATTGAAAGAGAGGAGGCCTACCTGGCAAGCACGTTTGGCGAAGCCTACGAAGCATACCGTAGCCGCGTCCGGAGATGGTTGTGAGAACCTATCTCGTCGCCGGTTTGCTTCTGATATCCGGATGTACCGCGCTTTTTTCTGCGAGTAGGGCACCCGATATACTGGACGGAACATTTGTGGACGACTACGACATCTCGTACTCGATTTCGGCAGAGCAGTGGACGCAGCATCCGCACGCGACCTACCACATCAAGAAATGGAACGAAGAGGAACTGTACCTCATCGCACAAAATGACACGAACAACCTTGGTGATCCGGGCCTCTGGACACGCATAGACTGGATGGAATTGGAAGGAATGGAACCATACGCATGGGCGTTTTGCATCAGCGCGTACGATGCGCCAACGGCTGAGGCGGCGGTGCATGTAGAAATCGCAGATCGAACCAACCCGCGAACAGGTTGCAACGGGTTTCCGTTTTCGCGGATGAAGCGCATATTTCCTGACAGCCCGGCCGGGAGGTGATCGCGTGTTGACTGTCGTATACAACGACGACTGCTCGAAATGCGCGGGCGTTTCAGCGATCCTTGATCAGACGGGACTTGCGTGGGCGCGGGTGCGGTATCTCCGTGGCGAACTGACTGACGAGCTTCTCGGCGATGTGCTGGATACCTATGACGGGACCCGCACTGATCTCATCCGAACGCACGAGGCCGAGTGGATTCGTGGTGGGCTGAACATAGAGACCGTGGATCTTGTCGATTTGAAACGTTTTGTGATGGCGCACCCTATTGTCCTGCAGCGCCCAATCGTTGTTGTTGGCGGGCGCGCTGTCATTGCCCGCCCACCGGAAGTGTTGTGGGATTTCATCGACGCGGTCCGGTAAGTTTGGGCACATGGGCCACCCTTCTCTATCCCAAATCCATCACAGGCCGTGGCCCATTCCTGACAAACCCTGGCGCTGGTCGCAGACCTGGAGCCACCTGCTCTTTGCGCACTGGCGGATTCCCGCGAAGGCGCTCAGGCCGCTGATCCCCGCAGGACTGACGCTGCAGGAATTCGACGGCTCGGCATGGATTGGCGTCGTTCCGTTTTTGCTGGATGTCCGGCCGCGGTTCGTCCCGCCGCTGCCCCGGATCTCCCGCTTCCCCGAGATCAATGTGCGGACGTACGTGGAGGTCGATGGCAAGCCCGGCGTGTGGTTCTTCAGTCTGGATGCCCATAACCCGCTGGCGGTGCGGGCGGCTCGCAGATTTTTCCATCTTCCCTACTTTCGCGCTCAGATGGAAATCGAGCTGCCTGGAGAATCCGTACGCTACTCAACGCGGAGAACTGACGGAATCCACGCGCCGGAATTTGTGGCTGAGTACGCACCAGTCTCGGACGTGTATCTGGCCGATTCTGGATCGCTTGAGCATTGGCTCACGGAACGGTACTGCCTGTATGCGGAGGATCCGAAGGGCGCGCTCTATCGCGCCGAGGTCCATCACCCGCCGTGGCCACTTCAAGTTGCAGAGGCGGACATCCTCTCAAACACCATGCTGGAACCGCTTGGCCTGAGCATCCCGTTCGAGCCTCCGTTGCTTCATTTCGCCCGGCGGCTGGGGGTGACTGTCTGGGGTTTGGAGCGCCTCACCGTGTAGAAACGGTTTGGCCGCAACCGGGGGTACAAGCGGTCGTAGGGCTAATCAACCTCACCATCGCTCCGCCTTGATGCCGATCAATCGGTGGCAGGTGGGCGAATCAGAGTTCTGGCGATGTCGTGATCATCAGTACAGGACCTGACGAATAGCGGATGGATCACGCGGATGCTTCTGTCGTGATGCAACATCGCCAACGGGATGCGACTATGCTCAACCAAGGTTCAGGCAACGGGTATTCAGGAGGTTGTCCGATTGCGGAGGTCGAGTTCGTGCGCACGGAAGTTGGAGAAGTTGTAGGCTTCGAAGCGGGAAGCGCGCACGCGGCATCTGGTTCGAAAGGATGAATCGAATGGATCGCGCGCCAAAATTCATCTCGTAGAAGTGCCGGGCGGTAAGTTCCGCCATCGCAGTAGATCCCAGTGGTTGCCAATTGGCCTCCTCACCCACATCCGAATCGCATCCTGACGCGGCATCTCTCGTGGCTGAGCCACCAGCAGATGATGCTGTGCAGCCGCTCGCTGAGCGAAAGGTCTCGATCAGCAACATCCTGTGGCCGCTCTTGCTAAGCGTGGCGGTTTTGGCGGTCATCAGCTACTACACGTTCGACCTCAGCACGTTCGGAGAGCTCCTTGGCGAGTTGAATCCCTGGCTCTTGCTTGCTGCCGTCGGTACGGTATTTACGCGTATATACTTCGGTGGTTGGAGGCTCAACTATTTCTCGGGGGGCCAACTGACCGTCAGAGACGGAAT
Organism: Rubricoccaceae bacterium; assembly: GCA_041748175.1. Taxonomy (GTDB): domain Bacteria; phylum Bacteroidota; class Rhodothermia; order Rhodothermales; family Rubricoccaceae; genus JAHEJB01. The sequence continues at coordinate 63,141 of JBGTDU010000152.1, forward strand.
ACGCAGCCAGATGGCGTGGGACTTCTTCTCCTACGTTACACCGTCCACCATCGGTGGTGGCCCGTTTGCCGCGGTCTTTGTTGCTAAAGATCGAGGGATCCCGCTCGGTGAGGCGACCTCCATCTTCATTTTCTCGATGCTGATGGACCAGTTCTGGGCAGCCTTTCTCATGCCCACGATGGTGATTCTTGCCCTGTACCTGGACATCTTTCCCGAGACCATGGGTACAGTCGGCTACGCGTCCATGCTAGCGGCGTTTGTGGCGTTCCTGGCATGGGTTTCCATTCTGGCTTACAGCACGCTGATCAACCCCAGGTTTCTGGCTGCGATGGTTGGGGCCGTATTCAAGATCAAGTGGATCCGGCGGTATCGGACACGAGCGCTACGCGTGTTGGGTGAAATGAAGGACCGCGCGGAGATTCTTCGCTCGCAGTCGGTCATGTATTATGTGAAGGGTTTCGCTATTTCTCTGGTTCCCTGGATCAGCCGATATCTCCTCCCCGTCTTCCTGATCTGGAGCGTGTATCCTGCATTGGATAAACTCCTGGTGTTTCTGCGAGCTGCGGCGCTACAACTCGCAGCGCTCTTCCTGCCCACCCCCGGCGGAGCGGGCGCGATGGAGGGGCTCTATCTCCTCTTCTTTGGGCCACCGATTATGCCTCAACCAGCTGTGGCGCCTACGCTGCTGGCCTGGCGGCTCCTCAGCTACTACCTCTTCATTTTCGTCGGGGTGTACATTGCAATCCAATACGTCCAGAGAAGGGTCTCCAGCCCAGTCGTCGCGACAAATGGTGCCGGTGCCGCGTGACCTTTGAAGCTCTGTTCAAGGCTTGTACAGTCGCGGCCAAATACCCAGGTGCGAGGCAACCGGAGGATCGTGCGAGTTACCTTTGTCGAATCGATTCTCAGGAAGGCCAAATGGCTGGCGATCCAACGCAGGTAAAACGGACGAGGGAAATAGAGGAGTTCACGAACCTCTACTTCATCCACCCCATCAGCCGGGCGCTGGTGACCGTTTTCGCGAAACTGGGCGTCCATCCCAATGTGGTTTCGCTTGGAGGGATCCTCTTCGGTGCCTTTGCTGCGGTGGCCTATTTCCACTACGACCGGTGGGAGATGGCGTTGGCGGGCTTTCTGTTGATGATTGGCTGGCATGTGATGGATGGCGCTGACGGCCAGCTGGCACGCCTGACGGGCAAGACTTCCGAGATGGGCAAGGCGCTGGATGGCCTGGTAGACCACCTCTCGTTTGCTATGGTTTATGTCGGGTTGGCGGTAGCGTCAGCGCTCATATTCGGCAACTGGATCTGGTGGTTAGCTGTTGCCGCAGGGATCAGCCATGTCGTGCAGGCGAGCACGTACGAGTTTCAGCGGCAAATGTATGATTACTGGGCCATGGGCAAAGAATCTGCCCGCCCGGTAATGCCCGAGGAGTTTCGCGCCGGGATGAGGAGCAAGGGCGGACTTGGCGGGTTCCTCAACGCCACGCTTCTCGCGTACCTTCGTATTCAACACCGCGTTACAGGTGCCGACCCGCGGCTCGTCGCTCGTCTCGAAGGCATGAAGGAAGCAGGCGACGGCGCGGAGGTGAACGAAGCCTTTGCCAGCGCAAACCTTGGCGCGGTTAAGGCCTGGTCGCTCCTCTGCTCGAACTATCGAACCGTTGCCATCTTTGTAGCGTGCATCGCCGCGAACCCTCTCTACTTTTTTCTCTTCGAGATTATCGTGCTGAACATTGCGCTCGTTCTGCTTCGACTCATGCAAGCTCGCCGCAACGAGCAGCTTTTTGCTCGGTTGATACAGGGCAATTCACTTTGCTCGCAGGACGCCGTCGCGATGGTCTAGCACGGCGTCCGTTCCTTGCCCGAACAAAATGGGCAACCTCTTTTCCAACTTCGATCCTGATCCCATGGCTGTTTCTCCACACGAGGGCAAACTGCTTGTTCTTACGCCCGGCCTTGGTGCCGTGGCTACCACCTTCATCGCAGGCGTCGAGCGTATTCGGAATCACGGCGCCAAGCCGATCGGCTCGCTGACGCAGATGCAGACGATTCGCCTCGGCCAGCGCTCCGAAAACAGGAGCCCGCTCATCCGTGACTTCTGCGACTTGGCACCACTTCAGGACATAGAGTTTGGTGGCTGGGATGTTTACGACGCGGACGCTTTCGACGCAGCTTCGCGCGCCTCAGTCCTAAGCGAGAAGGATCTCGCCCCCATTGAGGGCTTCATGCGAACGATCAAGCCAATGTCGGCGGCGTTCGACAAGGCGTACGTCAAGAACCTCGACGGCCCGAACGTGAAGCAGGGCGCGACAAAGATGGACCTCGCCGAGGAGCTCCGTGCTGATATCCGCAGCAGGATGCAAGATACCGGCGCTTCCCGTGCTGTCATGGTCTGGTGTGGATCTACGGAAGTCTACACGCGGCCTGCTGCTTGCCACGAAACCATTGAAGCGTTCGAAGAAGGTATGCGCGCCAACGACCCGGCCATCGCGCCATCGCAGTTGTATGCCTACGCCGCCATCATGGAGGGCATTCCCTACGCCAACGGCGCGCCGAACCTCTCTGCAGACTGCCGCGCTCTCGAGCAGCTTGCCAAACAGAAAGGCGTCGCCATTGCGGGAAAGGATTTCAAAACGGGCCAGACGCTCATGAAGACGATCCTCGCGCCGGGCTTCAAAGCCAGGATGCTCGGCATCGCGGGCTGGTTCTCTACGAACATCCTCGGCAACCGGGACGGCGAAGTCCTCGACGATCCGGAAAGCTTCAAGGCCAAGGAGGTTACCAAAGTGGGCGTGCTGGACACGATTCTTCAGCCCGACGTGTACCCCGACCTCTACAAGGATCTCTACCACAAAGTCCGAATCAACTACTACCCGCCGCGCGGCGACGCGAAGGAAGGCTGGGACAACATCGACATCTTCGGCTGGCTCGGCTACCCGATGCAGATTAAGGTAGACTTCCTCTGCCGCGACTCCATCCTCGCCGCGCCCATCGTGTTGGACCTCGCGCTTTTCCTCGATCTTGCACAGCGCGCAGGCCGTTCGGGTATTCAGGAGTGGCTGTCGTTCTACTTCAAAGGCCCGCACGTTGAGGAAGGCCACGTGCAGGAGCACGACATATTCATCCAGCACTTCCGCCTGAAGAACACGCTGCGCGTGATGATGGGCGAAGAGCCCGTCACGCATCTTTCTGAGAGCTTCGCGGGCGAGCTTGCATGAGCGCGGCCCAGCGCTCGGGCGTCGTTTTGGCCGCGGGCTTCGGCTCGCGGCTAAGAGGGGTGGTCGAGTCTACGGACCTTAAGCCGCTTACGCCGGTAGCGGGCAAGCCGCTGATCGTGCGGACGCTGGACAGTCTGGAGGTTGCCGGTTGTCGCCGCGTCGTTATTGTCCTCGGCCACCACGCCGATACGATGCGATCCAGCATTGAGGCCGTTTACGATGGCCCGTTGGAATTGGTATTTGCCATGAACCCGCGGTACGAGAAGCAGAACGGCCTCTCTGTCCTTGCGGCGCGCCCTTACCTGGAGGGCCCGTTTATCCTGACGATGGCGGACCATGTCTTCGGCGACGAGGTGATGGAACTCGCCGGGAGCTACACGCCACAGCCCGGCCACGCTGCGCTGCTGGTGGATTACAAGCTCAATTCCATCTTCGACATGGACGACGCCACCAATGCGGTCGTGGAAGACGGCAAAATCGTCGCCATCGACAAGAAGCTGACGGACTACAACGCCGTGGATACGGGAGCATTTGTTTGCACGGACGGCCTGATGGACGCACTTCAAGATCTGGATGACCGAGATGGCGACGCCTCGCTTTCGGACGGTGTCCGTCACCTCGCGTCCTCTGGTCGTATGCACGCCCTTGACATAGGCGACGGCTTCTGGCAGGACGTGGATACGCCGGAGATGATGGCGCATGCGGAGCGGGTGCTGGGGAGGTAGCGCTATCGGCCTCATAGCGTATGCTCATATATCAGGCCACAACCTGAAAATGGTGGGAACCAATTAAGGGTGTAGCCTTATAGGCGAATGTCGAATTTCAGGCTATGCCCTTACGATGAACAACCAAAAACTCCAAATAGAGCACCTGGACGCCAAGTTGACCGTTTTCTCGTCCGCTAGCGACAGCGAACCACCGCCAAAGGGCTGGGTGCATGCAATTCGAGTATCAGTCGGCATGTCGCTCAGGCAGTTGGGCTCACGAATGGGAGTCACGCCTCAGAGTGTAAAGGAACTCGAAATGCGAGAAGCAACTGGGTCAATCACGTTGAAAACGCTACGCGATGCTGCCAACGCGCTGGACATGCAGCTTGTCTACGGGTTCGTACCCCGCGAAGGCACGCTGGCGAAGACAGTGGCCCAACAGGCACGAACCCACGCGGAAGACATCGTACGCCGAACATCAGTTTCAATGGGGCTTGAAGATCAGGAAAACACACTGGAGCGACTTGAGCGAGCCATTGAAGAAAGAACTGAGGATCTGATCCGAGAGATGCCGAGGCACCTGTGGGATTAGACTTCGATGCAAACGAGGGCCAGACGCCCCTCGAAGACGACGAAAGAGAAGGGCTGCTCATCCCGACGATCACCAAGCGCGGCGAGCTCAATGAGTTCGAGCAGCGCAACGTCGAGCAAGCTGTTGAGTGGACGCTGCGTTCTCGATTCAAAGCAGATCGGGTGTTCTCCGAACGCCTTGTTCGTCAGCTTCATCAACGCATGTATGAATCTGTCTGGAAGTGGGCCGGTGAGTTCCGAACGACCGAAAAGAACATAGGGATCGACCCTGCGATGATTCCCGTGGAGTTGAGGAAGCTGCTGGGCGACGCTGCTTTCTGGATCGAAAACGCCACATTCGTCCCTGACGAGCTCGCAATCCGATTCAAGCATCGTCTGGTGCGAATCCACTGTTTCCCAAATGGGAATGGCCGACACTCTCGCCTGATGGCTGATATCGTGGTGAATCATCTGCTGGGCGAGTCCGTGTTCTCATGGGGGAGCGAGAACCTCGTGGCAAAAAGAGTTGCGCGTGTGGAGTACCTCTCCGCAATTCGCGAGGCTGATGCCGGTGATCTTCGACGCCTGATTGTGTTCGCTCGCTCGTAGTAGTCAACCATCACCATGGCCGACCACGTCTTCGGGGATGAAGTCATGGAGTTGGCGGGGGAGCTACATACCGGCGCCCGGCCACGCTGCGCTGCTCGTGGATTTCAAGCTCGATTCCATCTTCGACATGGACGACGCTACCAAGGCCGTCGTGGAGGATGGAAAAATCGTCGCCATCGACAAAAACCTGGTGGAGTTCAACGCGGTCGATACCGGCGTTTTCGTTTGCACGGACGGGTTGATGGACGCCCTTCAAGATCTGGATGATCGGGATGGGGATGCGTCGCTTTCGGACGGAGTTCGCCACCTCGCGTCCTCGGGCCGGATGCACGCCCTCGACATAGGCGACGGCTTCTGGCACGATGTGGACACGCCTGAGATGATGGCGTATGCGGAGCGGGTGCTGGAGAGGTAGAGCTCGGTGCTATTAGTATTAGTAGCAGATTAGTAGATCAGCCGACGGCGAGCGCTCTACGTTTCGACAAGCGCAGTCCGTTTCTGCTGATTGTGGTGGACAGACTGGCTCCGGTCGCCTGCAATCTGACGATACCCCAGCCATATCGTGAGGAGGCCTACCAGTTCAGTCACGTAGAGGACCTCCACATATCCGGCGCGAGTCGCTGAGCCGCCGATTCCGGGCAGAATGGCCCCGACGGCGATCAGGACATTCCCCAAAACGCGTTGCCGGTGTTCCGATCCCGCATTGCGGTACTTCCATGCAGACCAGGCCGCACCGCCAACAAGAAAGATGACGGCGTAGATATTGACAAACGGCGAGAAAGCTCGCACCCACGACCATTCCAGCACACGGCCCGAGAGGCGGTGCCCTTCGACAGCGCCATAGTCCAACGGCGAAAGAAAGACAAACACCGCGGCTGTCAGGATGATCGTGACGACGATGGCCGCTAACACATGGGCCGTCTGCTTTTTCATGAGGAGATAAACGGTGCCCTGCGCCAGTGGAAACCCGCCCAGCAGCGCTCCACTAACGTACCACGCCCGAAAGACCCACGGATCCCATCCGAAGAGCGTCGTCAGGCTTTCGGTAAGCGTTCCCACTCCGTAGGCTGCGACACCGAACGTCCACCACGCCAGATACAGCGCGTCAGGCTTGCGGCGCCAGTGGCGAAAGAGGACCACGCCAAACGCCACGGCGACGAGCGTCGTGGCGATGGGCAGATAATGGACGAGTGTCGGCATGTTGATTAGTCGGAGAGCGAGCGGCTTCCGTCCGGTTGGAACACGTAATCGAACGTGTAGTAGCGCGCCTCATCGGTCACCGGGTTGGGGGTCGCGGGCGCACCCCGGTAGTAAC
>JBGTDU010000153.1:0-3546 GCA_041748175.1 Rubricoccaceae bacterium
CAACCTACAACCTAGCGCCACTCGAAACTGGCTCGAGTGACGACCAACACGAACCGCCCCATAACGAGTCGCAGCCTCTGATGTCTGCACGCATGGCCGTTCGGGCCTGGCTCGGTGTTGCCGCAGTGAAGGCCAAATTCCACTTGACCGGCTGGTAATGCTGCGGCAGTCTGAAGCAATCATCGGGGCGTCCTGCGGGTTATCACTTCGACACCCGCTCCTGCCTCGTTCAAGAATGAGTCCTGCCATGACTTCACGTCTCACGTCTCACGTCTCACGTCTCACGTCTTAGCGCCGTCGCCAGAGCTGCCCTTTTGATCACCCTCGCCTTCCAGACCTCGATTCTAGGCTGGGCGCAGGTGCCGCCGTCGGGATCGACGGTCCGGTACGTGAACCCCGACAACGTAGGCCCCGTTGTCGGAACAAGCTGGGGAACGGGCTTCCGGTCCCTGACTGATGCCCTTGATCCCGCAGTCAACACTCTCCTGCAGTCCGCGCCCGTCTCATCCGTTGAGATTCGTGTCAAGGGTGGAGTCCATCGCCCCAAGCTTCCAGTGAGCTTGCCCCCGGGCGCGACGAATCCCCGACAGGCAACATTCTTCCTGCACGGCGCAATCGCTCATCTGAGCGGAGGTTGGGACGGGACAGAAGGCCCTAGTCCCAGATCCAGCGTCCCTGCGCGGTTGGCGAGGCGAGATTCACCTGGAACGCTGCGATCTCGGCCGGTATACCGGGGTTTACGACGTCCGACAGTAGACCCACGAGCCAACGTTCCAGGTGAAGCAGCAACATACCGAAGAAATCGCCCGCCGCCAAGCCCGCATTTCGGATCGCCTTGCGCGCACGAGCCAACCACGAGGTGAAGGGCCGATGCTCGCCGGTGGCAATGAGGTATTCGAGGTCGCACAACGCACGAAAGCAACGAATCACGGCGGTATCGGCCTAATCCACCGGATGGTGCGCCAGATGGGGTTGGCCGAGCTGATCGACTCGTCGGTGACCGTCTTCAACGGACACAGCCCGTACAAGGTCTCTGATCACGTTCTGAACATCGCGTACAACGTCGTCGCTGGAGGACGCACGCTCGATGATCTTGAGCTGCGGCGCCAGGACGAGGCGTACATGGACGCACTGGGTGCAGCGCGTGTGCCGGATCCCACGACGGCCGGTGACTTCCTCCGCCGCTTCGATCGCAATCAGATCGACGATCTCTCGGAGGCCATCAATGTCGCCCGCACGAAGGTGTGGCGCAAGAACGGCAAAGCCTTCTTCAAGTGCGCGATCATCGATGTCGACGGCACGATCGCCGGGACCAACGGTGAATGCAAGGAAGGCATGGACATGAGCTACAAGGGCGTCTGGGGATACGCCCCGCTCCTTGTGAGCCTCGCGAACACCGGAGAGATTCTCTACACGCGCAACCGGCCCGGCAACCGCCCGTCTCACGACGGTTGCTTCGAGTACCTCGACCCCTCGGTGGATGTCGTGCTCGAAGCAGGCTTCCGCAAGGTCCGCTTGCGCGGCGACGGGCACTTCGCGCTCACCGAGGACTTTGACCACTGGACTAAGCGAAACGTCGATTTCGTCTTCGGTCTCGCGGCGCACAAGAACCTCGTGGCATTCGCGGAAGGCCTCGATTCGGCCGATTGGAGCCCACTGGAGCGCAAACGCCGTGGTGGCTCCAGCGGGAGGAAGAAGCCGAACGTCAAGCGTGAGATCATCGAGGCGCGGGGCTACCGACACCTCGAGCTCGTGAAGGAAGAGTACGCCGAGTTCCCTTATCAGCCGACGAAGTGCACGCGTCCCTACCGCGTGATCGCTCTCAGAAAGACGATCGAGGTTCACGAAGGACAGCGCCTGCTTGTGCCAGAGGTTCGATTCCACTTCTACATCACCAACGTTCGCGCGTCCGTGCTGAGCGCGCGGCAAGTGATCCGGGAATCGAACGACCGTTGCAACCAAGAGAATCTGATCGAGCAGACGAAGAACGGCGTCCACGCCATGCGGATGCCTTGCGACACACTCCTCGCCAACGACGCGTACATGGTGATGGCGTGCCTCGCGTGGAACCTCAAGGCTTGGGCCGCTCAGCTCTGGCCTGACAAGAAGGCGGGAGATGAGTTGCGGCGGATGGAGTTCCGCCGCTTCGTCGCGTGCGTGATCGACATCCCGTGCCAAGTCGTGGCGTCGGGACGGAAGCTCGTGCATCGGTTCCTCTCGTGCCCAGCTTGGCTTACTCAAGTCATGCAGACGCACGACTCGTGGAAGCGATTGCAATTCGCCTGACGGCGTTCGGGCTGAATTTCGAGAGCATGACGCGCGCCGCGCCGCGCAACCGGTCTGTCCGCACATCGGATTGAGGACCCGCAAATGTGGAAAACGACAAGTTATCCACACCCAAATGGCGGCCTCTCGCGACAGAATCCCACCATGGCGCGTCGTACGCGCAATTATGAGGGGCCGGGGCGCGGATTGGCGCGCGTTGGGCAGCCGACTACCCCCCCGGACGCTGGATTAAGGCTTAGTGTTTTCACAGGCGGCACCCAATAGCAGGCTTCCCTCCGGCGCCAAGGAGATGGCCGCGGGTATTCGCCTTGCAGCTCATTGGGAGCCTTCCGGCGAGGAGCCGAAGGCTCGCATCCTGATGTCCGTATCTAACACCCGCAGATCCGACAATTGCTTGATAAGTTGCGGTAAATTGTCCTTCTCTATTCGTCGATAAGCGGGAAGCGCCACAATGTCACCAATGATGGGCGAGATGTTAAGGTACATCTGTAGGTAGCGTCCCACATCTCCCACCCAAGAGTCTTGGCGACCAAGGGTGTAATGGATGCAGTCCACCGCAGTCGCGATGGCGGCAGCACCCCGCTTATCTGTTGTCCTGCGTACGCACCACAACCCCAGGCATAACTCGCTCTCCGTTTGCCCCTCAAGTATTTCCCTCCAAATGATCTTCACCAACATCGATTGCAGCGCTGCGGTGATGACGGGCTCAACAGTTACAATAGCATCAATTGCGCCTGAGTTCAGGGCTGCGAGATGCCGCGCTATAGGTAAAGCAACTAAATGCACCTGACTGACGTCAATTCCACGTCCGCGTAATGCCTGTTCAGTTAGGTGTCTCACGGGCTCATCACCATAATAGCCGATGCGACAACCATACCAGTCTGCGGTGCTCGTCGGGACAAAGCCGTTGCGCCCCACTAGAGCTGTTGCGCAACTGACCCTAGGCACAGCAGAGTCCGACAAAAACACCTCTACTGCATCGAGCTGCGACCAAACATCCTCCGGCAACCCCAGTGGCGCTAAAGAGGCGGCAATATCGATTGTGTCCGCGCTCAGTGCCTCTACAAGTGTTCGGTCGTTCTCGTATCGGTAGAGTTTCACACGCACACCGGCCTCCTCAAAACTACCTCCCTGCGCTGCGGCAAAGAGGAGCGCTGCGCCCACGTTTGCGCTGTAGCCGATTCTCACTGCCATGCGGTCAGGAGCACACCGTCGAATGAGCCCGAGCGTCGTAATTGCGCCGAATGCGACCAGGGATAG
>JBGTDU010000154.1:0-7959 GCA_041748175.1 Rubricoccaceae bacterium
CATCAACGCCGCGGATGTACCGGCAGCTTTCGGCCTCATCTTCCGCGAAGCCTTCAATCCATCGGCGGGAGTTGCCGGAACCGGAGCAGGTGCATTGCTCGTGACGATGATGTGGGGTGTGCGGCGGGGATTGTTTTCCAATGAAGCGGGTCAAGGCTCCGCGCCCATCGCCCACGCCGCGGCAAAGACGGACGAGCCCGTCTCCGAGGGCGTCGTCGCATTGCTGGAGCCCTTTATCGACACCATCGTCATCTGCACACTCACGGGCCTCGTGCTCATAACGACCGCGGTATGGGACGATTCCCATCCGACCGCGCTGGATTTCAGCAGCGGCGATGCGTCCTTCGTTGAGATGAACGAATCCGGGCGTTTCGTCGGCGCAGCGGTCACGCCTGAATCCATTCGCATAGAGAGCGGCCAATCCACGCAGGGAGGCGACGATGTCCGTTTTGCGTGGCATGACGCGCCCGTGGCTGGCTTCTATCTCGACGCCGAACAAACCCGGCCCTTCACGGGCGAGCTCTTTCCATCACGAGGCCTTGCTCGAGCCTCCGACGGCACGGAATACCGAACGCTGTACGGCGACGCGGTAGAGACCGCCGCGCCGCTCACGATCGCCGGTTTCACCCGCGGCCTCACACCAATCGGGCTCGGCGGACTGGGGCGGTACATCGTCATTATCGCGATTCTTTTGTTCGCCATTTCCACCGCCATCTCGTGGAGTTATTACGGCGACCGTTGCGCCAATTACCTCTTTGGCACGCGCGGCATTCTGCCGTTCAAAGCCGTATTTGTCCTGATGCACTTCGTCGGCGCCGTAACGAGCCTCAACGTGATTTGGGACTTCGGCGACGTGGCTCTGGGGCTCGTCACGTTCCCGAATCTTCTGGCGCTCGTGTTGCTCTCGCCCGTCGTGGTTCGGGTCACGAAGAGCTACTTCGAGCGGAAACCGTGGATCGAAAACGAAGAGGCACGCAAACGCGCAAAAGCCGCTGGCCGCGTTTGAGAACGCTGCATGGTGAAAGGGAGAGCTAAAGGTTTTCCGCTGGAACGCTCGACTGCTCCGTTGCCACAACCCGACGACAGTTTTTGCGCCAATGCAGGCGTTCATGCTCACCATCGTAGACCACCCGCTTCTGAAACGCGATCTGACGATCCTGCGAGATCGTCGGACGCCGCACGGGATTTTTCGGCAGAAGATGAGCGATGCGGCTTCTATTCTTGCGTACGAAGCCCTCCGCGATCTATCGTTGTCCGAAGAGCCCGTTGAAACGCCGATGGAAATGGCGACAGGCTACCGCCTGGCGAAAGAGATTGTTGTCATTCCCGTGCTCCGCGCCGGACTGGGGATGGTGGATGGCTTCATCCGTTTCGTGCCCGAGGCCCGCGTAGGCCATATCGGTATGTATCGCGACGAGCAGACCCACAGCCCGGTCGACTACTACTCGAAGATCCCGGAGCAAGTCGCCGATGCGCGAGTTTTCGTGGTGGATCCGATGTTGGCGACGGGAGGCAGCGCGGCGGGAGCCCTGAGTCATCTCAAACAGCAGGGCGCAAGAGATCCTGTCTTCGTCTGCCTCGTGGCTGCGCCGGAAGGCGTAAGAAAGCTGGAAGAGTGCCACCCGGATGTCCACGTGATCGCCGCGGCCCTTGATCGCGAACTTGACGCCAATGCCTACATTCGCCCGGGTCTCGGCGACGCCGGCGACCGCATTTTTGGAACCTGATGAAGTTGAGAATGACTTGCCCTATCCGTCATCCTGAGGGATGGCGCGCAGCGCCAGACTCGAAGGATCTTCGTGGCATTCCTCAGCCGTTTCGGGAGTGCACGGCATTTTCGAAGCTAGATCCTTCGACTTCGTTCTCCCAACGAGTCGGGAGGACTGCGCTCAGGATGACCTCTCTGGTTGGCTTTGTACTGCTGATACTTGTTGGACCGTCGAGCGCTTTAGCACAAGATGTTGATTCCGCGTCCGTCGCCGAGCAAGCCTACCGAGAGCCTGTGCAGGCACCGGTCACGTCCGCAGAAGCACCAGACGATGAAGGCGAAATCCCTAATCGAGGCTGGCTTTCCTTGTTGCCGGCGCTGCTTGCCATAGTGTTGGCGCTCGCATTTCGGCAAGTGGTCGTTTCACTTTTCATGGGCGTGTGGGTCGGCGGCTGGATTGTTGCGGGATCGTTTTGGGGACTGATTACCGGCCTGTGGCGGACGATGGACACGTATATCCTGAACGCGCTGGCCGACAGCGATCACGCAGCCATTATCATTTTCTCGCTGATGATCGGCGGGGTCGTCGGGATCATCCAGAAGAATGGCGGAACAGCTGGTATTGTGAACGTGGTTACGCGTTGGGCGAAATCGGCACGACGCGGACAATTTGCCACAGCCGTGCTTGGCATCGCCATTTTCTTCGACGACTACGCCAACACGCTCATCGTTGGCGGGACGATGCGGCCGATCACGGATAGCCTTCGGATCTCGCGTGAGAAACTTGCCTACTTGGTGGATTCAACAGCGGCCCCCGTTGCATCCCTGGCACTCGTCACGACGTGGATAGGTTACGAGGTCGGCCTCATCGGCGACGCTATCGGACAAATTGATGGCTACAGTGAGTCAGCGTATTCCGTTTTCTTGCACTCCATTCCTTATTCCTTCTATCCAATCCTCGCCATCGTTTTTGTATTTGGCGTTACGCTCATGCGCCGGGATTTCGGGCCGATGCTCAAAGCCGAGCGGCGCGCGAGAACTACAGGCCAACTGTTCGAACCGGACTCGCAAATCGCGGCCATCGAGGCGGAATCGAGCGCGCTGGATCCGCCGGAGGATAAACCGCATCGGTTGGTGAATGCGGCGATCCCAATCCTTGTTCTCGTGGTTGCTGTGCTTGGCGCGCTTTACGCCACGGGTCGCGCGGCCATTCTGGAGGAGGGCGGACCGTCCACCCTGAGGGATATCATCGCGTCGGCCGATTCCTACAAGGCCATGATGTGGGGCTCTGTCGCGTCCGTGGTCGTTGCGCTACTACTGACACTGAGCCAGCGAATCCTCACGTTGACGCAGGCGATGGAGGCGTGGTATGCGGGAGTTCGCTCTATGCTGCTGGCCATCATCATTCTGCTTCTCGCGTGGTCGCTGTCCAACGTGAACGACGCGCTTGGCACGGCGGACTTTCTGGTAAACCTGCTATCGGGCTCGTTGTCGCCAGGCTTGTTGCCGGCGCTGGTGTTCATTCTTGCGGCCGCGACGGCGTTCGCAACGGGCTCGAGTTGGGGAACGATGGGAATCCTGATGCCGCTCGTAATTCCGCTCGCCTGGGGAGTTCTCGATGCCAGCGGCAGTCATTCATTGGCTGAACACAGCCACATCATCTATTCAACGGTGGCCGTTGTCCTGGCAGGAGCCGTATGGGGCGACCACTGCTCTCCAATCTCGGACACGACCATCCTGTCGTCCTTGGCCTCAGGTTGTGATCACATCGACCACGTCCGAACGCAGTTGCCGTACGCGATGACGGTGGGCGTGGCCTCATTATTCGTCGGCACGATCCCAACCGCCTACGGTCTTCCGTGGTGGGTCTCCATGGCCGCTGGAGCCGCGATTCTCGTCGGGATCCTTCGGTTCATCGGAAAGCCCGTCCTGGATATACAAACAGCACCAGACTGAACACTGGAATCACCACATCGGATCTGGAATCTCGGATTTGTGATTCCCGATTCCGAGTCGTAATGTCACGAATGACTCTTGCTTCAGAAATCCGCAGGATGCATGTCATTCGTGGTAATTTCTTCACAACGCAGGCTATTCCTGCGGTTCACCTAAACAAAGAGGACGGTAATGCAACTAGCTACCCTCAGCCGCGGCGTTCTGCTGCTCGCGGCCGCAATCACGTTCAGTTCGGCGGCGTTCGCACAGGACTTTCAGCGCTGCAGCACGCGTGATGTCGGCATCGACGAGCAGCGCGCAACCGATGCTTTTTTGGCCGCGTTTCTCGCGGATAACCCGGGAGTTCTGATCCGCGGCGGATATGTGGAAGTTCCGATTGCCTATCACGTCATCGACAACACGAGCGGCAGCTCTCGTGTCACTCAGCAATGGCTGGACGATCAAACGCAGGTTCTGAACGACGCCTTCTTCGACATGGGAATGCAGTTTGTGCAGGCCAGCGTCGAGACGACCGTTAACAACTCGTGGTACTCCTGCACCGGCGGCTCATGCGAGATCGCGATGAAGACCGCGCTGGTCATTAGTCCGGCCACGACCCTGAACTTCTATATCAACCATATGGGCGGCGGACTGCTGGGCTGGGCAACCTTCCCCAACGGCAACGAGAACGACCCAATGCAGGGTGTCGTTGTGCTGGACGAGTCGCTTCCGGGCGGCAACGTCAATTCGTTTAACGAAGGCGATACGGGGACGCATGAGGTGGGCCACTTTGTAGGGCTCTTTCACACGTTTCAGGGCGGCTGTGGGCCTCCAGGTGATAGTGTAGACGACACCGAGCCCGAGGCGAGCCCTGCGTCGGGCTGTCCGGTTGGTCGCAATACGTGCGCCGGCGGTGGGCCTGACCCGATTGAGAACTTTATGGACTACTCATCCGACGCCTGCATGGTCCTGTTCACCCCAGGCCAGTTTGACCGTGCGATCACCACGATGGCAGCGCTTCGCCCTACCATGTGGGAGAACGTCGTGCCCGTCGAACTGTTGAGCTTCAGCGCGACGTTGAACGGCGACGCGGCAGCGTTTGAGTGGGTCACGTCGTCGGAGACCAACAACGCCGGTTTCGAAGTTCAAATGATGGCCGATGGACGGAGCGAATACGCCGCCATGGGTTACGTAGAAGGGCATGGAACGACGACCGAGGTGCAACGCTACACATTCGGTGTGGTCGGCCTGAATGCAGGCACGCACATGTTCCGTCTCAAGCAAGTCGACTTTGACGGTGCGTTTGCGTACAGCCAGGAGCTAGAGGTAGCGGTCGGTGTCCCGGGAACGCATGTGCTGGAGGCTGCCTATCCCAACCCCTTCAACCCTGAGGCCACGTTCCGTTTTGGCGTAAACACCCAACAGAACGTCCGCGCCGAACTGGTTGACGTTTTGGGCCGCGTCGTAAGCGCCCTTTTCGAGGGCAACGTCGCCGCGGATGAAATGCAAACCATCCGCATCAATGGGAGTGGCCTGCCAAGCGGAGCGTACCTGATCCGCATCGTGGGCGAGACCTTCGCCGATGCGCAGTCAGTGACGCTGTTGAAATAGAGTTCCGCACGTGTTGATTCGTGCGTCCAGAGTTGGGGCGTGGGCGAGAGCTCGCGCCCCTCTTTTTGTTGGGTTGATCCGGAGTCGGCGCGGTGTGTGAGATTCTGCCCGATGCATGCCCATCGGAGTTTGCCCGGCCGGGAGAGCCAAGACAGCCGTGCGCGTGAAGTCAGGTTTCATACCACAGGACTTCTATCAATCCACTAAACCAGCAAGAGCTTTTTGCCTCACGATCAGCCACACCCATGCGCTGATCTACGCGGACGGCCCTGGTCGTATCGGGCGGTAGATTTCAGGCCCTTACCGCTCGCTCATGGACATTCTCTATTCGGACAATCACCTGCTGGTTGTCAACAAACCAGCGGGTGTGCTTTCCCAGGCTGATCGCACGGGCGACGACGATATGCTTAGTCAGGGCAAGCGCCACATCCAAGAGGCGTTCAACAAGCCGGGTAACGTCTACCTCGGCCTCGTCCACCGGCTCGATAGGCCCGTGAGCGGCGTCATGGTTTTCGGGCGGACATCCAAGGCTGCGGATAGGCTCTCGAAAGCATTTCGGGTGCGCGAAGTCGAGAAGCGGTACATCGCGGCTGTTGAAGGGGCCCTTGCCGGGTTCGGCGAGCGGGAGGACTGGTTGGTCAAGGAAAACGAGCGGGTACGGATTGTGAACGCGGACTACCCTGGCGCCAAACGGGCGGCTCTGCGTTGGCGAAGCATCAACTCCCAAAACGACCGTTCGCTCGTGGAGGTCGAGCTATTGACCGGCAGGGCGCATCAGGTTCGTATCCAGCTTGCGGCGCTTGGACATCCCATTTTAGGCGACTTGCGCTACGGTGCCCACAACGAGTTCGACGGAAGGAATCTCGCCTTGCATGCGTACAGCCTCCGTTTCGAGCATCCCGTTCAGAAAGAACCACTGAGGTTCAACGCGGCACCGCCTGCAACGTGGAAGGGTTTTTTCGAGGAGGAGATTCAGCGGCTCCTGGACTCGCCGGACTAACGAAAGTTGGCGAGGAGGCCCAATTCGATCGCCTCTTATCAACCACGGACTTTTGTCGGTACAGGTCCATATAGCTCGCTACGTCATATCGGTCGCCATGAATCGCCTTCATCATTTCGAATCGAAGTTTACAGGCCATCTCGAACGCTCGATGCTCACCAAATTTGTTCAGAGAGAACGCTTTGACACGGTGTACGCCGGGTTCGGGATTCCATGCAGCGCAGTAAATCTCGTATTTTTTTCCGCTCGAACCGCGTACAAATGTCCGGTGGACTCCGATGGGGCCGGAGGCGTAGTTCCTCAGCACTCTTCGCGGCGCGTTCTCTGGCAGGGCGTCAATTTTGGCCACCAGTTTTTCCCTGTACGCAACGGCCCTTGAGAAGGCACTTTCCCTTCCACCGCACTTGCGGTCGGAAAAGAGCTTGGTAAACCGCTTCTTATTGTGGCCAACACGGACCTGGAAACCGTGCGTGGCACCTGTATCGATGCGCACAATCCCTTTCGCTATCAAGGTCATATCGTTCTCGTCGTCAGCAATCCCACGCGCTCCCGGACGGGTTGCATGAATGTCTCAGCCTTTTGTCGGGCCGCTTCGCCTCCTTGACGGAGGATATCCATTACAAAATCTGGCTGTTGAGCAAGCTCTTTCCGACGTTCGCGTGCCTCGGCGAAAAAGCTGTCGGCCATCGCGAACAGCTCCTTCTTTGCATGGCCATAACCGTATCCACCGGCGCGATAGGCTGCGGCTATCTCTTCGCGCTTTGCGTCCTCTGCGAATAGTTTGATAAACGCGAAAACATTGTCCGTGTCCGGGTCTTTTGGCTCGTCCATCGGGGCAGAATCTGTAACGATGGTCATCACCTTTTTCTTGAGCACATTGGCTTCGTCGAAAATGCCTATAGCGTTGTCGTAGCTCTTCGACATTTTCCGGCCATCGATTCCCGGAACAACCGCCACTTCTTCAAGGATCAGGGGTTCCGGGATCGGGAAAATCGGCGCGTCTTCTTCGCAGAACGTGTGGTTGAAAGACTGGGCCAGATTTCGACTTATCTCGATGTTCTGTTTCTGATCGGCACCGACCGGCACGCGCGTCCCGCCGTAAATCAGGATATCCGCGGCTTGCAAGATGGGATAACTGAATAGGCCTCCGTTGGCCGAATGCCCCTGCGCCACCTTGTCTTTGAAGGCAACGCCCTTCTCAAGCTGGCTGACGGGCGTGAGGCACAGGAAGATCCAGGCGAGCTCCGTCACTTGGGGGACATCACTCTGGAGAAAGAGGTGGGCCTTGTTGGGGTCGAAGCCAAGCGCCAGGTAGTCGAGCGCGATGTCGAAGGAATAGCGACGGAGCGCCTCGGCATCGCGCAGGCTGGTGAGCGCATGATAGTTCGCGATGAAATAAAAGGCTTCGCCCTCAGCCTGCAACGCGACCGCGGGCTGGATCATTCCGAAGTAATTGCCGACGTGCAAATTGCCGCTCGGTTGGATGCCAGATAGAATGCGCATGGCCATTTCTTTGGAACAGCGAGAGCGTCCTCGACAGCGCCCGGAATGACAAATGGAAATGGTTCGCCAATTTCCGGTCCTCCACGCAGGATCACCGGGTGAAATTCAATTCGTCCTGTCGTTGGTTTGTCCTCGCGCTTTCTCTGGCCGTCCCGCTTACCTGGGATGCCTCCGCGCAGGGGCCCGCGCCCACGCCTCTCCT
>JBGTDU010000155.1:0-25221 GCA_041748175.1 Rubricoccaceae bacterium
CTTTGTTTGCGCTTATTCGAGCTGTAGAGTCTCTCCGGAAAGCCGTGAGGAGTTCGGTGGTCATCCGTAGCTCCAGACCGGCCTTCTTCTCGCTGTCGCCCCGAATGTCGCCCCGCCTCAGCCTTGCCAACTAACGAGTACCGCCATCCCGCAAAACAGGATTAGTTCAACAGCCTGTTAACAGGCTGTGGATTCATTCGTCCGTCGGCGAGACGAGCCGATCTTGGTCGAGATCAAGGCGCGAGATCGAGTCGCATCGGCTATTCGGCGAGATTCTCGCAACGCTGAGATCGATCAAGAGCGGCCGCCGCAGCCAGGAGGAATAGATCAACAGCCTGTTAAGCGGCTACGGCGAGGCCATCGGCCAGGGCTGCCATCAAGGTGCTGCGCGTGAATGGCTTCGAAACATACCGGCTAAACCCAGCCTCGAGGAATCGCTCCCGGTCTCCCGAAAGAGCATATGCTGTTAAGGCAATGGCAAACACATCAGCATAGCCTGGAAGCGTACGCGAAATCCGAAGAATGTCGACGCCCGTCTCCTTTCCGCCGAGGTTGATATCGAGCACGAGCCCATCAAAGCGCCGCTTGGCCATGAGACCGAGCGCGGACCGAGCGTCGCCAACCGACGTGACGTTGTACGACCGCTTGAGGATACGCTCAACCAAACGTCGTGTGTCAGGGTTGTCTTCAACCACGAGGACGGACGCGCGGTCGTCGACAATAGGTTCCAGCGGCTCTGCGATGTCGGCGGGCACTTCGTGGTCTAGCTCACCATTTGCCATTCCGGCTTCCTCGTCGGCGGCGTCCTCAAACTCGAAAGGCGACGGCTGTAACCCTCCGCCGGACAGTTCTGGAATCTCGCTCGGCGCAAAATCGCCATTAGCGTCCATCTCCTCTTCATCCTGCGACGCGTATACCGCGGCAGCGTCAAACTCGAAAAGAGGCGGTTCAGCTTCGTCGCCGACTGGCTGAAAATCATCCTCAACGGGGTAATCGTTTGCCTCTTCAGTCTCGGCTTCCGTCTCTACTGTTACGGTGCCTGCCGACTGCTCAGGAATCACCAGGTCAGTGAATGTAAAACGCGCCTCGCCGGGGCTGCCGGAAGCAAACTCGTCGAGGAAAGAACTGGCTGCGCTATCATCGGCATGTTGAGGAGACTGATCGTTATCCTCGCCTGAAAGATCGTCAATCTTGGACAGCAGAGTGGGCTCACCCCATGGTTCATTCTCGATCCTGATAGAGAACTCCTCTACGCCAACTGACTCCTCCACTTCGGCACGTTGGAGCAGGATGGCAAACGTGGTTCCGCCGGATCCGCTGCTTTGCACCTCGATTGTCCCCATCATCAGCTCAACAAGCCGCTTGCTGATGACGAGGCCAAGTCCTGACGTCTCCCGGTCGCCCGTCGAGGAGACGGATCCCTGCCGGAACTCGTCGAACACCCTTTCGGCTAGCACCGGGTCGATCCCTATGCCCGTGTCCCGAATTTCCAGACGTACGCTGTCGCCTTCTGCGCTCAACGCCACTTCAACCTGGCCTTCTTCGGTAAACTTGATGCCGTTCCCGATCATGTTCGTGAGAACGCGGCTAAAACATCCGGCGTCTACGAACGCGTGCACAGGCTCATCGGGCGACGACAGGACGAGCGCGATGCCTTTCTCCTTTGCCCTTGGCTCGAGTAGGTCCAGCACGCGACGCGCTTCGGCGACCGCATCAACCGGCTTGAGCTCGACCTCGAATCGATTCCCATCGATTCTGGAGAGGTCCAGGATCGAATCGAGCGTGTCCAGAAGTCGCTGGCCGCTTTGTTCAACGTAGTCAGCGAACTCGCGCGCTTCACCTTCCGCGTCAGCCGCAAGCAGGCTGGCAAAGCCGAGGATGCCCGTAAGTGGTGTCCTGATCTCGTGGCTCATGTTGGCGAGAAACGCGCCCTTCAATCGAACCAATTCCTCGGCCTGCTCGCGTGCCGCGACCAGTTCTTCTTCGGCGCGTTTGTGTGCAGTAAAATCCTCTCCGCAACAATAGATAATGGCACATTCTGAGTCGGCTTCCTGCGTGGCCATAAACCGATTACGCATCCACTTTTCGTCGCCTGACTTCGTGATGATGGGAAGATCGATTTCCGAAGCACCATCGTCAGAAAGCGTTGAAAATGCCGCGCTAGCCTCCGCGTGGTGATCGGGGCGGACCATGGAAAGCATTCCTTGCAGCCCATAAATTGCTTCAATCGGGCTGCCCATAACACGCTCGAATCCGCCATCGGACCAAAGGACCTCATCGTTTCCATCACGGTCGCGGCGAATCGCAAACGCGTAGTCGGTTGCCAGTTCGGAAATGGCGCGGTAAATCGTCTCCATGTCGGCCAGCGCATCTGTGGCCTGAAGATCTTGACGCGGCGACTCGGCTTCCAGGGAATCCGGCTGCTCGCTGTGGAGGACCCGTTTCACAATGATGCCCAGATTCGAAAGATCCGCTACGGTTACGCGTTCGGTGGCGCTGTCGCACGCCGCCTCGTCGCCGGGTCGGATGAGTGCGAAGATCGGCAAGTCGGCTTGCTCCATCTCAACGGCATGAACGACATCGGTGATCGACAGGATTTCCGGGTCGACGACGACAATGTCCCAATCCCAATCCTCGTCCTCCAGAGCGTCGTCCAGATCTTCCAGTGACCTTACTTTTGTGATTTCTGCCCGGAAGCCACCGGGCTCCAGAGCATGGATGACCGGCGTTGTGTCGCCGTCGGAAATAAGAAGTACGTGGAGCGGCGTAATCATGCGGTCAGGCGGGATTTGAGGGTTGCGCGTGTTTACACAAAAGCAATGCCACCGCCCGGAACAGTGCCACGCACTCTGAAACACTCAGTTTCTGTACGTTTTGGACCAGTTAGGGGTGGATCTGTAATCGTAGTTCGTTCGTCGCACTCCCCCGCTGAGCGCCGCTTCGCTACGATGCGTTTTGGTGCCCTACCTTTCCGACCATGACCCACCGACCGCCCGTACACGTCGCTTTCGCGCTCGCCGTCCTTGATCTGGAAGGCGTCGGGCACGTCACGGCACATCGGCTGTTGGAGCGCTTTCCTACCTACCCGAGTCTCCTTGCTTTTCCGCGCGAACAGGTCCTCCTTCGCTTGAAGGGTGCGCCGAACGCCGAACGCACGGTTGGCCGTTTGTTCGATCAGGAGGTCTTTGCGAAAGCCCTTCGAAAAGCCACCGAAGAGGTCAAGTCTCTCGCGCAAAAGCACGTTGACGTGATCGCCGCGGGGCATCCCTACTGGCCGGCCGGTGTCGCCGATCTCAAGCGGTCAAACCGGCCCGTCGTGCTGTACGCCTTTGGCTCAACGGAAGCTCTTGCCCAAACCTCCGTAGCCCTTCATGCGCGTCCGCCTCTGCCAGGCGAGGCGTTCGAGGCGGCCCAAGCGCTGGCGCGGAAACTCATTATTGAAGGCATTCCTGTCGTTTGCGGCGCCCAAACGGGCTTCGACGTCGTGATACACAAACTGTGCAGTGCGTCGAATAGCCGCTGTGTGATGGTTGCGCGTTCGGGCCTGGCTAAAGTCGATAATCAGGTGCGCCCGAGTGCAGCCGCGGCTGTAAAGGCTGGCGGCGTGCTCGTCTCCCCTTTCCCGGCCAGCCATGGCCCGTTCGACCACGACGACGCCGAACGCGTACTTCTACAAGCGGCTCTTGCCGGGCCTAATGTGTTCATCGCGCCCAAAAACCACATTCCGGAAGTTCACGCAATCGAATGGGCTCTGGCTGCGAGGCGACCCGTTTTTGCAATTGCGGGAGATGGTGCTGAGAACGCATACGAACCGCCCAACGGCGTGCACACCATCGCGCGGCCTATCGATCAGGATTGGGTTATTGCGGCAGCCAAAACAAAACTATCAACGTAGTGGCGCAGATAATTTTGCCAATAGAACCTATCGCACCACAACACGTCTATTTCATCTTTTTGGATGGGGTCGGGCTTGGAACCGCCGATCCTGCAACCAACCCGCTTGCCCGTTTCGATCCGCCCGCGCTGGCGCATCTGAGCGGGGGATCGGCGTGGACCCAGGAAGCACCCATAGTCGACGAGGCGTCGCACGTCTTCCGTCCTATCGATGCGAATCTGGGCGTCGATGGTCTCCCGCAAAGCGGGACGGGGCAAGCCACGCTGTTTTCGGGAATAAATTGCGCGGAAGCCGCAGGGACACATTATGGACCTTTCCCGCATTCAACCTCCAAGCCCATTCTGGAAACGCACAGCGTTTTCGCGCAGCTAAAGAACGTTGGGTACGCCGTCGAAGAACTCGCCTTCGCCAATGCCTACCCTCAGCGATTTTTCGTCCACGCATGGGAGCGCAAAAGGTGGACGGTGACGACCTTGATGTGCCGCGAAGCAGGCATCGAGCTTAATGGGAGCGAAGACCTTCGTAAGGGCCGCGCCATCGCCGCAAGCATCACAAACGAAAGGTGGCGGGATCACCTCGACCCCACGATGCCGCCCTTAACGGAGATCGAAGCCGCCACGCGGTTCTACAAGATCGGTCAGGCGCACGCCTTCACGCTCTTCGAGTACTACCTGACGGACGAGGTTGGCCATGAGCAGGATTTTGACAAAGCCGAGTCGATCCTCGATACCGTAGACAGATTTTTGGGAGGGCTCCTCGACCACCTAGATCCTTCGCGAGATCTACTACTCATCTCCAGCGACCACGGCAATCTGGAAGATCTCTCTATCAAAACCCACACGCGAAATCCCGTTCCGCTGGTTGCTTTCGGCGCGGGCGCGAGCGCCTTCAGGTCTGCCGAAAGCCTGCTTGATGTGACGCGTATGCTAGTGGCGCTGATGGCTGCCGGATAACGTTGGGTAGGGACGCCTCGCCGAGGCGTCGCCGAACCCGCCGGGACGCGGTTGTGCGATATTTGTAGGGGCATGATACATCGTGCCCGGACGTGATCTATTTACGTCCCTACCACCGCGAGCGAGGCCAGAAACACGAACGGGGCGCGTGGCTACCAACTGCACGCCCCGCCGTTTCAAACACCCGAACCCGAATTACATCCCACCGTTGCGGAGTTCCTCGGCGAGATCCTCCATGTCGTAGACATGTTCCAGTGCCGCGAGCATCCCTCGAACATCCACGGACACCGTGCGGTTGAATTCGTCCAGATAGATGTAGTTGCCCGGCAGGCTCTCGATGTTGCCGTCGAACGCGATGCCGACCACGTTCAGGTCGCGGTCGAGCATCGGCGAGCCCGAGTTGCCGCCAATGATGTCGTTGGTCGAAACGAAATTATAGGGCGTGGAAAGGTCGAGTCCCTCCGGGATCGGGAGCCACGTGGACGGGAGATCCCACGAGCCGTTTTCTGCCTCCGGCCCGTAGGAATAGTAGTGGTCGTACAGCCCGTAAAACGTCGTGTGCGTCGGCGCGATGGTGCCGTTGTATTCGTAGCCCTCCACGACGCCGTCGGAGATGCGAAGCGTGAACGTGGCGTCCGGCGGTATTGACGTACCGTAGACCTCGAAGCGGGCGCGCGCAAGGTTGCTGGCCAGTTCGCCGACCTCGGCATTGGCGGCGCCGACCTCCTGCTGGAACTGCACGAATTGAGGCATAATTGCAATCACCATCGCAACGCCCGGGTCGGACGCGAGGTCGCCTCCATCCAGAAGAGCGGCGGTGCCCTCGGCGGTTGCGAGCCCCGAACCATGGACCAGCGTCCGGGCGGCATCCGCCGGAATACGACCGCCGAGCGCTGTCTGCGTGATCTCCGAATCGTTTCCGAGGTGTTCGATGAAATCCTCAAAACGAGCGGTGAGAAGGCCCTGCTGGAGATCCAGCGGCTGGTCTACAACTCCCAGCATCTGCTCGCGAATGCCCGATTGCGCGTCGGCGTCACCGGCGTTCAGGTACTGGTAGGCCAAAATGGAGCGGGCCACCACCGTCGACGACAACGCCGAGCCGGCACTGAAGCCAACGAATGCGGTGAACATCGGACCGGGTGCGCGCGCAGCCACGCGATTGGCCGAGATCGCGTCGAATATCCCGCCGTACTGAGACTGTAATCCATCGCGGGAAGCCAACTCCGACCGGAAGTCGTTCTCGGCATCCAAACGGCGCGCCATGATATAGGGATCGCGGAGGCCCTCCACCCGGCCGGTGTACGCCTTCCGGCTGTTGGCGAGCGAGAAGTAGGTATCCATCAATTCGGGCGTCGCCGAATGGTCCGGGTTGTTTTCGACAAATGCGCCGTAAGCCAGTTCGCGGGAGTGCAGCGCCTCGAGAATCGCCGGCTCGGTGATATCGCGCCGGTACTCGAGTTCGGCGACCGTCTGCATGCGCGTCGTAGAGCCGGGGTTTCCGATGATGAAGACGAGGTCTCCCTCTTCCGTTCCCTCCGGATTCCACTGGAAGAAGTGCTCAGTCTGGAGCGGCTGGTCGTTTTCGTCGTAGGCGCGGAAGATGGAGAAGTCGAGCGAGTAGCGCGGGAAGGTGAAATTATCCGGGTCGCCGCCGTAGTAGCCCATCTGTGTCTCCGGCGCGAAAACCAGGCGGATGTTGTCGTAGCGGCGGTAGGTGTACGCCTTAAACTGGCCGCCGCTATAGAGCGAAACAACCTGTACGCGGTGATTCTCTCCCGCCGTTTCGCCCATCCGATCCTGGATGGCCGTGATCGCCGCCTGACGCAACTGTTGGCGCTCCTGGTCGTCGGCGGCGTCGATGGTGGCCTCGAAGACCTCGGCCGTCACATCGGCAATCGAGATCAACTGCTCGACGAAAAGGCCTTCGACCGGACGCTCCTCGTCCATCGAGCGTGCATAGAATCCGGGCTCGTTATAATCCACGCCGTCCTCCACCGAGACCTGCGTCACGCTCTGGCGGGCGCAGTGGTGGTTCGTGAGGATGAGCCCATCGCCTGAAACAAAGGAAGCGGAACAGTAGGTGGCGAATCGAAGCGCGCCGAGTTGGGCGTGAAGAAGCCAGTCGTTGGTCGGCGTGAAACCATATTTGTCGCGGAAATAATCCAGCGGCGGATCGTCCAGCGTGAACATCTTGCCGTTATCGAATTGCCCCGCCTGCACGTCGGCGTAGGGGTCGTCCTGGGCATGGGTCGGTTGCGAGGCAGCAACAAGAACGAAAGCCGCGATCGCAACGAGAGCGGCAAAGTGGAACCTGTTCATGGGTCGGATTGGCTAGTCAGACAGCGGGGGAGGATGGCGGACGCCGGGTCGGTTTACGTCAGCTTTCCGTGAGCGCGCGGACTCGGCGGTATATTCGGCCTGTCCTGCGAATGTGGCGGAATTGGTAGACGCGCCAGATTTAGGATCTGGTGGGCGTAAGCTCGTGGGGGTTCGAGTCCCCCCTTTCGCACCAAGCCCGGCTCGGCAAAGATAGCCGATGCCGGGCTTTATCGTTCGTGTTCGCTTCCTGCCATTCCATGCGAATCGCCCTCCTGCTTCTCGTTTTTGTCGTTTTCGCAGGATGTTCAGCGTCGAGGTTTGCCGTTCCGGATGTCGAGCGGCTCCCGGACGCTGCGTTCGGTCGGCCTGCGGATGGACTACTGGAGCGCCCGGAGCTGCAGGAAATCGTGGACTTGCAGGTTCTGCGGAAGGGCCAGGAGCTGATCGCCTTCCTCAACCACCCGGACGCCGCCGTCCGCGCGCGCGCAGCATTCGCGCTTGGCTCGGTTCAGATTGCGGGAGCGGTCCCGGAGCTTTCACGGTTGCTCTCGGATTCGTCACCCAACGTCCGGGCGGACGCCGCTTTTGCGATCGGACAGACGGCGGATTCGACGGCCTCGCCTGCGCTTCTTGGTGCGCTTCGGATGGAGCCCAGTCAAACGGTTCAGGCGGAGATCATCGAGGCGCTTGGCAAGATCGGCGACGGACCCGCCCTGCTCGAACTCCTCTCCGTGGAACTGCCGGAAGCTGTCGAAGACATCCGGCACCTTGCCATTGCCCGGTTCGGGTTGCGCGACATCCATCATCCCGACGCGGTTTCGCATTTGCTCCAGCCCAACTCCATGACGGAGAACGCCGCGTATTATTTCGGGCGGATGCGCGACACGGCGCCGTGGGCTGAGCAGGCCGGAAGCCTGCAAGCCAGCTATCGCAATCTCCTCGCTAGTGACCCGGCGATCATGCACCTGATGCTGGCATTCGGCCGTCTTGGGGATGCGCAGGATTACGCTACGATCGCAAATACGCTGTCGTCCGACCCAGATTGGCGAAACCGCAACAACGCGGCGCGGGCCATTGGAATGCTGGAGGACCGTGCGCCGCGTTACCAGAACAACCTGGTCAGCGCGCTCGATGATGAAAATGCGAACGTTTCCATGACGGCGGCGGGCGTGCTGGCTGCTTTCGAAGAGCCCTCCCCCGAGTTGGTTTTGCAGGTTTCGGATTGGATTATCGCCAATGCAAACCACCCAAATGTAGGCGGAGCACTTTTGCCCGTTTTGGTGAAAGGAGGGCACCTGGATCACGTCATGCTCTGGCTGGACGATCAAGACGATTCGTTCAATCGCGCTCACGCACTGTCCGCGCTGGGTGGAGCAGCCGACGAAGCGTCGCTCAGCCGCCTGTTCAATGCAGCGAACGACGGCGACACCCGCATCGCCTACGCCGCGCTGGAGGCCCTCAAAGAACGATGGAAAGCCACCCGCGAGACGGCAGACGCCGCACGGTACTACGCGGCATTCGAGGCGGGTGTCGCACGGCGGGATCTCGCCACCACCTCGGCGGCCGCGTCGATTCTCGCCGATTCGCTCTTCGCGCCGTTCGATCCGGGAAGTGACCTCCGCGCCGTGTACTTGCAGATGGAGGCCCCCGCCGACATCGAGCCCATGGTCGAGATCGTCAAAGCCATTGGCGAGATCCGCGATGGACAGGAGATCGACTTTTTAGTGGACGTGGTGATGCAGTCGGGCCACACGATTCTCCGGCAAGCCGCCGAGGAAGCGCTCAACGGCCGCCTCGAAGAAGGCATCGACGCCGAGATGCGCGGCGAAACGGTGACCTCGACCGTGCTCATTGACTGGGAGCAACTCGCCGACTACGGCCCGCGTCCGCTGCTGACGCTGTTCACCGAGCACGGCCCCATCGTTATCGAGATGGACGCGGAGCAGGCACCCCAAACCGTCCAGAAGATCATCCGCACGGCTATCCTCGGCGATTACGACGGCGTGCCCTTCCACCGTGTGGTGCCCAACTTCGTCATCCAGGGCGGCGACCACTTCCGCGAAGACGGCTTCGGCGGTCCGGACGTATCCATTCGCAGCGAGTTCACGCGCATCCACTACACTACCGGCACGGCGGGCATGGCCAGCTCAGGCAAAGACACCGAAGGCGTCCAGTACTTCGTAACCCATAGCATGCAGCCCCACCTCGACGGCCGCTACACGGCCTTCGGTCGCGTCATCCACGGGCAGGATGTGGTGGATGTGGTTCAACAGGGGGATGTGGTAGTGCACGTGACCGCAACTAAGGGACTCTAAGCAACCAACTAAGGGACTCTAAGCAACAGAGATATCAGAATGATAAAGGCTCGCTTACATCCAGATGCAGTCCAGTATGTGAATGGAAAAGCTGACGAGCTACTCAAATTGGTCAAACCTCTACCGTCGCGGACTGAGACCAAAACGCGCGCATCAGGCTCGTCGAAGCACCACCCGTCGATAACCCTTAAGCCCAGTGAGTACAAAGTGCACTGGCTTGGAAGTTTGGATTCTTTGTCAGGAGAACTAGTCGAGATCGAAATTCCCAAAGGTGACAAGACGAATCGAATAGGGTTGGACATTAATGCCACTGCGCAGGCCAACCACCTCGTTAAAAAGCTTGCCGATCGCCGAGAAATACGAGATGTCCTAGGTGAAGAGTTCATTCGGAACGGGCTGATTCGTTGGATTGGCGACAGGTATAAAGAGGTACTCACTTCGCACGTGACATTTCTTGATTTCCTAGATCGTGTCTCATCAGAAGAAGTGAAACCCCGAATGATTTCAGCTCCTATTCGGTATCTATCGATCACGCATGAATTCCGCCTTGGTAAAGTACAGTTTAGCTTTTTACCTAAGGATTTATTCGATCGAATAGAAGAACATAACAAATCGAGCTTTGGAGATAATGAGCGCCAGGATTTTCAATTGAAGAAACTCAGACTTGACTATCAGGGAAAAGTCATAGCGTCAATAAACGTCGAAGCGGAATCGCAGCGCTCTTTGAAAATTGCCAAAGACGAGATTGGAAAAACGCTTGAGTTCCTACGCTTCTTTTCACCCGCCGTGTTTAACCCTCAGCTTCCATCATATTTTGATTTATTTGGAAGGGATAGAGTAGAGTGGACCCATCTGTTTACATTCACGGAGAGCGATTTTCCCGTGATACATATCGCGCAGGGTAAGTCTTTTCAGAGTGACAATCCTCGTGACCCATACTGGGACATCAACCAATCCTCGCTTGAACAGATGCAGCGTTGTGGCATCCCTCACGCCCACGATTTATTGTTGGCTGAGACGCCTACAGATGCTGATGACACCATCAGCAGTAGCGTTCTTCAATTCGGCCGCAGCCTATCATCAAACAACTTCCATGACAAAGTTGTCTTTGCCTTTGTTGCTATTGAAACTCTCTTACTCGCAAATGATCAAGAACACATCGGTAAAACACTAGTTCGTAGGTTAACGACTATCCAATCAGCAATTGGAATTGACCGTGGTGATATCAGCAGCACAATAGACGCAGCAGCAAACGTCAGGAGTAATTTCATTCATCATGGCAGGATACCTGACGAAAATCTGGATCTGATCCAAAATCTTCGCGGTCTAGTTTGGCAAGCAATCCAGTTCTGGCTGGTGCGCCGAGATCACTTTACAACAAAGCGTAGGTTCTTGGCATACCTGGACGATCTTCAGCCCGCCCCTCGCCTCCACCTAGCCAAGATCGACCACGTCGAGTTCTTCGTACCGGATCGGTTGGAAGCGGCGGCGTGGTACGAGCGCGTCCTCGGGCTTGAAATCCTGCCCGGTTACGAGCACTGGTCGGATGATCCGGGCGGCCCGTTAATGATCTCGCCGGACGGCGGCAACACGAAGCTGGCGCTGTTCACGGGCACACCGCAAGGCGAGCGGAAAACAGCGGGCTTTCACCTTGTCGCGTTTCGGGTCGGAGCGGAGGGCTTCGTCGCCTTTTTGCGGAGGCTGCCGGATCTTGGCCTGCTTGATAATCACGGCAATCCGGTCACGCCGGATAGGGTGTCTGACCACGCCTCCGCCTTCTCCCTCTACTTCTCCGACCCGTACGGCCACCGCCTTGAGCTGACGACGTACGACGTCGAGGAGACGAAAGCGGCATTCGGGAAGATGGGCAGGTGAGAACGCACTGCATCTGCCGAACCTATTTTCTGCCGTGTCGTTGATCGACCCATCACAATCCGATACGCACATGACTCGCGAGTTCGACGTCGTAATCGAACGTGATCCGGAAGGCTACTATGTAGCTTCCGTTCCTACGCTTCGCGGCTGCCATACGCAGGCTCGGTCGTTGGATGAGTTGATGGAACGAACGCGCGAGGCCGTCGAACTCTGCCTCGAAATCGAGGGTGAATCGGTTGAACATCTGAACTTTGTGGGTGTCCAGCGCATTTCCGTGGCGGCGGGAGCAAGCTGCCAAGCTTGACCGGCAAAAATGTGGTGGTTATTGTTCAACCACAATTGTCATCCCGACGACTGTAGGAAGGAGGGATCTCCACGCGTCCAGCATTTGCAACGGGCCGGAGTTTGGAAGATCCTTCGTCGCAGGCTCCTCAGGATGACATCGGCTCGGTTCAGGATGACCTCAGCTCTATGCCAGGCTTTCGTGTCCCCACCCCCACTGTTGTCATCCCGGACTCGATCCGGGATCTCATGGGCATCATCCGAAGCGGTGCGCCGGAGATCCTGAAACAAGTTCAGGATGACAAATTGGGGGATGTTTCCCGGACGGAAGCACGTCGGTCGAACGTCACGGGTCCGCATTGTCCAATGCGGTCACCGTCCCTAGTTTGGACGGGTCGTCCGCCAACGCACCTTGAAACCGCCCGCCTCCATCAAGCCTTCGGAACCGACCGAGCCAATCCGCGCCGTGCGGAAGCACCCGCGCGCGGTGCGGTGGATGCACTGGGTCAATTTCCCCCTCCTGACCATCATGATCTGGAGCGGCCTGATGATCTACTGGGCCAACGATGTCTACCGTATCGGCTGGGGCAGTTGGACGCTTTTCGCCTTCTTCCCGAACGGGTTCTACGAAGCGCTCGACCTCAACCAGCACCTCGCCCGTGGGATGGCCTATCACTATTTCTTCGGGTGGCTGTTTACGATTAACGGCCTCCTCTACGTTGGCTACACGGTCATCAGCGGCGAGTGGCGGCAGCTCGTCCCAGATCGGCACGCGCTCAAGGATGCGTGGCGCGTCGTCTTGCACGACCTCCACATTCGCAAATCGGCCCCGCCGAAAGGGCGCTACAACGCTGCGCAGCGAATCTCTTACACGGGCATTGTCGTCATGGGCGCGGGCTCCGTCCTCACCGGGCTCGCGATCTTCAAACCGACGCAACTTGCCTGGCTCGTCACCCTCCTCGGCGGCTATGCGTTCGCGCGGACGATCCACTTCGTCCTCACGCTGCTCTTCGTGGCGTTTTTTGTCGTCCACATCGCGCAAGTGGTGCGGGCGGGATGGAGCAACTTCCGGAGCATGGTGATGGGCTACGAACGCCTGAAACCCGACGAAGCTGCCGCGCTTGCCGATCACGAACCGCCCGAGGCATCATGAACGAGCCCGACAAACAACCGCGTCCGCCCCGCGAAGCCGACGAGGAACGGGCCGCCCGGCTCCAGGCCCAAATGCTCGATGCGCCGATGATCTCGGAAGCCGCGTTTCGCACGAAGTCGCGCCGCGCGTTCATTGTCGGGGGCTCGGCCGCCCTGGCCGGGGTTTTCGGATGGCGCTGGATCTGGACGCAGCGGACGGTGGATAACATCCCGTTTTTGCTCCGTGAGGGCCACCGGCTGAACGAGCAGCTATGGCGCGGCCTTTACGACGCCGACCGCCTTGCCCCGACTTTCGCCGTCTCTCGTTCGCGGATGCCGCGGGCCAATGGCCGTCTTGGGCTCCAATCCGAACTCGACCTTAACGCCTGGTCGCTCCGCGTCGAAGGCCCCGACGGTGCGCTCCTCGATACCCTAGGTCTTGCTGACATCCAGGCCCTCCCACCCGTCGAGATGACGACCGAGTTGAAGTGCATCGAAGGCTGGAGCGAGATCGTCCACTGGACCGGTGCTCGGTTCTCGGACTTCGCCGCGAAGTATCTGGACAGGCTGCCTGCGAGCCTCGGCTACGTCGGCCTTGCCACGCCCGACCGCGAATACTATGTGGGCATGGACATGGCGTCGATGTTGCACGCGCAGACGCTCCTGTGCTACGCCATGCAGGGTGCGCCGCTCACGATGATCCACGGCGCGCCGCTCCGGCTCGTGACGCCGCTCAAATACGGCGTCAAAAACCTCAAGCGGATTGGTGTCATCCGGTTCAGCGCCGAGCGCCCCGCCGACTACTGGGCCGAACGCGGCTATGACTGGTACATCGGGCACTGACGAACGTCCGCAGGAATCAGCATTCTTTGCCCAATCGTCGCTTTCGTGGAGCGATGGATGGCGTATTTCCAGCGGCGCTTTCCCACTATCTCACCCCAATTACTGCGTGTACCAATACCAACAGACAAACCGCTACTTCGCGCAGATCGCTGGAGGACTGGAGGAAACCGGCGTACTCGAGCTCACCGAACTGGGCGCGACCAATGCAACGCCGGGCTATCGCGGGATCTATTTCGATGCCGACGCGGCCTCGCTGTACCGCATCAACTACCGAACGCGGCTGATCACTCGCGTTCTGGCGCCGCTCCTCACGTTCGATTGCCACAGCGACAAGTACCTCTATCAAACCGCGCAGAGCATTGACTGGTCGGATTTCATTTCGCCTACCGGCAACTTTGCTGTTTTTGCAACGGTCTCCGACAGCAAGATCAACCACTCAAAGTTCGCGGCATTGCGCCTTAAGGACGCCATTGTCGACCAGTTCCGCGACAAGTCGGGCGAGCGGCCCAGCATCGACACGCGCAACCCCGATGTGTGGCTGAACCTGCGAATCAAGAACGATCAGGCCGTTATCAGCCTGGATACCTCGGGTGGCTCGCTGCATCGGCGCGGCTACCGAACGTCCTCTGTCGAAGCCCCGATGCAGGAAACTGTCGCCGCGGCGGCGGTGCGTTTTTCAGAGTGGGATGGCGAGACCCCTCTGGTTGATCCGATGTGCGGCTCGGGCACGCTGCTCTGTGAGGCGCTGATGCACAATTGCCGGATCCCTGCCGGCTACCTGCGCAAGCAGTTCGGGTTCGAGCGGCTGCCTGACTTTGATCCTGGGATCTGGCACATGGAAAAATCCGTTGCGGATCAGGAGATCCGCAGTCCCGGGGATGGCCTCATTTCCGGCAGCGACATCGACCCGGAGGCTGTCATCGCGACGCGAAACAACCTGCGCGCCCTCCCCGGAGGCGAAAACGTACGTACGCGCCAGGCTGATTTTCGCACGCTTGAGATCAGGGACGCGACGATCATCACCAATCCGCCTTATGGTCTGCGGGTGAATGGAGGCGAAGACATGGCCGGCTTCTACAAATCCGTGGGCGACTTCCTCAAGCAGCGCTGCACGAACTCGACCGCCTACATCTACTTCGGCATGCGTGAGGGCATCAAGAGCCTCGGCCTTCGCGCGACGTGGAAGAAACCCCTCGTCAACGGCGCGCTGGATGGGCGGCTGGTGAAGGTGGAGGTGTATTGAGGTTTGCGGTATACTTTACAACTTCGAGTGGCATCTTGATGCTAAGGCTGGCTTGTCAAAGGCAGCCTTAGCGTTTAGTCTATTTCACCCCGCCGCCCACCTTCAGGAATGGAAACGACAGGAGACTTCCACTCGACAAGCGAGCTCAAACCATCCGAAAGGGCCGGTTCCAAACCCAAGTCTAGTGGTCGGGATTCGGGCGCGGTCATTACAGGGGTAGACATTCCGTTTAATGACCTTGTCGTGTTGTACGCCAAGTTGGCAATTGCAGCGATTCCAGCGCTTCTAATACTCGCATTGCTAGGCTTTGTACTTAGCCTAGTCTTCATGGGCGGCTGGTGAAGGTGGAGGTGTACTAGGCCGCAACACCAAGCGAAATTTACCGTGACTTCCTCCTCTCCCCCGTCGCCGAACCCGTGCCTACGCCCGCGATCTCCACAACCGGCCTCTCCAAGACCTACTCAACGGCGTTCGGGAAGTCGCCTGTACATGCGCTCCGGCCCCTGGATCTGACGGTAGCCGAGGGAGAGATCTTCGGGCTGCTCGGCCCGAACGGCGCAGGCAAGACCACGCTCGTCAAGCTGTTGTTGGGGATTGTACATCCGACCGAGGGCAACGCCGACCTTTTTGGTACGTCGATTCGGAAGTCGGAGGCGCGCGCTTCGGTTGGGTTCCTTCCGGAGAATCACCGTTTCCCGGAGTTCCTCACGGGTCGGCAAACGCTGGACCTCTACGCCCGGATGTCGGGAACTACCGATAAGGAGCGGGCGATGCGTTCAGATGAACTACTGGAGCGCGTCCGGCTTTCCGGTGCCACCGACAGACGGGTAAAGACCTACTCGAAGGGCATGATGCAGCGGCTTGGCATCGCCCAGGCCCTGATGAGCAACCCGCGGCTGGTCTTCCTGGATGAGCCCACCGACGGCGTAGACCCGGTTGGGCGACGAGAAATCCGGGACCTGCTCCTGGAACTGAAAGGCGAAGGTGTGACGCTGTTTCTGAACTCGCACCTGCTGAGCGAGATCGAGCGCGTCTGCACCCGCGTCGCCATCCTGAAAGAAGGCAGAATGGTCCGCGAGGGCACGGTGGAGGAGCTCACCGCCGAGGACCGCGTCTGGCGACTGCGATGTACGGCGATACCGGCCAACACGCTGACGGAACATGTCTTCCCTATCGAAGGCTCACAGAACGGAGCCCTTGCCGACTACCGCATGCTCGCCGTCGACCGGACGGCACTCAACGCTTCGCTCGACCATCTTCGATCCATGGGTGTCGAGATAGAGGCCGTTGAGCCGCTTCGGCAGAGCCTCGAAGACTTGTTTATCGACGTAGTAGGAGAAAGTGAAAAGGAGGAAGTGAGTGATGGAAAGAGCAATTGAGTTAGAGCGCTCCACGCACGGCTGAGGCTTGGTCGGCTTTTTCACTTTTCCCTTTACACTTTTCCCTTCCATGACCGGCCTTCTCCTCCTTACCCTTCGCGAACTGCGCGCCCGGAAGATTATTCTGGGCCTTTTCGGCGTGGCCACCCTGGTCTGGATCGTGCTGGCGTTGGCACTCCGGCTGGACGTTATCGAGGGCTCGCTTGCGGGTGCCCGCCTGTTTGGCGAAGAGATGTCGGGGGATTCCGACCTGACGGACGCAAACGGGCAACCCGTTTTAGGCAACTCGCTGCTGGAGACCTTCGTCTTCGGCGCTGAAATGTTCGCGGCGGGCGCGGCCTATTGGGTCGGCATACTGCTCGCGCTGTTCGCAACGGGTGGGCTCATTTCCTCGATGCTGGAGAGTGGGCAGGTCGATCTACTTTTGGCCAAGCCTCTCAGTCGCGCAAAGATTCTGGCCGGCAGGCTCTTGGGTGTTGCGGCCGTCATGCTCTCGCTCCTAACGTATTTGCTGGGAATGGTCTGGCTGGTTATGTCGGTCAAGACAGGCGTGTGGAATCCGCAATTCCTGCTTGCCATTGGGGCCGTGTTCGCCATGTTCATGGTCCTCTACAGCCTCATCACGCTGACGAGTGTTCTGACGGGGAGCACGCCACTATCCCTGATTCTGACCTTTGGGCTGTTGTTCGCGACGCTGATCCTTGCCATCGGCCCGCTCCGCGAACAAATCACCCAGCCTGGGCGCAGCATCGTCGTAGCGCTCTACAACGTGCTACCGAAATTTGTAGATGTCGGCGCGTACATCGTCCCGCAACTCGTTAGTGGGCAAGCCGTAGCCGCCTGGTCGCCTCTCGTGTCTTCTCTCGCGTTTGGAATCCTGGCGTACTCGGGTTCGTTCTGGCTCTTTAACCGCAAAGATTTCTGAGCCAGGGCGCGATCCCGCAACCTTGTCTCTCCATCCCGCTCGACCATGCGAATCTCTCTAATCATCTTCGCCGCAGCTTTCATTCTTACGGCCTGCGAGGGCTCGGTTGAGGGGCCGAATTCCGAGCTTTCCCTGCAAACCCGCGATGCGCTCGAAATCCTACCGGCAAACGTTGATATGGCTGGAATGGCGAACCTTCAGGCGGCGCGACAGAGTGCGCTGTTTGAAGGTCACGAAAGCCCCTTTTCAACCCGAAATATGTATGGTGAGGGCGCAGCCCGGTTTGACGAATTCATGCGGCGGACGGGCTTCAACCCCGATGAAGACATTCGCAGAGTGTACATGACGGCCTCGGAAAGAACGGACGGACAGAGCCGACCCGCCTTCGTCGTATACGCCGATTTCAATCGGGCTCGCGTTGATGCCTACCTCGACGATAATAGCGCCACGGATGTCGCGCGCTCGACGTACAACGATACGCCGGTATACCTTTTCGCGGAGGACGACGGCACGTTTGGATTGGGCCTCATCAACGATGAGATGGCCGTCGCGGGCGAGCAGTCGGAACTCTATGCGATGATCGACCGCATAGCAAATGGCACCCCCGGCCTCTCGGGGGATGCCCAGATGATGGCGCTTATTGCGCGCGCCTCGCACCCCGACGGAGCGTGGTTTGCCGTGCGGAAATTTGACGACCGCGACTCCGCTTCGGACCACGATGGCCCCATGGCAGGAATGAGCCACGCGTTTCGCTTGATGGGCTCTGGCGTGATGTCATTCGGATTCGAAGGGCGCGATGTCGAGATGACCGCGGTAGGCATCCCGCGCGACAACGCCAGCGTCCGAGACGTGGCAGACATGTTGCGTGGCGCCGTCGCGGTGATGCGCACCACGTCAGAGGATGGAAATCCAGCGATGGCGGATATGCTCGATGGTGTTCAAATCCGCGAAACCGGCGACGCCGTACAGGTTCAGGCCGTTCTCGAAACTGCCTTTTTGGAAGGCATGCACTCCGAGCGAAAGAACTGAAACGCTCGCCATCTCGCCACCAGCGCCTTCGTGATTTCGAGGGCGCTTTTTTTGTGCTCCGTCGACCCGATAGTCCGCCTATCTTTCGCCGCTTTACCAGAAATCGCATGGAAACAACCTCCCCAAATCGCTTCGAAATCCAGACGATGCCGCCGATCCCGCTTCCGAGGCGCGTTCTCATGACGACGCCGACCCACTTCCGGGTCGCCTATGTGATCAACCCGCACATGGAAGGAAATATCGGCGAGGTGGATCGCCCGCGAGCGCAACGGCAATGGGAGGCACTGAAAGATGCCTACCAGGCCATCGGGTTTGAAGTGACGGTTGTCGATGGCGCGGAAGGTCTGCCCGACATGGTTTTTTGTGCAAACCAGACGCTGCCCTTCCGAACTCCCGGCGGTGATCTTGGCGTTGTGATGAGCAGGATGCACGCGCCGCAGCGAAAAGATGAAGTTGCTCACTATGCGACGTTTTTTGAAACCCAGGGCTATGAAGTCCGGAATCTCGACATCGACATTCCAGGGGACTTTGAGGGCATGGGAGATGCAATCTGGCATCCGGGCCGTTACCTCCTTTGGGCGGGCTACGGATTCCGTACCGACAAGTCCGTTTACAATCGCCTGACAGGTGATCTCGGGATTCCCGTGCTGCCGCTCCATCTTTCGGACCCCGATTTCTACCACCTGGACACGTGCTTTTGCCCGTTGGATGAAAACTCCGTCCTGATCTATCCGGATGCGTTCGACTCGGAGGGCCTCGACCTTATCCGCAGCCACTTCGAGCGCGTACTGGAAGCACCTGAGCACGAGGCACGAAACCTCTTCGCATGCAACGCCCACTCGCCCGATGGCAAGAACGTCATTATCCAGCGCGGATGCGTCGAGACCAACCGCATCCTTCAAGACGCGGACTATCGTGTGATGGAGGTTGACACGGACGAGTTTCTCAAGTCCGGTGGCTCCGTGTTCTGCATGAAGCTGATGTACTGGTGAGTAGTGCGTAATCCGTATTGCGTACGGCCACTGAATCTGCCCCCATTTACGCACTACGCGATACCCTTGACCATCTCCGTCATCATCCCCACGCTAAACGAAGCCGATCAGATCGAGGCCACGCTTGCAAGCGTCCTCAGTCAACCGGGTTCCGTTGAGATCATTGTTGTCGATGGCGGATCGCAGGATGACACGGTTCTACGAGCTTCTCGACACGCACGAGTGTTGGAGGCGTCCAAAGGGCGGGCGCGCCAGATGAACGTGGGCACCCAGGCGGCGTCGGGTGACGTCCTCCTCTTCCTCCATGCCGACACCCGCCTTCCCAAAGGCGGCCTGGAAGCCGCAGGGAGGGCGCTCCAAAACGCTTCCATCATGGGTGGCTGCTTCCGAACAACGTTCGACGAGGGCGGTTTTTGGCTGCGTGTCTGGACGGCGCGCCGGTGGATGCGGTGGCACCGGCTGGCCTTTGGCGACCGCGCACCCTTCGTCCGTCGAAGCGCGTTCGACGCCGTCGGAGGCTTCCCCGAGCAACCCATCTTTGAAGATCTGGAGCTCGTCCGTCGGATCAGACGCGAGGGCCGGTTCGTTTTTCTGGACGAGGCTGTCGAGACTTCCGCGCGACGGTTCCGAAGGCACGGGGCATTCAGGCAGCAATTTTACAACACGGCGCTCTGGTTCGGATGGATCATTGGCCTGCCCCCAAACCGTCTCAAACGCTTTTATTCGGACGACCCGGAAAAGAGGGGTGGGGTTGCTGGCTGGGAACGGAACCAGGAAACGAGCATGGTACATTTGTAGTCATTTTGGACACCA
Organism: Rubricoccaceae bacterium; assembly: GCA_041748175.1. Classification (GTDB taxonomy): domain Bacteria; phylum Bacteroidota; class Rhodothermia; order Rhodothermales; family Rubricoccaceae; genus JAHEJB01. The sequence goes on from JBGTDU010000155.1 coordinate 19,995, forward strand.
GCCCTTCATCCGGGAACGTGAACGAACCCATCGGCTAGCGTATTCATTCTCTCCTGAAGGACGGACTCCTTTCCGCTTTGCGCGCGCCGCTATGACTATGCCTCTCCGCCCTGCTCTCCTCTCGGCCGCGCTCTTTGTAGCCTCGGCTGCGTCTGCCCAAACCACGTTCAGCCTGTACAACCCGACCTTACTCGTCGACGGCGTGCATTTGGAGGTGAGAGGAGCGCCGCTCTCGCAGTTCCCCTTTACCTATTTCTATCTGAACATCCCGGAGGTGGGTACCTATACGATTGCCGCCTTTCCCTTTGACGGCGCACGCCGTGCAGGCAAGTTCAACGATACGTATCTCGAACTATCGGCGGAAGGACACGAAATCCACTTGTGGTCCACGTCCAGGCTCCTGTCCGCGAATGGGCTGATCGATGCGTATGCGCGGCTCGATCGCGGCGTAGGTGAGGTTGCGGACGCGGCAGTGGTTTCGTCTACGTCCATCGCGCTTCGCAGAGTTGAACGTGCGCCTGCCATTGCGAACGCTAGCCCCGAGGCAAGGCAACGTGAGGCCGAGGCTGCCGACCATTTGCGTCTGCGGGACGAGGTGGGGGCGTTGCGTCGGCAGGCAGACGCACTCACCGATGACAACCCGTTGCAAGCCGACCGAGACGACCTGGCGTTGGAAATCTCCGCACTTCAGGACGCACGCGCCGAAGCGGCCAACGAGCGGACTTGGCTGCAAGCAGAGCAGGCCCGCATTGAGGCCGAGGCCGCCACGCTTCGTCGTGAGACCGCGGAGTACGAAGCGTCCGTTGCATCCTTCGAGGCCGAGCGCACTCGTCTGGAGGCGGTCCGCAGCGGGCTCGAGCTTGACGCCACGGCTGCCTTCCGATCTGCCGGATCTTTCGAGGATGATGTCCGCGCGCTTGAAGCCGAGCGGGATCGCATGGTTGGCGAGCAGGCACGCCTGGAAAGTGAGCGCGTGAGACTTTCCGGGGAATCGCGGGCGCTCGGAAGCGCTGTTGATGCGCTGACTGTAGAAACACAACGGCTCGTTTCTGAACGCGACGAGCTTGCGGATAGACAGGTCGCTCTTCAAACCGAGCGCGACCAGTTGATGACCGCGCGAAGCGAAGCGGCGCTGGCAGCCGCTCGTCTGGAAGAAGAGGTTCGCGGCCTTCGCGTGGAGAGCAATACCGAAACCACCCGATTGCAGGCCGAAGCTGAGCGGCTTCGCACCGGCGTCGCGGAACGAACCACCGAGCAAGCGCGACTCCAAGCGGAGGTCGACCGGCTTAGCGCAGAGGCGTATCAAATCCCTCATGGCATTCCGTCTCTCAACTCCCAGATCGCCGAGCTTCGAGCGCACAACGCCGAGTTGGTGCGTCGATTTGAGACGCTCGAGGCCGAACGTGAGCAACTCGCTGCGCAGGCGACGGCTCAGGAAGCACGCAACCAATCGTCTCGCGCTGCGCTCGACTCCGAGCGCAGCTCCCTCCTCTCCGCCAGCCCCGAAATGGCGGCAGAAGCTGAGGCTCTGCGCGCCGAAAACGCCGCGTTATCGAGCGAGGTGGCCCGCCTGCGCTCTGACCGCGCACGGCTCGCCCAAACGAGAGAGCAGCTGGCGTCGTTGCCCGAGCCAGACCGCTCGACGACGAGCTCCAGTAGTGTTGTCCGGCAACTTCAGTCGGCGCTGGACGACGCCGCCACCGAGCGGGATGAGTACGCACTCACGACCGCTGCCCTTCGCCGCGAAGCGACGGAAATGGAGGCGCACATCCGCGAACTTGAGGAACAACGGGCGCAGCTCATGCAGGAGCGCCTGCGAATCCTCGCGGACCGCGATCAAGTTGTTCGCGAGCGTGACGCGCTGCACCGCGAGGCCGAACGCCTGCGTGGACAGAGCGGCACGTCCTCCCTGCCTACCGCGGTACCGAATCCGAGCGCCATCCATACCTCCCCCGCGGACGCAGAAGTCGACCCGGATGCAACCGACGTTGAAGGGCCACACATCAGTTTGCCAGGCTTTGATCTGAATCGGCTGGAAAATGCCAGAGAAGTCGGTCGCTTCATTGCTGATATTGAGTTTCCAAACCTCGCACTCATGACCCGCACCGCCGGAGAAGTGCTCGTCCTTTTCGAGACCGACAACCAGGGCTGGGTTGTCCGAACAGAAGTTGCCGAACCCATTGGAAGCGGCCTGGACATCGTGGCGGAGCAGATTGTGCGGACCATGCACTTCGGCGTGCAAACCGTTCAGGGCCTTCCCGCCGCACTACGGTCGCAGGTGCTGGTGGCGTTTAACCGATAAGCGCCAGGCGTCCGAGCTCGCCATTTGATATCGCTCGCATGTTGTACCGGCTACGCGCTAAGTTTGAGCACTCGCGAATGCAACGGCGAGCATATCCTCTACAGCCCCATCACTCCAAGTTGACAGGTGCCCATGAACGAACTGCTCCAACGATTTGGCACTTCGGGAGGTGACGTACTCTGGGGTGTTGCCCCATGGCGGCTGGGCCTGGCCGTGCTCATCATTTTTGTGGGCTTTGCAAGTCGGCGAGTGATCCAGGCTGTCTTTGCGCGGCTCGCCCACAAGGCACACGACAGCAATGTTAAATGGGATGACGAGGCCACGCGGCTGCTGGCAAAGCCCCTCGCTATCGTCGTGCAAATCCTGCTCTGGATGGTCGCCGCGACGTTAATGTTGCTGCCAACAAGTCCTTTCAATACGCGCCTGCTTATTGCGCAGGGCCTGGAAGCTGCCCTGATGTTTGCCGTTATCTGGGTATTTTTCCGCGTCGTCGACGTGCTCGCGTCGGTCGTGGAGCGACTAGCGGAAAAAACCCAAACGCGCATTGACGATCAGGCCGTTCCGCTTCTAAGGAAAACGCTGAAAGTGTTTCTGGCTGTTCTGGGATTCGTTTTTATCATTCAGAACCTCGGCTTTTCGGTGCTGAGTGTCTTGACCGGCCTCGGCATCGGCGGCCTGGCCCTTGCACTCGCCGCGCAGGATTCGGTCGCCAATTTCTTTGGCTCACTCGTCCTCTTCACCGACGCGCCCTTTCAGGTGGAAGACTACGTGGAAGTCAACGGCGTTTGCGGGACCGTCGAGGAAGTCGGATTCCGCACTACGCGGATACGGAAGGATGACTCCTCGATCGTCTGCGTGCCGAATCAGACGTTCACGAGCTCATTTATCACAAACCTCTCCGAACGTCAGGGTAGAGTAATCTCATTCGCCTTTCGGATCGCCCCCCCCGATGAGCCCGGACGCCTGCACGCCTTCCTCACCAGCATCCGTGCTGCGCTTGCCGAAAACGACCAAATCAGGCCGGAGTCGATCGAGGCCTACATGACAGGTTTTGAGGAGTCGGCGTTGGCCGTATCGATCCGTGCCTTAACCAAGTACAACGGTTGGACTGAGTTTCTGAAAACGCGAGAGGAGGCTTTCTTCGATGTGCTCTCCTTCCTTCACCAGCACGATCTGCGTATCGCCGTGGCACACGAGGTGGTTTTGATGCAGCCCGGCGTGAACGGTCATGGACTGGTGGCTTCCGAGCCTCAACGTTTTGCCGATCAGAATGGAGCCGAACCACCTTCGCCGGATAACCTGGCATAGCGACCAGCTTGTGAGAGAGTACGCGATAGCGGGAAGACATCCAACGCCGGGGTCGACAAGCGAGACTGTGCGTGGCTGATGGTTGATGACAAGAACACGGCGATCTCGATGGATGCGTGGTGCCGCACTCAAGCCGACGTGCCGAAGCCTGTGTACATTGCGGTCACGGAAGCCAGGGGTGCCCCGCGATCTGCGGTGCTGAGAAAAACCCTCACTACCTGATCCGGTTAAGACCGGCGTAGGGAGGCTTCTTCGGTTTCGCAGAGGTGCTGCGCTCCGGCTTCCGATCCCTCCCGCCAACACGGAAGCCATCATGGAACTCAAGCCCCTATCAGCCGCAGCGCGTATTGCTGCCGATTCCACCACACACGACCGCCTGACCGAGCTTTCCGCCGAGGTTCGCCGCCCCTTCCCCGGCTCGCGGAAGATTTACATCGAGGGCTCGCGCCCCGACCTTCAGGTTCCGATGCGGCTCATCGAGCAAGCGCCGACAGGCGCAAGTTTTGGCGAGGAGAAGAACCCGCCGATCCCCGTCTACGACACCTCCGGCCCCTACACCGACCCGGACGCGCCCATCGACCTCCGGCGCGGCCTTCCGAGCGTGCGCGCCGCGTGGATTGAAGAACGTGCAGACACCGAACAACTCGGTGATCTAACCAGCGCTTTCGGTCGCGAGCGCGCTTCGAATGGTGAGCTAGACCACCTGCGCTTTGAGCATGTTCGTTCACCGCGCAGAGCAAAGTCGGGCAGGTGCGTTACGCAGATGCACTACGCGCGGCGCGGCGAGATTACACCCGAGATGGAATTCATCGCCATCCGCGAGAACCAGAAATTGGAGGCGCTGCGCGAGACCAACCCCGAATTGTTCCAGCAACACGCCGGGCAATCGTTCGGCGCGGCCATCCCGAAGGTCATCACGCCGGAGTTCGTGCGAAGCGAGGTCGCCAGGGGCCGAGCGATCATCCCGGCCAACATCAACCACCCGGAGCTTGAGCCGATGATCATCGGCCGCAACTTCCTGGTCAAGATCAACGCCAACATGGGCAATTCCGCAGTGACTTCGTCGATTGCGGAGGAGGTGGAGAAGCTGGTCTGGGCCATCCGGTGGGGCGCGGACAACGTGATGGATCTCTCGACGGGCAAGAACATCCACGAGACACGCGAGTGGATGCTTCGCAACTCCCCCGTCCCGATTGGCACCGTTCCGATCTATCAGGCGCTCGAAAAAGTAGGTGGCGCACCGGAAGACTTGACGTGGGATCTTTACCGCGATACCCTTGTCGAGCAGGCCGAGCAGGGCGTCGATTACTTCACCATCCACGCCGGCGTACTCCTGCGGTTCGTTCCACTGACGGCCAACCGGCGGACGGGCATCGTCTCGCGCGGCGGCTCGATCATGGCGAAGTGGTGCCTCGCCCACCACAAGGAAAGCTTCCTCTACACGCACTGGGATGACATTTGCGAGATCATGGCCGCCTACGACGTGTCGTTCTCCATCGGCGACGGGCTTCGCCCTGGGTCGATCGAAGATGCCAACGATGATGCGCAATTCGCCGAGCTCTACATTCAGGGCGAGCTGACGAAGCGCGCGTGGGCGCACGACGTGCAGGTGATGAA
>JBGTDU010000156.1:0-32535 GCA_041748175.1 Rubricoccaceae bacterium
CTCTTTGGCTCTCGAATCAGTCATTCGAAAGGTCGATTCCGGCGATGGCACGCTCGCCCGGATTCTGAACGAAGACAGTATGTACGTCGCCCTGTTGCAGTCGGCCGATCAGTTCCAGGAGATCTCGTCGAACCTCGGCGCGATCACCGAACGGTTCGAGACGGCGGCCGGGCACATGGCGGTCGGCGCGTTCCGGTTCTCTGAAAACATGGAGGCTCTCAAGCACAATTTCCTTTTCAAGGGATATTTCGAGGACCGAGGTTATCTGGAAATGGCGCCGTTCGAAATCCGCGAGCAGGCCATCTCGGAGACGTACGAGAATCTTCAGGAGTGGGAGCGACAGCTCTATCTCCGCGAACTCGAGCTGGACAGGCGCGAGGGTGCCCCGGACGGCCCGAGGCCGACGCCGCAAGGCGACGGTGATTCAGGATCGAACTAGGAGGCTGGGAGATTTTGGATCGCAGCCGCCCCGAACAGAGCGAAATCTCGGACGAGCAGAGCGCCGCCTCGTCGCAGAACGCTTTGTATGGCGTGGTATTCCAGAGTATCGTTGGTCTTGGCGGTCTCTTAGCGTTTGTGTCCCTGCTGATCGTCGAAGGCGCGGCGCGCAGCCCGCTGGTTGTTGCCGCGGCGGGCCTCATTCTGCTTTGGCCCCTTCGGTCGCACAAGGCGGTCCGCACACTGCTTCTCGCAGGCGGGTTTGTTCTCGGAATCTGGACGCTGAGACGGCTGGGCAGTGTGCTCGTGCCGTTTGTGATTGTGTTTCTACTCGCCTATATGCTCAACCCATGGGTAACGGGCGCGCACGAGCGGTTCAAGGTGAAGCGCTGGATTTCGTCGTTGCTGCTTACCCTCGTCTTCGTCGGCATCCTCGTTCTGTTCGTCTTGCTGATCGTGCCAAGCCTTGTCGGCCAGATCGAGAGCCTCGCCACGTCCGTCATCAACCTGATTTCCGGGTTGCCTCAATGGGTCGCCGAAACCCACGTTCTGGATTCGCTCGAGAGCACCGGATTGATCGAGCGTGACGCGCTCATGGAGCAATTGACGACGTTCCTGCCCGGCCAGATCAGCTCCATTGCATCAAGTATCCCGAGCGCGGTGGCTTCGCTGACGCGATCCGTCGGAACCCTCCTCGCACTGCTCACGACGATTGCGCTCATCCCGGTTCTTCTCTTTTATGTCCTGAAGGACTACACGCTGATTCGAGAAACCATCGTAAACCTCTTCCCCAGGTTCCATGGCAGCCGGGCATACCTCTCCCAAACGAGCAAAGTTGTCGGCAACTATCTGCGGGGGCAGCTTGCCATCTCCGCCATTGGCGCGGTCATCGTAACCATCCCGCTGGTCATTTTCGGCGTGCCCTTCGCACTCGTCATCGGCCTGCTGACCGGGCTGCTGAATATGGTGCCCAACCTTGGGGCCATCCTCACTTACATAATAGGCGGCTTGCTGATGCTGGCCTTCGGCTCCATCGGCGATTTCTTTTTGGTGATGGGCGTGCTCATTGGGCAGTCGTTCCTCGAACAAAGTGTATTGACGCCAAACATCATGGGGCAGTCGGTGGGGTTGCATCCGGTCCTCATCATTTTCTCGCTGTTCGTATTCAGCGCGTTCTTCGGCCTTTTGGGATTGCTGATTGCGGTGCCCGTCACGGCACTGCTGGTTCAGGTCTACAAAGCCTACCGGGAGGACTTCGTTATTGAGCTTGAGGCGAAGCCAAACCTCGCCGGTGCCGAAGAATGACGTTTGGGCTGAAGTCTGAATGCACGGAGACGAACGCCCGCGCCGGGCTCCTCACCACCGATCACGGAGAAATCTGCACGCCGATCTTTATGCCCGTCGGTACGGTCGGGTCGGTCAAAAGCGTTTCGCCGCGGGCGCTCGTCGGGGATATCAGGGCGCAGATCATCCTGGGCAATACATACCATTTGTATCTGCGGCCTGGGCGTGAGGTGTTGCGCGAGGCAGGCGGCTTGCACAAGTTTATGGCGTGGGATGGGCCGATTCTTACAGATTCGGGCGGGTTTCAGGTTTTCTCGCTCACAGGGCTGCGCAAGATCACGGAAGAAGGCGTCCGCTTCCAGAGCCATCTGGACGGCTCCAGCCACACCTTCACGCCGGAGTCCGTTGTTGATGCGCAGCGTGACATTGGCGCGGACATCATGATGGTGCTTGACGAGTGCCCTCCGGCTGATGTCTCCGAAGCCTACGCCCGCGAATCGAACGAGCGCACGGTCCGCTGGGCAAAACGGTGCAAGATCCGGTGGGAAGAAACAGAACCGACCTACGGCTACGATCAGGCACTCTTCCCTATCGTTCAGGGCGCGGTCTTTCCGAACATCCGCCGCGAATCAGCCCAGGCGTTAATGGAACTCGATGCGCCCGGATACGCCATCGGCGGACTCTCTGTCGGTGAGACGGCTGACGTGATGTACGACATTGTGGAAGTCTGCACGGAGGAACTGCCCCGCGAAAAGCCGCGCTACCTGATGGGCGTCGGCACGCCCGCGAACCTTATCGAGAACGTCGCGCGAGGAATCGATATGTTCGATTGCGTGATGCCTACGCGGAACGCCCGCAACGGTATGCTCTTCACGACTGAAGGCATCGTCAACATCACGAATGCGAAGTGGAAAACCTGCTTTGAGCCGGTCGATCCGGGGCTGGACAACTACGCCTCGACGACGTTTACGAAATCCTATCTGCGGCACCTGGTTATCGCCAACGAACCGCTGTTCATGGAGATCGCCTCCATCCAAAACCTTGCGTTCTACCTCTGGCTGATGGGCGAGATGCGGACGGCGATTTTGGACGACCGATTCCCCTTTTGGCGGAGGGAATGGACGGAGCGGGTGAGTCGGCGGCTGTAGGATGCCAGTTCTTCAACCCCTCCCTTCTCAAGGGAGGTGCAGAGCGCAGCGAGGCGGAGGGTTTGGCCAAGGCGCAATGACAATGCTCTTGTGTAATCCGACACCGCACCCCGCCAGCCGACGGGGAGCGCCGTAAAGGGGGCGGTCTGCGAACGCCCCTCAATCGCCTCTTACTTGACCAGTGTCATCCTGCCAGTTTGCACGTGGAGTCCACCACTCGTCTCCGCAAGCACGCAGTAGACATACAAACCGGAAGACAATGAAGTCGCATCCAGCTGGACCACGTGGCGAGCGCCAGCCGAGAAGGACGCCCTCGGAGTCGTCAAGACGTTGCGCCCTAACACATCAAACACCTCGATGCTCACAAGGGCGGGCTCGGGGAGATCAAACGAAACGGTTGTCGATGGATTGAACGGATTGGGATGGTTGCCGTGAAGGGTAAAAGCAGATGGGAGCCCGTCCGGTTCGACAGAGACAGGAAAGGGCTGAAGCACATTCGTTCTGCCATCTGCATGGACGACCATCAGCGTGAACTCCTCGCCATTCTGATTGTCGGCTGAGTCCAGAAACCCCGTCGTCAGGAGTGTGATGGCTTCGCCGGGGTCCGCGATAACTGTTAAAAACGGCTCATTTATAGTAGTGCCGTCTTCAGATATAACATGTACTACGAAATTACTAAACGCGACCGACACATACTCTGAAATATCTCTATACGTTAGATCGTATGCAACGGCAACCCCGCCAGATTTCCGTGCGTTAGCAGTCGGAACGGCAAGCATGTCAATTGTCGGTACATCCGGACTTCCATGCCCGGAGAGCACTTCGAGCATTCCTGGGTCAGTTGAAGCCTCCCGCGCATCCTCAATCACCAGAACATCCAGGCTGATATCTCTACCGTCCGGATTGGGGAGGAACTGACCCGGATCGCGGACGCCTATTAGAATGAACTGGTAGGTCTCGTTTAGCCCAAGTGTGAACGTGAACTCGAAGAACACATCATCCGGTCCGGTAGAATTTCCGGGGGCGATTCCTCCGGTCAGCGGGATGAATGCCGGGATATCGAGGTACGGCGATGCCGTCCGAAACGGCACGTCATCAAGGACCAGCATATCTGCGACGTAGAGATCGATCACGGTCAGAGCAGGATCGGGCGCGTTGTGGATGGCCTGAACCCGGGCGTTGAACTGCGCGTGGGCGAATCCGCTTGAAGCAACGAAGAGCAGCGCAACAAGAGCTCGACGAACTATTGAATGACCAGACATCCCAGAAGAGGTAAGACGAAGAGTTCTAGTCTACGGTCAATTCTCGCCAAAGCTCCGCCGTCCGGCAACACAGCTAACGACGCTGCGTTTGACGACCGGCGCTAGTTTTCGACTTTCTACTCTCTCGCAGCATGGCCCGTCAGTTCGACGTCCCGGTTTTCTACCGCAGCCCGATCATCAGCCGGGTAAAGGAAGCGCGCCGCATTGATGACCCGCGCAAGCGCGATCTCACGCCCTCCGTGCTCGATTTCGGGCCCGTTCGGTTCAAGATCGGTCGGCACTTCGGGTTCTGCTACGGGGTCGAGAACGCCATCGAAATCGCATACCAGGCGCTCAACGATCATCCGGAAAAAGCCCGGGCGGGGCGGATGTTCCTCTTGTCGGAGATGATCCACAACCCACACGTAAACGAAGACCTTGCGCAGCGTGGCATCCGGTTTCTCCGCACTACCACCGGCGAGCAGCTCATCCCGTTCGACGAACTCCGGCCAGACGATCTGGTCATCATCCCTGCATTCGGAACGACGCGCGAGATTGAAGCCGAACTTCGCGAGCGCGGCCTCGACCCACAGACGTACGACACAACCTGCCCCTTCGTCGAAAAGGTCTGGAAAAAGAGCACCCAGATTGGCCGTCAGGATTACACCGTAGTTCTCCACGGCAAGCGCTTTCACGAGGAAACCCGCGCAACTTTCAGCCATGCGCAGGCCAATGCGCCGGTTGTCGTGGTTCGGGATATGGAGGCAACGGAGGACCTTGCCCGCGTGATTCTGGGCAAGAAGGATTCCGCGTGGTTCTTCGATCACTTCGCCGACCGTTTCTCGCCCGGATTCGACCCCACGCGGGACCTGCAGCGCATCGGCGTAGTGAACCAGACGACCATGCTGGCCTCTGAAACCGCTGCCATTGCGGAGCGGCTCCGCCAGGCGATGATCGCCCGGTTTGGCGAGGCCGACTTGAACGAACACTTCGCCGACACGTCGGACACGCTCTGCTATGCCACCAAAGAGAACCAGGACGCAACGATCGCGCTTATCGACGACGGTGCCGACCTGGCGATTGTCGTCGGCGGATACAACTCTTCGAACACGAGCCACCTCGTGGATCTCTGCGAAGAGGAGATGCCGACCTATTTCGTCTCCAGCGCGGACGGGCTCGTGAACACGAATGAGATTCATCATTTCGACTGGCACGCGAAATCCGAGAAGGTCTCCATCGGCTGGCTTCCCGTGAGCCCCGGCCAACCTCTCGACATTGTGTTGACCGCGGGCGCGTCCTGCCCCGATGCGTTGCTCGATGGCGTGATTCAGCGTGTTCTTTCCTGGTTTCCGGAAGCGAGCAGTGTCGAGAGCGCTCTCGAACCTTTTACCGCGAACGTGCTCCCGGCTTTGTTGGAACCCTCATGAGGAAGCTGCAACGAAGGATCCCCTGCAACGTCCGGGCTGCTCGTTCTGCTTCCGCCGACTCCTCTCTCACAGCAGATCATGCCCTGGTACGAAGACTGGTTCAACTCCGACGGCTACGAACTCGTCTACGACCAGCGTGATTTGAGCGAGGCCGAACAACTCGCCGACCTCATCGAGACATCCGTCGAGCCCCAGCCGGGAGCGGAGATCCTTGACGTGGGGACGGGCCGGGGAAGGCACGCCCGCGTGCTTGCGCGACGCGGCTACCGGGTGACGGGCCTCGACCTCGCTGAGAAAGCAATTGCCACGGCCCGGGAGCGCTCCCGTACGGAAGGGCTGACGGACGAACAGATCACCTTCGTCCAAGGCGATATGCGGCTGCCGCACTTTCAGGACCGGTTCGATGGGGTAGTCAACCTCTTCACATCGTTTGGCTTTTTCGAGGACGATGCCGACCATCAGCGAGCGATCTCTTCGATGGCCGCTGCCATGAAACCAGGCGGATGGCTAGTCCAGGATTTTCTCAACGCTCCTTACGTCCGTGCCCAGCTCGTTCCCCAAAGCGAGAAGGAGAAAGGCGGCATCCGCGTCCGGCAGGAGCGCTGGATCGACGGCGACTCGGTCAGGAAGCGCATCTCGTTGACCCAGAACGGCGAGGCGCGCACGTTCGTGGAATCTGTACGCCTGCTCGCGCCTGAAGACTTCCGGCGTATGTATGGGGAGGCCAACCTGGAGATCGCCCAACGATTCGGCGACTATGACGGCAACTCGTACTCCGCGAAATCTCCACGGCTCATCCTCATTGCCCGCAAGGAGGGCGGCGGGTGATGTGCTCGCCATGTTTATCAAAGTTTCTCGCAGAGAGGATAGCTTCGATAAACTCCCTATGCTTTCTCGCTAGCCCGATCAACCTGTGCAATGCACCAAGACTCATCTACCCACATGAACTCTGCCCTCGACTACGCCGCCCAGAACGCCGACACCTTCGTCGATCAGCTAAAAGACATCCTCCGCATTCCATCCATCTCGACGGACTCGGCCTACGACGCCGACACCCGTCGGGCCGCAGAATGGTTCGCGGACGATTTGCGAAGCATCGGCATCCCAACGGTGGAGGTGATGGAAACGGGCGGTCATCCCATCGTCTATGGGGAGGTAGGGAGCGACCCCCAAAAACCGACGGTGCTGGTCTACGGTCACTACGACGTCCAGCCCCCGGACCCATTGGATCTGTGGGATTCGCCGCCGTTTGAGCCCATCGAGAAAAACGGCGACATCTATGCCCGCGGCTCCTGCGACGACAAAGGGCAGGCGTTCATGCACGTGAAGGCGGCGGAGGCCTACCTGAATACTACCGGCGAGCTTCCCGTGAACCTCAAGTTTATGATTGAGGGCGAGGAAGAAAGCGGCTCCGTTCACCTCGTACCCTTTATCGAAAAGCACAAGGACCTGCTGACGGCCGATGTCGTGCTGATTTCGGACACCAGTCTTTTCGCCCCCGGCGTTCCGAGCATTACGTACGGCTTGCGCGGACTTGCCTACGTTGAAGTAACGCTGACAGGTCCTGCGCGCGATCTCCACAGTGGCGTTTACGGAGGTGGGATAGAAAACCCCGTCAACGTGCTAGGCAGGATGATCGCCGACCTCCACGACGAAAATCACCGCGTTACGATTGACGGGTTCTATGATGCCGTCCGCGACCTTTCGGAAGAGGAGCGGCAGGGCTTCCGCGCGCTTCCATTCGACGAAGCCGCATGGCTAGAGGAAGCAGGCGCTCCGGCGACAAAAACGGAGGCTGGCTTCTCCACGCTGGAAGGCATTTCGGCTCGCCCGACGCTCGACGTCAATGGAATCTGGGGCGGCTACATCGGCAAAGGCGCCAAGACCGTACTGCCCAGCCAGGCGAACGCCAAAATCTCCTGCCGCCTTGTCCCCGACCAGACGCCCGGTGACATCACGGCGAAGCTGCGCAAGCATTTCGAGGCGCACGTTCCCCCAACCGTGACGCTGGACTTCAAAGATCTCCACGGAGGTCATGGAGCGATAGTCGACACGAAGTCTCCTGCCATGACGGCCGCAGCAGAGGCCATGGAAGCCGTTTTTGGGATGCCTCCATACTTCACGCGCGAGGGCGGATCCATCCCTGTCGTCGCCGATTTCAAGCGCCTCCTCGGTCTCGACTCCGTGCTGATGGGTTTTGGCCTCGACTCCGATGCCATTCACTCACCCAACGAGCACTTTGGAATCGACCGCTTCCATCAGGGCATCGAGGCCTCGATTCGTTTTCTTCATGCCTACAGCAGGCAATAGGCATCAAGGGCGGCGGACGGAGCGAACGACTTTCAATGCTTTCGAGTGGATTCGCCCGGAGAACCTGGCGACTCGACTTGTTACGGCACGAGGCGCGCTCCAGATAGCTTCCATGCTGCGACGAAGGCTCGGGTAACGCGCCGATAGCAATGCGCGCTGAACGAGTCTCCGCTCAGCGCGGCCGACAGAAGAGTCTGCCGTCACATACTCCTTTAACCAGCGCAAGAAATACAATCGCACCGCGTCATACTGCCCGGCCTCGTGAACGCGTGTTACGCATGAGTCGGCATGTTGCCGGTACTTGAGCCAACACGATGATGATACATAGACAGACGAAATCAGGTATACTTTGACAAGGAAGGCCTGATCCTCGTATAGTTGTGCCTCGCCCCGGAACTGCTCCTCAAAGCCACCAACGTTCAGGGCGAGATCCCGCCGAATCATCAGGCTAGACGGACAAGGGGCCGCACCCTCTCCGAGCGGGTACAGCTCTTTGGCCAGAGCAGGTGGAGGGATGACACCCGTGGATCGGGCGCCCACGGGTACGATATAGTCCTGTCTTTCGGCCGCATCGTCCCAAGAAGACCAGTACTGGCTGGCGCCACAGATCATCCCAGCCTCCGGATGCGAACCGGCGATGGCGAGCTGATCTGCCAACTTATTAGGCTCCCAGACATCGTCGGCATCCAGGAAAGCAATGTAGCGGCCTCGACTATTGCGGATGCCAAGGTTTCGCGTCGCGCTCATTCCAAGATTCTGATGTCCCTCGTGCTCGAAATAGCGGGCACAATCTGGGTGTCTAGCCTCGAACTCTTTTGCAATGTTTGAACTTCCATCCTTTGAGCCGTCGTCCACAAGCAACAGCTCCCACGCCTTAGATGTCTGCGAAAAGACGCTTTCTACCGCCTCTCTGAGGAAGCGAGCCTCGTCGAGAAAGATGATGATGACACTTACGATGGTTTCTCCGGCCATTGTAGTGGGGCAGGACACGTTGTCTTCGAGATTGATCAATGAAGTTCCGCCAGTTGTCTCGCGAAGGATTCGCCGTCGCCGTTCACAACCTGTAATCTTGGAAGAGCGAAGCGGTTGGCGCCACGTGATATGCGACCCGGATCGGTTGTAAAGGCACTGTCGAAACCGACCTCCTGTGCAAGGCGGGACGTCACGTTATCAACTCTTCCATACGGATAGGCAAACGCAAGGACGGCCCGGTCGAATAACGACTCCAGGCGCTTTTTGCAGTCCACGAGTTCTCGACGCTGACCTGCCTCCGCGAGATCGGGAAGCGAGGGATGCGACGCCGTATGGGCACCGATCTCGATCAACTCCGAGCGACCCAGCCGAGTAGCCTCGTCTTCCGTCAAGGTTCGGGCCTGGCTGCTAGCACCATCTTTTCTCCCGAGTGCCTCTCGGAGCTCAGCGAGCAGCTCTTCTTGTCTATTCGACTCAAGTTGAATCATCAAACTCCACAAGTGCATATAGGCCCGGCGACGTTCAGTTGAGGGCGGGTCGGTCGCGCGCCACAAATCGGGGATGCTCTGCGGGAGTGGGGAGCCGGTAAAGCGCCATACATAATCGGCCTCGGCATACGTCATTCGTAGCTCTGGCGGCATTTCGACGGGCTGGAGCAGGAGTGCATCTAGCTCATCCCACCAAAATGTGCACCCACCAAGCCGATTGGTAACCAGAAAAACCGTCGCGGGCAAAGCCAATCGCTCCAAAACCGGAAGGCCCAGGTGCAGGTTGTCGGCGTACCCATCGTCGAAGGTGATTGCGAATCCGGACTCAGGTTTTCGCCGTGCCTCCAGGCACCCGACGAGATCACGCACGGGCAGTACCGTACCCAGTTGGCCGAGCACGTCCATGTGCTCCGCAAAGTTTGCAGGAGAGACAGAAAGATCCCAGGGATCTAAGGAGGGCTCTGCGATTCGGTGGTACATCAGCACGGTGAGCCCACGCGATTGGGACGACCCAAACGATGCCAAACGGCGGCCGAGTGCTTTGAAGGTCATGCGGCCTCCGGCCTGACGGCGCGAGCCGTAACAAGCAGTGGATAAAGCGGATCGTTGTACGCCAGCTCGCTGGCCTCCAACTCTTCGGCCGCTATGCCTTGCAGGAATGCGATCGCGGAGAGCACGTTGCCATGCGAGACGACCTCGACGTTGTCCTCAGGAAATTGCCGACGCAACAGAAGGCCGAGCGATCGACAAGTGAAGCTCCAGCACCAGGGTTCTCCCCACTCGCCATCCTCGAGCTGGCTTATTCCCGGCACGGTTACGAGTAGTACGCCCCCGGGCTTCAGTATTCGGAACAGCGTGGCGGCAGCTTTTTCAAGCTCAAAGATGAGGTGAAGCGTTTGGGTGAGAACGACGGCATCGAATGCCTCGGTGGGCAAGTCGTTGGCACCGGCAAGATCTCCGACGAACGATGCACTCGGGTTGCCGGGTTTGACATGAAGAACATCTGCCCGACTGACCTGAGCGCCGCCAAACCTCCGCGTGTATTCGTCCCCTCCCACCTCCAGCACCCTGCCCTGAACGTCGCTGGCATGCTGCGTCAGGAACTGCTCCATGTAGTGCCGATCTATCGGCCTCCCCCTATCAAATCCGAAGACGCTGCTCACAGGTTTGAGTCGCCGCAAATCACCGAAGGAGAGTTTCCCAGGCGCTGGGAGTTTCGATTCGTCGACAAAACTGCGTGAATTAACTGGCATTCCGAGTTGTGATGCACGCCGAATTCGCGCAAGCACGCCTCGAATCCGACTTCGTATTGACGCCACATCCAGCTCTCGATACTGCGACCCGCTTCCAGGCTGCACATTCGGCGCGATCTCTTCTGCCATCAGGTCCAGATAGTATCGGCTCCAGTTCACCAGCCCTTCCCGGTACGCGGCGAAGGCCCTTGGGTCTAACTGCGCCGCCGTCTTATGGCGACCAAGAACATCCAGAACCGTCCGCAACATAAAGGCATGATCCGAAGACATATTCGCGTCATGCATCCTGTATTCTGCCGACACCTCATCGTGCGCGTGTATCGGGAATTTGGACGCAAGCCTGAGGTAGATGTCGTAGTCCTCGCACGCCCGCAGTGAGCTGTCGAAGCCGCCGGCTTCCGTCAATACGTCCCGGCGATAGAGTGCTGCCGCGTGCATCCCCACCAGGTTGCCCTTCAATAGAGATCCGAAAGGATCGGTGCCAATACTTGCCGACTGCGGAGGGCCGACTGGTCTCCGCTCCGCATCGACGCGAATGTGGGCGCCGAAGACGAACGCGCTCTTGGGATGCTCTGCGAAACAGTCCAGTCCATGTTCGATTGCCCTTGGGCGGAGAACGTCGTCTGCGTCCAGAAAGAGGATGAACGCCCCGCTGGCTTCGTGGAGGCCAGCGTTGCGAGCGGCGGAGAGTCCCGAATTGGATTGTTCGAGGCGCTTGATTTCAGCGTAGCGACGCATCACCGTCGCCGTCTCATCGGTCGAGCCATCATTCACCACAATAATTTCGACCGGGGCATGGCTCTGGCTGAGGGCACTATCGATGGCGTCCGGCAGATACCGTGCTTGATTGAAGCACGGAATAACCACCGACACCAGCGTCGGATTAAGCGGTGGAGTGTTGGGCATGGGTTGAGGCGGGAGCCGTCACCTGCGTCGCGCTTGCGGCCAGAGCATCAGCCGGTATCGAGCGATGGCGAAGGAAAAATGCAATACCCGAGAGATATCCTCGGCACTGGACAATCAGGTTTGTTGATTGGGAATCGGCTTTCCCAAGAAGCCGTCGTCCAAACATCCTGGCATAGTGGTGCGGAAGTGTTATTAAGAGCCGCCGGATATCCCCTCGACAACGGTACTTCTGGTGCTGGATGAGAAGCGCGGCAACGTGACCACGTATGTAATTGAAGAGTTGATGCTCTAACCCCTCCATGGTGGGACGGTGCGCGTGAAAGACGACCGCGCCTGGTTCATAAACACACACGCCCCCCTCGGCCAGGATTCGGAACCAGTACTCGGAGTCTCCGCTGCATCCAGCAGCGCCCACGTCCAGACGTTCGTCGAAGTATCCGAATCGCGCGAAGGCCGAGCGTCGAAAAGCCATGTTAGCGCCGGCGCCGATATCCCAGACAGGAACCCCACGGTCGCGGGTACTGGCGAAGAACGCGGAGCCAAACACCTTCCGCGAAAAACCGCGATTAAACGTCCATTCGGTTTCGAACAGAATCTGCGATTCAGTTTCGAGTAACTGCGGTAACACGAGACCGGTAACCGCCTGGACCCTGGAATCCAGGAAACTATTTCTGATTCGTCGAAGCCAGCAGGGGTGAATTCGCACGTCGTCGTCTACAAAGGCGACTATCGAGCCGGTGCTCTCGCGTACCGCTCGGTTGCGCGCCACGTCGAGGCCGGGACGAGGTTCGTGCACGTAGCGAACCCCGGGACATCCGCTAGCCAATTTCCGCGTCTGATCGGTTGTTGGTGCGTTGTCCACAACGATGATCTCTGCCGCTTTCTCATCGAGCGTGCGGAGCGACAACAGGCATTGTTCGAGATACTCAGGACGATCACGCGTGCAAATGACGATGCTTATTGTCTCTCGCCTCTGCTCCTTGCCAACTTCTTCTGCTTGCGCCAGGCTCGCTTCGAGGGGCCGGGATAGCTGCGCGATTTCGACTGCGTTGAGGGTCGGGGCAGTGGCATCGCTGATCGAGCCGGGCGGCATCGCGCTTGAAAAGGACGCACCGAATAACCGCGTTCCCACAGCATCAACTGCGATGCTGGATGCCAGGTTCAATAGCGTGGCGCTCGACATCGGGAGCTCCTCTGCTCGAACGTAACAATCTCCGAGCGGCAATTCGTCGTACCAGAACACGAGGTAGTAGCCTCGCCCATCGGCAACCTCAAGCGGGGCAACGACGCCGCTCAGATCCACGTGACGACTTGCCCAGGCGGCGTTTTTCACGTCATCGAGCTCCGACGACGCTCCATCCGACGAACGGAACGGTTATAGGCTCCGAGTAGACCTACCACTCCGCCCCAGACTTCACGCGACACGTAACGAAGCTCGCCAAGGTCAGTCGTTCGAATAGATTTGATCAATCGCTTTGCTTGATAGGAGATCCACAAGCGCACCGCCAGGCGTAGCCCCTTTCGGTTTTCCGGATCGACGGCATAGGATTTTGAGACAAATGCCATGTAGCCTTTCCCCCAACTTTCGTATTGAGCTCGAAGAGACTTATCTGTAGTTCTGTGAAAGTGAAACACCAACATACGTGGCTCAAACACGAGCGGTAGTCCGGCCCGGATCACCCTGTAAAACATATCGAGGTCCCCGCCGCCAGCGAGAGGAGCGCCTGTATCCAGCGCCTCATCGAATCCGCCCAACTGCAGGATGGCCGACCGGTTCAACGTCATATTGGCGCCGGCGCCGAAACGGCCCGCCTGTGCCGGATATCCCGGATCTCCGGTGCGCTGCCGCCCATAGCGCGCCTTTTCGAAGCCGGTTCCGAATGCCAGCCTGAACCCGCCACGCCTCTCGAACGCTTCCTGCGCGAAAGTGGACAACTCCAGGGGCAAAATCAAACCGGTAAAAACGGCTGCATCCGGATTCTCCGAATAAGCCTCTTCAAAGCCGAGGAGCCAGCCTTGGTCTGCGACCACATCGTCGTCCAGCAAGGCCACGAGGTCCCCGGAAGCCTCTTGAAGACCTCGATTACGCGCCGTATCGAGACCAGGTACAGGCTCATGCACGTAGCGGACGCTCTGGAATTCGGCGACTACGTTGCGCGTCGAATCGTCCGCGGTGGCGTTGTCCACCACCAGGATCTCAAATTCGGGGCAGGACAAGGGGCGTTGCATGCTCTGTATCGACCGCAAACATCGCGCAAGCAAGTCAGCCCTGTCGCGCGTACAAATGACTACCGATAGCGATGGAAATGGCTTGTACTCGGCCACCGGTGCGATTTCCTCCCGGATGCTGTCGCGCAAAAGAACGCCTCGCGCGTGCCGAAGGGTACGCGCATCGAAATAAGCGGGAGTCAAGGTCCGGTTGGTTAGCGTGGCCGCATCCTCCATCCAGAAAGCCAACGGGCGCCTCTTCCTCCGGAGCAGCACCGCGACGCCGTCGGTCTCGTCGTCGAGGATAACCTCCGGGAAAGGCTCTGTAACTTCTATGTCAAGAATGACAGATGGCATAACAGTCAGCGTAATACTTCGGCGTAATACTCACTTCGATTGAGCTCCGCAAATAAATCGTCGCGTGCAAGCAACTCATCCCGCGTACCCTGGTCGCGGACCCGGCCTCCGTCAAGCACGACAATCTGGTCTGCCCTCTCGATAGTCGACATCCGGTGCGCCACAACAATAATTGTTCTCCCATCCCGCAATCGGTCCAGAGATTCATTGATCAGGCGCTCCGAGATGGCGTCCACGGCGTTCGTCGCCTCATCCATAATCAACAGACGAGGGTTTCGGACCAGCGCACGCGCGAGTGCCACACGTTGCCTTTGTCCGCCCGAAAGTGAAGTTGCTCCCGACCCAAGAAGCGTCTCATAGCCGTCCTCGAGCCCCATGATGAAGCTATTTATATCGGCGAGCTTCGCGGCTTCGCTGACTTCCTCGTCCGAGGCATCGAGACGGCCATATGCAATGTTGTCCCAAATGGATGCATTGAAGATGTGTACATCCTGACTCACGAGCCCGACCCGTTGCCGCCACGATTCCAGATTCAGTGAAGATAATGGTACGTCGTCTATAAGGATGTTTCCCGACGTTGGGTCATACAAACGCAACAGCAAATTTATCAGGGTGGATTTGCCACTTCCCGACCGACCCACGATCGCCGTGGTCTTGCCCTTCGGGATGACAAGGTTGATTTCTTCCAGTACGTCGCCCCACTCGGGTGCATAGTGAAAAGAGACGTTGTTGAGGCTGATTCCATCAAGCATATCGGCATGCAGGACGTCGCCCGATGCGAGGAAGTTTTCAGGAGGAAGGTTGAGGACCTCCGTGACCGCCTCTACCGCAGGCGCGAGCGCAGCAAGACCCAGGCGCGTTTCGTCAAGGGCCTGGATTTTTGGCTGGAGCCTGTAGAGCACGAAGGTGAACACAAGCAGCGTGGCCAGATCGGCGGACCCCGAGCTAAATACGAGTAGGGCAACAAGCACACTTGCCGTCAAAACCTCGTAAATCGGGCCGAGCGCGCCCGATATTAGACTCAGGCGGAAGAACACGCGACTCACCCGAAGCGAGGGTTCTGCAAATCGATCCGTTTCATACGCCTCACGCCCGAACGCGCGAATCGTCTTCATCGCCTCGAAGCTCTCAAGCATCCTCGCGGCCAGCGACGAGTTTGCGCGTCGGCTCATCACGCCCAGTCGCTCCACCGGCCTCCGGAGCACTCGAACAAGCATCGATATTGCAAGCATCGCCGCCCCAACAAGCAGGGTGAGGGGCCAGGATATGAGGAGAAGGATTGCGACATACACCGCCGTTGTAAAGAGAGTAATGACTCCCCAGACCACCGTCTTGAGTGCGTCGCACGTTCGCCACGTCTCCGTCGAAAGCGTGTTGAAAAGATCCCCCCGCTCATTGCGTTCAAGGAATGCGTATTTGACCCTGAGCAACGCACCAAAAACATCGCTTCGGAGCTTGTGGCCAAATCTTGCGTCGAGCAGGGCGAAGAGGGCACCGTATGCGTAGCCGAGTGCCGCCTTGATACAAAGGCTTCCGAGTATAAATCCACCGACAATCAGAAGGCGGTCGTCGGTCGGGAACCCGGAGAAAAGGCGGTGGAGAGCTCCCTGAAACCCGCTGGCAGGCGCCTCTCCTCCGGTGCCGTCAACCATGAGCTGAAGGAATGGGATGAAGAAACTTATGCCGACACCTTCGGCGACGGAAGACAGTACGCCGGCACCAATCGCCACGAAGACGATGAGCCGTTCCTCACGCAAGATTGCGAGGAGTTGTCTGACCAAGCGAATGAGATTTACCGGGCTTCCCGATTCGCCGTCATGCAAGCTGGCTATCTTCATACTATTCACCGCTGTATTCCAGAAGGCTGTCACGAACGTCTACGGTGGCACTTTTCTTTTTGGTGGCGGAGAGAGTCCGCAGCCATCTCGAACGCGAAATTCGATCAAAGGGCCGCCATGTTCCCCAAGGAAGCTGCCCGGGTACAGCGCGCGCTTCCAGCAACTCCCGAGAGAGATCTTCCTGCGTGGGCCCACCTAGACGGCGCTTGAAATCGATCCAATCGCGATGATCGGGCCAGATCAGGCGAATGATGGGGTATAGACCCGCATGAATGATACTCCTCCAACCTGATTGCAGCACCCACGGCGCGAGCAACACCGCTGGATCTCTCACAATAGCTTCGGCAAGCCAGCGAAGAGTTTGGCCCGGGCGGCCGCTCCCACGGGCCACGCCCGCCAGGTATAGCACAAAATTGCTCCGCGACCAGACGCGAAGTTCGCCTGGGATCTCTGGGTCTTGGGCACATAAGGTCTCCATGATCAACCTGTGCGAAATCGACATCGCTTTCGTATCAGCGGACATGCTTCCGTGGACGCCTCGGTATGCGGCATGGTAGCCACGTGCAAGTCCAACTGGGAATCGCGCCGCAACGCGAAGCGTCAAATCCCAATCTTCGCAACCCTGCCCGCCTCGCGAGCGGAGGCTCGAATCGTATCCACCCACCTGATTGAGAGCGGATCGTCGGAAAAGAGGCACACTGGCATTGCCGACGAAGTTTACATAGAGCAGAGAGTTGAAGACATCTCCCTCAACGATCCACGCGGAAGCGGCTCCGGTAACAGTTCCACGCTGGTTCATTGCAATCCACCAGCAGTAGACGAAGCCCGGTGGTGGGCCTTCAGCCTCCATGCGCTCGACCTGCGCAGCAATCTTGTCGGGATACCAGATATCATCGGCATCGAGCGGAGCTACGTATACCCCTGACGAGTATTCGATGGCCCGATTTCGCGCCGCGGCGACACCCGCGTTCTTCTGGCGGATCAGTACTACACGCGAATCACGCAGGGCGATGGCGGCCACAAGATCTGCCGTCTCGTCCGTAGAGCCGTCGTCAACGACGATGACCTCCAGCCTGGCATAGCTCTGGGACAGCGCCGAGTGGATTGCAGCCTCGATGTGCTCCCCTGCATTGTGGGCGGGTATGATTACGGAGACGAGGGATGGCGTCTGGAGCTTTCTCTCCATGAACAGGAATCAACAAAAAAGTGCAACTAAAGCTATTCGTCGCCACGATCAATCATCCAGAATGCAGCGGTCGCCCGGCAAACGGACTTGCGACACGCGGCATTCTGTAGGAATGATCGCGGCTTCCGATTCTGAGAATCGCATACGCTAATCCCAAAGTAGTATTCTAGACGGTACCTGCCGCAGGCACGAATCAGCCCAAGATGCGCACCCATTCGCTTTTGCTACAGCGACATCTCTTGAGCAGAATAGTCGCCGTCGCGACGCTCCCACTTTCCCTCATGGCCTGTGCGCAGGCACCACTCGATTCGCCGACGGCAGAGTCGGCTCAGGCTCTGGTCGCACTTGAACAGAGGTTGAAGCGCGCGGAAGAGTTCTCGTTTACCGTCTCCATCAATGAAACGTCGGCCCAGGACGAAGAACCGAGCGTGCTGGAATCCCACTTCTCGTTTGGATCGGGCGACCGCATGCGGATTGAATCCACAGGCCGGGTGAACGGACTCGACGCGGCGCCTGGCATAGTGTCTGATGGCAACGAGATGACAGGTGGTCGAAATGGTGCCGATAGTCCATTCCCGGACTTTGAACGCGCGGTCGTACCAGGGGGGCTTCGTGCATCGCTGACGAGTAGCCTCCTGCGATGGGGCGCGCACCGAACCCTGATGACGCTCGTCTCGGGACAGCCGCCGGGATATTTTGAAACAGAAGGCGACACCCTTCCCGGCGATCCGCAAGCTCACGCCGCCGTCGGAAACGCTTCATGGGGGCTTCCCGAAACGTTCGACGGCGAACCCGTACGTCCGCTTAGCTTCAGCCTTTCCCATCCGACGGCCTCCGATGTGGAGGTCATACTCTGGCTGAGCATCGAGAGCGGTTTACCCGTCAGGCAGACGCTCCGAATGCGGTTCTACGGAGCCGAACGCATCACTGAAGAAGTTTATTCGAACTGGTCATTCGTGGCCATGCCATCCACCACTTTCCTGCTACCGGAGTAACCTTGATTGCATCCAACCTCTTTCGCCCACTTGTCGTGCTCGCCTGTGCGGTGCCGATTCTGATTTCTCTCGCCTGCGCGCCGTCGGAGGAATCGGACCATGTCGGGAGCGAACGCCCAGACCCCAACCCATTTCTCTTCGAGGATCCGCGTGAGGCGTTCGACTACATGGAGGAACGCTTAATCAACGCCGACAGCTTCTACACGGGCCTGATCGTCGATGCGGACTCTATTTTCCCCGTTCAACTTATCGCAGAAGTTTGGGCAGGGCAGAGCGATCAGTTGAAGATCACGGCGGATGGCAACATGGCGGAGTTCCTCGCACCGGCGACGCTGCGCTTCGTTTCGGATGGCGAGCGGATGGTCGGCGGACGCTCGACCGAGATCGGATTCGACACGACGACCGCGCCCGCTTTGCGCGAAGCCTTCGCGATCGGACTTTCCCGGATGGGCATGCTGCACAATCTGACACGGCTCTACACCGGAAACCCACCCGACCATGCCGATGGCGGCGTGGCTGATTGGGTTCAGGTCCACTCGTTCGAATGGCTGGAACCCGAAGTAGTGGCCCGCAAGCTCACGCGGCCGATGCACTTTACCATCCGTGTGGACGGAGTCGACACGGGAGAGGCCACGCTGTATCTCCGCCGCGAAACGGGCTTGCCCATGCGGCGGGTGCAGACGATCCGCCTGGCTGGCAGCACGATGACCGTCGATGAGCGATACACCGGCTGGGCCGAAAAGGAAGCGCCGGAAGGCACGTTCGACATCGACACGGTAACGTTCAACTGAACCTACGTTGGCTCAACCAATCGGATCAACCCTTCCTGCACGACGCTCGCTACGAGTGTGCCGTCTTGCGTGTGGAGGGAGCCTCGGGTAAAGCCCAACGCACCCGAAGCGCTGGGACTTTCAATGGTGTACAGAAGCCACTCGTGGACGTCGAACGGGCGGTGGAACCAGATGGCGTGGTCGAGGCTCGCCGCCTGCACGGAGCGCTGGAAGAACGAACGACCATGCGGGAGAAGCGACGCACCGAGTAGGCCCCAATCGGACGCGTAGGCGAGAATGGCCTGCTGCATGAGTTGGCCGCCGGGAACACTATCGACCGCGCGAAGCCACATGTGACTGATGGGTTCGCGTTTCTCAGGTGCAAAGGGATTGATCGGATTTATCGGGCGGAATTCGATGGGCCGGTCGCGCGTGTAGAACTCCCGGATGGGTTCGGGGATCATCTCCGCGATGCCTCGGGCCAGCTCCACCTCGCTTGGCAAACCATCGGGTCCCGGCACGTCCGGCATCTCGGACTGATGGTCCATCCCCGGCTCTTCCTTGTGAAAGGAACACGACAGGTTGAAAATCGGCCGCCCGTGCTGAATCGCCGTTACCCGGCGCGTGGTGAAACTGCCGCCGTCGCGCAGACGGTCGACCTCGTAGATGATGGGGATCTCCAGATCGCCGGGGAGGATGAAGTAGGCGTGCAAGGAATGAGCGTTGCGGCCTTCTTCCACGGTCCGACCCGCAGCTACAAGCGCCTGCGCCAGCACCTGCCCGCCGTAAACGCGGCTCCGCCCCAACGGCCGGTTCTGCCCCCGAAAAATGTTGAGCTCGATCTGTTCGAGGTCGAGAAGATCAAGGAAGGAGGAGAGGACGGGGTTCATGGATTTCGGATTTCGGATATGGGATTTCGGGTTTGGGACACTGAATCTGGGAATTCGGAAAACTGGGATCGCGGATCTCCCGATCCGCGTGAGGGCTAGCAAACCGGATCGAAAGCCGTCCACTCCTGGTCGCGGACGTGGGCTGTGTCGCGGCGGAGGATCATGGCGTGTCAGTCCTCCCGCTGCCAGGGGTTGATGAGCGGAATTCCGCAGGCATCGAAGTCGGACGTATTCCGGGTCGCGAGCGTTGCGCCGACGGTTTTCACGATCGCCGCGATCATCATATCGACAATGTCCGCATGAAGCCCCCTTTCCTCTCTTTCCGCAGACACATCACCGCAGACATAGGCCGCATCCTTATCAAAAACGAGCAGGCGGCCTGAAAAGGCCTCTTCGACGAAGGCAGAAAATCGTTCTTCCAACCCACTGCGCCGTTTGCCTTTCGGTAACTTGACAATGCCCCGCTGGATTTCTGCGAGCGTGATGCTTGTTGTCGCCAGATCCAGCGGATCCTGGGCGGCGAGCCACGCCGCGACACCTTGATCGGGCGCAGGCCGCATAATTTCTGAAATGACGTTCGTATCCAGAACGATCACGTCAGGGAAAGTCTATGGGCTTGCGATGTGTAGACCGCTGCGGAGTATCCAAATCTACGCCGCCTTTCACGCCGAAATACTTTTTTGCCAGATCGAGAAAGGCCGTCGGCTCATCACCGTTTGCCATCGAAGCCTTTTGCAGCTCTCGACGCGCAAAGGCTTCCAGCGACATGCCTGCCATCGCGGCGCGCACGCGCAACGCCTCTTTGGTTCTGTCGGATATCCCGCGCACGTTGATGTTCGCCATTGTGAAACTCCTGTTCTTTGTTGAGTCCAATGTACTCATCGCCTGCAATGGGGTCCACTTCCAAGCACTTTTGGTTGCGGACGTAGTCGATGACGCGGCGGAGAATCATAGCGAGTCTTCCCCATCGTCATAGCACTGGGATCCGCCCTGCTCCAGGGTCTGGAGTAACACTTCGCCCCTTTCGTGCAACCGCTGCAACACGTCTACATGGAAGTGGGAAAAGACGCGATAGCTGGCCAGCGATGCCGCCAGCGGCTCGAAGGAGCGGATCCGTTCGATGACCTCGCGTTCCGGTCGGTCACCGGCGATGGAGAGCCCGGCGTCGTGCTGGGCGCGGACCAGGTCCGTGCGGAACAGTAGCAGCCGGTCTTCGAATTTCAGCACCTCGTCCTCGTATGAATAGTAGGACTGGATGCACCGAAACGAGGGCAGCCCTGCGATCAGGTTGGCGTTGCCAGAGTTGACCAGCGACGCGTATGCCGCCCGGTCGTTGTCGAGGAAGCGCGTGTAATACGCGGCCTGGATCAGATCAGCGGGAAGGTCCTGCTCAGTCGTTCTCGTCGGCAGGATCACATTCCGCCCGGGGATCCGCACGCTGTCGGGTTGGGGCAGGCCTGCATTGCGCAGCAGCGCTGAGATGGCTGCAGTCCGCCACTGAGAGGTCGTGATCCCTGCCTCGATGTCACGGAGGTCTGCGCGGAGATCTTCGGATAGCTGCACCACATAGCGGTCGGCGAGGTCGCGGTCCGCCCGCGCCTGGTTCCAGTTCGACACCTGAATGCCGATGAAAACGCCAGTGACCACGATCAGGAAGTCAATCCCGATAGCGGTCCACTCCTGGTTGCGGACGTGAGATATGACGCGGCGGAGGATCATGTGCGGGGCAGACTGGAGCGAGTTTGAAAACCACCCTTGTTGTCATCCTGAACTTGTTTCAGGATCTCAAATCGGCTTCTCTGGCTCGGCGAGATCCCGGATCGGAGTCCGGGATGACAACTGCGGAGCCCGGGATGACAACTGCTCTGCATTTTCCCACGCGGACCGGGTTGACGCAGGTTGATGAGCCTGGTCCACGGCGCGGGGCTCGTGTCATGGCCCTGCGAGGAGGCGAACAGGAAGTCGAGCACGATGGCCGTCCATTCCTGGTTGCGGACGTGTTGGGTGATGCGGCGCAGGATCATGGGCTCTCCCCCAGTTCGGCGTCGATGAGTGCGATGGCACGTTCGGCAGCGGCGACCTGACCATCGAGACTGACACTCAGTGCACCCGTGAAGCCCGCCCATTCCGTCAGCGCCGGGTGGACGTCAGGATGCGCCAGGATGTCCGCCACGCCCGTCGTGGAGACGTCCGAGGCGACACCTTCCGGGCAATCCTCCAGGTAGCGTTCCTCGCCGTCGGTCAGCTCGAAGCAGTTGAGCCAGTACGGCCGGTGGATGGCCAGCGGGATCAGGCCACGCACCAGCGCCCGATAGGCAGGCGGCTCCTCCATGGGTTGCGCGATCTGGTCGGCCTGACGATGGTAGGCCTCGAGCGCGTCGACGATGGCGCGGTTGCGCGGCCACCCATTGCGGCGCATCTCGTCGTATGTCGAGCGAGGCACGACGATCTGTTGCCACTGGGAAGCGTGGAAAAAATCGACGATGACGACCCAGCACGCATCACCGCACGGCGCTCCTGCATCCAGAAAAGCAACCGACCGCTCGCCCGATCGGCCGACCTGATCGAATGCGCTTTGTTTGATTCTCAATTGCTCGATTGATTCGGCGAGTTCCGTGCGGAGCTCGCCCAGTAGGAGGCGCTCGCGGGCGTTCTCCGCCTGCGCCGCGTTCCAGTTGGAAACCTGAATACCGATAAAGACGCCGGTGACGACGATCAGGAAATCAATCCCGATGGCGGTCCATTCCTGGTTTTTGACATGCGCTATGACGCGGCGGAGGATCATGATGAACCCGTGATTGCGTCGGCTCGCGCAGCCAGATCGCGCCAGCCGAGAATGGTTGCGTCAGAACGCTGCTGATGCCGGTCGCCGCCGTACACCATCCAGTTATCGCCTGGCGTGCCATCGCTCAACTCGCGCAAGGCACGGACATTTTTCAGCGCATTGGCAGGTACCGTCTTTCCCGACTTGATTTCCACGAGTGAGAATCCTTCCGCGTGGTCGATGAGTGCATCCACCTCCAGGCCACGGCGGTCCCGCCAGAAATAGAGGTTGGAGCGGCGGCCGCGGTTGAGGCGAGCCTTGATCAGTTCACTGATCACCCAGGTTTCAAACAGCGCGCCGCGCAATGGATGCGTCCGGAGCTGTTCGGGATTCTCTATGCCCAGCAGTCTGCACGCCAGGCCGACATCAACAAAGTACAGCTTGGCTGTTTTCAACAGTCGCATGCCGAAATTGGCGCGGTAGGGCCGCAGCCTGTGTACCAGAAAACTTGCCTCCAGCGCAGAGATCCACGCCTTCGCCGTGTTGTGGGTGATGCCTACGTCGCCAGCCAGAGATGAAAGGTTGAGGAGTTGGCCGGTGCGCCCGGCGCACAGGCGCAGGAAATCCTGAAACGTGTTCAGATCCTGAATATTGATCAATTGGCGCACGTCCCGCTCCACGTACGTGCGGACATAATTGGCGTACCAGCGGCTCGGCTCCAGCTCCCGGTCATGGATGGGCGGATAGAGGCCCTGGAACATCAGGGACTCGAGCGTCTCCGGCGTCTTCCCTGCGTGGTCGAGCTCGGCCAGGGAAAATGGCAGCAACTCGACCAGCGCAGCGCGGCCCGCCAGACTCTGGGTGACGCCCGCCATCACGTCGAGGTTGCTACTGCCCGTCAAGATGAACTGGCCCATCGCCTTCTGTTCGTCGACGATCCCCTGCAGGAACGAGAGCAATTCGGGTGCGCGTTGAACCTCGTCCAACAGCGCTCTCTCTCCGAACTGATCCAGAAAGCCGCGGGGGTCGTCGACGGCGAAGCGTCTGACATCGGGATCCTCCAGCGATGCGTAGGCATGGTCCGGGAATGCCGCCCGGCACAACGTCGTCTTTCCGGACTGGCGCGGACCGACCACGGCCACCACCGGATAATTGTCGGCCAGATCGAGCAGCTCCGGGGTGATGGATCGTTCAACCATAGCCGGATAGTACGTCTTGGCATGGCTAATTGGCAATCGGATTTACAAACAGCCGCCTTCGATCCGTGCATTGTTCCAGTTGTTGACTAGCAGGCCCACGAACACGCCGAGCACCGCAATCAGGAAGTCAAGCCTGATGGCCGTCCACTCCTGGTTGCGGACGTGCGAAATGACGCGGCGGAGGATCATGCGGCTTCACCCACATTCCGCTCGATCTGACTCGGTAGCTTCAAGATCGAGCAGATCGAGGAAGGAGGAGAAGACGGGGCGCATGAAGCTGATTTCGGATTTCGGATTAATCTATATCGGATAGGGGTCAGCGGATATCGGGTGTCGAAATATCGGGATCTGGTTGCCGCGCAGACATATAGCTGACAATTGGCTAGGCCTTGCCGTCAAACTAATACTACCAACTACTAACTACCCTCCCACACTCCATTTCAATGGCAGGGAGGTTCCGCGGCAGGCTGAATACATTCAATGTTAAGATGGAAACACTGCGCAGATAACCTCACTTGTGTTCCCTATTCGCTGGTCAATATTATCGAACCAACTTTCTAGCCAATCTTTCATCGCTTGGCGAAAAGCTGAATACTGCCGCGATGTCTTCAGCGGAAACTCCCTGAGCAAGCCATATTGCAACTTGAGCGGCTATCGTTATGTCTTCTTCAGGATATTCGCGGGCGTGTTGCTCAATTCTGGAAGCAACCTCTTCCAAGATACTTGGCAAGGTACCAACCGAAAATCCGTCGCCACGTGACGGATTTTCCTTTTCGAAGTCAGTACAATATGCAACCAGAAGCACTGACTCGCTAGCCTCATTTTCTAGCGTGATAAATGACTTGCTACCTTCCGTATAGTAACGCCCGCCAGCTAATAACACTTCGGTAGCTACCATATTCTGACCAGATCTATTCTCATTTCTGAGGTAGATAGGACGTGAGAGATGGATACTGATGTTCTTCTGCCGGCCAGTCAGGTTAGTCAGAACCCCTTCAATGGCGGAACCAGACGAGTTCCCATTTCCGCGCATAGATGAAAGTCGAACGCCTCCCGCGGCCAACTCCGCATTAAGCTCAGTTACTCGCGTTTGTGCCGCGACAAGTGGACTAATACTCCATGGTAAAACAGTTGCGAGCAAACCAAAGAACGCAAGGGTGCGAAACAACGTAACTGCCGCCGAGCTATGTCTTGTTCTGTGCATTGCCGAACTTTTGTGGTTGATTCCCACAAATGATACTCTCCTGGCCTCTAAAATGAAAGTGCGAAGTTACAGTGGGCTTGCAAAATTACATTACTGCTCACACGCACAATGTGCGCCTTCGTAGGTAACCCCATCTCGCCAGACCGAAGCATCCGAAGCACCATCCCGCTCGAACCAGAATGTCGGCCGCTCGACGGCTTCGGGAGCGATCTGGTTCATCGTCATCGCGTCGTAGAGGCGGCCGTTCGCCATCACCTGGGTAATGGACGTTGAGTTGCGGAGGTCGTCCAGCGGGTTTTCGGAGAGGATCATCAGGTCAGCCAGCTTGCCCTCTTCGATTGAGCCCAGTTCGTGATCCATGCCGATATAGTACGCGCCATTGAGCGTGGCTGCACGGATGGCTTCGAGCGGCGACATCCCGCCCTGCCCGAACATCCACAGCTCCCAGTGCGCACCGAGCCCTTGCATCTGGCCATGCGCGCCAAGATTCACCCGCACACCGCGATCGGCCAGCCTCTTTGCAGACTCGGCCAGCGTGATGTGCCAGTATTCGTCGTCAGGTGCAAGCGTGCTTCTGCGCGAGCGGCTATCCACGATGCCACGGGGTGTGAAATTGAGGAGCCGGTTGTCTTCCCAGACATTCGTGTGGCCGAACCAGTAGTTCTCGCCCCAGAGTCCGCCGTAGCCCACCACGAGCGTCGGGGTGTAACCCACGTCCGTTGCGGCCCACATCGAGAGCACATCGTTGTAGAGCGGCGCGACGGGAATCGCGTGCTCGATACCCGAGTGCCCGTCGATGACCTGGTTGATGTTGTGGAAGAACGTCGAGCCGCCTTCAGGGACGACCAGCATCCCCAACTCGCGGGCCGCCTGCAAGACCTGCTGTCGCTGATCTCGGCGAGGCTGGTTGTAGCTCTTGACGGAGAACGCGCCTACCGCCCGAAGCCTGCGGAGGTGGCTGCGGGCGTCGTCCAGCGAATTTATCGTCGCCCGAAAATCGCCGTCCGCGCCGTAGAGGATCGTGCCCGTCGAGAACACGCGCGGCCCAACGACCTCGCCCGCCTTGATGAGTTCGGACAGGCTGAAAACCGTTTCTGTGTCCGCCGATGGGTCATGCATGGTCGTTACCCCATACGCGAGATTGGCGTAGTGGTACCAGTTGGCGTGCGGCAGCGGCCCGCCGAAAAAGTGCCCGCCGTGCGCGTGGACGTCCACAATCCCCGGCATAATCGTTTGGCCGCTGACATCGATCATGTTCGCACCCGATGGAACGGAAACGCTGCTCCTCGCCCCGACCGCAACAATCCGGTTGCCCTCCACGACGACCGTCCCATCTTCGATCACCTCGTCACCGTTCATTGTGATGATGCGCGCGCCGACGAGCGCAACGGTAGCGGAGGGCTCGTCGAACGGCAACGCCATTCCAATCATGACGCCGACAGAATCCGGCTCGGGCATTTCACCGCCATCTGCGTTTGGAAGAAAAGCGAAGGCCTCCTCAAGCCGCCGCGTGTAAACCTCCGGCCCGATCATCCACCGCAATGCACGTCCGTTTTCAACCCACTGTAGCTCCGTCCCTGCATCGCGACTGACGCGCGTTACCGGGATCGCTGTCATGTCCTTGCTGATCTCAATCGCTCCGCCTGTCATCGGAAACGGCGCGATGTAGACGTTGAAGGCTTCGGTGAACGCGAGCCACTCGCCGTCGGGGCTCGGAACGACGCTGGTCGGATACTTCATCGTGAAGTGCTCGCGTAAGTCGCCGCCGTGGATGTCGACGCTGTTGTAGTGTTTTTCCAATCCACCGCCCGTTTGGAAGAAGACGCGCTCGCCGTCTGCTGAGAAACGGGGTTCATCACCGCCATCGCGGATCTTGGTCACCTCGCGGCCACGGGCGTCCATGATGTATAGTCCCGTTTCGACACCATAGAGCGGCCCGCGTAGGCCATTCCCGGATTCGCGGTCGAAGACAATCTGCCCACCATCGGGCGAAAAGCGGGGCGTGAAGTAATGCCCTGGCTCACTCGTAAGAGTTCGGACATCGCCTC
This sequence comes from Rubricoccaceae bacterium, assembly GCA_041748175.1. Taxonomy (GTDB): domain Bacteria; phylum Bacteroidota; class Rhodothermia; order Rhodothermales; family Rubricoccaceae; genus JAHEJB01. The sequence continues at coordinate 26,927 of JBGTDU010000156.1, forward strand.
CGTCCAACGTTATGGAACGAATCGAACCATATTCGTCGTCATCGAATGTGGTGTAGACAATGGTTCGCCCATCCGGCGCGAAGGAAGGATCGTACTCGAAATGATCGTTCTGGTTGGTCATTCTCATCACCTCCCCATCGGGCCAGGCCATCTTCCAGAGGTAGCCGACGGCATGGAAGACGACCGTGCTGCCATCGGGTGAGGTCGCCATGTCGCGCATCATGCGGACGGTAAACCGTTCAGGCGCAGTTTCCTGCTGCGAGCGCACCGCTTCCGTAACGGCTATTTCCACATCGGCCGAGAAGGGGATCTCCGTGGCCTGGCCGGTTTCAATGTCGATCCGATGCAGTCCTCCCTCCGCCCACAGGACAACCGCCGATCCATCCGGCATCCACTGAAAGTTTGGGTAAACGCCAAAAATTGCCCACGTCTCCTGCTGGTCCGGGCTGAGGCCATCATATACAGGCCGTTCTGCCCCGGTCTCGATATCGTAGAGAAACAGAACCGACATGTTGCGGACGCGGCGAACGAACGAGATTTGTCGTCCATCCGGGCTAGGCTGAGGCCTGGCCGCGCCGCCCGGCCCACCGATGATGGTTTCGAGTTCGCCCGTCTCTCGATCAAATCGGCGAATGGCGTAGATACCCGAATTCGGATCTTTGTTGTACTGAAAGTTGGGGCCTTCCGTGAGGTCTTCCGAGTAGTACACAAAGCGTCCATCGGGGCTGACGGCAGGTTCGCCGGCATCCTGTTGGTCGTTGCGCCTCTCGACAAGCCGGAGGCCATCGCCACCGGAACGGTGGTAGAGCCACATCTCGCCCGCGCCGAGTGATCGGCCGCTTGTGAAGTGCTTGCGCGCGATGAGGTACTCGCCATCGGGCGTCCACACCGCGTTGTTGAGGAGCCGGAAATCCTCGTCCGTCACCTGCAGCGGATTGGCGCCATCCCGATCCATAATCCAGATGTTGTCGCCGCCGGAGCGGTCGGACGTGAAGCTTATGTGTCGGCCGCTCGGCGAGAACCTCGGCTGGATGTCAAACGCTGGCCCTGATGTGATACGCCTTGCCGTGCCTCCTTCGATGGGGAGGACGTACAAATCGCCAAGCAGGTCGAACACAATCTGTGAACCATCCGGGCTTACATCGAGGTTCATCCACGTGCCTTCCGTGGTCGTGAACGCAAGGGTTTCTGTAGGGCCGTGTGCCGCGTTGACGTCCCACTTCGCTCCCTCTTCCTGGGCGTAAAGGGTGATGGGAATGAACGCGGTCAGGGCGATGGCAAGGAGGAAACGCACGGCGTTGATGGGTTGGTTCACGTTGCCAAGAAAATAGCCGCCCTGGCGCTCTCAGGCCGGGAAAGAGGATTTGTCGAAGGTTTGCCGGATTTACCGGCAAGGCACTTGACGGCCTTCGCGAGATTGTATTTTGCGCCGTTCAGCTCTGGCCGAGGCAGGATCCCCCGCATTTCCTCGACCATGGCTTCCTGACTACTCACTCACCCAACTTAGGCTCTGCGCGGCTCCGGCTGCAGGAGCACCGAACAATATGAAAAAGCTTCTTGTCTTTACGTTCGCTTTTGCAGTGCTCGGCCTCGCCGCCTGCGGCTCCGAGACCACCGACGCCACTGACGATGCAACCATGGATGAAATGACCCCGACCGAAGAGGTCATGGACGATTCCACAGCTGCCGATATGATGGAAGATGCCGAAGGCATGATGGACGACGCCACCGGTGCCATGGACGAAGCCACCGACGCAATGGGCGACGCTGCTGACGCGATGGAAGAGGCCGCCGGTGATGCAGCCGACGCCGCTCACGACGCCGCCGACGCTGCCGGTGAAGTGGTTGACGGCCAGTAAATCTCAGCGACTTCGAATACGTACAAGGGTCGGTTCGCCATAGGGTGAGCCGACCTTTTCGTTTTTGGCGTGCGCCGTATCTTGCGCGTCCGCTGCCCAGATGGCGGAATTGGTAGACGCAGCAGATTCAAAATCTGCCGCCCGCAAGGGTGTGGGGGTTCGAGTCCCCCTCTGGGCACAGGCGATTAATCCGGTTGCGAGGGTTGTAGCGCAACGTGTGGGAATCGCCTCAGACCCGCCTGGACTTCGGGATCGATGAGAAGCACGGCGTATCAGTCGGCAGGGAGCTTGGCCACGACGCTCAATGTCTTGATGACTGCATGGACTGGCCTAACATTGACGCTGTTCAATGGCGCGATGCGCTGCCTGCGCGTGACGTAGCGCACCGGAAAACCATTTGTCCAGCGACGTTTCGGGAGGATTCACTACCGTGACGGCTCCCCGTCGGCCCCCTGTTTTCTGCCGGAAACCCACCACCGCCATGGCTATCCTCTTCAGTCCCGCTACAACCCCGCCTGCCCCGGACGCTCACTGCGCTAACATTCAACGAGCCCGGGAACTCCTCCAAAGCCTCACGATGGAATCCTACCGGTTCTTTGCCACCCCCGATGGGCCGATCATTCGACCCGCAGGAGCCTACCCAAAGTTGCGACCGTCAGATTATGCCAGTGATGATGCTCGCGATCTCCAGGAAATCCTCATGACGAGCGATGATGTCCACGCGCTCGTCAACATGGCATCGAATCTGGGCTTTTCGCTCCATCTGCTGGACGTGACTTTTGGCGGCGAAGTGGTCTTTGCCAAAGAAAAACCGGGTGTGCTGTTCGGCGATGTCGACCATGTGACGGCGAAATTGTAGATCGCGTCGGAGACTTCAGCGTTCTTTCGAACCGCGCCCGAGCAGGCGGCGTAAACCTGGGGCACAATCGGACGAGATCGCGATATGAAATTTCCTGCGCATGGCATGGCACCGAACCCTGCGCCGCTCGTCGGCCGGGCCACGCTCGTTCTGGCATTGGCAGCCGTTCCGCTTCTGGGCGGATGCCAAACGGCGGGTTTCACACCTCCGAAAGTGGCGGCCTCGAATTGCTTGGACGTTGACGAAGGCCATGGGCCGAGCGGTTTGGTTGACGTGTCGGCAGAGATCGTGGTGACTGGGCTGGAAGTGCCATGGGGGCTAGCATTCCTCCCCGACGGCGACATGCTGGTAACAGAACGTGTTGGCAGACTGCGTCTGGTGCGAGGTGGCGAACTCGTCCGTGAGCCGGTTGCGGTGATGGACGACTCCGACACGGCGGAAGGCGGCCTGCTAGGCATCGCTCTGCATCCCGAGTTCGAGACCAATCGGGAGTTTTTCCTCTACCGAACGGTCCATCCCGATCGGGGCTCGCCGAGAAATCGCGTCGAGCGCTGGCGGATGAATGAGAACGGCGTGGAAGCCGCACCGGTCGGAGTATTGTTGGACAATATTCCCGCGGCCACTTTCCACAATGGCGGTCGTGTGGGCATAGGCCCTGATGGCATGCTCTACGTCGGCACGGGCGACGCTCGGGATCCGGACAACGCGCAGGATCCCGAAAGCCTGGCGGGAAAGCTGCTGCGGATCCGGCCAGATGGCTCGATCCCCGACGACAACCCGATTCCGGGAAGCCCGATCTACCTTCAGGGCATCCGCAACCTGCAGGCCTTCGCATGGCCGAACGACTCGACACTCTGGCTGGCCGACCACGGTCCTTCGGGGGAGCTTGGGCGGCGGGGACATGACGAAGTGAGTGTCGCCCGAGCCGGAGATAATCTTGGCTGGCCCTCGATCTACGGCTGTGAGGGTTCCCCCGGCCTGATCTCTCCGTCGATTACCTGGTCCAACGCAACGCCTCCTGGCGGCGCTGCCATTTACACCGGCGACGCCATCCCGGAATGGACGGGGAGTCTGCTCATCGGGACGCTCGGATCGTCACACTTGCAGCGTGTCGTGCTCGATTCCAGCCAGAGTGTGGCCCAGCACGACGTGTACTTCCGGCATATCCTTGGCCGAATCCGCGATGTGGTGATGGGCCCCGACGGCCACGTTTACATCACCACCAGCAACTGCGATGGCCGAGGGAGTTGCCCGAATGATGGGGACAGGATCATGAGGATTGTGCGATAGGGCACGGTCTGTGACGACCCCTGTCACCCCCGCTCCGTACACTTGCCTCCTGTTTGCGGTAGACGTTGCCGGTGGGTACCGTAGGCAGCATCTGGCGATTTACTTCCCTCATGGACCTTGCTCCGCTTCTCTTCCTCGCGGTTGGCCTGCTTGTAGGCGGCGGCGTAGTGTTCCTGATTTTCCGCGTTCGTGGCGATTCGGCGAGGCAGATCGAGGTCTCCTCGCTGAACGAGCGGCTGAGCCAGCGTGAACAGCAACTGGCTGAACAGAAGGCCGGCCTTCAAAAAGCAGAGTCCGAACTCCGCAGCGAGCAGGAGCGGGCGTCGGATGCCGAGCGACTCCGCGCTGTAGCCGTTCAACAGATGACCGATGGCGAGCGTAGAATCGACGAGCAAAAGAAACTGCTGACCGAGGCCGAAAAGTCCTTCCGCGAAGCGTTCGAGGCGCTTTCCTCCAGGGCACTTCAAAAGAACAACGAACAGTTTCTGGAACTCGCCAAGGAGACCCTTGCAAAAACGCAGGAACAGGCCAAGGGCGAACTGGAGAAACGGCAAGTGGCCGTGGACAACCTCGTCAAGCCGCTCAAGGAGACGATGGACGCCGTCAAGAAGCAGATGGAGACCGTCGAGAAGGACCGGGTTGGCGCTTACGAAGCGCTAAAGGAACAGGTCACATCACTCACAAAAACACAGAAGGATCTCGGGACCGAAACGGCGAAACTCGTAACGGCTCTGCGGGCGCCTCAGGTTCGCGGGCGCTGGGGGGAGATCCAGTTGCGCCGCGTGGTGGAGATGGCGGGGATGGTCAACTACTGCGACTTCGACGAGCAGACGACGCTTCGTTCGGAGGACGGACGGATGCGGCCCGACATGATCATCCGTCTTCCCAACGAACGGCGGATTGTGGTGGATTCCAAAGCGCCGCTGCAAGCTTACCTCGAAGCGCTCGAGACCGACGACGAAACGCAACGGCAGAAACAATTGCTGCGCCACGCGAACCAGGTCAAGACACACATCAGGCAACTCGGCGCCAAGTCGTACACGCAGCACCTCGGGTTCACTCCCGAGTTCATCGTGCTCTTCCTGCCGGGCGAGACGTTCTTCAGTGCAGCGCTCGAACAGGATCCCGGCCTCATTGAGCACGGCGTGGATCAGAACGTGATCCTCGCCACGCCGACGACGTTGATTGCGCTCCTCAAGGCTGTTCACTACGGTTGGCGGCAAGAAGACCTTACGGAAAACGCGACGAGAATTCAGAAGCTGGGTGAGGAGCTTCATGACCGCGCACGTGTGATGGCCGAGCATTTCTCCAATGTCGGACGACATCTCAACCAAACTGTTGGTGCATACAACAAGTCAGTGGGCTCATTGGAAACACGTGTTCTTTCGTCCGCGCGGAAATTCAAGGAACTTGGAGCGGCAACCGGGAACGAAATTCCCGAACCGCAGGAAGTCACGACAATGGTGCGCGAGATGAAGGATGGCGAGCAGCTTTCGCTGGAATCGCCGGAAGAGGAGGATGCCCGATTGCTCGGGGCCTGATACACAAGCCCCGTTGTCCATGACCATTCTATCGAGAGCCCGAGAAAGCTGACGACGTGA
>JBGTDU010000157.1:0-1653 GCA_041748175.1 Rubricoccaceae bacterium
GCTGCGAACAGCGAGTGATGAAGCGGCGTGTAGGGCAACATCAGGCCGAGTTCCTGGTTATCCGGCGCAACGTGGGGCAAAATCTCCCTTGCATCAAGAAGAACAATCGGCCGCGCCTGGTCTTCGAGCAGCGATTCGCTCGCCGCGTCGAGCATCGCTATCCGACGAGCAACGTTGAGGTCGCGGACCATCAGCGCGAAAGGCTTTTCTTTCCGCACCTTGCGTTCGCGGAGGCCCTGCACAGCGGCGGCATTGCGGGCGTCGCAAGCGAGGTGATAGCCGCCGATTCCCTTGATGGCGAGAATCTTTCCATCGCGGAGTAGATCCGCAGCTCGTTCGATGGCGCGATTCCCAACTACTTCCGTTTCGCCCCCTGCTTCCAACTGAAAACAAGGCCCACAGGCCGGGCAGGCCACGGGTTGTGCATGAAAGCGCCGGTCGGTGGGATCGGCATACTCCTTCGCGCACGCCGGGCAGAGCGGCCATTCGCGCATCGTTGTGGCCAGACGGTCGTATGGCAGATCGAGGATAATGCTGTAGCGCGGGCCGCAGTTTGTGCACGTGATGTAGGGGTAGTCGGATCGGCGGTCGGAGGGGTTGAGGAACTCCGCCAAGCAGTCATCGCAAACGGGCAAATCTGGTGATATGCGAGCGATAGGGCGATTCGCATAGTCGCTTTCTCGAATCTCGAATCGGTCGAAGCCCTCGACGTCAACCTTCGTCGTTTTTAACGATGCAATTTGAGAAGCCGGTGGAGCTCCAGCTTGCACAGCATCGGTAAATGCGCGAACTGATTCCACGAGTCCTTCCGCATGAATCGCGACTCCAGATTCATTGTTGCAAACCCAGCCCGACACATCAAACTCGTGGGCAATTCGGTAGATGAACGGCCGAAATCCAACTCCCTGAACCACACCTCTGATATAAATGCGGGTCGCTACAGCAACCGAATTTGCGGAAGGCATAGCGCAACTATTCGGAAGGCAACGACGCGCGTCCGGATGCTACTTGCGCATGGTTGAGAACCGCCACGAGGAGCACGCCTCCCACGATGTTGCCCAGAAGAGCCGGAACGAAAAAGGCAACATAGCTTCCCCACGACGCCGGCCCGACGATAACCGCATACATCGTTTCGATAGAGCCGACGACGCAGTGCGCAAATCCGGCTAGCCCTATGAGGTAGGTGATGACGACAATGATGAGCACTTTCTCCTTCTCTGCGTACGGCAGCATCCAGACCATGAGCGCGAGCAACCAGCCCGCGAAAATGCCGCCGACGAACGTGCTCACGAAACTGAGCTCGAGGAAGTGCTCTCCAGTGGCAAGCAAAGCGGCAAAGATTTCCGGCGTCCACATCTCCGAAAACAAGGCCGTGCGACTAACCATAAAAGCGAGGATCAGGGCACCGATCAGATTCGCCAACAAGACGGTACCCCAGAGGCGAAGCACATCAGAGAGCACTGCCAGCGACGGCTTGCGTAGCAGAGGGAGAATCGGCTTCAGGGTGTTCTCCGTGAAAAGCTGCTGCCGCCCGAGAATGACGACGAGGAAGCCGATCGTATAGCCGAATGATGTAATGAGTGGCGCCCAGGCGGTATCGGGCAACATCCCTTTCAACAGGCCCAGCCCCAGGAACGAGAAGCCCAATGAGAG
>JBGTDU010000158.1:0-36320 GCA_041748175.1 Rubricoccaceae bacterium
ATGTACGTCGTACGCGTCAACGGCGAGCGCTTTGTCGATGCGTTGACCGTGACGTTGCTTAAGTGATTCCGCAGGAATCATCCTGAGGAGTCCACGAGGTGGACGACTATGGATCTCGAATCTTAATGACGGGCGGCTCCGGAATCCGGGGCCGCCCGTTTTTTGTGTTGCGTGAAAACGTTTGTGGCGTTCCCTCATCCGGCCCCGACATTGGGTCTCTCGAGTGGGATGTCGGCGATCAAAAGGGGATGCGCCTCGGGCACGGCAAAAAAAAGAGCGCCGGTTGTGGATTCTTTGGATCCCAACAAGTATCCTGCAATCCTAATTCGCTTGAATGGCAAACACAACGTTTTTCAAGCTCCTTCGCTTCCCCACACCCAACCTAGAGGATTGAAATGAAACTTCGTTTCTCCGTAGTCTGCCTCATCGCGGCAGGTTTATTCGCCGTTCAGGCCAACGCGCAAAGTTTTACGCACGTAGACGGCTCAACCACCAGTGGCCCCTACAACGATAACCCGGGACCGCTTGCGTTCAACCCGGATCACCTCACCCAAAGTGCGGACGAGGCAACCATCACGATGTTCAACTCCGTCTCGTGCAATGCGGGTGGCCTCCATACGGATAACTCATATCTCCGTCGGTTTGACACCTCGGTGCTTCCTTTAGGCTTCACTTCGAAAGACGTTGAAACAGCGGTTGAGACCGCCACCGGCGCTGGCGGAACGCAAAACGTTGTCGTGAACGTCTACAGCATCGCCGATGCCGCTGCCTTCACTTTCGCGAACCTGGCTCTTCAAGGCACCTCCGGGAACTTTGCCGTAACCGACCAGGCAGCAACGCTGATTAGCGTCCCGGTCGTGGCGACTATTTCGCCAGGTGATGACATGGTGCTAGAGCTTTTCACGCCGGACGGGCAGACTCTTGGGAACAGCTTCTTTATTGGCAGCAACCCCAATGGCCAAACCGGGGCTTCCTATATTGCCGCTGCGGATTGTGGACTTCCTGATCCACTGGATCTTGCGGCTATCGGCTTCCCTGGCATGCACATCATTTTGTCAGTGAACGGCCTGCTCACCCCGGTTGAGTTCGTTTCTTTCACGTCGGTAGTGAGTGGCTCGGATGTCTCCCTGAATTGGGAAACGGCTTCCGAAACCAACAACGCTGGCTTTGAGGTTCAGGTGAAAGCTGGTGAAAGCTGGAATGCACTGGGCTTCGTCGAAGGCCACGGCACGACGACTGAAGTACAGACCTACGGATTCAATGCCGGCGACATGGGTGTTGGAACGCATTCCTTCCGCCTCAAGCAGATCGACTTTGATGGCGCGTTCGAGTATTCGGCTGAACTGGAAGTCGCGGTCGAGACACCTGGTTCGCACGTGTTGAGCGCCGCCTATCCGAACCCGTTCAACCCACAGAGCAATTTCACGCTCGCGGTTGCGCAGGATCAGAATGTGACGGCTGAGCTCTTTAACACATTGGGCCAGCGCGTTGCGGTTCTGTTCGACGGGACGGTTGAAGCCGATCAGACGCAGACCCTGACGATTGACGGCGCTGGACTCGCAAGTGGCATGTACGTCGTACGTGTCAACGGCGAGCGCTTCAACGACGCTCTCACCGTAACGCTGCTTAAGTGATCGAGCGCTAGCGAGATCATCCTGAGGAGTCCACAAAGTGGACGACGAAGGATCTCGAAATCTCCAATACGGGCGGCCCTGGAATCCGGGGCCGCCCTTTTTTTGGGTGCGATGCCTGGTTTCCTTCGCTCTGTTTCCATTGAACAGGAGGGTGCCGGAGCTTAGCTTGCTGTTCTCTTCAGGAGCTCCGCGTCAACGCCTCATGCTGACCGATTTTGTCCCGCTCTTTCTCATGGTTGTGATGGCCCTCGGCCTCGCACTATCGCTTCTGAAGCTGGCCGTCTGGTTGGGCCCGAAGCGACCACGCGCGATCAAGTCGAGCGCGTACGAGAGCGGCATGGACCCCGTAGGAACCGCCCGGGACCGCTACTCGGTCAAGTTCTATCTCGTCGGGATGATCTTCATCGTATTCGATGTCGAGATCGTGTTCATGTACCCCTGGGCGGTGTCTTTCCGGACGTTCCTCGCCAACGGCGGCGGCCTTGGTTCGCTCGCCGTAATCTCCGTCTTCATCGCCATCCTGTTCGTCGGCTTGATTTACGATATCAAGAAAGGCGGCCTCGACTGGGACTGAGAGACTAGTTCGTAGTACGTATTACGTAGTACGTATTTCGATTCCGTCATCTCCTGTACTCGCTTTTAATACGCAACACGGACTACGCATTACCTCTCGCGAAATCTCGTCACCGTGTAATCACTGGCACCATGTTCAACAGCGACGGCGGTTTTCTCACGACCTCGGTTGACGCCGTTGTCAACTGGGCGCGGTCGAACTCGCTGATGCCGATGCCGATGGGCCTCGCATGCTGCGCTATCGAAATGATGGGCTTCGCAGGCCCGAAGTACGACGTGGCGCGGTTCGGCTCCGAGGCCATGCGCTTCTCGCCTCGCCAGGCAGACTTGATGATTGTCGCCGGCTGGTGCTCGTACAAGATGGCTCACGCCGTGCGGCGTGTGTGGGATCAGATGGCGGATCCAAAGTGGTGTATTGCCATGGGCGCGTGCGCGTCGACGGGCGGCATGCATCGTTGCTACGGCGTTGTTCAGGGCATCGACAACTTCATGCCTGTCGATGTCTACGTTCCGGGTTGTCCTCCGCGTCCGGAGGCTGTTCTGCACGCGCTGATGGACATTCAGGAGAAGATCCGCAACCAGTATTCCGTCACGATGGACGAGCGCGAGCACGAACCCCCTATGCGCCTTGAAGACGGCGATATCGTTTCTGCGAGCGGCGAAGTCCTTCGCCACGTATCCGAGGCCGTCTAAGCGATGAGCCAGGAGATTCAATCCGCCACAGACGCCGGACAAGAGAAGCAGACGCTGAAGTTCTACTTCACACCGCGTCAAGCACTTGCCGGAGAGCTGGAAAGGACGAACCCGCTCGCCAAAGAGACAACCGTCCAACCGGAAGCCCTCGAAGCGCTTGAAGCACGTTTTGGTGATGTGATCACCGGCGTCACGGAATACGCATCCGAGCACACCGTTTTCGTTCAGAAGAGCGCCATCGTAGATGTCTGTCGCCATCTGAAGGAAGAAATGGGCTACAGATATCTGTCGGATATGGGATCGATCGATCGCTTTACCGAGGAGAATCGCTTCGAGGTCTATTACTCGCTCGTGAACATGCAGACGAAGAAGCGCTTGCGGATAAAAGTGCGCGTGGAAGAAGACGATCCTGAAGTGCCAACGATCACGGGCGTATTTCGTGCAGCTTCCTGGCACGAACGCGAAGCGTGGGATATGATGGGTCTCCGCTTTGAAGGCCATTCGGACTTGCGTCGCATTTTCATGCCGGAGGACTTCGAGTACCACCCGGCGCGCAAGGAATTCCCGACGCTTGGCATTCCCGGTTCGCTTCCCCTTCCTCCGCAAGTAAGCGACGGCGAACTCACGCTCGATCCGTTTGCGCGCGCCCACGGCGATCTCCCCCAAGATTAATGGAGACGGCGACGATCAAGGCCCCCCTTCCCAATGCGGCGACGCCTGACGAGAGCGTCTTCACGTTCTGGCCGCGCCACAATGCGGCCATCTATCAGGCGCTGGAAGACAAGCATATCCACGTGGAAGTGGACGAGGATCCGCTTGAGTCGAAGATGATCCTGAACCTGGGCCCACAGCACCCCGCCACACACGGCGTACTTCGCTGTGTGGTTCGGCTCGACGGAGAGACCATCGACCGCTGCCTGCTCGACATTGGCTACCTCCACCGTGGTGTTGAAAAACTGGCGGAGGTGAAGACATTTCAGGAGTTCATGCCCTACACGGACCGGATGGACTACCTCCAGCCTTACGCCAACAACGTGGCGTGGTGCCTGGCCGTAGAGAAGCTGGTCGGCATCGATGTTCCGCCGCGCGCGCAATGGATCAGAACCCTGTTGTGTGAGGTCGCTCGCATCCAGGCGCACCTCCTTTGGATTGGCACGATGGTGATGGACGCAGGCGCGCTGTCGGTTTTCCTGTGGACGTTCAAGTACCGCGAGGAGATCTACAACATCATGGACGAAGTTGCCGGAGCGCGATTTACAGTCTCGCACAGCCGGATTGGTGGCCTCGCCACGGACATCTCCGACGAGGGCATGAGGCGAATCCTAGCATTCGTGGATGACTTCGACGAGCAGTTGAAGGACTGGAAAAAGCTTCTGAACCGCAACCGAATCTGGATCGACCGGAATCTCGGCATCGGCAGGTTAACAGCCGACGAAGTGATCGACCTCGGTTTCACAGGTCCGAATCTGCGTGCATCTGGAGTCGACCACGATATTCGCAAGTTTGAGCCGTACTTGGTCTACGATCTCGTGGATTTCGACATCCCCATGCGCACCGAAGGAGATTCCTTGGCCCGCTATTTCGTGCGCGTCGAAGAGATGGAGCAGTCGAGCCGCATCATCCGGCAGTGCCTCGAACACGTTCCCAACGTCGGTGGCCCCATTCGCGTGGACGACGCAAAGCAGACGTACGCCTCCAAAGACGAGGTCTATTACTCGATGGAGGGGATGATCCACGACTTCATGATGACGGACACGGGCGTGGCTCCGCCGAAGGGTGCCGAGAGCTACCATGCCATTGAGGCCGCGAAAGGCGAGTTGGGCTTCCACCTCGTTTCCGACGGCACCGGCAGCCCGTGGCGCGTGAAAATGAACAGCCCGTCTTTCTCCAATTTGCAAGGCCTTGAGTACCTCATGGAAGGTGCCATGGTCTCCGACACTCCGATACTTATTGGCTCCGTAGACCCCGTGATGGGCGACGCGGATAAATGACCCCGCACATTTCCCCGCTTGATTTCGGATATCGGATATCGGATATCGGAACTTTGGCCGCTGCTCCAATACTTATCGTCCGATTTCGAGACTCCTTTGCTTCCCCGTTGTCCGATCTCCCCGCCAAAACCATAATGACTCACCGACGACCTGTTCAGATTGTTACGGGATGGCGTGCGTTCCGGACGACGAGGCCTGCGCTAGCAGGTTGTCCCGAAATCCGAAATCCGAAATCCGAAATCGAATGATCAACGGTTCTCTTCTTCAACCGGACTACGTCCCCGGCGAGCCTGTAGTGCGTCATTTCGCTGACGCCGATCTCGTCTGGACGGAAGCCGAGCAGAGGCAAATTGTCTCGTTTCGAGCGGAGTATCCGACCAATGACGGCGCCGTGATGAAGGTCCTCTGGCTGGCGCAGAACAAGTTCGAGTGGCTGCCGCCGGAAGTCATCAAGCTCGTTGCCGACACGATTGACGTTCCCTACGCCAAGGTTTACGGGGTAGCGACGTTCTACACGCAGTATTATCAAGAGAAAAAAGGCAAGTTTGTTTTGGACATCTGCACGTGCTTCGGCTGCCAGGTCTGCGGCGGCTACGACATACTCCACTATCTCGAAGAGAAACTCGGAATCGAGAAAGGTCAGACCACCAACGACGGCCTATTCACGATTCAGGAAGCGGAGTGTCTCGGCGCGTGCGGCTCCGCCCCCATGCTGCAAGTGACGAACGGCCCGTACGTCCACAACCTTACCAGGGAGAAGGTGGATGTGCTCGTCGAGGATTTGAAAGCGGGCAAGATGCCGGGCTTCCAGTCTGTGACGCTGCCGCAAGATGAAACCGAGTTGGGCGGCAACCGCCGTTCGGATGCGGAGGCCGTCACCGAATACCAGACGCCACCTGTTTCCTCAACCATTTCTTAGCAGGCTGTTGATCTATTCTTCCTGCCTGCGGCGGCGGCTCTTGTTCGATCTCAGCGTTGCGAGAATCTCGCCGGATCACCATTACGACTGCGATCTCGCGCCTTGATCTCGACCAGGATCCGCTCGCCTCGCCAACGGATGAATATTTCAACAGCCTGTTAGGAGGTTCCAGAATGCGACTACATGTAATGTTCGAGCCCAGCGACGAGGGCGGCTATACCGTGACCGTCCCTGCACTTCCCGGCTGCATCAGCGAGGGGGACACGAGGGAGGAAGCACGTGCCAACATTCGTGAGGCCATCGAACTCTACCTCGAACCCGTAGAGGATGACATGGTGAAGGATGAGAGTCTTCTAACCGAAGAGATCGAGGTGTGAGCAAAGTCCCGACCCTGCATTATCGAAAGGTGGTCCGCGCCCTTCAGCGAGATGGCTGGGTCATCGTCAGGCAGAAAGGGAGCCATATCCGCATGCAGAAGAGACTTCGCGACGAAACCCTGAAAATCACCGTTCCTGCTCATAAGCCGATCAAGCGATCGACGTTGTCACACATCCTCAAGCAAGCCCGACTTACGGTCGACGAACTTCAGGATCTGCTCTAGTTTACGAGTCATGGCCGACGCACCCTCTCTCATCACCGTCGAATCGAAGGCAAGCAAGATGCCCGGCTTCCAGTCGGTGACGCTGCCGCAGGACGAAACGGAACTTGGTGGAAACCGCCGCTCCGACGCCGAAGCAGTAACTGAGTACACGACACCACCTGTTTCCGAAACGATTCACTGAAGTTGCGCCCATTTTACCAAAGCGAGTTTGTCGTCCTGAGCATGTCGGCTTCGCTCAGCACAGGCTCCGCGAAGGATATAGCCCCGACTAGCCTAATGCCATCATCCAACTAGATCCTTCGTCACTGTGCTCCTCAGGATGACATATTCTTGCTACAAGGAAGTGAACGAGCGTATTTACGTCGCGCCCAACTCGGCGCGATACGCATTACGAACTACGCACTAGACAAATGCCCGAATCAGCTTCTCTCATCACCGGCGAATCGAAGGCAGGCGCCTGGCGTAACTACGAGCGCGTCATTCGATGGAGCGAGGAGGATGAGGCCTTTCTGGCGACGTGTCCCTCTTTCGCGAATCTGTCTGCTTTTGGCCCTTCGCCCGAAGACGCGCTCCGCGAGGCGAGCGTCGCGCTCGAACTGTTTATTGCCGAGTATGAGGCGGATGGAGTAGCGCTTCCGCCACCCCACACAGCTGAGCATGCATAATCGTGCTACGCACGCACTAGCCCCATGGCCGACGCACCCACACTCATCACCGGCGAAACGAAGGCAGGCGACTGGCGCAACTATGAGCGCGTCATTCTGCCTGCCGTTAAGGATCTCCACAAGATGGAGGTCTACGAAGAGAGTGGCGGCTACTCGGCGCTGAAGGCCGTTGTCAAAGACGGCAAGTTTGACCCGACGGGGTTGACCGATGAAGTGAAAGCGTCCGGACTTCGCGGGCGCGGCGGTGCTGGCTTCTCGACAGGCTTGAAATGGAGCTTCATGCCGCCGGTCGATCCGGAGAAACCACGGTACCTCTGCTGCAACGGCGACGAATCCGAGCCAGGCACCTTCAAGGACCGCCAGATTTTCGAGTACAACCCGCATTTGATGATCGAGGGGATTGTGCTCGCGTGCTACGCGATGACGATCAAAACCTGCTACCTCTACATCCGCGGCGAGTACATCGACTACGTCAACCACGTTCAGAAGGCCGTGGACGAAGCCTACGCGAAGGGCTACATCGGCAAGAACATCCTCGGCGCCGACTTCTCGACGGAGCTCTTCGTGCACGTCGGAGCGGGCGCGTACATCTGCGGCGAAGAGACGAGCCTGATGGAGAGCCTGGAAGGCCACCGCGCCTATCCGCGCATCAAGCCACCGTTCCCGGCGCAGTCAGGTTGTTGGGGAATGCCCACGACGATCAACAATGTCGAGACCCTCGCGTGCGTCCCGCTTATCGTCAACAAGGGCTCCGCATGGTTTGCTGGAATGGGGCCGGAACGACATCCTGGGCCGGTTCTCTACGGGATATCGGGCCACGTCAACAAGCCGGGCGTGTACGAATTCCCAGCCGGGATGCTCATCCGTGACCTGATTGACGTGGCTGGTGGCGTTCGCGGTGGCAAGAACATCAAGGCCATCGTGCCGGGTGGCTCTTCGACGCCTCCCCTCACGTGGGAGATGGCCAAGGACGCGACGATGGATGCCGAAACGCTCCGCGAAGCGGGCTCCTCGATGGGAACGGCGGGGCTCTGCATCCTCGACGAAGACACCGATATGGTGGCCTTCACGCGCCGGGTTGCTCACTTCTACCACCACGAATCGTGCGGCCAATGCACGCCTTGCCGCGACGGCACGGGCTGGCTGGAGAAACTGCTCGTTCGTATCGAAGCGGGTGAAGGCTACACGCGCGACCTCGACCTCCTCCTCGAAATCTGCGACCAGATGGAAGGCCGCACCGTCTGCGCGCTCGCCGACGCAGCAGCCTGGCCGGTTCGCTGGGGTATCCGGCGGTTTCGTGACGAGTTCGCCGCCCGCTGCAAAGCCGATTCGTTTGCCTCCGCCGAAGCAGGTGACGGAGCGTTCGGGGCCATCCAACCTGCACTCCAGCATATTGAGCTATGAAGCGCCTACTTCTCATCCCGCTACTCTTCGCGGTCGCATGCACGCAACCGGAGGAACCCGCCGACAGGTCCGAACCGATTGTGGAAGGCGACGAAATGGTCGCCGAGTTGGGCACCGTAGTCGGTGAGGACCCCGGCAGCGACGGCGCCGTGTTGTTCGCCGATGATGTGGTTGAACGAGCGGAGGAGTTCGTGGACGCGCCCATTGTTGTAGCAGGCGTTGTTGGTGAGGTTTGCCAGAGCGCAGGCTGCTGGCTCACCTTCCAAAACGAAGCCGACGTGGCCTTCCGCGTAACCGTTCCGAGGAACGACGATGGCTACGTGTTCACCTTTCCCAAAGACGTTTCAGGGTCACACGTCGTGGTAGCTGGAACCCTGACCGTTGAGGAAACCAGCGTTGAGACATTGAAGCACTTAGCCGAAGATCGCGGTGATGACCCCGAGACTATCGCCGCCATCACAGCACCCGAACGAACTCTCGTCCTCACCGCCACTGGCGCTAGAATCGAATCCAACGTCTGACATGAGATCCGGATTTGCTTCGGAGGGACGCCTCCGAAATCCAAAATCCTCAATCCGAAATCGCCCATGCCGCAGGTCATCATAGACGGACAATCCCACGAGTTTGAATCTGGAGATCTCCTTCTCCAGTTCTGCCTCGATCGTGGCATTGAGATCCCGCACTTCTGCTACCATCCTGCGCTGTCGGTTCCGGCGAATTGCAGGCAGTGTCTGGTGACGGCTGGCATGCCTTCGCGGGACCGCGTCTCGGGTGAAATTGTCAGTGACGAGCAGGGAAATGCGGTGATCAACTATTTCCCGAAGCCGCAGACGAGCTGTTCGATGGCGTTGGCCGATGGGATGGTCGTCCACACGCAGTACGACTCCGAGGAAGTCGCTGGATATCAGGCGGACAATCTGGAATTGATGCTCATCAACCATCCGCTGGACTGCCCGATTTGCGACCAGGCGGGGCAATGTCCGCTTCAGATACAAGCCTACAAATATGGCCCCGAAGGTTCGCGGTTTGAGTTTCAGAAAGTCCACAAGCCGAAGCGCGTCCAGCTTGGACCGAACGTCGTGCTCGACGCAGAGCGTTGCATCAATTGCACGCGCTGCACGCGGTTCACGACCGAGGTCTCCAAGAGCCATCAGCTTTCGATCATCGGTCGCGGCGACACCAACTATCCGATGACCGCGCCGGGCCAGGAGTTTGACGATCCGTACTCGATGAACGTGACGGACATTTGTCCGGTTGGCGCGCTGACGGAGGACTATTTCCGATTCAAGGCACGCGTCTGGGAGATGTCCAGCACGCCGTCTATTTCTGACTTTGGCGGGAAAGGCATCAACGTGGACTACTGGGTGCGCGACAACCAGATTCTGCGCATCACGCCGCGCGAGAACCTCGATGTGAACGAGTACTGGATGCCCGATGCGGCCCGGCTCGTGTTTGAGCGCTACAACGAGCATCGTCCGAAAGGACCTTCGGTCGGTGCAAGTGCGTCCGCTTGGGACGCCGCCTACGACGAAGCCGCGAACCTGCTCAAAGCTGCAAACGGCAAGGTTCTCTTTCTCGGCTCCGCCTTTGCCACGGTTGAAGACAACTACCTGCTGATGAAGCTTGCGGAAAAGGTGGGAGCAGACGCCCCGCAGTACATCCCGCGCGTCGAGGCAGGCAGCGGCGACGGCTGGTTGATCTCGGACGACAGGGCTCCGAACACGCAAGGTTGCGAGCGACTCGGTATGAATCCGGTGGACGCGCCGGTTTTCAAGAGCAGGCTGGCCGAGGCCGAGGTGCTGTATGTCCTGGAAGACGACCCTATTGCTGCGGGCGTGCTCTCGGCGGAAGACCTCTCCGGCGTGACGGTGATCCTCCACCACTACCACACCACGAACGAAACGCTGGTTCACGCCGCTGTGGCGCTTCCGGCGACGATGTGTGTTGAGACTATCGGGACGTACGTGAACGAGATGGGCCGCGCGCAGCGCCTGCGACCGGCGAAGATGATCCGTTCGATGAACCGCTCGCTGATGATGGAAGCCGGAGTAGGCCAGAGCCGCACGGACCGCCACGGCACACCATTCGACCGCTGGTTTAACGAGGATAATCAGGTCGACTGCCAGCCCGGCTGGGAATCCATCCCGGCGATTGCCGAACGCCTCGGCAAGCCCATGAGCTACAAGAACCCGGCAGCCATCATGGCCGAAGTCGCCGAGACTATTCCCGCCTTCGCCGGCGCCTCTCACAAGGCCATGGACGTGCTGGGCGTAGCTTTGGAGGACGTTGGAGAAGTTGTTTAAGCAAGGGAGAAAGGGTGAGTGGGAGCTCTTGAGAGAGAGGGAGAAAGGGCGACTCGATCATGAGCACTCTCCATCACACCCAGACGATTCATCTCCCTCTCCCCCTTTTTCCCACGCTCCCACTCTTACTCACCCTTGATCTAGCCACTCTGCTCAATCCACCAAATGGCAACTCTCTGGGAAGTAATAGACCTGCCGCTGGTCCTTTTTGGCCTGCTGAACGGGTTTCTCATTACGGCGTCGTTGCTCGTTTACGCCGAGCGCAAAGTGTCCGCATATATCCAGGAGCGCAACGGCCCCGACCGTGTCGGCCCGGTGGGGATTTTGCAGCCGTTCGCGGACGTGTTCAAACTGCTTTTCAAGGAAGACATCGTCCCGACGAACGCATCGGGCTTCATTCACTCGCTCGCCCCAACGCTCATGGTCGTCATCGCGATGAGCACGGGCGCGGTGATTCCTTGGGCGCGCACGCCCACCGGTGAGGCCCTGGCCGTCGCGGATGTAGGCGTTGGGCTCCTTGTAATTCTCGCCATGACGTCGATTTCGGTCTACGGCGTTACGCTGGCGGGATGGTCGAGCAACTCGAAGTACTCGCTCCTCGGCGGTCTTCGTTCGTCCGCGCAGATGATTTCGTACGAGCTCGCGATGGGTGCCGCGGCGATCTCGGTGGTCGTGATGGCACAGAGCCTGAACCTGTTCGATATCGTCGAGAACCAGAACCACAGCGGGTTCGGCATCTTCGCGTGGAATCTCTTCCGCAATCCGATCGGCTTCATCATCTTCACCGTGTGCGCGCTCGCCGAAACCAACCGCGCGCCGTTCGATCTCCCCGAGGCCGAACAGGAACTGGTGGGCGGCTACCACACCGAGTACTCGGGCATGAAGTTCGGGATGTTCTTCCTCGCCGAGTACGTCAACCTCTGGGTTGCAGGCATCGTCATTTCGACGCTGTTCTTCGGCGGCTACCTCCTCCCGTGGGAAGGCCTCTACAGCGGCTGGTTCCTAGACCATGGCATGGGCGGGCTGTTCACGTTCCTGCAGGTGCTGTGCTTCCTCGCCAAGGTCAGCTTCTGCGCCTTCAGCTTCATCTGGATACGCTGGACGCTCCCTCGCTTCAAGTACAACCAGCTCATGAACCTCGGCTGGAGGATTCTGCTACCCGCCGCCATCGTCAACATTCTGCTGATGGCGCTGGTTGTGGTGGTGTTTCATCAGTTTGGTTGGGCGTAAGGAGGACGGGCGGGATGACAAGTTGGTTGGTTTTGTACGTTGCCAGGCCGCCATCAACCCACAGTTTGTCATCCCGAGCTTGTCGAGGGATCTCGACGTGGTGTGAGGTGGTCCTGATTGACTGGATCGCACGCCAAGATCACTTTCGTAACTAACGGATCAGTTACAATTCGCTCCATGAACTGATTTGCATCATCCCCCGCTCTCAGGTCGAAAAGATCCATCGCGACATCAATGCCGTCCCTCATGAGGCGTTCGGCTAAATCCTTAACCAGTCTTTGATAATCTGGAGAAGTCCACGCGTACGAAATGAATGTGCGTGGAGCAGGATTTTGCTTGGGGCTCTCAGACACAGGGAACGGCGGCTAACGTCGCTTCGCCCAGCGTCCCCTTCCGCACAAAATCCCCAAGGAGCGTGGCGGACGTGCAGCTCGCGATGCCGACCTCAGCGTAGTCGCCCTTCTCGAGGCCAACCACCCGGTCAAAGACCACCATGTGGTTGGAGTCGGTGCGCCCACAGAGTTGCTCGTTGGATCGCTTGCTGGGGCCTTCCACCAGAACCACTTCACGGCTACCGATGCGCCGTTCGTTCCTTTCGCGAGAAACCCGGTTTTGGATCTCGATGATCTCGGCGAGTCGGCGCTTCTTGATGTCTTCGGGAATGTCGTCCGAGAATTTGCGTGCCGCAAACGTGTTGGGCCGCTCGGAATACATGAACATGAACGCGTGGTCGTAGCCAACGGCTTCCATCAATGAGAGCGTGTCCGCGTGCTCTTCTTCGGTTTCGTGGCAGAAGCCTGCGATGATGTCCGTTGAGAGCGCCAGATCCGGTACAATGCTGCGCGCCCGTTCGATGAGGTCGAGGTACTGCTCGCGCGTGTACGTGCGGCGCATCCGGCGGAGGACCTCCGTGTTACCGTGCTGGACGGGCAGGTGGATGAAGTTGCAGATCGTTGGGCGCTCGCGGTGAACATGCAGCAGTTCGTCCGAGCAGTCCTTGGGATGGCTTGTGGAGTAACGGATGCGTAGTTCAGGTGAGAGCAGCGAGATGCGGTAGAGCAATTCCGCGAAACTGACTGCCGTTCCGTTCTCGCCCACGCGATACGAGTTCACGTTCTGGCCGAGGACGGTGACCTCCTTGTAACCGGCGTCGACGAGTTGCGCGCATTCGGCCAGGATGCTCGTCACCGGGCGACTACGCTCGCGGCCACGCGTGAACGGCACGACGCAGAAGGCGCACATATTGTCACAGCCTCGCATGATGGACACGAATGCCGAGACGCCGTTGGTGTCGTACCGAACTGGCGCGATATCGGCGTAGGTCTCTTCGCGGGAGAGGTGCACGTTCACGGCGGCCTGGCCCGTCTCCCTGGTTTCTGCGAGGAGCCGCGGGAGATCGCGGTAGGCATCCGGACCTACGACGAGATCCACAAGCGCTTCTTCCTCCAACAGCTTTGTGCGGAGGCGCTCCGCCATACAGCCAAGAACGCCAATCGTGAGGTCGGGCTGGGACTTGACTTTCCGCCCTCTGAATCGGGCCAGTCGGCCACGGACGCGGTCTTCCGCTTTCTCGCGGATAGCGCACGTGTTGATCAGGATGATGTTTGCATCGGCCTCAGAGGCGGCCAATCCGTAGCCGTCCTGAGTTAGAATTGAAGCGACGAGTTCCGAATCGGAGACGTTCATCTGGCAGCCGTACGTCTCTATGTAGACGCGCTTGCCGTTTGGCGCGTCCTCGGAGGCCGGGAGCGTCCCCGGCGCATCAATCCCCTCAGCCACGTCCGGCGCGGACGAGGTGGGCTGAAGGACGTCGAGGTCGGTGATGGGCTGCATGAACTAACAATATCAATTGATTTCAAGCTACAACCCTTCCGTCTGACGTTGCAGAGCAGATTTGGTGGATCGGGCTATTTTGTACTTGACAGTCGAGATGTACATAACGTACTTTAATGCCGCGACCTTCGCTCCCCCACTAGGACGGGCGGCAAAGTCTCACTCTTCCTTCCCCAGCGAGAACCAGGATGCCCTTTGCCCTCTCAACAGCAGAGGCGCGCAATCAGTTTTCTGAAGTCCTGAACCGAGCCGCGTACGGCCACGAGCACGTTATCCTGACCCGAAGGGGAAAGGAGATCGCTGCGATCATCCCGATCGAGCACTTTCAGCTCTTCGAGCAACTGCTTGAAGACATGGAAGACAAAATTGATCTGGAAGACGCGCTGAAAGTGCTCGCGGACAAGTCGGACGAGTTCGTGGACTGGGAAGAGGCGAAGCGCGACCTCTAGCTCGCCCACATGCCCACGTACTCGATTTCGATTAAGCGGAGTGCCGCCAAATCACTAAAGAGCATCCCAAAAAATCGTCGCGAGAAGATCAAGTCTTCGATTGACTCGCTAGCGGAGACACCGCGACCTCCCAACTGCAAGAAGCTGTCTGATTCGGATTCTCACTACCGCATCCGCGTCGGCGATTATCGTGTGGTGTATGAGATCCGCGACAAGGAATTGATCGTTCTGGTCATCGTTATTGACCATCGAAGCAAGGCGTATCGGAAGTAATCCGGGGATTGACGAAAGCTATTAGAACCTCCAATCTCCTCGCCGTACTTAGCTTTGCCGCCCCTCCACCTTTTCTCTGCCATGCGCTCGATCTGCCTGCTACTCGCCTTCCTTTTTGTCGCGCCGCCCTTGCTCGCGCAGGACGACATGCTCACTCAGCGCCCGGATCCCCAGAACCCGCAGGGCGAAAACATGGCCACGCCTCCTACTTGGACGGTGCGATTCGATCATCCCGGCACCGCCACGGTTGGTGCGGACACAACGGCAGACGTCTGGTTTGTCAACATGACGCCGGGATGGCACATCACTACAGGTCCGGCGGCAATTTTCTATCACCCGGCCAGCGTCGTGGATGGCAATCAGCGAATGGAAGCGAACATCTTCTACTTCGATCCCGAAGGCCATGACCAGGAGGCGTACGGCATCTTCTTCGGTGGGCAGAATTTGGAAAACGACGACATCACTTACGATTACTTCGTGGTTCGCAACAGCGGTGAGTTCCTCGTCAAGCGCCGGACGGGCGATGAATCGTCGATCCTCCATCCGTGGACGGTAAGCGGAGCGGTTGCCATCTTCGGCCCGGAAACCGAGGGCACAGTGACGAATAAACTTGCGGTGGAAATCCACCAGGAGGAAGTCGCCTTCTTCGTCAACGACGCCGAGGTGCTGCGCCTACCCCGCGAAGACGTGAACGCGGATGGTGTACTCGGCCTGCGCCTGAATCACCACGTCAACATCCACATCTCAACGCTATCGGTGACTGATCTTTAGGATCGCATCGCGAGAATCCGGGCGACATACTTCCCGAGGACGTCGAACTCGAGATTGACGCGCCGACCAACTTGCCACGAGCTCGCGGTTGTGTTTGCAAAGGTGTGCGGGATGATCGCAACCGTGAACGACTCGTCATTCAGCCTCGCGACCGTAAGAGAAATTCCGTCGACGGTGATGCTTCCAGCAGGAATGACACTGGAAGCGAAATCCGCCGGATAGCGCACCGAGACGAGCCACGAATCCGCGAGTTGCTCGATGGATTCAACGGTGCCCGTGCCGTCCACATGTCCTTGGACGATGTGCCCGTCGAAACGGCCGTCGGCGCGCATCGCCCGTTCAAGATTGACGGGATCGCCCTCCACCAGATCGCCGAGGCTCGTTTTGCCGAGAGTCTCCTCGACAGCGACGACGTCAAATCCCGAATCATCATGGTTCACAACGGTCAGGCATATCCCGTTCAGGGCCGCGCTTTCGCCAACCTGCAACGCGTCCGCAAAAGGGCATGAGATCGCCAATCGACGACCACCCTCCAGTTTTGCAAGACGTTCGATTCGCCCGACGGCCTCAATGATACCGGTAAACATGCAGTCGCTAGATTGTGCGAACGAAGGTACCCGCAATCCCGAAAACAGAGACGCCGGTCTCGGATCATGCGCGTCTCCGACAGATATCTCCTGAGAAAAGATGCACACGCTGGCCCATTTGCTTGAGAACAATCGACGCTGGGCCGCGAGCATGGAGGAGGAACGTCCCGGCTTTTTCGCCGCCCTCGCCGAACAACAGGCTCCTCGAATTCTCTGGGTCGGCTGCTCAGACAGCCGTGTGCCCGCAAACCAGATAACTGGCCTTGATCCGGGCGAAGTGTTCGTCCACCGAAATGTCGCTAATATCGTCGGGCATGCCGACCTCAACGCGCTTTCGGTTGTCCAGTACGCCGTTGAAGTGCTGAAGGTCGAGCACATCGTCGTGTGTGGACACTATGGGTGCGGAGGAATCCAAGCGGCTCTCAGCGACCAGCGTCTCGGGCTCATCGACAACTGGTTGCTGAACGTGAAAGACGTGCGCTGGAAGCACCGCGCGGCTATCGACCGCCTCGACGAGGCCGCGCAGCTCCGCCGCTTGTGCGAATTGAATGTAATTGAGCAGGTCGCCAACGTCTGTCACACGTCGTTCGTGGTGGAGGCATGGCAACGCAATCAGACGCTTTCCGTTCACGGCTGGATCTACGAACTGAGCGACGGCCTTTTGCGCGACCTGGTGCCGACGGTCTCTTCAGCAAACGATATCGATGGGTATTACATCGAAGCTCTCGCGGGGCTGGGCGCCTAAACTGCGCGCCGGTAACCACGAAAGAGCATATCGCGCCCAACATTCTCCCAGCGCACATCGGAAAACGAGAGAGAATCCTCGAGAATCAACGCTTCAAATGCAGGCGTACCGTTTCCGAGAATCCACGGTGCCGTGAATACGAAGAGCCGATCTACGAGGTCTTGCCGGAGCAAAGCACTGCCGAGGCCAGGCCCTGCTTCAACCAACACAGACTGGATCGATCTTTCAAGTTCGACTCCACGACCGAGGAATTGAAGAACGTCAGCAAGAACGAGATGGCCTTCCCTCTCAGACGTTCGAATAACCCGACCACCGCTGCTCGTTAGCTCCTCTTCATAGGAGGGCATCGCGCGCTCGCCCACAACTGCGACGGTCTTCGAGGCGTGCTCGTCCGAGAAAAGCCGGAGTGACGGCGGAAGCTTACCCTTGCGATCCAGCACCACCCGCACAGGTTGTCGCCCCTCGACATGGCGCACAGAAAGCTGAGGGTCATCCGCCATAGCGGTTCCCGAGCCGATCATCACGGCATCCAACTCCGACCGCCAACAATGCACGAACCTGCGACTTTCCAAAGACGTAATCGTGATCGGCGAACCATTGGGCGCAGCAACCTTGCCATCCAACGATTGCGCGATCTTCAGCGTGACGAGTGGTCGCCCCGTCGTGATGTGACGAAGGAACGCTTCGTTGAGCCGCTTCGCCTCCTCTTCCAGAACGCCGACCGTCACCTCCACCCCGGCCTCACGGAGCCGCGCCAGACCTCGGCCAGCCACCCGTGGATCTGGGTCCTCCATCGCCACAACAACACGAGGGAGATGTTTTTCAAGGAGGAGGTCGACACACGGTGGCGTCTTGCCGTGGTGGCTGCAAGGTTCGAGATTGACATACACGGTGGCATTCCGCAATTCCTTGCCGTTTCCGCGTTTTTCGGCGTCTCGAATGGCCTCCACCTCTGCGTGCGGACCGCCATAGCGGACGTGGAAGCCTTCGCCAAGCACATCGCCATCTAGACCCACGATGATGGAGCCGACCAAGGGATTCGGGCTTACGTGCCCGGCGCCTTGACTGGCGAGTTCGAAGCATCGTTGTATCCAGAGGTGGTGCATTGTTCGCGCTACCGGTAGGTGTTCCGATGTCAAACTATCAATTTGCTATCAATCTTCTATCAACTGATAGTTGGACGTGGCGCGGCCTGGGAAGTACCCGACCGACGTAGCTTTCAGCGGCCAATTCTGCAATCATGAATGCGATTGTCTCTGCAATCACCTGGGTCGCCATCGGTCTGCTGATTCTATTCTTCCTGCCGCTGATGTCCATCGTTCGGGTTTTCGACCGCGATCCGGCGCACTATGCAACGGGCCGCATGATGCGGAGGCTCGGCGCGCTGATCACAAAAGTCAACCCGGCGTGGAGGGTGACGCGGTCCGGCAACATCCCGGAGAACATGCGCAACCCCTATGTAGTCGTCTGCAACCACCAATCAACCAGCGACCCGCCGGTAGTTTCGACGTTGCCGTGGGAAATGAAATGGGTCGCCAAGGCCTCGTTGTTCACGTTGCCCGTTGTCGGCTGGATGATGAAACTGGCGGGCGACATCCCGGTGGACCGAAAAGATCGAAGAAGTCGGGTCACGGTGCTGTTCAAAGCGAGGTCGATACTCGAGCAGAGGTGTTCGGTGATGCTGATGCCCGAGGGCACGCGCTCGCTGGATGGAAGAGTCGGTGCCTATCAGGACGGAGCATTTCGGCTTGCCATTGATATGGGCCTGCCGGTTCTTTCTATTGCCCTCGACGGCACTGCCGCGATGCTCCGTAAGAGCGACTGGAAGTTTGGCCGGGCCGACCTGCGACTCCACGTTTTTGACCCCATCCCCACGACCGATCTTACCGTTGCGGATGTTGCAGATCTTCGGGAGCAAGTCCGCAACGGCGTGATCGAAAAGATTGCGGCATGGCGAAATGTGCCCTCCATAGATGTAGATGGCGCAACCGCCAAGGGCGAAAAAACGGCAAAGAGCACAACCAAGGTTTCATCTCCATCCGCATACGGTTGATACGGCTAGAGGGGAACCCGTAGATTGCCCGTGTCCGCGCTCCGCGCGACTTTGCCCTGTAGCTCAATTGGCAGAGCGTCTGATTCTGGTTCAGGAGGTTCTAGGTTCGATTCCTAGCGGGGCAACGAAGCGCCTGCCTGTGGGCCTGATGCCCGACATGGTCGTTCATGCTACTCCGTGCATTCGTGACGCGACGATCGTGATCGCCATCTAACCCAACCGCGAAAGCCGGGCTTGTCCTCCGACGCATCAGAGGCGACGGCTTCAACGCGCCGGGCGAGGCACCATCGCCGCGCTGTACGTGAACACGCTTTTACTTACGCCGCCGCTCTATTGCGGTCCAGATCTTTGTTGGCCCGTAATTTCGCATCGGCTCGGGATTCCGGAGACAAAGCGGGTCGGTATAATCTGTTGCGGAACGAGAAGGAGGCTTGGAGATGGACGAAGACGCGCCACGCTCCATCAACCTTTCCACGCTCGAATCGTCATCGGCCAATGGCAAATTGGGTGTACGCAGGCAAAACGCTTCATCATCAAAAAGCAAGTCGTCCTGCCTCCCGAGCAAATCGACAAGCATGCAGAGTTCAGTGGACGTGCCGACCTGGATCACACTCCACGTTTTCTGACCGTTCACTTCGTATCCGACCGAGACATCCCCGGCGCCTTCTTTATTTCGCCACCGCGTCGTGTATTCACTGACCTCACGCAAAGCCATTGTATCAGAAGTTTTAATTCAGGGGAAGAGAGAAGCCCGGGCTCGCATGGCCTGCACGCAGATGCCGATGCCGCGAATCGGGATCGGGACGGTACGACTCAGAACCAATGCAACGCAAGCCGCAGTGATCCGGAAGTCGAATGCCTCGAAGCGTTTTTGTCGCAGGTTGCCGGGCGAAGCTGAAAGCTTTCCGTTCCTCGGTTCGGAATCTTCACGCCGACCAATAGGCGCTATTGCATTCCAATAGTTCCCACTGGTGCTCCGACGCGGTGGTAACGCGCTCTACCCAACTCTTGGTACCCGGTCGCGGTCCAAACTGGGCTTCAATTCATAGCCGGGCGTGGACCATACAAAGTACATAGCTAATACATCATTAGTGTCCTGCAACTATTACAAGACTATTGTGGTGAGTGTTTCCACCATCATTGCCGTAGCTAGAAGCGGATCATCTTCTTTGTTAGGCGCGCCATCGGGGTTGGCAAAGTGGCCGTCTTCGTGCTGGTGGCCGACGAGGATTCTGAAGAGGTCGGCTCGCCACGGGCCTGGCTCATCGAGCGCGGAATAAGCCTCTGCCCGCGCGGCGATATGGTAGAAAAACATCACACGGTGCCATTGGCCGGGGGCATCAGTCGGAATGCCTGCGGAGAACTCCCAATCCGGATTTGCGCGGAGCCAGTCAGCAGCGTCTTGAACAGCTTCGTCCGTTGAATCATGCCCTGCTGCAATCAGGGCGAGGATTCCATCCGCCGTCGCGGAAGCGTACGGTCGGAAATAACGCGGCTCGCCACGATCGCCAAAAATTACGCCGCCCTTGTTGATGCCGTCGGCGGTCGGCGAGGCGTAGAAACCGCCATCATAAATTGACGTGTCAGAAATGACGTTGCCAGGTGGCTGAAGCCGAAGATCCCGCGGGTCTTTCTGAATAAAGCGGAGGTACGTGATCGCATTCTGAAACGCCACAGAGTCGGCCAGTCCGGCCGCTCGGAGTCCTTGCAGTACCCGGCGAGAATGCGAGAGATCGACGTGCCCGATCTGTCCATTCGAGAGATTTGTTTCCCCAAATCCCCAGGCGCCGAACGCCAGATGATCGGGTGTGATTCCGCGCCGTTCAGTAAACTGCTGCCCCGCCAGATAGTCCGACATGCTTCGAATGAGAGCAGAATCGGCAGGCACACCATGCTCGGCAAAAACAAGCAATGCGTAAGCCGTCGCGTAGTTCGGGTACTCCAGCACCACGGGATCTGCCAGGCCCAAAACGCCATCTTCGTTGATGTGGTCGCGCAGAAACTGAAAGGCCCGTTCGGCGGCACCATTGGGCGCGGGGAAAACATCTTCCGGGACTTGAAGGAGCGCGTTCAGAACGAACGGAGTCCAGGCCTGTCCGCCGCGAAGAAGCCCGTGCGTTGAGCTATGCCAGCCGCCGTCTTCTGCTTGTTGGCTCCAGAGGTATTCCGCTGCAAGAGCCAGCCGATTGGTTGGGGAGGGCTCGGGGTTGTTACATCCCAGAAGGCCAACAACGAAAAGCGCGAAGAGAAAGGTTCTGTGCATATTCGCTCGGAATCGAGAAACGCCGAGGCGGCGCTGGGCCACCTCGGCGTGCCAGGGCCATCCCAATCTATCGATCAGTGGTGACGATGGTTGTGGTTTGAGTACAGGCTCTGGTCGCGATCCGCAGTGAGGGCAAGAATCACCGCAGCCGTGCAGAAAACAGGGCTGGTAATGCAGTGATGCCCGCTCCAGCTTCCGTTTTCGTTCTGAATGGAGCCGAACAGGTTCACCATCCGGGCGTGCCAACGATCCCAGGCTTCTCCGCCCGTGATTACGCTGGATTCACTTGTCATTACGTAAGAGAGGAATTCCTCGCCGCCGTTGTTGCCGAAACCGCTCCAAATTTCATCGCCATCGAGCATCTCAGTAGTTGCTCGATTGCGCCGGTAGGCATCGTAGAGCGCTTCGGCCTCGTCATCGGATCTTCCGGCCTCACGCAGCGCATCGACTGTAACGGGCTCGTTCTCACCAACGACCTCCTCAGCGCGTCGCGCGTCCGCGGCGGTCGCACGCTGGCTACTGGAAGCGGCATACAGGGCGACTCCAGCGCCGGCGCTCGCGTCCATCGACGCCGTCGGCGAACCTGGACGCAATTGAACATTGCTCTCCTGGTAGTCCCTCGAACGAGCGAGTACACCCTGATCGATCTCTCTACCTACTCGTGCCGCGCCTTCCAACGCCTGATTAGCCATAGCGGATTGAAGCACCGGCGCCCAGCCACCATCCGCCCACGAGCCGTCCGCTGACTGGCTACGCTGGATCTTTAGCAGGAGCTTGTCGAGAGCCGCCTCAGTGCGGCGCTCAAGACGTCCGTCCAGATTCGGAAGTATGCCTGAGAAAAACTGGGAGACCATCGACGCATCCACGTTCCGGCCCAACTTGACTTGCGGCTGGGTGCCTTCGATATCCGTGATGCGAGGCCCGTCGGCGGTGTACCCTTCAACCAGTTCGAGCAGATAGTTCAACGCACGCGATACGTTGCGGGCATAGGGTCCGCTCTCTGTGGTGCTACCTGCGCGCATCAACGCGAGCGCCGCGAATGCCGTGGTTGCGGGGTCGATCTGGACGGCATGCGGGTCGTTGATACCTTGGGCTGTATGGGATCCAGACCCCCAGCCGCCATTGTCGAACTGGGCAGCTGCCAGCCATTCAAGGCTGCGGTGGAGATATTGCGGAAGCGGTTTGACATCGTTGGGATCGACGCCCGTCAGGACGACAGGCGAGTTGGTGATTCCGCCGCCATTGCCCGATCCGTTACCCGTGGCGGCGGGCGCGCGAAGAAGCATAGAGGCGAGCAGGAAAACGCCGAGCGGCATGCCAAGGAGGCTGCCGAAAACCAGAAGACGTTTCATGGCCGTAGTGGGGGTTTGTGATTGAAGAGAAAGTGCCACGGAACCCCACCGCGCCGACTGGCGAGGTGGGATGTCGGGAGCGCGCGCACCGACAAATGCCCGTGGACAGCCGAGTAACGGCACCCTCGCCGTTCTATTACATGTTAGATTTTTAGCAGATTATAGTCACACAATCTGTCGCAGTCCGAATGAACCGCCCAGTGCCAGACGGGCGGCGCATAAAATCAACCTAGATCAACATCCCAGTCACAAAAAAGCCAATGACTGCAACGCCACTGGCGAGTAAGGCATAGGGTAGCTGCGTCCGTACATGGGCAATGTGATCCGTTGCAGCTGCCAGCGACGACATGATCGTCGTGTCTGAGATCGGCGAGGCGTGGTCACCAAATATGCCGCCGGCCAGTGCGGCCGCAAGAAATGGCGCAAGTGGCAATCCCATGGCAGCGGCAGCGGGCACAGCAATAGGCACCATAATGGCAAACGTGCCCCAACTTGTCCCGGTGGAAAAGGACACGAAGGCACCGGTGACGAAAACGAGCGGCAAAAGCACAGCCGGATGCAGCCTGTCGGCAACGATGCCCGCCACGTAGAGACCAGCCCCGAGTTCGCGCGCCACACCGCCGAGCGCGAGCGCGAGCAGCAGGATGAGCGCCATCCCCAGCATACCTCCCGCACCCTTCAGACCGACCGACGTGAGCTTTTCAACCTGTATAGCTTTCTGGGCAAGCGCCAAAATCCAGGCAATGGCCAGCCCGGTAAGCACTGCCCACAGAACACTTGTCGAGCCCGAACCTTCGCGGAGGTCTCCATCTCCGGTTATGAGCAGCGCGAGTGGCATCATCAGAACCATTGCACCGAGCGGCAAAAGCATATTGAAGGCGCGAGGCGGAATAGTGCCGACGGGTTCAGGAATCAGTGCGGCCTCGTCTACCATCGGCTCGGCCCCCTCATCGAAGCGCAGGCCCGATGCAGCACGCTCTTCCGCACGTTTCATGGGCCCCACCGCCCAGCCAGTTGTTGCCACAAAGCCAGCGAGCAAAACAGCCGCGATCGCATAAAAATTAAGCGGAATTGCGGAGATAAACAATCCGAGAGGGTTCTCGACGCCTCCGGATTCGGCAAGGAGAACGAGCACGTAGGCACCCCAGGCGTTCAGGGGAATAAGGATACAAACGGCAGCACTCGTGGAATCGATGATGTAGGCCAGCATCTCGCGAGAGCGATTGTGCCGGTCGAATAGAGGCCGGGCGACGGCCCCGGCTATCAGCACCGTGATGTTTGATTCGATGAAGATGACCACGCCCGTCGCAAACGCCAAAAGGCGCGCCCCTCGTGGATCCGTGACCAAACCACGCGTCTCAACCCAGTTCACAAAACCTCGGACGCCACCGAGCACCTCCACCGTCGCAATGAGAGCGCCGATGACTAGCGTGAACAACAAAACGCGCGAGTTACCGGCGTCCGCCATCACATCTACGCAGGCTTGAATGGCATCCCCCAATCCCGTCAGCGGATTCCATCCCGCCAGAATCGTATAGCCCAGCCACACGCCAGCCGCCAACGAGAGGTAGACCTGCCGGGTGCCAATAGCCAGAGCAATGGCAAGCAGAGGTGGCAGAAGAGAGATCCAGGAAGGCTCAGGCATGGGCAGCGACACGTGCGAATTACCCGTCCAAACTACTTGCGAGCGCTCGCTGCCACTCTACACGTCATCCGGGTTCTGCAGTTTGAAGACGACTGCGGCAAGAGCGCCTCCTCCAAATGTCGCTAAAATGTAGACCCATAGATTCCCGAGCGTGCTTGCGTCGCCAACCATTGCATCAACCAGAATTGGACCGATGGCGACCGCCGGATTAAAGGCACCACCTGAGATAGGTCCGGCTGCGAATGCTCCGGCGAGAACGGTAAGCCCGATAGCAAGTCCATAGTAGGAGTTGCCTTCCGTCGCCTTGGCCGTGGCTACGTTGAGAATGACGATAACCAGCGCAAAGGTGAACAGCAATTCCACAACGAAGAACTCGAACAGGCTCGTCTCGGCCGCGGGTGAAACCAACAGTGGGCGTTCGTTAAACATGTAAACCAGAAAAGCAGCGGCCAGCGCGGCGAGGATCTGAACGCCCATGTACGGCCCAACCTCTTTGGCATCAATCCGCCCTCGCATCCAAACAGCCAGCGTCACTGCCGGATTGTAGTGGGCCCCAGAAATGTGGCCGCCCATATAAATCATCACCATCAGGACACTGCCAATGGCGATTGGTGCGAACTCGGTTCCGATCAGGACGGTTAGTCCAATCGTGAACACGAGGAAGAACGTGCCTATGAACTCGGTAACGAGCTTGCGCATCATGGCGGTGCCTCGGAAAGATGTCAGGGATGAGGAAGTCAAAAGATAGGACAGACTGTAAGGCAATGGCTCCTTCTCGCCAAGCCCAATCTGAAATCTTTGACGATTGTTGGATGTCACAAAATGGGTGGACTCGATTACTCGAATACGCTCAACCCCGCGAATTTTGCCCACCGCTATTTTGGAGGCATCCTCCGGAAAGTATCCGTGAAACGCGCACCGGCAATACGCAAGAAACAGCCCCACTCGGCAGGCCCACTCTTTCGATGGTCAACCATCGACCTTCACCAGCGCCAACGGTTCACCAAACAGCCTGGTACACGTTGGCCGAGCGTGCGGTCGTGGGGGAATTCCGGCTAGTATTCTTGAATTGAGCCCTCCGGTTGAAGTCTGTTGCGTCAACCGGTTGCACTCTTGAGGTTTGTGCATACACTCTGCACGTCGAGATCGTATTCGCCGAAGGTCGATGGAAGATCAGGCGCCGACGGCTACCACTCCGTCCCCGTTTTCCAGCCAATTGACCGCATAACGTACTAGATCAGGCATCGACTTAATATCGAGTTTCCCTTTTATTCGGTGGCGATAAGAATCAATGGTCCGGGTGGAGAGTCCGAGACGCCTCGCGATCTCGCGGCGGGTGAATCCGTGGCCCGTAAGCTCCAAGACTTCCAACTCGCGGAGACAAAGCCCGGATACGCCTAACTCCTTCTTGCCCGCGGACGTGGTCGTGAGCTGGTCAAGAAGCACAGCGGCCGTAGAATCTGTAATCGCAATCTGTCCTTCAAGCATGGTTTTGACTGCGGCGACGATTTCCGCAGACGTAGCTGACTTGTTCGCGCAGCCTTTCGCTCCTGCTCGCAACGCAACGTAGGCCACCTTCGCTTCATCCCGTTTGGATAAAACAAGGACCTTCACCTTCGGATGCTGGCGGCACAAACTCGCTACCAGCCCAAGTCCTGAGGTTTCCTGCGTACTGATGCTAATAATGGCAACGTCTGGCTCATGTATCGACGCCAATCTCAGCACCTCGTTTACGTCACCGGTCTCGGCGCACACCGATAAACCACTTTCGTCATTCAACGTGTGGGCAAGCCCGTCCCGAATCAGGGGATACTCATCAAAGATGAGCACGGTCGCGGTATCGGCAGTCATTGTGGTGGTTCGAGCGCTTCAACTCCGGCAGCAAACATACCAATCAAGCTCGGAATGGAAGGCCATTCCACGGGTAAGGGCGAAGGACCTGGCGAGTTCACCAGGTCTTGCACGTCCAGGCGGCTTATTGGACGCATGAATGCCTTAAATGAGCGCGGCGACGCGATTGAGAAGTTGGCGTTGCGTGATTTTTACGATGTACTCAAGAATAGCTTGATGTTTTTTCCGGTAGACTGCAGTAGGTATCTCGCCGATATGTCGGCAGAGCGCGACGCGGAATGACTCTTTTGGCACCAGCGGATCCACATAATTTGTGATCAGCACGTCCTCAGCCGCTCGGAAGTAAGCACGGAACAGGCCAGGGGCAATGCCTCGCTCCCTAACGTAGAGGTCTTGCATGCTCTCCATCACTTCATCGGTACAATGGGCAACGTGGGAACGAACGACGTTCGACAGGTCGATGGATTCATAGGAACCTTCCGGATCGGATTTTTCCTCGTTTTCAGGCGCGTGCAACCGAGTTAGCACGGATCTCATAGCGAGAGCAACCTCTGTGACTGGTATGCACGGCGCATATTCACCGCTATTCTTCAATAGGTCCGACACAACATCCAGGACGGATTCAACCGTTACTTTACCAGAATGCGCGTGGTGAAGATGGATTTCAAGCAAGTCCTGCGGGATAAATGGGCGCGCTCGTCCTTCATTTCCGCTGCCTCCCCTGATCTTCAACATGGGCATGCTCTGATCCCTATTCAACTCGAGATCACCCCCACTGGTTATATGGCGCTTTATGCTTCGAATCATGCGACCCAATGACGGATCCAGTTCACGATATCGACGGAACAGTCCTTCATTAACCGCACTAAAGACTATGCGGCGCAAGGCTATTTCCAGCGTTGCCTCATCTTCGGTCGATCGCGTTGGCCCTTCGAAGTAGCTCTCGAATTGGACAAAGCGGCCATCGTCGTCTCGCCTGAAGAGCTCTGCGACGCAATCAAGGGCGAGATCTTCAAGCGATAGCCCGAATATGGAGGCATCCAAACGCCCAGCCTGAGACCTTCGCCGCAAGTAAGCAATGGCCAGTTGATGGCACGTCTGAAGCAGTTGACTCGATGCATCAGCGGCAGGCCGGCTGCGCAACACACCGTCCAATACTTTCGAGAGAGGGAATTTTGTTTGGCCGTTCATTTTGGGGAAGGGAAGGGACGCTAGCAGGTGCTACGGAGATCTCATGGAGCATTCAACTTGAGTAAGCGTCGCGCTCTATGAGAGTTGAGGAGGACTTTCGAATATCGAGCCCGTGAGTCTTCCAGCAATGGATCGGACCGAACTTGAAGATTTCTTATTCAGCTGGGTCACTTTGTTACGACATAGTTACTGGTACGGGGAGCGCATCGTACACCTCGCGTCTTTACCGAACCGTAGTCCCTCTACCGTATTCTCCTAGAGAGAAGCCCTCTCATTTTGTCGGAACATGCCCTACACGCGGTCCATCAGAATGTGAGCAGGATCAAGCGTCCGAGGGCACCCTCCAGCTCGATGTCCACCACAACCGAACTCGATTCGAGTCATCCCCGGCCAACTCTGGCAACAGAGTTAGCCTCGACACACACATCGCCTGGTGTATCGTGGTATGCGATGGAAGAGCGCATCGAGCGTGCTATACGGTTCCCAGACACGCTTCGAGAGCGGGAGCGCGATGACCTCGCCTCTCTGATGGCATCTTCGCGCTATGCCCGAGACCTAGCGACCTTCTTCGAGGAGTTCTACGCAGAGTTGGCTAGGCTCGCTATCCCGCC
This sequence comes from Rubricoccaceae bacterium, assembly GCA_041748175.1. Lineage (GTDB taxonomy): Bacteria > Bacteroidota > Rhodothermia > Rhodothermales > Rubricoccaceae > JAHEJB01. The sequence goes on from JBGTDU010000158.1 coordinate 27,638, forward strand.
GCAGAACGCCAAGAGTCCAGCATTTGAACCGAACATGGAAGAGGCGAGGTCGGATATCGTCACGCAAGCTGGTGCGGAGGATAGTGGTTCACGCTGAACGAAACCTATTGCACGGCGGACGATCTTACACCTCTGCATGGCGTTTTATCCTCAGGCGAAAACAGATTTTCTCCGGCGCGGCTGGATCGTTTGCCCAGGGAATCTAGTTGATGACCGCAAACTTTCTGACGGTTCTTAACGGACCATTTTCAACTACCAGGAAGTAGCTTCCGGATGGCAGGTTATTGACGTCAATGCTCTGCTGCGCTGAGTCGGCCACGGGAGCGAACGTATTGACGCGAAGCGCATGTCCCAATACGTTAAACACCGTCATACGAATGGATGGATAGAGCAGATTGCTTGCGGAGATGTACGCGCGGTGGCGTGCCGGATTGGGGAAAACAAGAAGTTCAGGCCGTTGCGACTCAGGCGGGGCCATCTCGCCTGTGGTTTCCGCAATAAAAGCCAGTTCACTAAGGAACGTCAAACTCTCTCCGATATATTCTCCGGAATCCGAGCAAGGGGGTGGGCGATTGACACAATCGTCAAACGCCACGCGGACAATGGTCGGCGGAATGCCCGCCTCAATCTCAAAAAGTGTGCTCCACATTCTGAATACGAACGCCTCTCCGTGCACAAATCCGTCTACCTCAGGAGTAACGACATTGTCTCCCCAAACTGTTAGCGCCACGTTCGTTCCGCCGCCAACCCAAACAGCCACGCCTGCACATATTCCGGATTCGGTGAACGCGGCAATCTCGTCTCCGGGTTCGAGGGGCACGTCGAAGAATGTGGGCTTAATGATTGCCTCTATTACTACGGTCGCGCTTCCTCCCGTATTGAATGCACAGCTCGTAAAATGCTCCTGAGCGTTGGCACTGCCCGTCGCAAGCAATGCGCCAACGAGAGTAGTTAGTACCCAAGAGATTTTCGGTTTCGCATGCGTGAGCCTTGTTGCCATCGGGCCGACCTCCAATGAATGAACACACGCATTCTATCGTCATACCGACCCTACTCTTGCATACCGTTGTACTTTGTAATGCGCGCTGTCTCTCTTGATCGCGTGATTCGAATATTCCCGGGCCTGGGCTTATTCACCTGGCGAGCGTCATATGCCCGGTATGCATCTGATTGTTCGCGCGAAGATGATAGAAGTAGATCCCGCTAGCCAATTGCGAAGGATCAAAAACGGCTTGGTAGGTGCCGGGTTCCTGTATCTTTGAGACCAGCGTGGCCACGTGCCGCCCCAATATGTCAACAATTCTCAGTTCAACATCAGCAGTCCTATCCAGTGAATAGGCTATGGTAGTTGTTTGCGAAAATGGATTCGGATAGTTGGTAGCACTTAGCTCAATCGTACCTGGGACATCATCGCCCTCGTCTCCGACACTACCCGCCTGCATCGAAGCAAGCCACAGGCCATCTGCCCCATAAGGGATGGGTGTTGAGATCTCTCTACCCCGGAGTAAATCGAAAGGCTCGACCAGCGTGTATTGCTCCAGTTCTTGGCCGTCAGTTCCGAGAACGTAAACATCAAGTTCATCGCCCTCAGAAGCACCAGACGTGCCGTCGGGATCGAGCGGATCCTCGCCTAACACGGAAACGATCGCCCGACCGTCTCTAATGACAGCTTCCCCTACAATATCACCGGAAGCTGTCCTCACTCCGACTAGATATCCCTCAAGCATGTCTGAAATATTCAGGACGAGTGTGGCGGTGCTGGCCGCAGCATAGCCCCCGTAAACAAATGATGTGAGAGGAGGCAAGCCAGCGCTTTCTGTGTTACCGACTCTTGCCAGACTGGGCGGGACTTGGGCCGTGTTCCGGCGAATCAAGCGTTGTTCAAAGCTTCGAGAAGCAAATAACCCACCGTCAAGGAGCCCTCCCTCATTAGGCGGATAGAGTAGCACGCTGGATGCGGACACATACATTTTGTACCCTTGCCCAGGAAGCATATCCCCTATTTGGTCGATTTCTAAGTCCGGTATATAAACCCGTCCGAATCCATCCTTGACGACAACAAGTTGACCCGCGATGGAACCCAACGCCTCAGACGTTAGCATACCCGAATTCCGCAAGTAGGCACTCTGGTTCCACCCCTGACCGAGCGGGATGGCCGTCGCAGCGGGATTGAGAGGTTGCCCAACGATCTCCAGCGTGACAGCGTCGGTGACGAAAATCTGATATCCCTCGCCCACTCTCCATGTGCCGATGTCGTTGATTTCCGAGCCCGGGATGAACAAATTGCCATCTCCGTCGACCACTACGGTCACAAAATCGATGATTCCCGCAAGCACGGCGACAAGGTCGGGATCCTTCGGGTCGATGTAGGTTGAGATGAGGTTCCAACCTGGAAGAAGGGGGATGAACTGATTGTTTTCACCAGTCTCTTCGACGACCGAAACGGCGACTGGCGCCGATTCACCCACATTATCGTTTTGATCAATAGCCTTGGCCTTGAGCACGTACGTGCCGACCTCAACACCCGATATCGAACCCCCATATGGCGCGGATGTATCTGTGAGCACCAACGTCTGGCCTGAGTAGAACTCGACCCGTGCAATGGGTGCATCACCAGGCAGTGCTTCCGCAGCAAACGTGAATGTGGCCGGAGCGACATATACCCGTCCGTTGGCGGGTTGCGTGAGCATCACTGTAGGCGGCGCTGTTGACTGTTGCTCCACGGTAACACTAACGGATACGGACGGACCCTGTAGACCATTGGTATCGAAAGCAATTGCCGTCAATACGTACGTACCGATTCCGACATTCGACATTGTGGTTTCGTATGGAGAATTCTGGTCCGTACCCACGAGGGTACCATCGGCATAAAACTCGACGCGGACGACGGGTGCGTCTCCTGGAGACACGTTTGCCTTCAGCGAGATTGACGCAGGCGCGACGAATACCTGGCCATTGGATGGCGACGTAAGCGTTGTTTCAGGTGGATCATCGGCGCTTGAATACCACTGTTCCCAGTTGCCGTTTGGCCACATTGACTCACCCCAGTGCGCGATGTCACTAACTAGTGACTCCCTTGTACCCCAAGCTTGGAGTATTGGAAGAAGCCGGTACACGTTATCCGCCCACGCGAAATAGTTGAATAGCGGAGGATTGCCACCATATGCAGTTGGCGAATAGGTATTTGGCTGATAGCCGTCTCCACCGCGTGCCCACTCCAGAACTGGAACAGAAGCCCTGAACTCAAACAATTCGTTCAGAAACTCCTCAGTAGCTGCTCTCGCCAAAGTTTCATCAGCTGTATTGTTTCCCGTCCAGATCGTTCCGCTCGGGTTCGCGGCAAGGCCGAAGATCTCAAAGAAATTGTTCACATGCGGATCCTGACCCGCGAATGAACCCATACCACCATTTCCAGTACGGCGCATCATCCAGTAATTGTTATGAGTTTGCACCGCATATACTCTACTGCGCAAACGCCGCCAGAAGTTCGACACGTCGGATGACCTCTCTAGGTCACCGAGCAGGGCATCTTGGTACGACCAATCGATTGGAGAACCGCCACCCTGATCCTGTACACCAGTTTGCTCACGCGAAATCAAAAGTTGGACATCATACCAGGCTGTGGAAAAGTAAAATTGCAACAGCGCTGTTCCGGGCGGACCGTATGAACCTTCATCAGGGAAAGACCCATCACCATGCTTGTGTGGCGACAGGTCAAACACAATGGCTTGTGACCCTGGCCAGAAGTACGGAGGATCATCCGTAGCCCGTGAACCAATTGCACGTAACGGATCCCCCACTCCTACCCACGGTTCCGGCGTAACCAGACCCCCAAACATATCATCTCCGAGGTCCTGGAGCTTATTGCGGCTGAGCACCTCCCAGGTTTTCACCGCCTCCCATGCCATGAGGCCCTGCTTCCCCAAATGATAGCCAGATGGATTTGTGGAATACGATATATCGTACGAGTTCTGACCAGGAAAATCGTCGAATTCATAGTTTACACGTTGAAATATTTCCTCAATACCATTTCGAACACTCTCACCAACAAACCATTCTCTAAATTCGTCGATCTCGTCGCCCACTTCAGATGGCGTATCCAACCGATCGTACATATCGTTGTGATATTGCCATAAATCCGTTGCTGTGAAGTCATTATATCCGAACGAGTCAAACGGATGGATGTCTGGAAGCCAATTGTTCCAGTCAGGATACTGGATCGCTATCGGGATATTCTGATAGTTGAGCCGATTGCCCCATGCGTCCTCGTCAGCACCGTAGAAGGATCCCAGATGCATGGCCCCCCGCATATCTTCCCGGGATGGATTCGTGTTCGGCACGTTGCCACCTACGTCCGGAAAGAGATAAGAGGGCATTTCATCGTCGGAGTCGAGAACCGCTTCGTATCCGGCACCTGCAGTGAAATCGTCTTCTCCTCTGTCTGTTAGCGATGGTCCTGGCTGATAGGGAGGATTCCAGGGCCGGGCATACGGGCTGGTCTCGCGGCCATCGGTGCGGTCAAGCTCCACCTGTCGGATGTATGCGGCGATCTGGTTTCCCTGTTCCTCAGTAAGGCCATGGAACTGCGACCGTTCTACAATGCTCGTGTTCGAATAGTTGAAGTACTTGAGATCGAAGCCAGAGTAGGCGTGGCAATCCGAACAACTTGCTACGATAATCGAGCTTCCCGGCAATGGCGACGCTTTCAGCGAATTTCTTTGCGTCCACCATTGCTCACCCGCCGTGACATCTGAGGGCGATCCGTAACCGACGGGTGCCTCCCATGTTTCGGGATCTTCCTCAAGAAACGTCGTGTTGCCAATTCTGGAAACGCCACCAGGGCCCAGGAGATCAAGCTCGAGGATTCGGTACCCTGAACTGACGCCCTCGGTCCCGTTAAATCTAAACTCGATGGTGTTGGCTCCCCCAACTATATTCGAAACGGGCACCGTCAATCGAAGCGTGTGAAACGCTCCGCCTATCCCCATGTACGTACGTTCCGGGAATCGAACGTTGGCATTGTCATTACTGATGGGCAGCCAGGCTCCACCGTTCACTCGATAACTAGCCTTCTCGTCGCGTTCGATTGTTCCCTCCCACAAAGCCGGGCTATTGTGATAACCGAGAGCGTGGCCCACGATATACATTGAATCAACACCGGATGGGTTCGACACGTCAATCGAAACCTGCTCGATGTGACCATCCTGGCCCATGATTTCGATGGGCATCGTCACTGTGTTCATGCGGAGTTCCTCCGCAACCAGCGCACCGTCAAAACGAAGTGCTGCTGTGCCGAGTAAGGCAAGCATCAACAGCGGAATAGGCGCTAGGCGCTTCGCTTTCTGCAGTGACCGAAGGAAAGGCAGTAACCAGCCTCTAACCTCGGTGGCTTCCTGTGGGGGGACGATCGTCGGGGGCATATCGCGGCAACGGACGTAGCTCCCCCCGGTTATCAGCTAAGTCAGCACTGATGATAAGGTCAAGAGACTCAAACAACCATTTCGAGTCACGAGTGAACCGTATCGCTCCGATAAACAAGAAAACGCCGTCCCGCCAGGAACCGGACACGCATAATCGAAGGTAACGCCATCAATAAAGTAGATCCAGTAACCGAGAAGGAACTCCGACGAATGCTCTAAATATAGTTGGCTGCGATCAGACGCGACAAACTCAGCCACAAAGAACTCACAACCTTCCTGTATTACTGCAAACCGACTCTACAATTTCACGGATACTGGTAACCATGTTCTCACGATTAAAGAGGACGCGCGCATCCCTACCACCTTCTTGGGCCATGTTCTCGGCTTGCGTTCTGGAAGACAGAATCAGCTGAATAGCTTTTTGCAATGAGGCCGAGTCGCCTGGAGGCACCAGCAATCCGTTCCGTCCCGAATCCACGATTTCCATTGCTCCACCAGCTGCACTCGCGATTACAGGCGTTCCAGCGAGCATCCCTTCAACAATTACCCGCCCAAACGGCTCGGAGGAAATCGATGCGTGAACGACGATGTCGACCAATTTCATTAGTGCTGGCACGTCATGACGAAAGCCGAGAAAGTGAACGCGGCTTTCGACGCCCATCTCCCGAGCGAGCGAGCGAAGTTTATCATCATAAATGTGGTCATCTTTAAAGAGTGCACCTCCCACGATGAGTGCGTGTAAATCTGGAAGAGAGGACATTGCTTGTAACAGCACATGTTGCCCTTTCCATCTTGATAATCGGCCAAAAATCCCTACGAGCTTCGTGTTGTTCAATCCAAGTTCGTCGCAAAGACTTTGGACGTCTAGATTCGAAATGGCGTCGAAGGGTGCGGCGTCAATGCCATTGTATACGACGCGGACGAGGTCGGGCCGCCCGCCACACGAAACAAATGCGTTTCGCGTAGCCTCTGAGTTTGCAATTACAAATGAAACGAACTTGTTTGCAACAACTCGTGCGATGCGAAGATGATTTGCGCTGAAGTGCTCGTCGGATAGAATATCCCTCAAGTGCCATATCACAGGCCGCCGAGCCATCATTCCGGCCATGGCGGAAATCAGCATGGCCTTTTGTGAGTTCGCATAGATAACATCGAAGTGTTTCGCTCGCCTAGCCAGCCGCCACGCGAGTTTCGCCAACTCAGGCATTGCCAATACGTCGCTCCACGCACTGCTCTCTCGAGAAACCTCGAGGAAGGCGTCCTGTGCCTCCATCACAAGAACGTCCGCACCGCGCTCGATCAAACGATCTTTGAACGGCCCGTCCTGAAAAAGAACGACCCTGCACTGGCCGTTGAAGTGGTCAACGATATCAAGAAGGGAGAGCTCGGCACCACCTAGCTCACCAACGTGGTCCACGAACAACAACCTTCTGCTCACGCCCCGACCTCGTCGTAAACATCTCGCGTCCTCTCCGCGACTCGTTTCCAATCGAAGCGTGCCTTGGCGTAGGCGCGACATGCTTCTTCGGACGGCAACCGAAGCTGACCCTGCAATGCGGAAACCAGACGATCCGCGATGTCGGACGGATGCAATCCATCGCAAATTAGTTCCTCTGACAGGTCCCGGACGACCTCGGGGAGTCCACCGCTTGGCGTGACTATAACGGGCGTACCTGCTGCAAGGGACTCGACGGTTGTGAGTCCGAATCCTTCGAGCGCCGTTGTCGGCACGATGGAGATATCTGCCGCCCTGTAGGCCATGGGTAGGTCACCTTCGGGCAGAAAGCCTAGCAGGCGGACATGCGCACCAAGTCCTTGGTCTTTGATCTTTGCCTGAAGCTCTGCCCGGATTGGCCCCTTACCAACAACTAAAACGAGCACATCGGGGATCACTTGCCGAACGTAACCAACTGCTTCAATTAGAAGCTCGAGACCCATCCTTCTTGCCAGCCTTCTGACAGTCAGGACGACCGGTCGGTCGTCGGGCCATCCAAGGCGTTGCCGTGCCTCTTGTCGTGAGATTGATGTGCCGAAGCGATCGGTATCCACACCGCCTGGAATTATGCGAATGCGGGCTTCTTCAACCATATAGGACTCAACCAGGACATCTCTGAACGCCTCAGACAACACCACGAACGTCTGAGCACGGCGATAGACCCGGCGCTCGATAAGCTTTTTGACCCAGACGGAAGGCCCCGCCCCCCCCTCGACTTTGCTCTCGGCTGACCAGGGTCCATGGAAGTGAACGACCAACGGGAGGTCGTTAAAGAGATCGACCGCCGGGGCGGTGTACAGTGCAAAGTGCGAAGCTATCAGGTCCGGCCGGTTTGACTGCAACTCGTGGCGAATCGCACGCCTCGCTGCGACAAGGCGTCGATGAAGCGGCGCAGACTCTTCAGCAAAGGCGCGAACGCGACCATTGGTATCTCGCGCGACCCGCGAGGACCCCGCGACCACGCCACCGATTGTGATCCCCACGTCGGGTAGATTCTGGGCGAGCGCGTGATACACCCGGTCCAGTCCATTCCCCGCCTGCTCAGGAAACCAGGTCATACCGATCTGAAAAACGCGGAGCTCATGCTGCTTTTGTGTGGGCCCCACGACCAAGCCGTCCTCTTGAACTCTTCTATTCATGCCAACCCTTCCAGCGAATCTGTTCGGCTGAGCGAACCATCGAGGCTAAGGCGCGCCCAAATCTCAAGGACGAAAAGTGTCCAGAGTTGTTCTCCCCATTCGCCAATGCCTGTCTGATGTTCTCTAAGCATCGAACGGACAAATGCGGGTTCAAGCCACCCTCGTCCGAGAAAGTCGTTGCTCAGAAGCAAGCCTTGGGCGACCGGTGCTAGCTCGCCACGAAGCCAGTCCCCCACAGGCATGACAAATCCCCTCTTTCGCCTGTACAACACTTCGCGGGGGACGTAGCGCTCGGCCAGGCGTTTCAGTAGGTACTTCGTGGTGAAACCTCGAAGCTTCAGGGAAGCAGGGATGCGAGCCGCGTACTCGATCAAGTCCTTGTCCAACAACGGCGATCTGGCTTCGACCGAATGCGCCATGGTAGACACGTCCATTTTGGCCAGGAGTTGGTCGGGAAGGTAGGTAGTGAGATCGCCATACAGGGCGCGATCGACGTCGTCGGTGCCACGTGCTTGTCTCCAGATCGCTCTGTATAGATCATCGGGATCCCGTTCTCCGACGGCTTCCGCCAGAGCCGGAGCATACGCCGCAACCCGGTGCGACCGAAAGGCCCGGTTGTAGATGAAGGC
>JBGTDU010000159.1:0-5726 GCA_041748175.1 Rubricoccaceae bacterium
CGAGCGCGCGGAAGAACTGCTTGGGGAACTAACGGCGTGTCCGGTTCGGAGCGTGCGGCCTCCTTTTGGGCGCTTCACTCCGGCACTCCTCCGATGGTGTGGCCAAAGTGGGCGTCGGCTCGTTCTGTGGGATCTTATGCCGGGAGACTTCCTGACCTCGTTGCCTTCCACGGAAGAGCTCGTCCAAAGGATTTCCAGTCGAATTGTTGAGCGGATCCGACCGGGCTCCATCGTTGTCCTGCACGAAAGCGCCCACTCGCACAGCATTGTGCTTCCGGTGCTCAACCGGACGCTTCCTCTTCTTCGCGACGACGGCTGGACCATCGCACCGCTCTGATTCCATTCCCGCATGTCCGCTTTTCTGTTTGTCGCCACGATTTGTGTGAGCCTGCACGCAGGGATCATGCTGGCGATGGCAACCGCGGCGGCGCTGAATCGCGGCACGCGGCCAATGGCCCCTGGAGAGTTGCCAAGGCTCGCGATCGTCGTTGCGGCACGAAACGAGGAGGAAAATCTGCCGCGTTGCCTGCATGCGCTCCTCTCGCAGGACTATCCATCAGATCGACTCGACATCTTCGTTGCGGATGACCATTCAACCGACGGCACGGCCAATATCATCCGACAATTTGGCGACGGCACGTCGGAAACCGAGGTGTTTTCTGTCCATTACGTGACGGTGCCAGATCCCGTCGGGCATCTTCGTGGGAAGGCAAACGCGCTTCACGCGGCGATAGAAGCAAGCGAGGCGGAGATCATTCTCATCACCGACGCCGATTGCGCGCCGCCACCGCAATGGGGGCGCAACCACGCAGCCTACTTCGCCGACGCAACTGTCGGCATGGTTTGCGGCCATACCTACGTCGTGCACGAGACGCTTTTCGGCGCAATACAGGCGCTCGACTGGAGCTATCTCCTTACGTCTGCCAGCATCCTCAGCGAATCTGGTCATCCCGTCACGGCGATGGGCAACAACATGGGTGTGCGTCGGAAGGCGTACGAGGCAATCGGGGGATATCCGGCTCTACCATTCTCCGTTACGGAGGACTACCTCCTTTTCCAGGCCATCGGCCAGCACTCTGGCTTCCGCGTGCGTTTCCCACTCGACCCCGGATTGCATACGCTCACGCTGCCCCTCAGGCGTCTGATCGAAACGTACAGCCAGCGTCGGCGGTGGGCACGCGGAGGGTTGCGCGGACCGGCGTGGCTCTACGGTCTGTACATCATAGCCCATCTTGCCCATCTTTTGCCGCTCGTCGCATTCTTGGTTGCGCCGATTTGGGCGATCTGCCTTGTCGGCCTCAAAGCGCTCGGCGATTTCTGCCTCCTCTGGATCGCACTCGGCGCATCCGCTCGCCGAAGGCTCCTTGCGGCCTTCCCGATATTTGAGGTCTACCTTTTCGCTTACATGGTCAGCCTCCCGTTCGGCCTACTGGTATTCAGACGCATTCAATGGAAGGACAGAAGGCACTAGGGGTGACCCACGGCGTCCAAATCCTCGACTCATTTCACCTATGCTCAACCGCTTGCTCGGGCAAGCGCCGCACATCTCGGAATGGTGCACGCTTTTGTTATCGCATGGTTTGAAACCCGTTGCTATATTTTTCGCATCCAGGATATTGCCGGTTGCTTCGACGGCCGAATCGTTTATGGCGAGGCCCGATCTCATCGTTGTCCGGTACGGCCATCGGCACGTATTTCGTCCCCACGAGAGCTAAACCCTTCCCCGTCATGCCCCGAGCCAAAGGCGTTATTCGCATCGATTCAGAGTCCACGCACGGCTATCAGGTCCGGGTTTACCGGCACGGAAAAACGTACTCCAGATTGTTCTCCGATCGAAAGTGTGGCGGCAAGAACGAGTCGTTCAACCAAGCCGAGGCCTACCGCAAGCAACTGGAGTCCGACGTTGCCGCGATGCCCGAAAGCGCGCCACGTCGGCGGCTGATTCGGCATAACAAGAGCAACTCGTCGGGTGTTGTCGGCATCTCCCGCACGTTCAAGCGCGACCGCCGAGGCATCAAGCACGAGGTCTATGCCGTTTCGTGGAACCCGGAACCGGGCACGGCGCGCGGCACTTCTTTCTCCATCAAGAAGTATGGCGAGGAGGAGGCTTTCAAACTCGCGTGTAAGCTGCGATACGAAAAGATGAAGGAGATCTATGACGACCGGTACGGGATAGCGAGCTACATGGATCTGTTCCGGCAGAAAAGCGCCGTGGATAGAATGTCGAGGTCGGAAAAGTAGTCCGCCGGAAATTGACCCACGAAAGCCAGTGCCTGGTCGCCATCCCAATCGATCCACCCAATGACTTCCCGACAGAAAATTCGCCTCGGCCTCTTTGTCTTCCTGGGCCTGTTCATGTTCCTTGTCATGGGAACGGCCTTCGGACTTTGGGAATCGGAGATCGGCTCAGTGAGCCCGAAGGGTTTTGTGGCGATCCCGCACGGAGACCATACGCACTACGTGCCCAACGGCTGGACGGGCGAAGTCTCCATCAGCGATTTCCCCACGAATCCCCCGCCACCCGGACAGACGGTTGGGCTGGATGGGCAGCTGGTACCGATGAACTAGGTAGGCCTAGTTGTAGCAGCTTTTTTCCAGGTCGCTGTCGCTTCGGTAGATGCGATCCGGCAAGCTGGCGTCACGGCGAATAACGCGACGGAGAAAGGCGGTGGAAGCCAGACAGGCGAGGCCAACGATAGTCAGCCAACCAAGTGGATGTGCGGAACTGGGACGACGTCGCATGATGGTCTAGGGATCGTTGAGTAAACCGGCTCAATGCCTTTCAAACAACGCGCCACACCAAACCACTCGCCGATGAATTTGGACTATTGGCCTCGCTCGTCCACGTAGAAGGGGTTTGTGCCGGGCAAATCGCTGCCTTGGTACATCCGCGACATTCGCACGTAGTGCGCCGCATTCGCCCGGTTGCGTTCCACTTCTTCATCGCTGAGTTCCCGAACCACCCGTGCTGGCGAACCAAGCACCAGCGAACGCGCCGGAACGATCGTGTTCATCGTGACGAGCGCATTGGCCCCAACGATGCTTCCGTCGCCGATTACGGCGCCGTCGAGAACGATAGCGCCCATCCCGATCAGGCATTCATCGCCGACAGAACATCCATGCACGACGGCCGAATGCCCAATCGTGGTGCCCTCCCCAACTTTGCAAGGATGGGTACCACGCGAGACATGGACGACAGCGCAGTCCTGCACGTTGCTCCGCGCGCCGATCTCGATCCAGTGGACGTCTCCACGAAGCGACGCCCCGAACCAGATGCTCGCACCTTCGCCCAGCGAGACATCACCGATAACCGCGGCCGTTGGCGCAATATAGTTGGAGTCGTCAAAGCGCGGCGTGCGCCCAAGGAAAGTATCGGTCATTCGATTTCGGATTTCGGATTTCGGGATTGAAGATATCCGCGTCCCTTAGCTTCGTGCCCTCAACTGATCGCCTTCGCATTTCTTCCGATCCTCCTCTCACCCCTTCTCCCCCTGCAACTTTGGCCACCATCCACATCGAGCGTACGCACAGGCTCGGGCTTGCCAGCGCAAAAGCTGCCGCAGATCGCGTCGCCGCCGAATTGCAGAGAGAACACAATGTGCAAGCCCATTGGGAAGGCGACACGCTCAAAGTCCGCAAAACCGGAGTTAGCGGCGAGTTGGCCGTTTCCGAGAGCCACGTGATTGTGAACGTGAAGCTTGGCCTCAGCATGCGATTTTTTCGCGGCACCCTGGAAAAGGAAATCAACGAGCAGCTGGACGCGCATCTCGCGATGGGCGTTTAGCCGGGACGAAACCCTCTGAATCCTTTTCCTGTATCGACAGCGGAAACACGCGCGCTCAAAGCATGACCTCCTTTCTCCTCAACCAGTTGTACCCGAAGGCCGTCGACGGCCTCCCGCTCCTCGATACGCCGGAGCGACTGGCCGCTCCATACCTCCGACGCGGGGCCTCCAGAGGGCGCGGCGATGCCATGATTAGGAGGCATATCGCTTTGGCAAGTGCCACAGGATTTGTTACCGGGCTGGGCGGCTGGCTTACCATGCCCGTCACAGTTCCAGCTGATCTGGCCGGCGTGGCGCTAATTCAACTGCACATGGCCGCGTCATGCGCTGTTCTCGCCGGCCACGATCTGAACGACGCCAAGACGAGGTCCACCGTAGTGGCGTGCCTGCTAAAAACTGACGGCGACCCAAACTCGGAGCGTGAGGAAACGCTGAGCCGCGCGACGGTGAAGCTGGCGGAGAAAGGCGTGCGATCTATCGTCAAGTCGTCGATTATCTGGACCGCGGCAGCGGCCGGGCGGCGGATCGGCGGACGGATTGCGCGGGGCGTGCCCTTTCTGGGCGGAGCGATTGGAGCGATTTCCGACGCCTACAATACGCGCACTGTCGCCCGGCACACGCTGGATACCTTTTTCCCGATCGTGGAGGAGTTGGTAGAACTCGACCCCCACGACACCGCGGTTGGATCCTAGTCGCCCTGCTTGACGAAGGTGCTATCCAGGCGCAACGCCGCAGTCGGAAGCCCCTCGAGTCGCGGGTAGTTGACCTGGTTGAGTGCGGCCTTCAAGATGGCCGGATCGAAGCCACGGGCCTCAACCGCGCGGCCTTGTCCGACCATCACAAGGCGCCCGAGGAGAATATCGTACGTCTCACGATCCGCGCTTGAATCGCGCACCGCACCCTCTCGGTACATCGACATGAACTGCTCGCGATCGTTGAACGTGGCGAAGTTCAGCGTAATGGTGTGGCCTCCGGGCGTCGTGTACGCCCGAGCGACGATCTGAAGTGCAGCGAGCCCCCTCTCTGTCTCCCAATACCCCCGATAGGTCGTGTCGCTTTGGGTGGTGAAGCTGTCAATGGCCACGGGGAAAACGTCCGCCAGCGCTTCCGCAGGCACCAGTTGGACCGTCGGTAGATCGTCTACCGGTCTGCAGGCGGAAAGCATACAAAGGACGAAGGCAAGAAGTACCTGGAGGCGGAGCATTCAGGAAGTGGGATGACGTGCGAGTGCAAACTACGCCGCTCCGATCCGCTTCAACTCCGTCGGCGCTTCGAGGGCGTCATCCGCTCGGGGTTGTGGTCTATCGGCCTATGTTGCCGCGCTGACTATTTCAGCAACGTCAAACGCTGAACCGAGGCACTGACCGCACCTGAGCCCTCCGATTCCATCGTGGCGCGAATCAGGTACGTCCCGCTCGCCAGTTGGGAGCCATCGAAACGGGCAGTGTGTAAGCCCGGCTCAAAGACGCCATCCGCAATCACGGCAATCCTTCGCCCCAAAATGTCATACGCCTCCACACGAATGCGGGCTGTCTCCGGAACGATAAACGGCACTATAGCGGACGGGTTGAACGGGTTCGGGTAGCCGCTTCGCAGCTCAAAGGACCGTGGTGGCTCGACCTCTACCTCAATCTCTTTGTACCACGTATGTCCGTTGTCCGCCGTGATCTTGATGGTGATGGCGCCGGACTCGCCAATTGGCGCATCTTCAGGAACATCAAACTGAATCTGTTCCACCGGGTTATCGGCCAGGCGGATGTCACGTCGTTCTTGAGAGCGGATGTCAATCCACTCGGGAGCTGAGAGCACTTCCAGATCCACCTGGCCCCCTGCGACTGCCTCCGCACGAACAAACGACAACTCGATCACGTTGCCGTTTGAGGCGAAAGGAATGCCGTTGGGCGCCGGGGCAACGGGCTGATTTACGTTCTGCGCATTGCCG
>JBGTDU010000160.1:0-10022 GCA_041748175.1 Rubricoccaceae bacterium
TGGAGCGACCGCGTTGGACGCCGACGCGTAGTGGTCGTCGGGCTTTTTGTTTACGCCCTTGCTTACGCCGCCTTCGCCGCTGCTGGAAACGTCTGGCAGGTAGTTGGCGCTTTCGGGCTGTATGGACTCTACTACGGTTTCACGGAAGGCGTCCTTCGAGCCGCCGTCGCGGACGCCGTGCCTCAAAATCGTCGCGGAACAGCCTACGGCGTTTACTACGCCGTGACGGGGGCTCTCGCGCTTGTAGCGAGTCTCGGTGCAGGCTGGTTATGGGATGTCGTCGGGCCAGCCGTTCCGTTTGGGATTGGGGCCGGCTTGGCTCTGGTGGCGGCGGTGTTGGCATCACGATGGATTCCCAGGTAGCGGATCAGCAACCACCCGCAGCGCGTTCGGAACGGCATTGAATAAATTCCCACCATGCCTTCACCCCTCCGCCGACTCAACAAGTACCTCTGGCGTTACAAGTACCTGATGATTCCGGGGCTGCTGTGCGCGCTGGCGTCGGCGATCATTTCGCTCACCGTGTGGCTAGCCGCGCCCGAACTCCTTGGTCGCGAGAAACCCTAGGAGTTGAAAACGCGTTGTCTGATTCGCAACACCGATGCCATGACAACACTTTTGCAAAAGGCGATCACCCGCCTCACAAGCCTTTCCGCTCGTGAGCAAGACCTCTATGCGCGCCAACTCATTGACGAGCTAGACTCGGGTAGGCGATGGGACGAGTTGTTTGAGCTCACCACCGACGACCAGGTCGACAAGCTGATAGAACGGGCGAAGAGGGATGCGGCCGAGAACGGCACGATCTCTTTGGCAGAATTCAAAGCCAAGTTGTGATTTCTCGTTTCGAGAGTGGGTTTGCCGACCGGCTGCGGGGAATGCCCAACCACGTGGCGAGGCGTGCGGCCAAGGCGCTGGAGCTATTGGAAGACAATGAAAGGCATCCAAGTCTCCATCTTAAGAGGATCAAAGGTGCGAAGGACGCTTGGTCGATCCGCGTAACGAAGGATTATCGCATGGTCGGGTACCGATCTGGAGAAACCGTCACCTGGTTCTGGATTGGAACCCACGCTGGATACGACAGGCTGTTGAAACAGCTTGGATGAGGAGGTCGTCAAGGGGAGGATGGACGACGAGTCTAGTCTTGTACGTCGCAGATGCTTGGGATAAACGTCCGCTCGGGCTTTGGATAAATTCTCCCCATGCCCTCGCCCCTCCGCCGACTCAACGTCTACCTCTGGCGTTACAAGTACCTGATGATACCCGGGCTGCTGTGCGCGCTGGCGTCGGCGATCTTCGCTTTGATCGTGCCCCGCTTGGTGAGCGAGGCCGTGGACGCGGTGCCGAGGATAGCGTAACGGTCCCTTCGGAGCCAGAACTCAAAAGGCGGATACCAGTCTGGTCACATCGGCAACGCCTATGACCACGAAACTCCAGAATGTGTTCAAGCGCCTGTCGCGTCTACCGGCACGCGAGCAAGACGCCGTGGCCGGCGTGATCGAACTCGAAATGGACGCCGATACCAGGTGGGAGCAGCTGTTTGCAGTGACTAGCAACGAGCAGTTGGATCGGCTGAGTGCTGAGATGGATGCGCACCGCGAAGAAGGGACCATCTCACTTGACGAACTGCGGAAGCAGGCATGACCTGCCGCTTCTCGCGCAACTTCGAGAAGCTGCTGCAACGCCTGCCCACTGCTGAAAGCAAACGGGCGCTCCGGGCAGTCGACACCTGGCTTGACAATCCGCACGTTCCGGGTCTGCGCTTCAAGAAGCTTCGCGGACAAGAGAATGTGTGGTCGCTACGGTGTGGCCAGAACTATCGCATGCTCGGTAAGCGGTAGGGGAACGAGCTTATGTGGGACTGGATCGGAACCCACAACGATTACGACAAGAAGATGAAGCGTCTCTGATCGGAATCCGCTCCACGTTCGAATTGTGCCCCACGCATGAGGAGCACACGCAACTCCCTTCATCGTTTTCGGCACCCCCGCCATAAATTCCCCAAATGCCCTCGCCCCTCCGCCGACTCAACAAGTACCTCTGGCGCTACAAGTACCTGATGATCCCGGGGCTGCTGTGTGCGCTGGCGTCGGCGATCTTTGCGCTCATCGTGCCGCGTGTGGTGCGGGACGCCGTGGACGCGGTGCCGCGAATGGTGGAGCTACACGATCTGTACGCGGGCACGCCGGCTGCGGCCGATTTATTCAGCCGGTTCGCGTGGACGCTCGTGCTGGCCGGGCTGCTCATCATTGCACTCAGCCTGGTCAGCGGGCTCTTCAGTTTTCTGATGCGCCGCACGGTGGTCGTAGCGTCGCGTCACATTGAGTATGATCTCCGTAACAGGCTCTACGCGCACCTCCAGGCGCTTTCGGGCGATTTCTATGGCCGCTACCCGACCGGCGACGTCATCACCCGCGCCACGAGCGATATCGAACGTGTCCGGCGCTACATCGGCCCTGCGTACATGTATATGGCGCGCGCCATCACCGCCATAATCGCCGCGCTCGTCGTCATGTTTCTGATCTCGCCGACCCTCACGTGGTGGTCGCTCATCCCCATGCCGTTTCTCGCGATCATGGTTTTCTACGTGGCGAAACTCGTCCACGTCCGCACCGATCGCCAACAGAAGCAGTACTCGACGCTCACGAGTCGCGTGCAGGAAGCCCTCTCCGGCATCCGGGTCATGAAGGCGTATGCGCGGGAGGATTTTGAGTCGGAGCGATTCGGGAAGGAGAGCGCGGTCTACCAGCGGCGCACCCTCGACCTCGCCTTTGTGGACGCCGCTTTCCGCCCCGTCATTGTGGTGCTGATTGGCCTGAGCACGTTGCTCGTTGTGGGCGTTGGAGGCCGACTCGTGATCGAAGGGCAACTGACCATCGGCAACATTGCCGAGTTCATGATTTACGTGTCCATCCTGACGTGGCCGGTGGCGTCGTTCGGATTCGTGATCTCAATGGTGCAGCAGGCGTCGGCGTCGATGTCGCGGATCGCGGAGCTTCTTGATACGGAGCCCGCGGTGCGTGACGGCGAGCAAACGGACCGTTCGGTTTTGGAGCTTGAAGGCAGGATCACGTTCGAAAACGTTCGTTTCCGATACGGGCACGACGGCCCCGACGTACTGGATGGTCTCACGTTCGATGTCCCCGCCGGAACGACCGTTGGTATGGTCGGGCGCACGGGTTCGGGCAAGAGCACCCTCATCGAACTAATCCCGCGCCTCATGGATGCGTCGGAGGGGCATATCAAAGTGGATGGCCACGACGTGAAGTCCATCCCCCTGCAAACGCTTCGCGGCGCGATCGGCTACGTGCCGCAGGAGGTGTTCCTGTTCTCCGATACTGTTGGAAACAACATCGCGTTCGGCGAGATGGAGTCGGCGGCTACGGAGATTGAGCGCGCGGCGAACGAAGCGGATCTTCTAACCAATGTCCAGGATTTCCCGGAAGCGTTCGAGACCATCGTCGGCGAGCGCGGCATCACCCTATCCGGTGGTCAGAAGCAGCGGACGGCCATCGCCCGTGCGCTCATCCGCAACCCCAAAATCCTGATCCTGGACGACGCGCTCAGCGCAGTGGACACGAACACCGAGGCCATTATCCTCGCCCACCTCCGCAAGCACTATGGTCGGCGGACGATCGTGGTCGTCAGCCATCGAATCTCCGCCGTCCAGGAAGCCGATCAGATTTTTGTTCTCGAGGATGGAAAAATCGCCGAGCGCGGAACTCACGAACAGCTAGTCGGGCAACATGGGATCTACGCAGAATTGTACCGCAAGCAGCAGCTTGAGGCCGAGCTGGAAGCAGCCTGATTGATTTCGGATTTTTGATTTCGGATTTCGGCAACTCCAGTCAGCAACTCTCATTTGAATCGAAACTGGCATGGATAAACAGGAAATGAAGGCGCGGACGAAGCGCTTCGCCATCGAAATCATTAACCTCTGCAAGCAGTTTCCGCGGACGGACGAGCATTGGATGATCAAGCGACAGCTGATTCGCTGTGGACCGTCTGTCGGTGCCAATTACAGGGCGTCTCTGCGAGCGAGATCGAAGGCAGAGTTTGTCGCCAAGCTCGGAATCGTGGAGGAAGAAGCAGACGAATGTCAATTCTTCCTTGAGTTGCTCGAAGAGTTCCGCGGTTGCAACGAAAACGAACGTGCTCGACTTTGGAGGGAGGCCGACGAAATCCTCGCTATCATCGTCTCCACCATCAAATCCACACGAGGCCGCAAGTAGCGGAACAGACTGCCGAAATTCCAAACCCGCATCTAAAATCGCTAACACCGAAATCCGAAATCCCAAATCCGAAATCATAAACCTCATCTGCCATCTCCAACCAAGAACCCGATAACGCCAAATCGACCAAGGTCAGGTTCGACGGCCAGATCCTGAAGCGGCTGTTCCGCTGGCTGGCGCCGTACAAGGTCTGGGTTGGAGTAGCCCTCGTGCTGACGCTCGGCGTCGCATTCCTTGGGCCGCTACGGCCAAAGCTCGTTCAGGTCGCCATAGACCAGTACATCACGCCGGGCGATCTGGCCGGGCTGACAAAGATCATTCTGCTGATCGGCGCGGTGCTGGTCGGCGAGGCCATCCTGTCGTTCGTCCTGGGTTATATGACGGCGTGGATCGGCCAGAACGCACTCTTCGACCTCCGCACGGCCGTTTTTAGGCACATCCAGAAGCAACGCCTGGGCTTCTTCGACCGCACGCCCATCGGCCGCCTCATCACCCGAACGACCAGCGACATCGAGGCGCTTGATGCGCTGCTTTCAGCCGGCGTCGTCACCATGCTGGGCGATCTCGGACGGCTGTTTTTCATCGGCTATTTCATGTTCGCGCTGAACGTGGAGCTGGCCGTCGTCTCGCTGCTCACGCTCCCACTCATGCTGTGGGTGACGAACTACTTCCGCGTGAAGATGCGGGAAGCCTATCGGGAAACGCGCACGCAGGTCTCCCGTCTGAACTCGTTCCTGCAAGAGCACGTGACGGGCATGAAGGTGGTGCAGCTCTTCAACCGCGAGCGCGAGGAGATGACGCGGTTCAAGGAGATCAACGACAAGCATCGCGCGGCGCACATCAAGACGATCCTCTACTTTGCGCTCCTCTGGCCGGCCATCGACCTCATCGCCACGCTCGCGCTCGGTCTGGTGATCTGGTACGGCGGGACCGAAGCGATGCGCGAAGCCGTCACCATCGGGACGCTCATCGCGTTCATCCAGTACGTCCGGCTGTTCTTCGAGCCCGTCCGCAACCTCTCGGATCAGTTCAACACCTTGCAGGGCGCGATGGCGGCGTCCGAGCGCGTGTTCGACCTGCTCGACACGGACATGGCGCTCGAAGAGAAGATCGACCCGACACCTTTTGCGGAATGCAAAGGCCGGATTGAGTTCAGGAACGTGTCGTTTGCCTACGAGCGATTGCCCGTTCCCGAGGATGCCGAGGAGGGCTTCGAGCCAGGCTGGAACTGGGTTTTGCGGGACGTATCGTTCGTCGCCGAGCCCGGCAAGACGATGGCGCTCGTCGGCGCGACGGGTTCGGGCAAGACGACCATTATCTCCCTGCTCCTTCGTTTCTATGAGGTGCAGGAGGGCCAGATATTCGTCGATGGCATCGATATTCGAGACGTCAAACTGGTAGAACTGCGGCGGCACATCGGCCTGGTATTGCAGGATGTATTTCTGTTCTCTGGTTCAATCGAAGACAACGTCACGCTCGGAGATCCGCAGAAAACGTTGGCAGATGTTCAGCGTGCGGCAGAGTTGGTCGGAGCGGACGCGTTCATCAACAAGTTGCCGGGAGCCTACGAGTACGACGTCCGCGAGCGCGGCCAGACGCTCTCGCACGGACAGCGCCAGTTGATTTCCTTCGTCCGAACCCTCGTTTACGACCCCACGATTCTTGTCCTCGACGAGGCCACGTCGTCGGTGGATACGGAGACGGAAGAACTCGTTCAACGGGCCATCGACGTGTTGATGGAGGGCCGCACCGCGCTGGTCGTTGCACACCGGCTCTCCACGATTCAGCACGCCGAACAGATTCTCGTATTGCACAAAGGCGAAGTTCGCGAGCGCGGCAGCCACCAGGAGCTTCTCGCGCAGGATGGGCTGTACCGGCGGCTCTATGAGTTGCAGTTTGCCGCGCAGGAACGGGCCGCGGCGTAGAAGCTACATTATGCAGCATGCTCGACCGCATCACCATAGACCCTGCTATTTGCCACGGCAAGCCAACCATTCGCGGGTTGAGGTATCCTGTCGAGACGATTCTGGATCTGTTGAGTTCGGGGATGACGCACGAGCAGGTTCTCGCCGACTATGAGGATCTTGAGCAGGAGGATCTTCTGGCGGTTCTGGCCTTTGCCGCGCAGCTTAGCCGTGTCAAGCGGATGCAGGCTGTGCGCTGATGCAGTTCCTGCTCGACGCTCAACTGCCCCGTCGGCTTGTGTATCGACTGCGTGAGGCCGGGCACGAGGCCATTCATACGCTTGATTTGCCTGATGGGAATCGCACGTCTGATGAAGCCATCAACGCGCTCTCCGTTGACAAGGACTATATCGTGGTGACGAAGGACGGCGATTTTGTCGACTCCCTTCTTGTCAACCAGCGACCGAACAAACTGCTACTCGTCTCGACTGGCAATATTGGCAATAGCGAACTGGAAGCACTTCTTCTCAAAGCGTTGTCCGTGATAGAGGAAGAGTTTCGCCACAGTCGCTTTCTCGAACTTGAACGAGGCGTCGTTCGCGTGCATTTCTGACGCGCCCGCGCAAGAACGCGCGGCGGCATAACTATTGGGCATCCAGCCACTTCTAAATCAAGAGCACGAAACTTTGGCTGCATGCAACCGCTCGTGGGATTCCTAACTGGTAAGACGTTCGTCCGTGAACCGCTGAATCCATGAAAGTCTGATATTTTCTCCTCAGCTTGGCATTTGTCGTCGGAGGCACAATTGTCGCAGTCTGGGTCCACCGCGTTGTTGGCTATGTGATTTGGGGGCTTTGGCGATTGATTGTTGGTCTTGGTGGAGGTACATGGCCCTGGACAGTGCGGCATGACAATGCAGGTGTTATTGTTGCAATAATATGTCTTATTGAACAAGCTCTATGGACACTTAACCTGCTTGGGCCCAGGGTCACATATAATTCTATGAATGGAATGAAACGGTTCTTCGACCGGGATGGCAATGTGACGGGCTACCGAGATCCGTGGCAATGAGAAAAAAAATTGCTCTCCTTCTGGTGTAAATACTGGAAATGGTTGTGCGGGGGTGGTCGGGCACGGATGGTAGAGAGGGATCGCTCAGCCCGTCTCTTCCCCTTCGGGATCTCCCCCGGTTTCTGGCCTTTTGAAGCATGCACATGTGAGGCGACCGGTCCACAGCGAGCGAGGGCGTAGAGTTGCGGATGGCTATCGGCTTGGGCGGACCTCGTGGACGTAACTTCCCGACATGGAGCCCTTTCTCTCGGAGACAGACTCGGACACCCCGCGGGACTCGTTGTCGAGGCGCCTACGCGACGTGCGGCGGGTTCGCCAGGAGGGGAAGATCCTGCAGGACAAGTCGTTCTCCGAACGGACCATGGAGCGCCTGTTGCGCTCGCAGGGGGTGCTGTATCACTTCCTCGACCAGGCCGGCGCGCTTTTTATGTTCGTCGGCGAGTTCTTCCGACGCTTCTGGCGGAGGCCATTTGAGGTTAAGGAGACAATCAATCAAATGGACGAGGTTGGGTCGAAGAGCTTCCTCCTTACCTCGGTTGTCGGGCTATCTATCGGTGTTGTGCTGGCCATGCAAAGCCGCGGAACGCTCGCTCGCTTCGGCGCGGAGGCGTTCCTGCCTAGTATGCTGTCGTTCTCTATCATCAAGGAAATAGGGCCTGTGCTGACCAGCCTCGTGCTCGCCGGCCGCCTTGGCGCGGGGATAGCAGCCGAACTGGGCTCTATGAAAGTCACCGAGCAAATCGATGCGCTGGAGGTGGCGGCGCTGAAGCCTTTCCATTACCTCGTCGTCACGCGAGTGATTGCGTGCGTCGTCATGTTTCCGGTAATGACCATACTGACCGACGTGATCGCGCTTTCCGGCGGCTTCATCGAGTCCGCGCTTTCTACCGATATGGACTATCGGGTGTTCGTAGGAGAAGCTTTCAAGACCATGCGTTTCGTCGATGTGACCGTGGACACGATGAAGACGTCCATCTTTGGCTTTATCGTGGGCATCGTAAGCTGCTACCTGGGCTACAACGTGCGAGGTGGGACGCGAGAAGTTGGCCAGGCGGCCATGCAGGCCGTTGTGCTATCGTCATTGCTAATCCTCTTAGCCGATGTGGTCGTTGTGCGAGTGTCGCTGATGATCTTCGGAGACGTATCGGGGCAGTGAACCATGCTTGATTTTTTCAGCAAAGAGGTGTCGACAGAACCGGTAACCGGCGGGTCTACTCCCCCGCCCGAAAACATCATTGTAGAGCTGCGTGATGTCCACAAGGCTTTTGGGGAGTTGCGCGTCCTTCGGGGCGTCAGTCTGCAACTTGAGCGAGGAAACAGCGCTGTCGTTCTCGGGGGTTCGGGCACCGGCAAAAGCGTGCTCATCAAGCACATCGTCGGGCTTCTTGCTCCCGACAAAGGTGAGGTGTGGGTTAAGGGCCAGCGGACGGATTTGCTGGACGGTGATGCACTCGACCGCCAGCGCCTCAGCATTGGCTATCTGTTTCAGGGCGGCGCGCTGTTCGATTCGATGACGGTGTACGAGAACATGCGTTTTTACCTCGACCGCCACACCAAGTGGTCGAAGGGGGAAAAGGACGATGCCATCGCCGAGGTGCTCGAGGCGGTAAATCTGGACGACAAAGGACCACAATTCCCGGCTGAGCTCTCTGGTGGCCAAAGGAAGCGGATCGGCCTGGCCCGCGCACTCGTCCTTAAACCCGAGATAATTCTGTACGACGAGCCGACAACCGGCCTCGACCCGGTATCCGTCCGCGTCGTCGCCGATCTGATTCTCAAACTCCGTGACGAGCGCAACATTTCATCCATTTCCATTACCCACGACCTCCTGGCCGCCGCCATTATTACCGACCACGCCAGTTTCCTGGCCGAAGGAAAAATTGTGGCCAGCGGCACCCTGGAGGAAGTCCGCCATTCCGAACATCCGCTGGTTCGAGAGTTTTTCCACGGATCGGAGGCCTATTCCGCCGTGTGAGCCCAGGCCGCCTTGCCCTTTGGCGGTATCGGAGCTATCGTCTTTTTAACCGCGTAACCCCGTCCCCATGTCACGCCAAGCTCGCTTAGGTCTCGTCGTTCTGATGGGCGTCGTACTCTTCGTAGCACTTCTTTTCATTCTGGCGAACCGCACGTTTCTCCTCTCGGACACGTATTCAATTCGTGCGGAGTTCAACCGCGTCTCGGGCCTTCAGACGGGTGCGCGGGTGTTGTACAACGGCATTTCGGTGGGCCGGGTGGAAGCGATCCAATTGCCGACGTCGCCGGGCCTGCCGATCTCCGTTGCGATGCAGATCAAGGACGACGCGAAACATCTGATTCGGGTAGATTCGAGAGCCGTGATCCAGACGGACGGCCTCGTCGGCAACGTGATCGTTGCGCTTACGGACGGTTCGCCGAGTCAGCCGATTGTCGCAGAGAATGGCAGGATTGCCGGCGTCGATCCCTTTCAGTTTAGTGCTGTGACAGACAAAATGTTCGAGTCGGTGGCACGATTCGATTCGGTTACGATCACACTTACCGACATCATGCGGGATGTTCAATCGGGGCAGGGCTCGCTCGGTCGCTTCATGTACGACGAGCGTCTGTACAACGAGACCGTACTGACCGCGCAGGAACTTCGCGGCGCTCTTGGCAACATCGGCGCGAGCGCCGACCGGCTCGTGGCCATCGCGGCGGATGGCTCTTTGGCTCTCGAATCAGTCATTCGAAAGGTCGATTCCGGCGATGGCACGCTCGCCCGGATTCTGAACGAAGACAGTATGTACGTCGCCCTGTTGCAGTCGGCCGATCAGTTCCAGGAGATCTCG
The DNA here is from genome assembly GCA_041748175.1 of Rubricoccaceae bacterium. Classification (GTDB taxonomy): domain Bacteria; phylum Bacteroidota; class Rhodothermia; order Rhodothermales; family Rubricoccaceae; genus JAHEJB01. The sequence goes on from JBGTDU010000160.1 coordinate 10,009, forward strand.
TCGAACCTCGGCGC
>JBGTDU010000161.1:0-82898 GCA_041748175.1 Rubricoccaceae bacterium
GTCGCGGCGAGCCCGTGCGCGCTCGCCATCGCCACGCCGAGCGCCGTCCTCTCGGGTGTCGCGCGGGCGGGCCGTGGCGGTGTTTTGGTGAAAGGCGGCGGGCCGCTGGAAAACCTTGGCTCGCTGAAAGCCATCGCGTTCGATAAAACGGGTACGCTCACCGAGGGCAAGCCTCACGTAACCGACGTGATTCCGATGGATGGCGTATCGGAGGCCGAACTACTGACGACCGCCGTCGCCATTGAGAGACTCACGGGCCATCCTCTCGCCAAGGCCATCGTCCGCTACGGAGAGACGCAGGACCTGAAGAGGCTCGAGGCGCACGATCTCCAGAGCATCACCGGGCGCGGCATCCGTGCCGAGCTCAACGGCGAAACCGTCTTCATCGGGAAGGACGACCTCTTTGCCGAAGTCCCAGGTCCGCCTCTCCCCGACGCCGTCCGGCAGACCGTCGAGCGCCTGGAGATGGAGGGCCGGACGACGATGATCGTCCGTCTCGGAAACCGCTATCTCGGTGTGCTCGGGTTGATGGACACGCCGCGTGAGGCGGCGAAAGCGACCATCGCCCGGCTTCGCGCCATCGGAATCGAGCGGATGGTGATGATCTCCGGCGACAACCAGCGCGTGGCCGACGCCGTCGCCCTCGCCGTCGGCCTCGACGAAGCGCATGGCGACCTCATGCCCGACGACAAGGTAGAAGCCATCCGGCAGATGAGCCGTGAGGCGAAAGTGGCTATGGTGGGCGACGGCGTCAACGACGCTCCAGCCATGGCGAACGCGACGGTTGGCATCGCGATGGGCGCAGCCGGGAGCGATGTAGCCCTCGAAACGGCCGATGTGGCCCTCATGGCCGACGACCTCGGGAAGCTGCCTTTCGCCGTTGGCCTCAGCCGCCAAACGCGCCGAATCATTCGTCAAAATTTGTGGATGAGTCTGGGCATGGTCGTCTTTCTCGTACCGGCGACCATCCTCGGTCTCGGGATCGGCCCGGCGGTGGCGCTCCACGAGGGGAGCACACTCGTGGTTGTCTTCAACGCCCTGCGTCTCCTCGCTTACCGCGAGCCCTTCGGCGTCTCGTAAACGAGGGATGGCGAATGCAGAGCGCCGGTGGCGTTCATGGGATTCAAGGCCGCATCGGATGCGGCCCTCCCTCGTCCCATCCCTCAGGCTCTCCACTACTACGGTTTGCAGATCCTGGGTAGGGGATCGCCGACGAGCATGTCCACCATGCACGTTCCGCCGTAGCTGCTGCGCGAGAGCACCCCACCTACAGGCTTCTCGCGGATCTCCCCGATGACGACGGCTTCCTCGCCACCCGGCACGGCGTGCAGCGCAGTTAAGGCTGCCTCCGCTGCTTCCGGCGCGACGACAGCGAGGAACTGGCCCTCGTTCGCGATGTGGAGCGGGTCGAGCCCCAGAATCTCACGGGCACCACGCACCTCGGGCCGCAGCGGGATCGCTGACGACATCCGGGATATCAACAACCAGATCGCGAGCTAGCTCGCAAGCCTCGATCCGGTCATGTCCACGGTTTGAACGTCTCCGGTCCTCCTGTTCAAAATTGCGCTGTTGTTGAACATGATCCCACATCAGCGTTGCACGAAACCTCGCCTGAGGCCCTTTCGCGGCGATTACGGGCGAACGTGTCGATGGGGCGGCTGCTTCATCGACACGTTTCCCTGCTATGTCGATCCGATGTACATGTCCATCAAACGTGTCGATTGCGGCCCCGCTTCATCGACAGGTTGACGAACATCTCGTGGCATAATGTTCATTCACGCAGCCCCAGGGCCTGTCACCATGCTTTTCGCAGATCTTGCATCGGTCACCCTGCGTGGTTGAATCGCCAAGCGACCAAGGGAGACCGTGGCAACCCACTTTTAGCATATATGTCGATCAAGCGGTAGTTTCATCGACACGTTTCCCGGATATGTCGATCCGGTGTACATGTCCATCAAACGTGTCGATTGCAGACCTGCCGCATCGACATGTTCGCATTATCCCCACTTCCTGTGCCCACCTACAGCGACCAGCCCTACAACGCACTGCCGGATCTACCTCCGGCCGCCGAGGTCGAGACCGTTCCCGTGCTGAAAGAGGCCATTCGTGCGCGGAGCCTGCTGAGCGAACTGAAGGGCTACTGCCTGACCCTCCCGAACCCCGAGATCCTGCTCAACACCGTCGTGCTACAGGAGAGCAAGGACAGTTCGGCCATTGAGAACATCGTCGCCACGCAGGATGAGCTCTACCGGGCACTCGCCAGTCAGGAGGACACCCTGGCTACGACCCCCGAGGTCAAGGAGGTTCTGCGTTACCGCGAGGCGATCTACGCAGGTCAGGCCGAGATGGAAAGAACCGGCGCCATCGCCACCAACGTGATGGTCCGAATCATGCAAACGCTCAAAGACACCACAGCCGGCATACGGAAAAACCCCGGGACGAAGCTCCTCAACCAGGCTACGGGCGACGTGATGTATTGGCCGCCGGAAGGCGAAAACGTGCTCCGCGAAAAGCTCAAGGCGTTGGAGGACTTCATCAACAAGGCGGAAACGCCCTACGACCCGCTCGTGATGATGGCGCTCATGCACTATCAGTTTGAAGCCATCCATCCGTTCGCCGACGGAAACGGACGCACGGGCCGCATCCTCAACGTTCTCTTCCTCCTGAATCAAAACCTCCTCACGCTCCCGGTCCTCTACCTCAGCGCCTACATCATCCACCAGAAGTCCGACTATTATCGCCTGCTGCGGCGAGTGACAGAGGAGGGTGAGTGGATTCCGTGGGTCCTCTACATGCTGCGCGCGATCGCGTCCACGTCACGCGCCACGCTCGACAAGATTGAGGGGATGCGCCGCCTTCACGACGAGGCGCTCGAAATTGTTCGTGCAGCCATTCCGCGCGGCCCCGCGCGCGAGCTAACCGATCTGATCTTCTCGCACCCCTATCTGAAGATCGGCACGCTGGAGGAGTACGACGTGGCGAAGCGCCAGACGGCCTCGCGCTACCTCCATTCGCTCACCGACGCCGACGGCGGACCCGGGCTTCTGTCGCCCGTCAAATTCGGCCGCGACATCTACTTTATCAACGACCGATTGATGCGGCTGCTCACTGCGCCGCCACTCACCCCTTGAGCGTAGACTCCATCAAGCACGGCCACGCCGACCGGCCGCAAATCCCCTCGCGTGAACGGCAATGGGCGACAGATAGCGGTGCGCTTCATCAGACAGTTCGGCGAGGAGAGCACGAAGGTACTGGATGTGGACTGAGGCGATTGGGGGCCACGCCGGTCGGACCCTGCCGCGGCGGGAAAGTTGGCCTCGGCCGTCCCGGAAACGCGCAGCGGAAGCCAGACACTTTCCCTAGCCAGGGGAGTAATTCGAATCCACAACCTCAAAGGGATACGGCACGCCGCGTCCCTACCCTGGATCGGCGTGAGAACTATCCTCATCTTCTCTCCCAAACCCCCACTCTCCCATGCCCCAGCTCGTGGGCTCTACTGGATTCGAACCGCGAATGCGTCAGCATTCGCTGCGCGGGCAAGCGCGAGGAAGACCATCTGCCAGTGGGCTCTACTGGATTCGAACCAGTGACCTCTACGATGTCAACGTAGCGCTCTAACCAACTGAGCTAAGAGCCCGAACTCGGTGGGAGACCGGGGCTGCGAAGATACCGTGCCGCGAAAAACGGTGTCAAGGTGGGGCATCGTGCTCGCTGTGAACCTTCCGCGCGGTTGGGCTTTGTCGGCGAAATCTCCTTTCGCATTACGTTTTGGAGCCCCGTCGAATTTTGGGCATAGCCCCGTTCGGTGAGGAAAACCTTTGGACAAGGTATCAGGAAAGTCGAATCGGCTCCTGGCGTGACAATTCCCTCGCTTGAACCAACGCCATCTGATGAAATCCTGCGGCACCCCGTTAGCCCGTGGGGTGGCATACGCTTTGGAGCCCACCAGGCGCATTCCACCACCTTTCCCGTTCATCCAACGCCGCGATAACCGTCCTATGGATCTGCTCCGAACCCATACGGTGCAGCCGATGTCACGCCCGGTTGAGCTCAACCCTCTCGATGCGGCGTTGCGTCGAGCCTTCGAGGCCGTTCGTGATATCGACGTGGATTACGCCATAGATCCGTGGCGCTTCTACAGAATCGAACCCGAGAAGGCGCACGCGATCGCATGGCTGAACGCGCGCATCATAGAGGACGATGCAGGAATCGAAGCCGCGCAGGCTGCCTACGATCAGTGGCGGAGCGTGCCCGGCTGGGTGGTCGTTACCTGCATACGGGTGGACGACGCCGAGCAACAGGCACACCTGATAGAGCGAAGCCTGACTGCCGTTCAACGCGTCTCGCTGTCGCTTTGGAGCGAGTCCATCCGGACAAGCTGGATCACCGAGATGCTCGTTGACGACCAGCGGTTTTACGATGTTCTCGCCATCGACCCGGAGAGGGAAGCCGCCGTGGGGATCCTGTGGTATGGCCACGCGGAGAAGCCGCGCGACCAGCCCGGCTAAAACCGAACGCTCAGGTTGATCGTTGGCATTTCGGAGCCGGGTGGCGGAATGCCAAGCGAGAGCGTCGCCTCGGAGCGATTCGTTTTCCGCGCGGCTCTCAGCGCGCCGATGCCCGAAAGCAGCCGATTGCCCGCGAGCAGAGCAGCGTAAATCGGCCGACGCCGACGTAGCGCCTCGGCATCCTCACGCAAACCACGGAACCGCTGAAAGTCTTCTTCCGTCGCCCACGCCCACTGATTCTCCGGAAGCTGCGCCGTTTCGAGTTCATTCCAGGCCCGGTCACGAAGAAGCTGGTCGATGTATTCTTCTGAAGACTCGAAGCGCGAGAGGTTGAGGAAGAACCCGCGGCCCTTCCCGTCGACCTGTGCGTCCGCATGAACAGCGGCCAGGGTTTCAAAACCGTTCTCGGCATTTCCGAGGCGGGCTCCGGCGTCGAACAGCGCAATCCAGAGCCCGGCATCGGCGAGGGCGTGCGCGGTGGCTGTCTTTCCCCAGCCGCCGTCGGCGTAGCGATGCCCGAGGCCGGGGACGAGAAGGCTCAGCCCGAATGCGGCCCCTGCGGAACGGCTGATGGACTCTCGCTGAACGATCGGTGCCTGGTCTAGCTCATCCCGCTCGAAGAGTTCGGGGCCCAGGCTCTGAACGACCGGAGACTGCGCCGCTACCCCCGTCGCCAATAAGAACAGTGAGGCGAATAAAAGGATGTGGCGCGGCATTGTGTGGCAGGAAGTGCTCACTTCGCAAGGTGCTAACTTGAATCGAGGTCTACAATAACCAGAATGGTTGGCTGAAACACCCCCAATGCCAGAGTCCTTCCAGATCCGTGTTGAGCGATGTAGAGGCATACGGCTGCTGCAAATCATGCGATCCGCCTCGTTCTGCCTGGTTTCCCTCTCCCTTGTGACAGGGTGCGCTCGCGCGCAGGACCTCGCCGGTGCAGACTCGATAGCCATCGACTCTCTCGGCGCTCGTTCGCTCTCCTCCGACACTCTGCAAACGCCCACCGGAATCCAGCTGGAGCTACCGAACGATTCAACCCGGCGCGCGCTCGACTCGACGGCTGTCGCGGCATTGGAGGATACCTCCCAGGTTCTCCCAACCGAGCTAAGTGAAGGCACGCCCGTCCTCCTGTTCGGCAGGACACTGTTCAGGATTTTTGGACCGCTCGGAGACCTGTCGGAAGAAAAGCGGGCCGCGCGAATTACCGAGCGCCTTGAGCAGTTGGCCGACAACCCGAACGCGAACATGGATTCGCTGACGGTGGTGGATGGGCAGGAATTTACGTCGGTTCGGCTCGGTGAAGTCGTTGTAATGACGGTCACCGATTGGGAGTCGGAAGCACTTCTGCTGCCTCGGCAGCGGGTTGCGCTGGACAATGCTGAACTCATTCGAGGGGGCATAGCGCGACACCGGGAGCAGAAAACGGCGCGCGGACTCATCAGGAGCGGCATCATCTCGGCGGTGTTGCTCATTGTGCTGATTCTGCTCTTCAAGAGTCTTGGATGGTTTTACCGCTTTCTTGGCACACGAACGCTGACGGTAAGGAATGCGGTGATCCGGCCTATTGTTTTCCGGGGCAACATCCTCGTCTCCCGGAGCCAGATAGAGAACGTTACCAACTGGCTGCTCAGGATGGTGCGGATCGCCATCGCTCTCGTCCTGATTTATATGTTTCTGACGACGGTTTTCGGGCTCTTCCCGTGGACACAGGCCTGGAGTGAACGGCTCCTTTCGTATGCGATCGCGCCCGTCGCCGGTTTCGGCCGGCTGATTGTTAATGGCTTGCCGAATCTCCTCGCCATTGGCGTCATCGTGATCATCGTCCGCTGGTTGATCAAGACATCCAACTACTTTTTCGCGCGGATCCAGCACGAAGAGTTCCACGTTCCCGGCTTCTATCCCGAACTGGCGGATCCGACGAGCCGCATTTTCCGGTTCCTTTTTATCGTGCTCGGGTTCATGCTCGTCTACCCGTACACGCCCATCGCGGGCAGCCAGGTTTTTCAGGGATTGACCGTGTTTTTTGGCATCATGCTGTCGCTGGGCTCTTCCTCGGCCATCTCCAATATCATCGCGGGCGTCGTCCTCACGTACACGCGCGCTTTCCGCTTGGGCGACCGCGTAAAAATGGGAGACACGTTCGGCGATGTCGTTGAGAAGACCTTTCTCGTCACGCGGATACGGACGCCAAAGAACGAGGACGTGGCCGTGCCCAACTCGATGGCCCTGTCGAATCACATTATCAACTACTCCGAGATGTGCCGCGAGGGCGAAGGCGTCATCCTCTACAGCACGGTGACCATCGGCTACGATGTCCCATGGCCTCGTGTCCACGAACTGCTGCTCGAGGCTGCTGCGGCGACGGAAGGGTTTAAGGCGGAGCCCCCGCCCTTCGTCCTGCAAAACTCCCTTGGAGATTTTTCCGTCGCCTACCAGATTAATGCCTACACCGAGGAGGTAAATCGAATGGCCGCGTTGTACTCGAATCTCCATGCGAATATCCAGGACGCATTTAACCGCGCCCAGGTTGAGATTCTGTCCCCGATTTACAATGCATACCGTGACGGCAACGCCCTTACGAATCCGGACCGACCGGAACTGGGTCCATCCGCCGCCGTCGCCGGTGGCGGTGCGGATGCCGGAGGTTGATGCGTGTTCATCTCCATCACACCCATCGCTGGGACGTGAGCCCGACCGAGGCCCTCGCCATTCAGCGCCATCTTGCGCCGTTGGTCAGAGAAGAGCCTCTTCCGAAGGAGATCGACGCGGTTGCAGGGCTGGACGTGAGCGTGCGGGGCGATCGGGTGCGAGCCGCCGTCGTCGTGATTCGGATGAAGGATTGCGAGGTGATTGACCAGGCCATTTGGGAGGGGCCGGTTGCGTTTCCCTACGTGCCGGGCCTGCTTTCATTTCGCGAGATTCCGGCTATTCTCCCGGTACTGGAAAAGCTCGGGACCATCCCGGATGTGTTCATGCTCGACGCGCAAGGCATCGCACATCCGCGCCGGTTTGGGCTTGCGTGCCACGTCGGCGTGTTGTTGGACGTGCCCACACTTGGCGTTGGGAAGACAAAACTTATTGGGACATACGACGAGCCTGCTCTGACCAAAGGCTCCGCGACCGATCTCCGCCACAAGGGCGACCTCATCGGCCGCGTCGTGCGAACGCGAGACGACATCAAGCCGGTCTTCGTTTCGTACGGCCACCGCTGCACGCTCAACGATGCGGTCAGCCTAACGCTGCGCCTGGCGACGAAATACAAACTTCCCGAGCCCACCCGGCTGGCGCATCGGCTGAGTTATCGGGGAAAGTTGGGCTGAGTGTGTGGATGCGGGGGAGGGACGCGACGGCTTCGCGGGAGCCTCATGCTGCTCGGTCCGTCATGCGTATCGGTCATCCGTGATTCATCAATCGGGTAAGCGGTGTGCTTACTCTACATTCGGTGACGACAGAGTCGCTATGCCTCGATTCATAACACGAGTTCGAAACCTCAAACCCCCGACCCGAAATCCGAGATTCGATATCCCGGTTACCAAACAGGATATTCGATTCCCGAAACCCAGGATCCACTTCCGGTACGGCAGTCCTCGCGCGGATCGGGAGATCCGCGATCCCAGGGTTCAGAAAACCGCACTCCGAAATCCGCAATCCTAAACCCCCTTCATGCCCGATCTACCAGCATCCTCCGCCATTCTCCGCCCCCGCGGCATTTTCTGCAACCGTACGCTGAACCTGCGAACCATCCGTGCCATTGGGTACGACATGGACTATACGCTCCTCCACTACCACGTCGCGCTTTGGGAGGAGCGCGCCTACTCCTACATCAAGAGTGGCCTGACGATGATGGAGTGGCCGGTGGAGGATCTCGTCTTCGACCACGAGTTGGTCACGCAAGGTCTCGTTGTCGATACCGAACTCGGAAACGTCGTTAAAGCCAACCGATTCGGCTACGTCAAGCGTGCGTTCCACGGAACGCGGCCGATGTCGTTCGAGGCTATGCGGGATACGTATAGACGCACACTGGTGGACCTTCACGACGGACGGTGGCAGTTCATGAATACGCTGTTCTCCATCTCGGAGGCCAGCATCTACCTCCAACTCGTCGACCTGCTCAACGCTAGCAAGCTCCCCGGTCCGCTCGATTACGCGCAACTCTACAAAACCATCCGCCGCACGCTCGACGACGCACATCTTGAAGGCCTCCTGAAAGCAGAGATCATCGCCGACCCGGATCGTTTCGTGGACCTTGATCCGGAGGTTCCTCTCACGCTCCTCGACCAGAAACAGGCAGGAAAGAAGGTGCTGCTCATCACAAACTCGGAGTGGTCCTATGCCGTCCCCATGCTCACGTATGCGTTCGATCCGTACCTGCCGGACGGCATGACGTGGCGCGACCTGTTCGACATCGCCATCCTTGGCGCGCGTAAACCAGTTTTCTTCTCGGAGAAGGCGCCAGCATTTGAGGTGGTTGACGGCAACGGTCTACTGCGGCCAGCGAATGGCGTGCTTGAGGAAGGCAAACTGTATGTGGGCGGCAATGCGACGCTGGTTGAGGCCTCGCTCGGGCTTCGCGGCGAGGAAATCCTGTACGTCGGTGACCACATCTTCGCGGACGTAAAGGCCTCCAAAAGTGTGTTCAGGTGGCGCACTGCCCTGGTCTTGCGTTCTTTGGAAGAGGAGGTCGCCGCGCTCGATGGTTTTCGGGCCAACCAACTCAGGCTCTCGAAGCTGATGGCAGAGAAGGAAGAGCTGGAAGCACAGTATTCGGTGTTGCGACTGGAGAAAGTCCGCAACGAAAGACGCTACGGCCCACAAACCGACCGAACCTCAAAGAAGCTTGGCCGCGAAATGCAGGCGCTTCGCGCAACGCTGGTCGCCCTGGATGATCAAATCCGGCCGCTCGTCCAGGCTGCTGGAAAGCTGGTGAACAACAACTGGGGGCCGCTTTTGCAGGCGGGCAACGACAAGAGCCACTTCGCGCGACAGTTGGAGGCGAGCGCCGATGTTTACACCGCGCGCGTGTCCAACTTCCTCGCATACACGCCGTTCGTGTACCTCCGGTCGGAACGCGGCTCGTTGCCGCACGATCCGGCGTAGCAGGCAGGAGGAATAGATGAACAGCCTGTCAGGAGACGCCCGTGTCAGATCTGCTCGAAATCCCGCGCTGAAAGCCATCCACGATCGCCGCCTTTCAGCCTCACCTCTTGCCAGTCGCCTCGCGTTTCCCTGATGCGAACGATCTGCCCGGGATGGAGGGTGCCTCGTGAAGCTGCGTCCAACGAAGGTAACGCTCGCAACTCTGCGTCCTCGGAAAGGACGACGCCGGTCGGTGCGCGCGTGCTCCACCACGCCGAGCAGGCGATCAGCAGTACGAGGAGGGTGACGGGAACGAGGCCGAGTATCGTGCGGCTCAGCCAATTTTCGTCCCGGCGCGTCCAGACGCGGAGGCTGATCAAACCCATTAGACAGACGTAGAGTATCCATCCGAAAGCGAGCCATGCGTTAGCCCCACCGATTCCGGCAAGGCGATTCGCGAACAGCCTGATCGGCGACGCGGCCTCCTGGGTTAGACCTGCACGCTCTCGGGCAATCCGCACGTTGCGGTTGATCGCTTCGTCCTCAGGCGTGAGTTTCCGCGCACGTTCGAAGTGCAAAATCGCCTCGCCATATCGCCCGAGCGCTAGGTAGGCCGTGCCGAGGTTGTAGTGGAGCATCCCACTATTCCAGCCCGTCAGCTCAGCGCCTTCAAACGCCGCGATGGCTCCGGCAATATCGCCATCGGCGTGGAGTTGAACGCCGAGCGCGAACAGCCGCTCTGCCTCAGCCATCGAGACGGTCGTCGGCGCTGATTGGAGGAGGAGCAGTAGGAAAAGGGCCCACATTTCTTAAATGGATATCGGCCTGGCCTCGTCGTCCACGGAGACGAAAAGATGAGACGCCTGCTCGGAGGCGGCCTTTTGCGCATCGATATCGCCAGCGAGGCCCGGCGCGAACTGGGCGCGTTCACAATCCGCCAGGAGCGCGTCCACAGCTTCAATTGTCTCCAGCGAGACGCCACGCTCCGCAAGGGTAGCATGGACGACCGTTCGCGGAAGTCCCATGGCCGACGCGCCAAGCCTGTCGGTGAGGAACGTTCGAACGGCGCGTTCGATGGCGGCATAGAACGCGGGCGGGTCGCCGATGGCCTTGTTCGCCGCTTTGAGTCGTTTCCGGGCTTCCGGGTGCGCTCGAAGTGCGAGCGCTTCCGCCGAGAGATCCGCACGCCGATCACCAACCCGGCGAACGATGACGAGGCCGAGCAATGCCAGCAGCGGAAGAACAAATCCGCCCAAAACGGCAAGCGCCGGAACGGGTCGCGATGTCCGTGCTCGCTGCCAGACGGCGTTGGTCACAAGACCAAAGGGCACGGCGGGATCGTTTGGCATGGCCTCCGGAATCGTGGCCGACGAGGCGACCGGCCCGCTCACCTCAACCGCAAATGCCGATGAGCGGAGCGTCTGGTAGCTGCCGGCCTCTGGGTCATAGTAGGTCCACGCAATAGGTGGAATCTCAAACGATCCACCGCCGCGAGGCACAAGCGAGAACGTGAAGGTTTTCGTCCCGGAAAGCATCCCGCCTTGCCTGTCTATTCGCCGTTCTTCTTGCGGAGGGAACTGATCGAATTCAGCCGGAACCCGAATCACCGGCGGCCCGAGCGTTGCAATGTTGCCGTTCCCGGTTATTTCGATGGTCAGTAAGATGGGCTCGCCCGCAGCTGCATGATCGCGGTCGGTGAACGCCGCCATTCCAAACTGTCCGACGGCGCCACCGAACGATTCCGGCGGGTATTCCGGCATAGCCGAAGCCGTAAGGATCAGCGGCGGAGCCGAGATATTCTCCGATGAAAAGCGGCTTGTAAAGGGGGGAAAGAGAGGGCCGAACGGATTTGTCGAGCGTGGCGTCTGTGCGAGTTCCAGTTCGAAAGCCACCTCGCCGACTTCAAGTCGGCCCGTTCTGGTGGGGAAGAGCGCCATGCGCCGAAGTGTAACGGCGTTGTATTCCTCGTCGCCAATGGTCACGGAATGTGGGTAGGTGTCACGGTCCGGGACATCCAACTCCTCCCGCCAGAAACCTTGGGCGTCCCACGTTCCTGTCACCTGCGAGCGGCGTGGACGGAGATGGGGGCGCGAGTACAGGACGTAGTCAATCACCACCTGCTGGCCAGGAACCACCTGGCGCGTGGACGGCTCGGCCCGGATAAAAAGATCGCCCGTAGCGGCAGTCGGAGGGTCGGGTTTGTGGCCGAGGCTCGGTTGGCTGCGCGAAGCTTGAGATGCGCCCCGCTGGCTCTGCGTTACGATTTCGATGCTGATCGGGTCGGTTTCGAGGACCCGCCCACCGGATGGGATGCGAGCCGCCAGAATCTCTGCCTGGCCGATGTGAAGCGGCCGGTAGAGCCACCGCAGCGTGAGCTGTGCCTCGCCATTGGTGACGATTTGCGAACGCAGCACAGGCGCGCCTTGCGCGAGGACGAGTCCGCGGGCATCCGGGGCCTGAATGTCGCCCAGGTCGTCCAGATCGCCCGAGATTTCGAGCGTGTAGGCCAAGGTCTCGGCGTCCCCGAGGACCGTGTTGTCTACGTAGGCGTGGACGGTCACCTGCGCCGAAGACGACGCGGCGAATCCGACAAGGAGAAGGGAGAGAACGAAGCGCATCGGTTCCGGATAAGTTGCTCTACCAGTCACGCTCAACGCGTCGAGGATTCGCCTGTCGGCGCTGGATGGATCGGAGGAGGGCGCTTTCGTCAGCGCGAAGGGCAGCGAGGATGCGTTCCGCTTCCGCTCGGCTCATCTGGCCCGGCTGTGCGTCCGAGGGTGTTGCTTCGTCATCGCCGGGTTGCGGCTTGCTGGGCTGTTGCCCGTCGTCGTCTCGCTGTTCGGGTTCCTGTTGCTCCTCATGCTGGTCCGACTCTACCGAGCTGCCATCTTGCGGCTGGTTCTGACTGCCTTCATCGCTGTCCTGTTGTTCGGAGTCCTGCGCGTCCGATTCCCCGCGGTTCTCCTGCTGGTCTTGGGAGTCTTCGTTCTGATCGCCCTGGTCGTCGTCGCCACTTTGCTGCTGATCCTGCTGCTCCTTTTGCTGGCGAATCCGTTCGAGCAGCGCCTGCAACTTCGTGTCGTCCGGATCGATCGCAAGCCCCGCTGTGGCCGCTTGCTCGGCCGCTTCCATCTCTCCGCCGATGTATTGCTGGGCGGCGGTGTGGTAGTGGTCGGTTGCCGTTTGTGCCGAGACTTCGACGGCGCTCAAGAGGAAAAAAAGGAGTGCAACGAGTCTCATTGGGCAGAATCTGGGCTTACGGGTGTGCCGATGGCTTCTATCTCTACGACTTCGCCAAGGCGCTGGATGAAATCGCCGTACGCGGCGACAGTGGAGTCTTGCTGGAGGCCTTCGTTCATGAGATTGGCAGCCTCCGAATACAACCGCGAGGAGACGAGCGAGTCCGCGCGTGCTTTGAGTTCCTGCGCGAACGCGGAGGGCTCGGGTGGGGTCCCGTCTTGAGGTTGAGAGCCGTCGAGTCGGCGCTTGACAAGTTCGAAGTTGTACCGAGCCTCGGGGAAATCGGGTTGCAGAATGAGGGCGCGTCGGAGGTATTCAAGGGCTTGGTCGAGTTCCTCGGTCTGGGCGAGGGCGGTGCCAGCGTTGTATGCGGCCTGTGCGCGTCGCGAAGAAGTCTCGGCGAGCGTGAGCGCTTCTGAGAACGCCTCGGCAGCTTCAACGAACTGCGATTGTGCAAAGTGGGCCAGCCCGAGGTCGGAAAAGAGGGCTTCCCGCGTTCGCCCGGTCTGGTTTTCTGTTGCGGCGACTCCTTCATGGAACGCGTCGATGGCTCCGGCGAAATCGCCCGCCTCGAACAGCGCCATGCCGCGCCGCCCTTCCGACGCGCCGTCAGCGAATGCGACGCAGCCCGTTGTTGCGAAAAGGATTGCCAGTGGGAGGAGGCGCATTCCAGGGTAAAAGGGAGAAAGGGAGAGAGGGAGAAAGGGGGGAGGCGGAGAGGAAGAGAGGGAGAAAGGGGGAGAGGAAGAAAGGTGGAAGGGCTGCGGTGGAGAAAACACGATTCGCGCGCAATGCACCTCAAAGCGTGTCACGGATATTGAGATGGTTTGAATGCTCGCAGCGCCAGCAGCCGTTCAATGAGAAGCAGAATCAGCGCCAGCGCCAGCGGCCATTGAAAGCGCTCGGCACCAGTTTCGTAGAGTTCGGCGTCGAGAACGGCTCGGTCCAAACGGTCGAGACGCGCCGATATTTCCGCCATCCCATTGCCGCTGCCGAGCCGAACAAGGCCGTCGCGCCCGGCGATTTCGCGCAGCACACCCTCCTCAAACCGCGACGTGATCTGTTGCCCAGCCGCATCCGTCTTGAACCCGACGCGCTGGCCGCGCCGGAACAGTGGTATCGGCGCGCCTTCCCCCGTTCCAATTCCAGCAGCGAGCAGCAACACGCCGTCGTCCTGCAGGGCGCGAATGGCCTCCGACAAACCGCCTTCCTGATCTTCTCCGTCCGAGACAACGAGCACCGCACGTGGTCGCGGCGGACCCGCCTCGCCGTCGTCGGAAAGGGCGGCATTGGCGGTAAAAAGGGCGTTCGCGAAGTCCGTTCCCGGCGTGGTAACGAGGTTGGGACCTGCGGCATCCAGAAAAAGCCTGAACGCCGAGCGATCGGTGGTGAGCGGGCATTGGAGGAAGGCATCGCCCGCAAAAACCACAAGCCCGATGCGGTCGCCGGGACGTTTTTCGACGAGTTGCGAGATGGCCAGGCGGGCCCTTTCAAGGCGGTTGGGTGCGACGTCTTCAGCGGACATGGACGCCGATACGTCCAACATTACAATGAGGTCGAGGCTCTCCTGCCGCGCTTCGCGCACAGACGTTCCGTAAAGCGGCCCGGCGAGCGCAACGATCAGCGACGCCACGCCTGCCACCACGAGCAAAGCTTGCCAGCGCTTGGCGTGGGCAAAATGGGTTGTGTACGTCTGCTCGGAGGCATCGCGCCCACCAAAAAACAACCGTAGTGCATCCGTCCTCCGCCGAGCTGCATAGGCATAGAGCAACAAGACCGCCGGTAGCAGCAGCAGGAGCCAGAAGGCCTCGGGGGTTTTGAAGGACACGTTGGAAAGTGAAAAGGGTGAAGCGGGAGGGGTAATGAGTGAAGGGTAAAGGGTAGAGGGTGAAGTGAAAAGGGTGACCGGTGACGGATGAAGTATGGGCGCAGGGAGATCTTAATGGTAGGGCGTGCTCGCCGGGTGCGCCGGCCGACTTATGAGGAGGCGGCGAAAGGCGGGTTGTTGTCCGATTCTAAGTCAACCGGGTGGCGTATGGGGTAGGAGGTGGACATCATTATGGGGATTTATCGCGGCTGATCCTCGAACTCCCGAAATCAGACACCAGATATTCGTAGCGGCACCCACGGAGCGCGAGTCCCACTGCGGATCGGGAGATCGGCATTCCCAGGGGTTCCGAAATCCGATATCCCATATCCGATATCACGGGACTCGCCTCAGTCGGGTGTTGACGAGCAGAACGTTGAGCAGGATTACGGCAAGAGCGGGCCAAAGAAACCAGGCATAGCGCTCCTCGACATCAACGTAGGCGGTTTGTTCGATTTCCGTGCGCTCAAGTTCGGAGATGGCTTCGTAGATCGAGCGGAGGGCCTCGGCGTCGGCGGCGCGGAAATAGCGACCGCCGGTTTTTGCGGCGACTTCGCGCAGCGTGGCCTCGTCAACCTCCGGCACCTGCATGAACGGCCCGAAAATTCCACCACCGGCCTGCCCACCTTCGCCGCCAACTCCAATCGCATAAATCTTGACGCCAATCGCGTGGGCAACTTCAGCAGCGGTCGTCGGGTCGATTTCGCCGCGGTTGTTCTGTCCGTCGGTGAGGAGAATGATGACTTTGCTTTCGGAGTCGCTTTCGCGAAGACGCGCTGTGGCGGTGGCCAGCGCGGTTCCAATGGCCGTTCCGTCCTCGATGAGGCCCATGCGCACGTCGAAGAGCATCCGCCGGAGGAAGGGATAGTCCAGTGTCAGCGGCGCTTGCGTGTAGGCTTGCGCGGCGAAGACCACAAGCCCGATGCGATCCGAGACACGGCCCTGGATGAAATCGCCGGCGACAACTTTTGCGGCCTCGAATCGGTTGGGGTAGAAATCCTGGGCCGTCATCGACGTGGAGACGTCCAGCACGAGAACGATGTCGATGCCTTCCGCCGTGCGCTCGATCGTGACGTCTCGGAGCTGCGGACGCGCCAGCGCCGTCAGTGCAAGGGCCAGCGCGAGAAGACTCAGTATGGCCGGGAGGTTTCGCAACCGCGTTCCCAAGGTCCTCGGCAGCCCCTCGGCGTCGGCCGTGGCCGAATAGCGTAGTCCGGGCGTCGCCCGTTGCGACTGTTTCCACGCCGCCCACGCCAACAACGGCACGGCGACGAGGCCAAGAAGAAAGACGGGCTGAGCGAAGGTCAATGGAAAGGAAGAGGGTGAAGGGGAAAGGGAGAAAGGGGGCGAGGGAGAAAGGGGGAGAGGGAGAAAGGGGGAAAGTAGGGTGAGGGTGAAAAGGGCGAAGGGTAAGGGCGTACGCGGGCGATTGTGAGGAGGATGGAGAGGTGGGCTGTTGCTAGATAATCAGCCAGCGCGAAGTAGGAAAAAAATCGCACCCAAATTGAGCCGGTGCGGGAGATTGCGAAATCACGAACGCACATGTTGACGGACGGCTTCAATCAATCTCGGCAGAACTTCGCCTGCTTTTCCCGCGATGTGTTCGTTCAGGCGCGAGGCGATGTCACTGCGTTGCGGATTGATCTCGGCGACGTATGCCCCGTTCTCGCGGGCGATGAGCGGCAGGCTGGCCGCCGGGTAAACAACCGCGCTCGTGCCGATCGCAAGGAAGACATCGCATCTTGAAGCGGCTTCTGCGGCAGACTCCATCGCACCCTCGGGCAGCATTTCGCCAAACCAGACAACCGCCGGCCTGAGAAGCCCGTCGCATGCTGGACACGAAGCTGTTTCCCCCGATTCAATAGCTGCCAACTCGGCCTTCGTGGCAGGTCGTTCGCAGTCGATACAGTAAGAGCGGGCGAGCGAGCCGTGCAGTTCGATGAGTTTTCCGGAGCCGGCGCGGGCGTGCAGTCCATCGACGTTTTGGGTGGCGAGGAGGAACTCGCCGTCGCGTCCCAACATCATCCGCTCCATCTCTGCCAGCGCGAAGTGCCCTGCGTTTGGTTCGGCTTCCTCCACGACGTTCCTGCGATGCGCGTACCAGCTCTGGACAAGGACGGGGTTATTCAGGAAGGCCCGGACGTTCGCAAGTTCATCCGGCCGGAATTGCTGCCAAAGGCCGTCCGGGTCGCGAAACGTCGGCACACCGCTCTCTGCCGAAATGCCTGCTCCAGTGAGCACAGCGACGCGTTTTGCAACGGCCAGGCGTTCGAGAAGCGTTGCGGAGAAGCCGGGCATTGATGTCAAAAGTGAAAAGTGAGAAGTGGGGGCTGAGGGACTATCTGTCCGCCAACCGTCATCCGTCCCTCGTCAGCTGTCCATTGTCGGTCCGGACGGAAGCGGAAGGCTTTTCCGGAACGATGTCGGGCGGACGAGCCGCCACCTCCACCAGGTCCACCGCCTCGCGGGTCTTCCTGAGAGCCAGGGTGTGGGCTTCATCGTCTGGCCGCACGTCGGCGAACTTCACAAGGTCAGCGACGCGAAGTGCGCCACGGATGTCTTTCAAGGCTGCTTCAGGAACACGACCGTTGGATGCGAGCGCGTCGGATAGCTCGCGCGTAGTGAGTTCGAGCGCTGGCACATCCAGCGTGCGCGCGAGGTACGTGCGTAGGAGATCCGACAACTCCACGTAGAAGGGTTTGATTGCGGGTTCGGTCTGCGGAATCGCAAGTCCGGCGAGCCGCTGGAATGCCTCGGGGTAGGGTGCGAGCCTTGGCGCGACAGATTTTCCGAGTGCGCGCGACCGTCGCCAAAGCCAGAAAAGCAGCCCTGCTGCGAGAAGGATCCCCAAACCAAGCAGCACCCAGACCCAAAGTGGATTTGGAAAAATGGATGGCGGCCCCGGGGGCCGGAGTTCGCCCTCATCCCCCGACAGCACCGAACGAACGGGCAGCGCAATCGTATTGGACCGAACGGTGATTGTGTCTCCGCCCACCACCAGATCTACCGGAACGGGTCCGACGGCGGCATTATCCAGCGCGAATGTCGCCGCCGTGTAGACGAGGCTATCCACGCGAGTCCCACTCTCGATTCTGGGCGGCAGCCGACGCGCCGAAAAAACCTCGGCATCGCCGAAGGAAAGGAGTGGACCGGTCTCCGCGTCGCCATCGGGAACCTCCTGAAACGCGACGGTGCTTCCTGCCGAGGACGCAACAGAGACGCTCAGTTCAAACCATTCACCGACGAAAACACTATCAACCGAAATGCTTAGCCGCGCCTCCTGTGCACGCAATGGGTGGACGGACATCAGGAGCGCGCAGCCTAAAGTCCCAAACCCAATGCTTCTCATCGCCGCACCCTATTCCGCCGTTTAAAGAATGCTACGAGCGGCTCGATGTAGTCGCCGTCCGTGCGGACCGTTACCGAATCCACGCGCGCTTTTTTCAATGTCGATTGCACGACCGCCTCGCGATCGGCGGCGCGGGCCGAGAACGCATTGCGCGCGGCTTTGCTGGATGTATCCACGAGCACGGGGCGGCCGGTTTCAGCGTCCATCAGCGAAAGCAAGCCCACTTTGGGGAGCGCCTCCTCGCGCGGGTCGAGCAGCCGGATGGCAACGACGTCGTGTTTCTGCGCGAGCGTGCGAAGCGCCGTGTCGTAATCACGGTCGAGGAAATCGCTGACAAGGATCACGATGGACCTTCGGTTCAGCGTACGGTGGGCATGGTCGAGCGCGGCTCGGATGTTCGTCCCCTTTGATGCCGGTTCGTGTACGTACAGATCCCGGATGATCCGCAAAACATGTCTGCGCCCTTTCATCGGTGGTACGAAGCGCTCGATCTTGTCCGAGAACATCAGCAGCCCCACTTTGTCGTTGTTGCGGATCGCCGAGAAACCCAGCACCGCGCAGAGTTCAGCGGCAACCTCACGCTTGGCCGTTCCGCCCGATCCGAAATCCTCCGAGCCCGAAATGTCTACCATCAACAGCAGCGTTTGCTCGCGCTCTTCCTCGAAAAGCTTGATGTAGGGCTCGCCCATCCGCGCGGAAACGTTCCAGTCGATAGAGCGCACGTCGTCGCCGAACTGATACGGCCGAACTTCGGAGAATTCGATCCCGCTACCTCTAAACGCCGAGTGGTATTCGCCGCCAAAGACGTTTTCGACCAACCCCTTTGTCCGGATCTCGACGTGGCGGATTTTGCGGAAGAGTTCGCGGGGGATCACGGGAGGTTCGGAGATTGGCAGGAGGAAGCCGGCCGAGGCGCTAACGAACCCAGGCAGCGTAGATTACTTCTGCCTGTGCACACGCCCAAACGACCTCTCGTGAAGTTCGCTGTTCTCGTATTCCCCGGCTCCAACTGCGACCACGACGCCTACCACGCGGCGAAGCACGTCCTGGGGCAGGAGGCCACGTTCGTCTGGCACAAGGAAGAGACGATTGGCGACGCCGATGTGGTGATCGTGCCGGGCGGGTTTTCCTACGGGGATTACCTCCGCGCGGGCGCCATCGCGCGGTTCTCACCGGTGATGAAAGACGTGATCCGCTTCGCCAACAACGGCGGGTTGGTGCTGGGTGTATGCAACGGCTTCCAGGTGCTCTGCGAGGCGGGACTCCTCCCGGGAACGCTGATGCGCAATGCGTCGCTACGGTTTGTGTGCAAAGACGTGCATCTCCGCGTTGAAAACAACGCCACGCCCTTCACGAGCGAAGCCGCGACGGGCCAGGTCCTCAACATTCCGATTGCCCATGGCGAGGGCAACTTCACCGCCGACGAGGCTACGCTGGACGAGCTGGAGCGCAAAAACCGGATCGTCTTCCGGTATTGCGACGCCAAAGGCAACTTGGCGCCGACATCCAACCCCAACGGTTCAGCGCGAAACATCGCCGGCATCATCAACGCGGAAGGCAATGTGATGGGCATGATGCCCCACCCCGAGAGGTGCGTCGAAGCAATCCTCGGGAATGGATCGGAAGATGGCGCGGTGATATTTCGGTCGTTGATGAAGAGTGTGGAAGCGTCGGTTGCTGCGTAAGGACGCGAAATGTCGCGCAGCAAAATGCGTGGGCCCCGTTGTCTATTGGTCCTTTTGGCCAAAAACGTCGCGAAGCGTTGCCTCGATCTCCGCCGGGATGGGAAACGGCGGCCCCGAGGTATTGAAATCTTCAAAGCTTTGGGCGCTGCCAACTTCCCCAAAGCGACCTTCCGGGCCGGGGGGACGACTCCACCAAAGCATATGCCCCTCGTTCGTATGAACGCCGCTAACACCGTAGCCGTCGGGCCAATCCAGGTTAATCGCACGTACGTCACCGGCGTTGAGCGCGGCCCTCAATTTCTCCTCAATTTCGGCCGGCATCGGAAACGGCGGTCCCGAGGCGCGGAAATCTTCCAGAGTTTGATCGCTGCCCACCTCGCCAAACCGACCGTTTGGCCCGCCGGGGTTGTACCACCACCTCAAATCGCCGCCGCCGTTGTGAACGCCATGGTTGCCGCCGTTTTCGTCGAACCACTTGAGATCTACAAACATGATTAGCCGGGCTGTGTGGCGACCTGCTCGGCAAGCTGTTCCCAGCGTTTGTAGAGCGCCTTCAGCGCCTGCTCTTCTGCTGCGAAGCGTGCCATCTCGGTCGAAAATCGTGTTGGATCCTGATAAAGCGTCGGATCTGCCAGGATCCGCTCCAGCGCCTCTTTATTTGCTTCCTTGTCGGTTATCTCGGCCTCAAGCACTTCGAGCGCGCGGCGCTGCTGGTCGGGCTCAAGTATCGCCGGGTCCACATTCCCGTCCCCTTTCATTGCTTGGAAAAGCGCGTTACGGGCCTCAGCTTCGGCTCGCTTCTGCTCTTTGGTCTTCTTGACGGACGGTGCCTTTGCCTTCGTGCCGTTCGTGGAAGGTGTCTGATTTGACGGTTCGGAAACTGAGCCGACGTTGGAAGACTTGAGCCCGGCGGCGGTGCCGTGCTGGCGCTGCCACTGCGCATCCGAATAGGAACCAACGTATCGCTTCACGGTGCCGTCCTCTACGTACCACGTCTTCGTCGTGGTTTGGTCGATGAAATATCGGTCGTGGCTCACCAGCACGAAAGAGCCTGAATATTGGCGTAATGCCTCTGCGAGCACATTTTTCGACGCGATATCGAGGTGGTTTGTAGGCTCGTCGAGGATGAGGAAGTTGGCGGGGGAAAGCAGCGTACGGGCCAGGGCCAGACGGCTTCGCTCGCCTCCGGAAAGGACGCTGACAGACTTGAAGACGTCATCACCACGAAAGAGAAATGCTCCGAGAAGCGAGCGTAGCTCCGTCTCGGACTGGCCGCGCCCGACCTCCCGGAGGCTGGTCAGGACGTCGAACGAAGGGTTGAGGGCCTCAGCCTGGTGCTGCGCGAAAAAGGCATCCACCACTTTGTGGCCAAGCGCGCGCTTGCCATCGAAGGGCTCTGTTCCCAACAGCATCCGCGCCAGCGTCGACTTGCCCGCGCCATTCTTACCAACCAGTGCAATCTTATCGCCCTTCTCAACAATCAGTGGCTCAACATCCTTGAAAACTGCCGTGTCATTGCCCTTGCTATTGGGGTAGGATTTTGAAAACCTCGAAAGCTCCACCACCACCCGCCCAGAGGCTGGCGCGGACGGGAAGCGAAAATGAATGGCGGCGTCATCGGAGGGCGGCGGTTGAAGCCGTTCCAGCCTCTCCAACATTTTGATTCGGCTTTGCGCTTGCTTGGCTTTCGTCGCTTTGGCGCGGAACCGCTGGATGAATCGCTCGGTCTCCGCAATGAGCTTTTGCTGGTTGTCGAACGAGGCCTGCTGCAATGCGCGTCGCTCTTCGCGATCTTGCAAATAAAAGGTGTAATTGCCTGCGTACTCCTCAACTCGCCCGTTCGCGAGTTCCGCGATGCGCGTCGTCATCCGGTCGAGGAAGTAGCGGTCGTGCGAGACAACGACGACAGCACCGGGGTAGCTCCTCAGGTAGCCTTCCAGCCAGTCGATGGACTCGATGTCGAGGTGGTTGGTCGGTTCGTCGAGGAGGAGCACCGTTGGCCGACGCAACAGGATCATGGCGAGTGCCACCCGCATGCGCCAACCGCCTGAGAACGTGTTGAGCGGTCGGTGCATTTCTTCGATGGAGAAACCAAGACCGTGCAGCACAGCCTCCGTGCGCGCTTCCATCGTATGCGACTCATGGGCCAGCAGTTGCGAATGGACCTGGTCGAACCGTGCCACCAGCTTCATATACGCCGCCGACTTGTGGTCTGCATGGGCCTCCATTTTGGCACCAAGCTGCTTTTCTTCCTTTTCCAGCTCACGGATCTCATCGAACGCATGGAGGGCCTCGCTGAGCGGGCTGCCATTCAGATCCATCTCCTGAACGTCCTGAGCGAGGTAACCAACGCTCGTCGTTCCCTCTAACGTCACTTCGCCAGCGTCGGCATGTTGTTGTTTGGCGAGGATTCTCAGCAGCGTCGTCTTCCCGGCGCCATTCGGCCCGATCAGGCCAATCCGCTGCCCCGGCTTGATGGTCCACGTGAGCCCATCGAAGATCGGGTCGCCGCCAAAAGCGAGGTGGAGGTTTTGGAGATAGAGCACAGGAAACGATGAACGCTGAAGGATGAACGCTGAACTTTGTCGCTAGGGGTCTGTCGGACTTAGGGGTTCGTTGCGGGGCGAGTGGGAAATCGAGACCAGTTGTTCGCTCTTTTGAGGCGCATAGCGGGACTATGTAACGAAAGAGAGCGGAGAAATGGGCCGATTAACCGCCGCCGCAGTAGAATCTGCCTAGGTCCGACAGACCCCTAGTCGTTGCGCGTTGTGTTTTAGATAGTGGTTGTGATGATGGCAACGATCTCGCGGGTTTTGCCAATGAGCGGATCGAGCCGGTGTGCAGGAAGGATGTTGGAGAGAGCCAAGAGTTTCAGGTGGAAAAGGCACTCTCGGCCTTCCTTCTGGGATATCTGCAGCTTGTGCACAAAGTCCCTCCGTGATTCGCCGGAACGGGCTTCCGATACGTTTGCGCCAATGGAAACGGCCGCTCGCAAATACTGATTCCCAACAATCCAACCAGCCCGATCATCCTGGTCCTGTAAAACACGAAACAGGTTCACTGCCCGCGCGGCATACGCTAGGGTTCGTTCCTCAATGTCTTGTGGTTCTTGATGGTCGCCGGACGACTCTTCAGCCTTCATCGTTCACCCTTCATCATTCTAATATGCGTTTTCATGGCCGAAGCCTTTCATCACGGTCATCGCCATGATCTTCGCGTCGAGCCAAAGGGACCAGTTCTGGATGTAGTATAGATCGTACTGTATACGCTTCTCGAGGCTTGTATTGCCTCGCCAACCGTTGACCTGCGCCCATCCTGTGATCCCGGCTTTCATCTTGTGGCGCAGCATGTAGCCCGGGATTTCATGCCGGAAGTTCTCGATCAGAACTGGCCGCTCTGGCCGCGGCCCGACCACCGACATGTCTCCCTTCAATACATTGAAGAACTGAGGCAACTCGTCCAGGCTGGACTTACGGAGAAAGGCACCCGTCGGGGTCGCGCGATTTTCGCCATCCTCAGCCCAAACCGCTCCCGTCTTGGCCTCAGCCCCAACGGGCATCGAACGAAACTTGAGGATTGTGAACGAATGTCCGTTCAGGCCCATGCGCTCCTGTCTGTAGAAAACGGGCCCGCGCGAAGAGAGCTTGACGGCAATCGAGAGGGCAAGGAATAGAGGAGACAACAGCAGGATTGCCAGTGCCGAAAAGCCGATATCAATGGCGCGTTTCACGATATGGCGGATGTCGAACGGTGCCTCGTCGATCAGGTGGATAATCGGAAGGCCATCAATATCCGAGATCCGGCTGTTCAGAAGGAGATCAAGGTGGAAGAGATCGGGGACGAGGCACATGTTGGCAGTCCGTCGCGAAACTGCGTCGGCGATGCTTTCAATTTTGTGCACGGCTGACAACGGAAGGGCGGCATAGACGAGATCGACCGACCGGCCGCGCTCGGCCAGCCCGTCCAGCACCTCGCCGATGGCGTCCACCGGGCCGAGGATCTCGGCAGCGGGGCCGGTGCGCTGAGCCCTGTCCAGAGCCGAGCCGAGAAGGACTGTATCCTGCTTGTCGTCGAGGAACCCAACCACGTCGATGCCCATCCAGGGGTAGTGCCGAAAGGCTGCCGCCAGTCGTTCCCCGGCCACGCCGGCACCCACAATCAGCACGCGCCGCACGTTCCTTCCCTGTTGGCGCGCGCGGCGGAGAGCAACGAAAATGGTCAGCCGAACGCCCACCAACAGCGACGAGGACATCACCCCGAACAACAACATGTGGACGCGCGAAAATTGAAACTCACGGTAAAAAAATACGGCGGCTATTGAGGCGACGAGCCCGAGGAAAACGGCCTTGGCAACGGCAAAAATGACAAGCGTGAGTCGCTGTGCGCGGCGTGTTTCATACAGCCCCGAGAGCAGGAATATTGCGCCCCAGAGCACAAGTACGGCCGGAAGGAACCGCAGGTAGGTGGAAAGCGCAACCTCGTACAGCCCGACCGTGAGGGGTAGAACACTCGACAATGTCTCTGCGACACTGGTGGAATTGACATCGAGAAGCCGGAACCGAACGTAAAACGCGACGATCCACGCTATGCCGATAAGGACGAGGTCGGCGACGAACAACCCACGTTGGAGCGCTTGGCTTTTCTCTTTTAGCATGAGCGTTCTATGTCATCTCTGGCCCGCTCGACCATCCCAAAAGTCCAGCAAACGCGCCAAGGCGTTCGAACCCACGTGTTATCGGTGGGATCAGGACAATCTCCAAGGGTACGCGAGGTTGTGCGAAAAATACGGTGGTCATTCCCATCGTATGCGGCCATCCTATCATGTGTACGGCAAAGGATGTGGACGCCGGTTCTCAGCGATTCGAGTACAAAAGAGGAGCGGTAGATAGACGAACGCGCGAACACCTAAGCGCGTGGACAATCCCGATAACATTTTGTATCGCGATCTCACGATACCGTCGCTTCGTCCAATGGACGTAGCTGGTCAGGGTGGGTCGCTCGAATTAGTCCGCGCGCAAGCGCACGCGTCGAGCTGATCAAGGGGGTACCCGCCAGCTCATACTCGGGGACGGCAAGGGGTAGCTCCGTGCAGCCGAGGATGACAGCCTCGGCACCTTTTTCGACGAGGTGTTCAACGCCCGCGAGCAGGGCGGCGCGGGCACGATCGGAGGGCGGCATGCTCTTCGCTTTCAGGCCCCAAACGCCGTCGAAGATAGACGCCTGAACGGCGCTTTGGATGTCCGAATCGGGAACGACGGCGGCAATTCCCGCCATTTCAAGCCCAAGCTGGTGCAGGCGATTGTCGATGGAGGAATCCGTGGCGAGCACGCCAATTGTCCGAGCATCCGGCGTCCGGATCCGGATCATATCGATGATGGTGTCCACAATGTGAAGGATTCTGATCGTACGTCCTTCGATCTCCATGGCCTCGCGCAACCGATCGAAAAGGATTGGCGCGTGAGCGGTGTTGCAGGGAATGCCCACGATCGAACATCCGGCAAGGTGCAATCGCCTAAGGACCTCGACCATTGCCGGCACGGGGCTCGGCGCAGTCTCCGGGTTGGCAATCCACATGCTGCGATCGGGGAATCGGCCGGGATATGATATTAACGTGACTGGCAGGTGCTCTTGATCACTACCCGCGTCGGTCTCGTTGAATATTGCGCGGACGAGGTCGAGCCCCGCGTACGGGCCAAGTCCGCCAAGGACGCCGATAGCGTTCCGCTCGTCAGGAGATGGGGCCGTTTGTAGAGGAGAAAACGTCAATACGGGCCGTCGTGGCAGGTCTGGGATGCGGAGCAGAGCAAGAAACGCCGGAAAGAGGCAACACTTCGGGAGAACCTAGCACGGCTACGACACCGAATCGACGTACAGGACCGGATTTTTCGGAAAGTGCACGGCTGCCCCGATCCGTGACAGGACGGATCTGATTTGCACACGGCATATTCGTTGAACGCCCTGCACGTGAACCTGTATTTTTTCGGTTCTCAGCCGATTCCAACCAGCCCGTGGTGTCGGTCGCTTTGCCCGATGGTGTAATGGCAGCACATCACTCTTTGGAAGTGGTCGTGGAGGTTCGAATCCTCCTCGGGCAACTCAACAATTTCTTCCGCTACAATTTCTTCTGGTTGCATTCGAATCAATCTGCCCAGGCCCCGCGCATCCAGCGCCGCGAACGCTGTGCGTTCGCCCTCGGGCAACACCTTCCCAGATCACGCTTTAACGTCTTCTGGTTGTTTTCTGAGCAATCTGCCCAGGCCCCGCGCATCCCGCGCCGCGAACGCTGTGCGTTCGCCCTCGGGCAACTCGTGACTAACTAGATTCGACTGATCGGTCATGTCAGCTTCCAACAGCCTTCCCGTTTCGCTTTTTGCAGGCCGCGCCAACCCGGCGTTGGCCGAGCGCATTGCGGAAGCCTACGGAAAGCAGCTGGGGCAGGAAAGCAAGTTGGGGCAGGTGAGCATCCGCAACTTCGCTGATGGCGAGGTTTATGTCCGTTATGAGGAATCGATTCGCGGCGCCGAGCTCTTCATCATTCAGTCAACCCCGCCTCCTGCTGAGCACTGGATGGAGCTGTTGCTGATGATCGACGCGGCGCGGCGTGCCAGCGCCGCCCGGGTAACAGCGGTGATCCCGTACTTCGGCTACGCCCGGCAGGACAGAAAGGACCAGCCACGCGTCCCAATTACGGCCCGCCTGATGGCGAATATGCTCACGACGGCTGGCGTGGACCGCGTGCTGACGATGGATTTGCACGCATCGCAGATCCAGGGCTTCTTCGACATTCCGGTCGATCACCTTTATGGTAGCGCCGTATTCGAGGAGTTCTTCGCGATGCAACCGATGGAAAACCTCGTGGTGGTTGCGCCGGATGTCGGCGCGTCCAAAGTCGCTCGTGCCTACGCCAAGCGTCTGAGTGCCGATCTTGCGCTGATTGACAAGCGTCGGCCAGAAACGAACGTTGCGGAGGTCATGAACATCATCGGCGATATTGAGGGCCGGAATTGCCTCCTCATCGACGACATGGTCGATACAGCTGGAACTCTTTGCTCCGCAGCGAAGGCTCTCCGAGAGGCAGGCGCTCTGGACATCCAGGCATTTTGCACGCACCCGCTGCTCTCCGGGGCCGCTGTCGAGCGGATCGAGGCCAGCGAACTGTCCCGCCTCATCGTCACTGATACCGTACCTCTGAAGAAGGCGAGCAGTAAGATCCACGTCATTTCCGTGGCACCCCTTTTCGCCGATGCCATCCATCGCATCTACGCCGACCAGTCCATTTCCACCCTTTTTGTTGAATAGCTCTTCGCAATCCGGGCGTTGCTTTGGCAGTAGAATGCCCGGCCAGGCGTTTCGCATAACCCGACGACTTCCGAAATCTCATGCAAACAATCAATCTCGACGTCAAAGCGCGCCAAGTAGGCCAGAGCACGGCAAGGGCACTTCGCCGCGAAGGAAGCGTCCCGTGCGTCCTCTATGGAAGCCACACGGAGCCCGTCCACTTTAGTGCGTCCGCACTCGATTTGCGCCCGCTTATCCACACGGCGCAGGCCTATCTGGTGTCGCTATCGGTCGCGGGTGAAGCCCACGAGTGCATTGTAAAGAAGATCGACTTTCACCCTGTCACAGACGCTCCCATCCATCTCGACTTCCAGGCGCTGACACGCGGCGAGGCAATCACCATCACGGTGCCGATCCATCTCGAAGGGCTCGCCAAAGGCGTCAAGGATGGCGGAAATCTCTCGCAGCCGCTCACCGAATTAGAGATTCGATGCCTGCCAATAGACATCCCGGGCCAAATCATCGTCGACGTTTCCAGATTGAATATTGGCGATTCCATTCACGTCTCCGATCTCACGTTTGGCGAAAATGTAGAGTTGCTGACGGATCCGTCGATGACCCTGGTCAACGTCGCCGCACCGCGCGTTGAGGTTGAGCCGGACGCTGAATCGGCTCTTGAGTTGTCGGGTGCCGGTGCCGACGCTGGTGGATTGGACGAGGCGGAAGGGGATTCCGGCGAAGACTCAGCCGAGTAAGGCTTCGTGCCCTCCAATTCCAACGATCCAAACAGGCCGGAGCGCAGGTCGCGCTCCGGCCTGTTTGGGCGTTTATGGCCTCTGCGTTGGCGTGGAGCCGACGTCAAGGCTCACGCTACAGACCTCGCCGAGACGGATCCCATGGCCCGAGCAAATCGGCTGATCATCGGCCTGGGAAATCCCGGCCCCGATTATGAAAACACGCGGCACAACGCGGGGTTTATGGTCGTGGACCGCGTTGCCGCGCGTATGGGCATCACGATGCAACATGCTGTGGCCGCGTCGATCCTCGGGGAAGGAAGATGGAAAGGCCGTCCGATTGCTCTAGCAAAGCCGATGACATTTATGAACCGCAGTGGCCAGGCGTTTCAGGCGCTGCTCCGCCGATATGGGCTGAAGCCGGAAGACATCCTCGTCATCTACGACGATATCGCGTTGCCGTTGGGGTCGATTCGTCTGCGCGAGCGAGGTAGCGCGGGCGGCCACAACGGAATCCAGAGCATCATCGACCACCTTAATTCGACGGATTTTCCCCGCCTGCGCGTGGGGATAGGGGATAGCTTTTCGCGCGGCGGCCAGGTGCGCTTCGTGCTCGAACCGTTTCGCGATGAAGAAAAACCTGGCATTGAAGTGGCCTTTGAGACGGCGACGGACGCCGCGCTCACCTTCGTCCGCGACGGCATGTTGACCGCAATGAACCGCTACAACAAACGGCCGTGAGCACTCTCTGAACAAGCGAAACAAATAAAGTATTGCGTATTTCGTAATACGTACTAAACCTATCCAATAAACCTCTAACTCCCTTATGGAGACCCAACAGCTACTTGCCCTTCTCGTTCCAGCGTCCGGAATTGTAGCCCTGGGCTATGCCTTTCTGCGGGCGCAATGGATCGCGAAACAGGACGTCGGCACGGACAAGATGGCGGATATCGCCAAGGACATCGCCGAAGGTGCCCGAGCGTTCCTGAAACGCGAATACCGCGTTCTCGTGGTGTTTGTCGCGGCGGTTGCTGCGCTTCTTGCCTTTGCAAACATGGGTCGTGCGGATTCCTCGTGGATGATTGCCGTCTCGTTTGTGACCGGTGCTTTCTGCTCCGGGCTGGCAGGCAACATCGGCATGCGCGTGGCGACGAAGGCCAACGTGCGCACGACGCATGCCGCACGGACAGGACTTGGGCCCGCGCTAAACGTGGCATTCTCCGGCGGCCTTGTTATGGGGCTCTCCGTTGTTGGGCTAGGGCTCCTCGGGCTTGGTGGGTTGTTTCTCGCCTACGACGGTATCACGGCCTGGGACATTGCGAAGGTGATCAACGTGCTCGCCGGTTTCTCGCTAGGCGCGTCGTCCATTGCTCTTTTCGCGCGCGTAGGAGGCGGTATCTACACGAAGGCCGCCGATGTGGGGGCCGACCTCGCCGGGAAAGTCTATGAAGGCATCCCGGAAGACGACCCGCGCAATCCCGCGACCATAGCCGACAACGTTGGCGACAACGTTGGCGACGTGGCCGGCATGGGGGCCGACCTCTTCGAGAGCTACGTCGGTTCGATCATCGGTACGATGGTCCTCGGCGCGGCTTTGATTCCGGCTGTATTAGGGGCAGGGGGAATGGAACTCTCCGCTGTTTTGCTGCCGCTGGTTATAGCTGCCGTCGGCATCATCGTGTCGATTGTCGGATCCTTTTTTGTTCATGTGAAGGAGGGCGGTAACCCGCAACACGGCCTTAATGTTGGCGAGTTCGGCGCGGCAGGACTGATGGCCGTCCTTTCCTATTTCATCATCAACTGGATGATGCCGGGCGAGTTCACGGCGACGACCCCCATTGTCGGCGAGTTCACGTATACGGCCAACGGTATTTATTTCGCCGTGCTTATTGGATTGGCGGCGGGAACGCTCATTGGCCTCGTCACCGAGTTTTACACGTCAACCGAGCGGTCGCCGGTCATGGGCATCGCGCGCCAAAGCGTTACAGGCTCGGCAACGAACATCATTGCGGGGCTTGGTGTGGGGATGTACTCCACGGGCATCCCAACGGTCGTGCTCGTCTTCGCCATCATCGGCGCATTCGAATTTGCCGGGTTGTACGGCATTGCCATCGCGGCGCTCGGAATGCTCTCAGTAACGGGTATTCAGCTCGCGGTTGACGCCTACGGCCCAATTTCTGACAACGCGGGTGGCATCGCCGAGATGGCCGACCTTCCGCCGGAAGTACGCGAACGGACCGACAAGCTGGACGCCGTCGGCAACACGACGGCCGCGATCGGTAAGGGCTTCGCGATCGGCTCTGCGGCGCTCACTGCGTTGGCGCTCTTCGCGGCGTTCATGCAGCAGGCAGGTATCGAGTCCATCGACGTAGCCAATCCGCAGATTCTCGCGGGCGTCCTTCTCGGCGCGATGCTTCCCTTCGTTTTCTCGGCAATGGCCATGGCTGCGGTTGGCCGCGCTGCTGCGGATATGATCAAGGAAGTCGGCCGTCAATTCGCCGAAATTCCTGGTCTTCGCGAGGGCACAGCGAAGGCCGACCACGCACGGTGCATCGACATCTCGACCAGAGCTGCTCTCCGTGAAATGATCGCGCCAGGCCTCCTCGCGCTAATCGTGCCGGTTGCGATCGGCTTCATCGACAAGGAGATGCTGGGCGGCTTGCTCGTCGGCGTTACCGTTTCCGGCGTGCTGATGGCGATCTTCCAGTCCAATGCCGGAGGCGCGTGGGATAACGCCAAGAAGCGTATTGAAGGCGGCGTGACGTTCGACGGCGTTGATTATGGCAAGGGTACAGAGGTTCACAAAGCTGCGATCGTTGGCGACACTGTGGGCGACCCACTCAAGGACACATCCGGCCCGAGCCTGAACATCCTCGTCAAGCTCATTGCTGTCGTCGCGCTCGTCATTGCTCCGCTGATTGCTGGCACGGATGCCCCAACTCCGAGCGTCGGTCCCATCGGGCAAGCCGAGATCGTCCGGCCCGGCGTTGTTGGCGTTGCTTCTGACTTCTCATTCGTAATGGAGGATGGCTCCGTCGTGCTCCGCGGCGCGGTTGCCGACGAGGCTACGCGGGCATCACTTCTTGACAACGTCCGTCGCGTCTTCCCGAATGTTGTTGTTCGTGACGAACTATCGGTGGATGCCTCGACTACCCGCGAGGGAATGGGTGAAATGATTGGTGGGATGTTCGGTTTTGCAGGTCGCGTTCGCAACGCAGCACTTGTGCTGGACGGCGATGTGATCGCGCTCGGTGGAGAGGTTCCCTCCGTGGAGGCCAAGGCCGAGCTGGACGCAGATATTGCAGGCTCCATTCCGGCTGGTTACTCGTATGTTTCTGAGATCGTCGTGGTCGGGACGAGCGCGGACGGGACCGGCTCTGAGGCGATTGTCCGCTAGCGCGGACGTCTCGTCATTTCAAGCCCCGCTTTGCGATTGCACGGCGGGGCTTTTTGCGTCCACTGAGGGTGTCGAGTCTAGAATGTCGCCTGTAGTGAAGAAGCGTCGGCAGTTGATTGGTATATCCGCCGCGCGCTAATATCCATTGTCCCTGCCCACCGCAACCTCCCTCAGATCCGCCATGCGCAACGCTCTCAAATGGACCGCCCGCTTACTCGGTGGCCTCCTTGTTCTTCTCCTCATCGCCGGATTTGCGATGTACATGATCGGCGGCTCGAAAATCGGCGAGACCTACGAACTACCGGATGTAGCCCTCAACGTGTCCGACGATTCGACCTCCCTGGCTCAGGGCGCCCATCTTGCCGCGACGCTTGGGTGCGTCGATTGTCACGGCCAGGATCTGAGCGGCAAGGAACTGTTCGACGCGCCACCGTTTCGTGTTGTCGCTCCGAATCTGACACCGTCAGGAATTGGTGGCCAACGGACGGACGCGCAGTTAGAACACGCCATCCGCCATGGCGTCGGCGGCGATGGAACGTCGCTCATCGTCATGCCCGCGGCTGCGTACCACGGATTGGCGGATGACGATGTCTCCGCTTTGATTTCCTACATCCGTTCCGTGCCCGCAGTCGAAAACGAGCCAGGTGCCACACAAATCAAAACGATGGGCCGGCTGATCGCTGCAGGACCGTTTGATCCGGCTTTGGAGGTCAATCTGGAAGCGAGCCCTTCCTCTCACCCGGAGCCCGGTCCGACCCCGGAGTACGGGGCTTATTTGTTTGGGGCGGTTTGCCATTACTGCCACGGTGCTGACGCTCGAGGCATGGACGTTCCACCGATCCCCGAGTCGCCTCCTGCCCCCGATCTCACCGCCTCGGGCAACTGGACCCTGGCGCAATTTCAGGAATCACTCCGCACGGGTATAACGCCTGCCGGTCGCCAGGTGAACGCCGAGTTCATGCCGTACCCGTTTTTCGGGCAGATGACTGATACCGAGTTGGAGGCGCTGCATTCCTACTTCGGTTCTCTCTCGCGCTAGGGGTCTGTCGGACTTAGGCAGATTCAATTGCGGCGCCAGTCACTCGGCCCGTATCTCCGCTCTTTTTCGTTACCTAGTCCCACTCGGCTCGTGATGGCCTGTCCAGACCCGCCGGGAAACCCCTAAGTCCGACACACCCCTGGATCCACAATTTCTAACGGTGACCGAACGACTGGAACAAAACAAACAACACGCCC
Organism: Rubricoccaceae bacterium; assembly: GCA_041748175.1. GTDB lineage: Bacteria > Bacteroidota > Rhodothermia > Rhodothermales > Rubricoccaceae > JAHEJB01. The sequence goes on from JBGTDU010000161.1 coordinate 32,371, forward strand.
AGCGCTTTTCTATGCGCTCATGTTTAAAGGTCGCTGTCCCAACGAGACCTTCGACCTATACGCCGGTGAAGTTTACATCCAGCACAACCCCCACGTCGGCGGCGGCAAAGAAGCCTTCGCCGCATATTTCGAGCGGATGGAACGGGAGTACCCCGGCAAACGAGTGCACTTCAAGCGCGTCACTGCCGGGGTAGACTTCGTTGTTCTCCACGGCTTTGAGGAGTGGCCAGGCGACGAGGACGATACCGGAATCGACATCTTTCGGTTCGATAGCAACGGCAAGATCGTAGAACACTTGGACGTGCTCCAGGCGATCCCCACGTCGACTGCGAACGAGGACGCGATGTGCTAGGCGCAGCAGAACCTGCCGCCGCTTGCCGAGACAGGGCTGTTTCATTCTTGCCGAATCCGGCGCTGTTCTATACTTTGCTCGGAATCATCGAACAACCGTCTACCCGTGCATACGCTTCAAATCCTTCTCACCGCGATACTGTTCGCTTCCAACGCGACGCTCGCCCAAACCACGTGTGCCAACGACGTCTCTACCATCGATAGCATCATCGAAGCCTACTACGAGGTCATTTCGGGCCCGGAGCGCGAGGCATCTGACGCTCAACGTGACCGTTGCCTGCATCATCTGGATGCGTGGGTGGCCATTGCGAGCATGAATGAGGAGGGCACGCCGAGAGTTGACGTGATCACGCTGAACGATTATCACGGAACCAACGAACCTCGCCAGCAAGGATTCTGGGAATGGGAGACGGCTAGAGAAGTCCACAGATCGGGCAACATGGTGCACGTGTGGAGCAGCTACGCGTCAGCGCGAACAGAAAACGGTGAACCCTTCGCCGTGGGTATCAACAGTATTACGCTGTTTCACGACGGCGAACGCTGGTGGATCATGGGCTGGATGTTTGATACATCAGCCGAATGATTGACCGAACTATTCTGTATGGCTGATAAACCAGCCGCTCGTACATTGCAGAAATCGTCGAGCCAGAGGCAGACTAAATCGAGAAGCACGACCGCGTGGGCTTCGACAGGATGTCATGATCGATGTAGTCCGCGAAAACACTGACGAATAGCCATCCCACCCACCTTCAAAACGAGGAGAAGCAACCATGCCCTACCTAATCACCCACTTTTTCGAAGGCGGCACCCAGGAGCAGTACGACGCGATCATCTCCAAAGCCCATCCGTCTGATGGCACTTTGCCCCCGGGGCAGCTCCACCACTTCGCTGGTCCGACCGAGGACGGGTTCCTCGTCGTGGCGCTATGGGACAAGAAGGAGTCGAACGACGCCTTTCAGCAGGCGCTCCTGCCGATCATCGGAGGACTTGAGGGAGGTCCGCCGCCGCCGCAGGAGCGGACGTCCGAAATTACCAACAAGCTGAGTTCCTAACTTGGTACCTCGGGATCGGAGATTCATTTGGGGTGTGATTGACCGTTCGATCTGGCTTTTGAGGTCAATCTGGAGCCAAGCCCTTCCTCTCACCCGGAGCACGGTCCGACCCCGGAGTACGGGGCATATTTGTTCGGGGTCACGTGCCATTACTGCTACGGGGCTGACGCTCGGGGCATGGACGTTCCACCGATCCCCGAGTCGCCTCCTGCGCCCGATCTTACCGCTTCGGGCAATTGGACCCTTGCGCAATTTCAGGAATCACTCCGCACGGGTATAACGCCTGCCGGTCGCCGGGTGAACGCCGAGTTCATGCCGTACCCGTTTTTCGGGCAGATGACCGATACCGAGTTAAAGGCGCTGCATGCCTACTTCGGTTCTCTCTCGCGCTAGAACCTGATTCACACCGAACGCGTCGGAAAACCCGGCACGCTACCGACCACGCAACATTTCGCACCAATCCGATGCACGAACACCGACCTGATTCATTTCCGATTCCGCAGGTGAGCCCCGCCGTTGCGGCATACCTCGCTATTTCGAGCGCGCTGCTGATGATAGTCGGTGCCATATTGCTGATGGCCTCCGGCGTCGATCTCGACAGGGCCCTCGCGGAAGGGTCGATAGACGCTTACCTCCGCAATGCAGCGGACGCTCGCGGCATCCTCGTGGCCAATCTCAGCGTGTGGATTGTCGGCGTAATCCTTTGGGGGGCAGCCGGGACGCTCATCTCAAAGCTCCCAGCCGGTCGGCCCACGGCAGCAGTGCTTGGGCGCTACTGCTTTCAGGTAGGCGTGCCGGTCGTGGTGGGGGCGTACGTGGCGTGGCTTGCTGTCGTCGTACAGCTGGCGGGCGTGGATTCCGCCGCTGCCGTAGAAGTCGGCAAGGCCCTCGGTTGGTTTGCTTCTCGCGCCGACTGGGTTGCCACCATTCTAGTGGTGGGGCTTGGGCCTGCGCTCCTCGCCTCCGGCGGTGTTGGGACCTGGGCACCCCGGTGGTTGATTGGATGGGGGTATCTAGCTGCCGCCACGGGCGTTTTGAACGCCATAGCCATGCTGACGGGCGGCGCGGGCCTCCTGACCTATGGTTTTCTGATCATACCGGTTGGTGTCGGTTGGTTGATCGCTGTCGGCGTCGTGCTGTTGCGTTGGCCTGGCTCACTGAGATCTTGACGCCGTCGGCGGATTCGTGGCGCGTTCGCGCGAAACCAACAAGAAGCGCGCAGGTCGGTCATGCCAGTTATCGGGAGCGGTATATTTTGCATCCGGATTTTCTGAATTCTAACCGCAAGTACCATGGCCCGCGTCAATGTCGTCATGCCTAAAATGGGCGAAAGCGTCATGGAAGGCACCGTTCTGGAGTGGAAAAAGAAGATCGGTGACGTCGTCGAACTGGATGAAACCCTGCTGGAAATTTCGACGGACAAGGTCGATTCCGAAATCCCGAGTCCATCGGCAGGCAAGCTCGTCGAGATCCTCGTCCAGGAGGGGGATACGGTGGATGTCGGTACGCCTATCGCCGTGATCGATTCGGACGTACATGCTGAGGTGGCGGCCGAAGGCACCGATCCGGTTTCTGCTGAAGCGGCTTCTGTGAGCGAACCGGAGCCAGCACCGGTTGCAGAGGCGGCGCCTCCTGCTGCCGAAGAGCTAGTTCCGGCGGTTGCGGAGAACGGCTCGGCGCCGGTTGCTGGTGGCGGTGCCCGCGTAAACGTCGTGATGCCCAAAATGGGCGAATCCGTCATGGAGGGCACCGTGCTCTCGTGGGCCAAGAAGGTCGGCGATCAGGTGGAGTTGGACGAGACGCTGTTGGAAATTTCCACGGACAAAGTCGATTCGGAAATTCCAAGCCCTGCGGCTGGCATCCTTGCCGAGATCCTGGTTCCCGAAGGCGAAACAGTCGACGTTGGCGTTGCCATCGCCATCATTGCAACAGGCGAGGACGTCGCAGTTCCTGCGGCCACGCCTGTTTCTGCCCCGGTCCCCAAGGCTGCGCCGATACCTGTTTCCCCGCCGACACCTTCTGGTGATGGCTCGGCTATGGAAGCCGTCACCGCACCGGTCGCCGATGGCACCCCGATTCAGCGACGGGGTTCGGACGGTCGGTTCTTTTCCCCGCTTGTCCGTTCCATCGCGGAGACGGAGGGGCTTTCCATGGGCGAATTGGAAGCCATCGCCGGCACCGGCGCGGAAGGCCGCGTCACAAAAAGCGATGTGATGGGCTTCCTGCAGAATCGTGAGAAACGGCCTGCCGTCCCGCCTGCGCCGACTGCCACGCCGGTGAGGCACGCCGCGGCTCCGAGCCAATCGGCCGAGGGCGATCCCCGCGTCGAGATCATCGAAATGGACCGGATGCGCCAGCTCATCGCGGAGCATATGATCCGCTCCAAGGCGACAAGCGCTCACGTCACGTCCTTCACGGAGATCGACATGACGGGCGTCGTCGGCCACCGCGAAAAGCACAAGGCGGCTTTCGAGACTCGCGAAGGGACGAAGCTCACGTACACGCCCTATTTCCTCTACGCGGCCATCGAGCCCATGCGCGCCCATCCGTGGATGAACTCGTCCGTCGATGGCGCGCGAATCACGGTGAAGAAGGACTTTCATATCGGGATCGCCGTGGCTATCGGCACGAAGGGGCTGCTCGTTCCCGTCGTTCGCAACGCGGGCCAACAAAACTTGACGGGCCTTGCCCATTCGGTGGCGGATCTCGCCGCCCGCGCGCGCAACAAGCAGCTGCTTCCGGACGAACTGCAGGGCGGCACCATCACCATAACCAACGTCGGTTCGCTCGGCTCGCTGATGGGCACGCCCATCATCAATCAGCCGCAGGTGGCGATCCTCTCGCCGGGAGCTATCGTGAAGCGGCCCGTCGTCGTTGAAGATCCGGCGCTCGGTGACGTGATTGCGATTCGCCAGATGATGTACGTATCGCTCAGCTACGACCACCGAATCATTGACGGCGCGATGGCAGCCTCCTTTTTGAAGGCGTATCGGGAGAGTTTGGAAGCCATCGGGAAGGAAAGTGTGCTGTTCTAGGTAGGGACTTCTCGCCGAGGCGTCCGCGGTTGGAAGGCACGTTTTTCGCGCCTACTTTCCGATGGAATAGCCGTTATCGCGTCCGTGGCCGCGTCATCTGAATTACAATTGGAACTCTCGCCCACGCTGCTCCGGCAGCGTATCGACGGGTTTGTGGGGACGTTTTTGGAAGGAAAGAGCCCGGAAACCGTCGGCACGTATCGGCGGTCGCTCAGCGAATTTGAGCGGTGGTTTGCGGAGCAGAAGCGCCCATTCGGCTTTCGCAAAGAAGATGTGTTGGCCTACAGGAAGTACCTCTCGGATGAGCGCGGACTCAGCCCAGCGTCCGTTTCAACTTACCTGACGGCGCTGCGAAGGTTTTGCGCGTACCTCGTAAGCACGGGCGAGCTGGGCGATAATCCTGCGCTCGCGGTAAAGGGGAACGCACGGCCCGTCAGCCATTCCCGCGAGCAGCTGAGCCCCGGCGAAATCGAGCAACTTTTCGAGGCCGTCGATGGCGATTCGCTGATTGCGCTTCGCGACCGTGCATTGATGGCATTGATGATCTACGCGGGCCTCTCAGAAATTGAACTTGTTCGAGCCGATTGCGGCGATCTCGATCACCAATTGCTCGGCCTGTTTCTGCAGGTCCGGGGCAAGGGGCGCGTGGAAAAGGACCAGCAGGTTCAGCTGGACGAAGCCGCCGCTGACGACCTCGAAGCCTATCTGCGTGCTCGTGGGTTGAGGAAGCCGGAGGATCCGCTATTCGTCAGCCACGGGCATCGTTCGGAGGGCGCTCGGCTCAACACGCGCTCTGTCCGCAGCCGCATCAATCATCACCTCAAAGCCGCCGACGTGAAGCACGCCGGCATCACCCCTCACTCGCTGACGCACACGGCGGCGCTAATTTGGTTGAATGACGGGATGACCATCGAGCAAGTCCGGGAGCGTATGCGCCACGGGACCTTGGAGACCACGATGATCTCGTGGCGGAAATGGCAGAGGTAGACGATTAGTGAATACGTCCTCTCAGGCCGCGCTCGCGATTTCGACGTACGCTGAGCGGGTAGATGGAATGGGAATGGGGTAGCCTTCCAGCTTGAGTCCCTCCATGTGGAATGCCATTGCGTCACGCATTTCCCTTTCCACTTCTTTTTCGGTGACGCCTGTGGCAACACAGCCCGGTAAGTCCGGGGAGTACGCCGAGAACCCCGTTTCAGTCGGCTCGATGACAACGAGGTATTTCATTTCTTGAGACCGGCTTGTTTGAGGATGCTATTGTAGGTACCAGCCATCTCTTTTGATCAATTTCAGTACCTCGCGGACCTTCATGACGCAAATTGCGGTAGGGCTCCCGGCTCAACACGCGCTCCGTCCGCGGCCGCATCGATCACCGCCTCAAAGCCGCCGACGTGAAGCGCCCCGGCATCAGCCCTCACTCGCTGACGCACACGGCGGAACTGATTTGGTTGAATGACGGGATGACCATCGAGCAAGTCCGCGCGCGGATGCGGCACGGGACGCTGGAAACGAAGATGATGTCGTGGCGGAAGAATGGAACGGCGACGGCTGAGTAAAGGTGTCTGACGGCTGGTCGAAGGCTACTAATCTCGGCGGGACGCTCGACCGCCGCTGCCGAGCGTCTACGCCCGAAGAGAATATGGCAGATGTACGATCCGCGATCGGCGCGAAGGCACCCTCGGCGTTGGGAGCCACATGGGCGTTCTGCAGCCGTGGTTCAGAGTTTGTCGTGCTCCTCCGGCTCTATATCTGGTACTGTCGCCAGCGCCGCATCGTACTGCTTTCGATCACCACGACCGGCACGCTTTTCTAGATATTCCTCCGTCATCAACGCCGAAGCTTTCTCTGCTACAGCCGAGGTGACGAATTGCTCTACAGATACGCCCTCTTGTTCCGCCAGTACGGCGAGATAGGCCTGGATTGAACGAGGGAGGGTGATTTGGACAGCGTTCATGGGAGTGCTCCGATCTCAGACAAGAAGGTTCGTGGCGACACAGCGCGAAGGCCGAACCGTTCAACGCCGGCATAGTCTTTCAGGTTGTGGGTAACGACGAAATCAGCCTGGGCGGCGACCGCCAGTTCGAGCACCATGTCGTCGCCAGGGTCTCGAAGCGCAGGCCGCCATAGGAAATAGATCCGGTGTTGCTCTGCTACGGCACAGTGGAAATCGATGACGGCCTCAACCGCGGGCGAAGGCTCGACCTGCCCGACGACTTCTCGCTTGAGGACGTCCTCGTATTCAAGCACCAGTGGAACCGAAAGATGAAGGTCGAAGAGTCCGCGTCCAACGAGATCCAGCAGCAGGTATGAAGCTCCGCGTTGGGAACGGAGGCCCGCCACGAGCACATTGGTATCGAGAACGATCTGAGGCTTGTTCACGGCGCCGAAAGTACGCCATCATTGAGCGCCAGGGCGTGTGGCCGCAGAACGTGCGACCGATCCGTGGCCCACTACTCGTCGGGGCGCCCGGCTCAACACGCGCTCCGTCCGAGGTCGCATCAACCATCACCTCAAAGCCGCCGACGTGAAGCGCGCCGGCATCAGCCCACACTCGCTAACACATACGGCGGCACTGATTTGGTTGAATGACGGGATGACCATCGAGCAAGTCCGCGAGCGGATGCGGCATGGGACGCTGGAGACGACGATGATATCGTGGCGGAAGAAGGGAACGGCGACGGCTGAGTAAGGGTGTCTGACGGATACCGACCTCAGAAAGACTCAGAACCCTCGCCTCCGAACTGACGCGACGAATGGAACACCGTCAGTACCTCGACCTTGTCCTCGTCTGGCAGATGGATGTAGACGATCCGGTAGTTCCGGTGGATTACCTCGCGTAGGCTCTCGTCACCGATCTCCGGCACCACCCGACCCGACGCAGGAAAGGCGTCCAGGCGCTCGGCCGCATGCATGAGCTTTCGGACCAGTACCTCGGCGTAGCCCGGTGCTGTTTGGGCATGGTATGCGCCGATGGCTTCGAGGTCTGCGCGTGCGCGAAGCGTCCAAGCTACTTCTGCCACGAGGCGATCTGCGTTTCGATCCGACGTTTCACTTCCTCGTGCGGGATCGTCTCTCCACGTTGGGCTTGCTCCAGCCCTTGCTCAATCTTGCTGAGGAAGAGCAAGCGCTCGATGGCGTCGTCGACCGTCGCGTCTTCCGGCAATCCGGAGACGGCCTTGACGATCTGACCCTTGGTAATGGTAGCAGGCATACGGGCGGCGGGAGGTTAGGCTAGCGAGATACGCTCAGGACAGGCAGCGGTTCGGCCCTTGGCAAAACGTTCGCGGGCTGTATCACAGCTTGTAGGAACCAGATATTCGTGCCACCGCTTCATATTGTGCTTCGCCGCTTCACGCGGAACGCCGTTTCCTTCCGCAGTCTGCCGCCGCCCGCGCTCAATTTTCTGGAGCATGTAAACGCGCTCCATCACGTCCTCGAACGTGGTATCGCCTGGCATATCCTCAACGGCACGGAGGACACGGTCACGAACGCTGATCTCGGTCATCTGAAGGTTGGTTGGGATGGACACCGGATGCTACGACACGACGGGAGAAGCGTTTCCCGCTAACGCCGGTTGAAGTGCTCATCAAGAAGAACCCGCATTAGGCGGGCTCCTCCTGGGGAGTAACCTCCAACGCTTCTTCGAGCGCAAGCGACAAGAACGCTTCGGCCTGCTCCCGGCTCACACTGGGGAAATCATCGAGGAAGGCATCAAGCGTGACCCCGGTTCGGAGGTGGTGAACGAGAGAGTCCACAGGGACGCGAGTGCCGGTGAACACCGGTGTGCCGCCGAGAATGCCGGGGTGAGAGTGATAGATGTCCGCACGGTTCATAAAAGTCCTCGTTTGCATCGAAGTTTTGAACGCACTTTGGAATCGTCCGATCCCCGGGCAGTGGCGTCAATCCGGTATCATCACGTGTTTGTGGGCGCCATCAGGAATGGCGCTCACTTAGGCATAGCGCCGGTCTGCACGGAGGAGCTACGGCCTCTTGACATTGTGAGTCATATAGGGGTTAGGCGTCTCTAGGAATACTGAACTTCTCCATACGCAGCACAAAGTCGTCCCATTCATCTCCTGTACCGATGTTTCGTTTATCGGTATAAGGTGTTGAATCGTGCATCGTCGCCGTCTGAATAATAGCAATCATCGCATGATTGATAAAGTTGAACACCAAAGGAATGAATGAAGGATAAACTCCAATTGAATTGCTAGAATCATGATAGATATTGTGGCGAGCAGTCCCGAACCAACTAAGGAACAGGTCAGATCCGGACGGGCCGCTTTCCCACTCATCTTGATATTCCCTGAACCGCTGTAGCCGCAGTGCGGCGTACGGCCGACGCGAGCCTCTGACCATATATCCATCCCGCTCGGCTTGTGAGTCTGCCTCCTCGAGATAGTCAATCAATACGAAATCAGCGATAGCCACATCTCGTGCCATTTCGCAGGTTACGAACTCGCAAAACGACCGGGCCTCATCCTGCTGAACGACTGCCAACTTCTCAAGCATCCGGTAAAGGCCGGTGCTGGACATCTTCAGGCTGTAGATTGTCGGATGCTCGGGGGGAAGAGGGCTGAAAGGATTAGAGAAGAAACCCATTTTCTCGCGGAGTAGTGAAGACGCCTAACCCCTGATAATATCACTCAATCTGGTAGATACGGGATGTTTGTGGGTAGCATAAGGAATTGAGCTCGCTTAGACGTGATGCGGATTACGTCAGCGAATGGATGCTCTTCCGATAGTAGGGCGTCAGCACGCACACCCTGACACACGCTCCGGCACTGATCTGGTTGAATGACGGGATGACCATCGAGCAAGTCCGTGCGCGGATGAGGCACCGGACGATAGAGACAACGATGATGTCATGGCGAAAGAAGGGATGGGCAACTGCCGCGTAAGGATGTCAAATCCTCGTGTGTTGCGGAGTTTATCATCAAGGCGAAGTCACCCCGGTAGGAGAGTTCGAGTGTAACGAACCACTCACCTGCGACTCCCGAAAGGCCCTTGCTAATTTTCGAGCGGTCGGACATGAGACATTCGTCATAACAGACAGCCGTTCAGCCGCACGGCCCCGTGTTGGCTCGAAGCCGCGGGTTAGCTGGTGCGGGGGCTAGGGCGCTCCATAGATGCGCTGCTCTGCTTCCGTCTGGCGCTCAATCACGCTCTGGAAAAAAGCGTACTGGTTCTTGTAGAACTCGTCGCCGATGGTGTCGAAGCCGTAGAGGCGTTCCGAGAGCCGCGTGGTTGATGTGTGTGCGATCTTGTTCATAAGCGACGAAGGGTTGTGGTTGCGAGCAAAGCCTTCGAACGCGGCGTCGAAGAGGTGCCGGTAGCCTCGAAGAGACTCCATCATGAAGTCGGCACGCACCCCTTCTGGCGAGTAATAGCCGCCGGGTACGTCAAGGAGGGCACGATAGGCGTTGAGGTCTGCCCCGAAGACTTCGTCAAGCGAAGCGAACTGCGCCCAATCTCCGCCCTGCTCGATCCCCCTTGCTATGAAACCCAAGGCCATCGGAGCGACTTCGCCAGCGTCTTTGAGGTAGGGAAGAGCAGCGAACTCATAGACGCTAGCTGAGTAAGCGGCAAACTCGAGAAAGCTGCCGTCCGCGTTTGGGGGCAGGCCACAGTCGGCGGCAAGGATCGTAAGCGCCATGTGCGAGCCCTTCGTGATGAGCTTGCACGCGCTCTGGATTCGGTAGGGTTCGCGGTCTTCCTGCATTGGCTCGGCGCTGGTTTTCACAAGGCGACAAGCCCCAAAATGGTAAGCACAACCGCGACGACGAGAATAGCCGCCGGGCCGAGTGGGGTTCTGAAGATGGCTGGCTTGTTATGAATCGGCGCGCAAACGCCGGAGAACCAGTAGAAGACGACGACGCCTGCCAAGATCAACAGGATGAAGCCCATTGGATTAACTATGAGGGAAGTGCCAAATAACCCCTGATAATACCGCTTAATCCGGCAATACCAGGAACATTGTCGGTAGCACCAGGAAAGGCGTTCGCCTGGGTATTGTGCCGATCAGCCAATCAGGCGCGCTCCCAATAGTACGGCGCCAGCCCGTCACGAAACCAGCGTTCGCGGCATCCTCTTGCCTCCTGCTGCGTGCTTTACGCCGACAAGAGGCCGAGGCCGTCGCCGGCTATCCGCCTGTCGTCACCTTTAGCGTGGCCACCGGCGCCATCCCGGCATCCGCGCCTTCGTGGCCGGGGTAAGGATCGAGTTGAAGCAAGGTCAGCGTGTATCCTGCTGCCTCGGCCGACTGGATTTCCTGGGGCTCCGAATCCGCGCTCACAAACCCCGGAATGCTCAACTGGACATTGCTCATCGTATCGTCCGCTATGAGTGAGAGGCTGATGGTGGCTCGGCCTTCCCAGACGCACGACGTGCCCGGATCGTCGGGGCAGCGGCTGTCCTCCGTGATGGCATCGAACCGGACCACCATGCCGTCGACAACCGTCGATGCGCCCTGCTCCAGGGTGAACGGTTCACGGAGCTCGGCAAAACCCATGTCCGTCATCGGGCCTGTCGTGCCACCCGGATCGTTCGAGAGCGGCTCGGTGGTTTTGCATCCGGCGGCAATCAGCAGGAGGGCGGCGGGAAGAAGGGCGAGGCGGAGCATGGCTGACGTGGCTTGTTAGATAGGACGGTTCGCGGCACATTTTGCCTTCGACCACGTGTCCAACAAACTACCAACGGGCCACACTATTGCGGTCAGAGCCGCGTGCGTACGGAGAGTTGGTGGAGCCCGCCGAGCTCGCTCCACGAGTTGAAGGCGTAGTCGAAGTTGAACCGGCTCAGGTTTATGCCAAAGCCCGCGCTGACGCCCGCGAGATCGAGCCGCTCGCCCGTGGCGAGCTCCTGGTGGCGGCGCGGATTGTAGCCGATCCGGACAGCTACGGGCGTTCCGATTCGGATTTCCCCGGCGATGTTCACGTGGCGGAGCGCTTCGTCGAGCGCGGAGCCGTCGCCGCTGTAGTCGTGGAGGTTGTACCCCATTAACATGACGGTGAGCGGGATGCGCTCGAGGCGCTTCGAGACGCCGATCCGGAGGTCCACGGGAAGTCGGTCGGACCTCTCGCCGAGCGACGACAACGCCGTGCCGACGTTGTGGATCGACGCGCTAAGGCCGATTTGCGGACCGGGAATCGAGTAGAGCACACCCAAATCGGCCGCGAGAGCCTGCGCACCCGCATCGTCAATCGACGCGAAGGCGGCATGGACGGTAACACCGCCGCGCAGACTAGGCGTGAGTTGCCGGGCATACGAGAGGGAAACGGCCGCCTCGCCCGCGCCGAAGGTTGTCCCGTCGCGGATGCCATTCTCGTCGGCGCGCTCGAAGGAACCGTACGTCAGATACCGGATACCGGCGGCAAACGTGCCCATATTTCCGATCGTGCGCGCGTACGAAGCAAACCCCGCGCTGATGTCGCTGAGGTGGTTCAGGTAGCTCACCGAGAGGCCGCGGTGCATTTCATCCGTCAGGAGTGCGGGGTTGTACAAAACCGCCGACGGATCGTTGCTGGGAATGGACCCAATGGACCCGGCAAGGGCTGAAGCACGGGCCGACGGCTCAAGACGGAGAAGATCGAACCCGGTGTCGCGGCTCGTCTGCGCCGCGGCAGAAAGGCAAAACAATGCGGCGAGAGCAGCGGAGAGGAGTATTCGCATGGCCTTGGAGAGCTGAGATCCTGGATTGCGCGGATGCCTTGAGGTGCGGACCAAAAGACAGTGAGCGTAGCAAAAGAGCGATCAGCCGGACAGAACGGTTGGTGTATGAGCCATGCGGATTCGAAAGTACGGCCTTTCGGCTGGATTGCCAGGGTAATTCGGGGGATCGCGGCAGTGTCAGCTGTCGTTCGTTTGAAGCACGCAAGGTCGCTGGGACCACCGATCTCCCGCTTGGCAGCACGGCGTAGAGTTCGGGCGTGCCTGCCAGGTTTGTTATCGCGGGACGGGAGGCCATCGCTCCGGCGACCATCACCCCATAAAGATCGAGAGGAAACAGCCGAAACGATGGAACGGCGCCTGGAACCTCGCGTGAGAACCCGGCTCTGCGGGATGGCCGTCCGTACCTTTTCAGGTTGATTGCAGCAATCTCGACACGGCGGATATGTACGCCGCCAATCCCCCCACCGAAGACTTCCGGGGCCAGCCCCCGGCGCCCATCCGTCCATGCTAAAGGCCATTCAGAAGATTTTTGGCGGCGACAGCAACGAGCGCGACCTGCGCAAGCTGGAGCCAACCGTAGTCGAGATCAACAGGATCGCGGCGACCCTCGAAGGGCTTTCGGACGACGAGCTTCGCGCCAAAACCGACGAGTTCAGAGAGCGAATCCGCGCGGCCGTCGCGCCCGTTGAGGAACATCTTCAGGAAGTGCAGGCTCTTTTGGAGCGCTCGGGAGAAGCGGTCGAAGAGGTTGGCGGCGATGGACAGGCCGTTGAAACGGCGCGGTTGTCCGTACGCGAGCGCCAGGATCTTTACCAACAACTTGACGACCTCGAAAACGACTGGCTCGATGCCGCCGAAGACGTTCTCGACGAACTTATGACGGAAGGCTTTGCCGTCATCAAAGAGACGTGTCGCCGTCATGTGGGCAAGTCATGGATGGCCGGGGGCACCGAAGTGGAGTGGCAAATGCTCCCTTACGATGTGCAGTTCATCGGTGGTGCGGTGCTGCACCGCGGGTCGGTGGCTGAGATGAAGACGGGCGAAGGCAAAACGCTCGTGGCCGTCGCGCCGATTTACCTCAATGCGCTGGTAGGCAAGGGCGTCCACGTGGTGACCGTGAACCCGTACCTCGCCATGCGCGACGCCGAATGGATGGGGCCGATCTTCGAATTTCACGGCCTCACGGTTGACTGCATCGACAAATACGAAGCCCATACGCCGGGCCGTCGTGCAGCGTATCGGGCCGATATCACCTACGGAACCAACAACGAGTTCGGCTTCGACTATCTCCGTGATAACTCGTTCGTCGTCGATCCCGAGCAGCTTGTCCAGCGTGGGCATCACTACGCCATCGTGGACGAGGTCGACTCCGTGCTTATCGACGAGGCCCGGACGCCTCTCATCATTTCCGGCCCCGTTCCGCAGGCCGAGGCAGACAGCTTCCATGAGCTACAGGTTCATATTGAAAAGCTCGTATTTGCTCAGCAGAAGATCGTGGCCCGCTATGTGGCCGACGCCGAGCGGCTCCTCGCCGAGCGCGATAAAGCCGGCGAGGCCGGTGATTCCAAGCTCGCCCGGCAGTTGGAAGAGGACGCCGGATTGGCTCTGTTGCGCGCCGATCGGGGTTTCCCACGAAACAAGAAGCTCATAAAAATGAAGGGGGAGACCGGTATGGAGCAGCTCCTTCGCAAAACCGAATTTTTCTATCTACAGGACAACGGCAAGCGGATGCCCGAGGTCGACGAGCCGCTCCACTTTGCGCTAGACGAGAAACTCCACCAGCTGGAGATGACCGACCTGGGCCGCGAGTTCGTCGCTAAAGGGGCGGGCGAGGACATTCGTTTCTTCATTATTCCTGACGTCGGCGAAGAAATAGCAACCATCGAGAGGGCATACGAAACGGAGAAAAAGGCGCTGTACGAGCAGCTTCAGGCCGATGAATCGCTGACCGAAGAGAAGCGCGAGAACAAGTTGATGAACGATTTGGCCGTCGTAAAGAACACGATGGAGGAGGCCAAGCGCGAGCTTTACGTCACGTTCTCCGAGCGCAGTGAGCGCATCCACGCCGTCAACCAGTTGTTGCGCGCGTACACCTTGTACGAGAAGGACGTCGAGTACATCGTGCAGGATGGCAAGGTGATGATCGTCGACATTCACACAGGCCGCGTGCTCGCCGGGAGGCGCTACTCGGACGGGCTGCATCAGGCCATCGAGGCCAAGGAGAAAGTAAAGGTGCAGGCCGCCACGCAGACTTACGCGACCATCACCATCCAGAACTATTTCCGGCTGTACTCGAAGCTCTCGGGCATGACCGGTACTGCGGAGACCGAAGCGGAGGAGTTCCACAAAATCTACGAGTTGCCCGTCATGGTCATCCCGACCAACCGGCCTGTCGTTCGAGCAGACGACGAGGATCTGGTTTATAAAACCAAGCGCGCGAAATATGGGGCGGTGCTCGATCGGATCCGCGAATACCACGAAAAGGGCCAGCCTGTGCTCGTCGGCACGACATCGGTGGAAGTATCCGAGACGGTTTCGCGGATGCTCCAGCGCGCGAGCATCAAGCACAACGTGCTGAACGCCAAGTCGAGCCGCGCGATGGCGGAAGCCCAGATCGTCGCGGAGGCCGGGCAAAAGGGCGCCGTGACCATTGCCACCAACATGGCGGGGCGCGGCACCGACATCAAGCTGGCCGACGGCGTAACGGAATTGGGTGGACTTGCGATCATTGGCACGGAGCGCCACGAATCGCGCCGTATCGATCTCCAGCTGCGCGGGCGTTCAGGCCGCCAAGGCGATCCCGGCGAATCGGTCTTCTACGTTTCGCTGGAGGACGACCTCATGCGGCTCTTCGGCCACGACCGGACGGCGCGCATCATGGATCGGCTGGGGATGGGCGACGACGAAGTAATCACCCACAAGTGGATCACGAAGGGCATCGAGAAGGCGCAGCAGAAAGTCGAGCTAAACAACTTCGGCATCCGCAAGCGCCAGCTCGAGTACGACGACGTGCTCAACAGCCAGCGCGAGGTGATCTACGACCGCCGGATCCACGCGCTCCTCGGCGAGCGCCTTCGTGGAGATATTCTCGATATGCTCCGCGAGTTCGTCGAACGCACCGTCGGAGAGCATTTCGGCAACGGCGACCTCGACGAAATCCGAGAATCACTTCTGCGGCACCTTGCCTTCGATTTTCAGATCGACAAGGAAGTCGCGTTCAACCTAGGGCAAGAAGGCCTGGTTGAGCGCATTCTGGACGAAGCCACCGAGCACTATCGGCGCAAACGCGCGTCGCTTGCGACGCCCTTCTATCGCTCTGCGAAGCAGATGATGGAGCAGGCCGATCCGGAGAACAGCCCGAAGAAACTCTACGTCGACTTTTCCGATGGTCGCAGGATGCTACGCGCGACGGTGAGCCCCGATGCCGTTCTCGAATCCGAAGGCCAGGAGATCAACGATGCGCTCGAGCGCGCGGCCGTGCTTTCGGTCATCGACAGCAAGTGGGTGGACCACCTTCGCGACCTCGACGAGGTGAAGGAGGGTGTGGGACTCCGTGCCTACGGCCAAAAAGATCCGCTGATCGAGTACAAAATGGAGGCGTTCGGACTATTCAAGGTTCTCATTGAGGAGATTGACGAGGAAGTCATCCGGCTCGTCTTCAAGTCGGGCCCGGCTGTAGAACGCGGCGGGGCAGCGAAAAACACGTCGGCGGCACCCCGCGCCAGGCTGGACGCAAAACGGTCGAGGGCAGAGCACGCGTCCGAGCAGGATTATTCTGTCAAGATCGGCGGCAACGGCAACCGGAGTTCGGCAGAGCGAGATCCCACAGCCCGCGCCGCTCCCGTCATCGCCGGCGACCGCGTTGGCCGGAACGACGCCTGCCCCTGCGGCTCGGGGAAGAAGTACAAGCATTGTCACGGCAGGGCGTAGGGCTGGTAGTGCGTAATCCGTATTGCGTAGTGATTCTTAGGTTGATGCCCTTACGTAGTACGCAACACGCAATACCTTAAAGCCAATCAGGCCCCTCGCGAGCAGCCATGCTTCGCTCCCTGTCCATCCGCGATGACGCCCTGATTGAAGAGCTCGACGCCGAGTTCGGGAGCGGACTGAATATCATCACGGGCGAGACGGGCGCGGGGAAGCGCATCCTATGCGAGGAAACGCCTGTCGCAAAGCTCCGTTGGCCATTCTTACCACCTCACGGTCATGACCGCGCTCCTCCAGAAAGCCTTCCGTCGAATCTCGACGCTTCTGCCGAACGAGCAGGGCGACTGCGCGCGCCAGCTATTGAAAGAGCTTGATTCTGAAAAAAGGTTGGACGAGTTATTCGATCTCACCGCAGATGAGCAGTGAGAGAAAATCATCGCTGAGGGGAAGAAGGATGCGGTCGAGAACGGCACCTTTGGGATTGATGAACTGAAAGCACGGGTAGGGCACGAGGCCTGGACTCAACCTCGGCTCTCCTGCGACTGTCATACAGAGTGATCTCCAGCGGGAAGAGAGATCTACCTGAAATTGCCGAAGAAGTCGGATGAATCGTCAACTGTGGCCTCATGGCGTCTCGGGAGAAGATCCCTCGGCAAGCTCGGGATGAGGGAGGGCGAGGCTATCGCTAGTACTTGAGAGAACACCCAATGCGCAACACGCGATACCTTCCGCCAGACATCTACCGCTCACCCGTGCTTCGTTCCCTCTCCATCCGCGATTACGCCCTGATCGAAGAGCTCGATGTCGAGTTCGAGAGTGGGCTGAACATCATTACGGGAGAGACGGGCGCAGGGAAGAGCATTCTTATCGGCGCGCTGGGGTTGTTGTTGGGTGATCGCGCGTCAATGGAGGCTGTCCGCACCGGCGCGAAGAAAGCCGTGGTCGAGGGACTTTTCGACAGCGCCGATGAAGGTTCACTGCCGGTCGTGCTCCGCGAAAACGACATTGAACCCAATGAGGGCGGCGTCCTCATCGTGCGGCGCGAAGTGTCCGCGAACCACAGCCGCGCATTCATCAACGACACGCCGACGACGCTCGACGTGCTCCGCGAGGTCGCCGCCCACACCATCGACCTCCATGGCCAGCACGAACATCAGTCGTTGCTGCGCTCAGAGACCCACGTCGGGCTCCTCGACAACTTTGGAGGTCTCGGTGGGCTGGTCGAGACCTACCGAAAGCACTACCGCACCGTCGCCGAGTTGCAGAAGGAACGCGACGAACTCGTTCGCCAGGAGGCGGATTTGCGGAAGCAGAAGGAACTGGTCGAGTTCCAGATCGAGGAGATAGACCGCGCGGAGCCACGCCTGGGCGAACAGGACGAACTGGAGGCTGAGCGGAGGATTCTTGAGAACGCAGAGAAGCTCTATGAAGCCACCGGGCAGCTCTACGAGATTCTGACGGAGAGCGACGAGGCCTTAACCGATCGCCTCGTGATCGTCCGCAACCAGTTGCAGGATCTCGCTCGCATAGACGCGACGTTCGACGAAACGCTGGGCGAGGTGCGTTCGGCGGAGATCATCCTGAAGGAGGCGACGCAATTTCTCCAGGACTACAACTCGCGGATCGAGTTCAACCCGGAACGACTCGATGAAGTCCGCGAACGGCTTGGGGAGCTGGATTTCCTGGCCCGGAAGTACGGCGGCACCATCGAGGCCGTGCTGCTTCACCGCGAGGCTATCGGGCGGACGTACGAGTTGGCCGCCAATTTCGAGGGTGCCATCGCGCGGATCGACGGGAGGATTGCAGATGCGCAGGAGAAGCTCTCGCAAGCGGCTTACAGGCTTTCGCAGAAGCGCCACGAGGTGGCCGAGCGCATCGAGGAGATGATCGGAATCGAGCTGGCGACCCTCGGAATGCCGCACGCCCAATTTGTCGTGCAGTTCGGCTTGGACGCCGCCGCCGATGGATGGGTGACTTTCCCAGACGGCACGCGGGTCGTCGCGCGCGGCTCCGGCGCGGACGTGGTGGAGTTCTACATCTCGGCCAACCTCGGCGAGGAACCTAAGCCGCTCGCTAAAGTGGCCTCCGGCGGCGAGATCAGCCGGATCATGCTTGCCCTCAAGGCCATTCTTGCGAAGAGCGACCGGCTTCCCATCCTGGTCTTCGACGAGATTGACGCGGGCATCTCAGGGGCCGTCGCGCGTCGTGCGGGCGAGACCATGCACCGCCTCGCGCAGTTCCACCAGATCATCGCTATCACGCACCTCCCGCAGATCGCTTCCCTGGGCGACACGCACTTTGTGGTGGAGAAATCCATCGACGGCGACCGGACGAAGACACGCATCCGCCGCTTATCTGAAACCGAACGCGCCGGGCAGATTGCCCAACTTCTCAGTGGCGATGGGGTCAGCGAGGCCGCGCTGGAGAGCGCCAGGGAGTTGATCGGACCAGCCCGGATCGACGGATGAGAGGTCGCGTGTTTGGTTCTCTCAGACGAGATTGGCACATAGGAGCGCGCACAGATAGGGCGAGAGCCCTTCAGATGCTGATTCGCTTACGTGCATCGGCCCGCGTTGCATGATGGCTAGAAGCTTCGGATGACCTTCATCCGCCTCGAGGACGCAGGAAGCTGCTCAACGGGCAGTCGGCGGTGCTGCCGACGGAGTAGCGAAGCACTTAAAAGATGTCATCCTGACGACCGAAGGGAGGAAGGATCTCCGTGGCACCAAGACGGCTTGTTACTTGAGAGATCCTCCTCGCTTCGCTCGTCGGGATGACAAAGTTGAGACACCGAAGCTAGATTTGGTGTGTAGTCAAACATCCGTTCCATGCGCCGCGTCGCCTTCCTCTCCATGGATTCCCTCGATGAATTCGTCTTCGACGACGACCTCGCGGTGGAGCCCTTGCGCGCGCTCGGCTGGGACGTGGAAACTGTTTCCTGGCAAGCACGAGAGGACTGGAGTCGCTTCGAAGCCGTCATCATCCGCACGCCGTGGGATTACCAGGACGCGCCGGACGACTTCCTGCGTGTCCTGGCCGAGATCGAGCAGGTCACGCGGCTGGAAAATCCCCTTCGCATCGTCCGCTGGAATCTCCCCAAAACCTATCTCCGCGAGATGGAAGGTCTCGGCATTGCCATCGTGCCCACGCGATGGGGCGAGGCCGGCGCTTCCGACGACATTCTGGAGCACGTCGAGGCGCTTGGCGCGGACGAGTTCATCGTAAAGCCCGTCATCAGCGCGAACGCGGACAATACGTTTCGCCTGACCAGGGTGACGTTGCCGGGTCGTTCGGACGAGATTGCAGAGGTCTTTGCCAGGCGCGCGTATATGGTTCAGCCATTTCTCCAGAACGTGATCGACGAGGGCGAGTTTTCGCTCTTCTACTTCAACGGCGAACACAGCCACACCATCCTCAAAACGCCGAAGTCGGGCGATTTCAGGGTGCAGGAGGAGCACGGCGGCGTCATCCAACCTGTCGTTGCAGAGCCAGCCTTACGGGAAGCCGGATCGCAGACCATCGCCAATCTCCCGAACCTCCTCTACGCCCGCGCCGATTTTGTCCGCGAGGGATCGGCTTTCCTTCTGATGGAACTCGAACTCATCGAGCCCGCGCTGTATTTCAGGATGGATCCGGCCTCGGCCACCCGATTTGCCCAAGCATTCCAGGAGCGGATGCTGCAGCCCATTCCCGTCTGATTTTATGCGCATCGCCATCGTCCAGCAGAAAGCCACGGAAGATCTCGATGCCAACCGGCAGAAAGGGCTGGATGCCGTTCGAGAAGCGGCAGGGAATGGCGCGGACGTGGTTTGTTTTGCCGAGTTGGCCTTCGAGCCCTTCTACCCACAGCGCCACGCCACGCCGGAAACGCTGGCGAAAGCTGAGCCCATCCCTGGCCCCGTCACCGATTCGTTTTCGGCGCTTGCCAGCGAGCTGGGCGTCGTGCTCGTCCTCAACGTCTTCGAGCGCGAGAGCGACAAGACGTTCGACACGTCGCCGGTAATTGATTCGGACGGGAGGATTCTGGGCCTCACGCGGATGGTGCACATCACGGATTATGACGGCTTTCACGAGGCGGGCTTCTACGCGCCGGGCGATAGGGGCGCGCCGGTTTACCAGACATCCGCAGGCAAAATTGGCGTTGCAATCTGTTACGACCGGCACTTCCCGGAGTACACGCGGGCGCTCGCACTGGCTGGCGCGGATGTGATTGTTGTGCCGCAGGCTGGAACGGTTGGGGAATGGCCGGATGGCCTCTATGAGGCCGAATTGCGGGTTGCTGCTTTTCAGAACGGCGTTTTCACAGCCCTTTGCAATCGCGTGGGTGAAGAAGACAAGCTGACGTTCGCCGGGGAATCCTTCGTATGCAATCCGAGCGGCGAGGTCATCGCTCACGCCGGCAGCGGCACCGAGGAAATCCTCTACGCCGACCTGAACCTCAGCGAGGTCGAACACTCGCACGCAAAGCGCCTATTCCTCGCCGACCGCTGCCCGGAATTGTACTCGGAGTGGCTTTCCAATTAGGTTCTTCAGCGATAAAATCACCTAGTCACGCAATACGCATTACGCGATACAACCATGGCCTACGACGAAGGACTTGCCCAGCGCATCCGCGAAACACTGGCTCACCGCGATGACGTGGTGGAAAAAAAGATGTTTGGCGGACTATGTTTTATGGTGCGCGGCCACATGACGTGCGGTGTTATGAGCGACAAATACGATGACATTATGGTGCGCGTAGGGAAAGACGGTTTTGACGACGCCATCTCGCAACTACACGCCCGCGAAATGGACTTCACAGGGCGGTCGATGAAAGGCATGGTTTACGTTGCGCCTGAAGGCTTCGAAAGCGATGCAGATCTTGAAGCCTGGGTTGGGCGAGGTGTTGCGAACGCGGAGTCTCTGCCGGCGAAGTGAGCCCTGAGCTTCAGTCTACCTGCATGGGAATTGTATCAGATGTCCTAAACTCAATCGTCGTTTCGTATGCGTTGGGTCGCACGGCTGTGAAGCCTCCTCCGGATTCCATGAACCGCTGATCGTACCGGTGAACGGTGACTTTGTATGCACGATCGGGGCCGAGCGGATCTGGACCAGCGATCAGCCTCGGCTCGGCATTGTCGGGTGGACTGACGTCCCGCGGGATCCCTGATCCGTACGTGAGCGGGGCCCTGGCCGGACTCACCCCGTTCGGGCCTCCGCCTTGCTCAATCCGCCCCAACCAAAAGCGCAGCCGGAACACCATGCGCGGGTTTGGTTAACATCCGAATCCGCTGCACGCGCTCCAATGATTCAGGCGTCCGCCTTTCTCAACAGCCAGCTTCGCGACCTTCGCGTGCACTCGGAGTACGAGCGGCGGCTTCGGGTGCTCATCGAGCACTGTCGGCGGAATCTCCCGAGTGTGGACGAAGAGCGGATCCGGAGGGCGTTTCAGGTGGCTTACTGGGCGCATCGGGATGATCGCCGGGCCTCCGGAGAACTCTACATCTCACATCCTCTCGAAGTCGCGCTCATCGCCGCTCGCGACATCCGATTCGACGACACGACGGTCGTAGCCGCGCTCCTGCACGATACGGTTGAGGACACCGACCTGTCTCTGGATCTCATCAAGTCGGAGTTCGGGGCCGAAGTGGCAACGATCACCGATGGCGTTACGAAGATCGACCACGTCTTTTCGACGAGGGCACTCGGTCGCGCGGAAAACGTGCGGAAGCTGATGCTGAGCATGGCGAGCGACATCCGTGTGATCCTCGTCAAGTTTGCCGACCGACTCCACAACATGCGCACGCTGGGTTCGCTGCCGCACGACCGGCAGCTCAAGATTGCGGCGGACACCCTCGACCTTTTCGCACCGTTGGCACATCGGTTTGGTCTCCATGAGGTGAAGACGGAACTCGAGGATCTGAGTTTGAAGTACATGGAGCCCGTCGCGTACAGGGAGATTGCCGAGGGGCTGAAGTCCAAACGGCGCCAGCGTGAACGGTTCATTGAGAGCTTTGTCGATCCGATACGTCGGCAGCTGAAAGAGGATGGTTTCGAGTTTGAGATTCACGGACGGCCCAAGAGCATTTATTCCATCTTTCGGAAGATGCACAAACAAGATAAAGAACTCGACGAAATATACGATCTCTTCGCCATTCGTATCATACTGCATAGTGTAGGTAAAAAAGGTAGAGAAGACTGCTGGCGACTCTATTCCATCCTGACAGACCTCTACCAGCCGCTGCCGGAGCGCTTTCGCGACTTTATCTCCGTCGCCAAATCGAACGGCTATCAGAGCCTGCATACGACCGTAATCGGGCCCGAGGGCAAACCTGTCGAGATTCAGATCCGCACGGCGGAGATGCACGAGATTGCCGAGCGTGGCGTCGCGGCACATTGGAAATACAAGGACGAAGCCGGAGCTTCTTCCGGCGATGGAGCTCCAGCTCCCGATGCTTCGGGGCGCGATGCCCGCGTGGAAGCGATGTACAAGTGGGTCCGCGATCTCCTCGAAAATCCCGACTCCAACGATGCAGATGAGTTCGTCAAGGAGTTTCAGCTGAACCTCTATGATGAAGAAATCTACGTCTTCACGCCGCAAGGCGACCTCATGACCCTGCCCCGCGGCGCCACGCCGGTGGATTTCGCGTTCCAGATCCACACGCAGGTTGGGTTCAACTGCATCGGGGCGAAGGTCAATAACAAAATGGTTCCGCTGTCATACGTGCTGACATCGGGCGATCAGGTGGAGATACTTACCTCCAAAAAGCAGACGCCGAACCCCGACTGGATGAAGTTCGTGGTGACGCACAAGGCACGAAGCCGCATCCGCCACTGGATTAACGAACGCCTGCGCCTTGCCGTTGATGCGGGCCGCGAAACGCTGGTTCGGAAGATGAAGCGGGCGAAGATTGAGCTGGATGAGCAGCTGATAAACCGCGCCGCGTCCCGGCTCAAGTTTCCTTCGAGCCAGCAATTGTTTTATGAGATCGGCTCGGGGCTGTACGACGCCGACGAGTTTGTGCAGTTCATCAAGCGTGGTGCCGAACGAAGTGCATCTGAAGACACGCAGGGAGGGGACGCGACGGTGCCGTTGGAGTTTGAGCAGTTCGCGGCCGACGCGCAGGAAATCGGGAAAACCGCGCTGATTATCGATGGCGAACGGCATTCAGAAATGGCCGTGAACTACGCGCCATGTTGCAACCCCATCCCGGGCGATGATGTGTTCGGGTATATATCCAAAACAGGCGTGATCAAAATCCACCGGGTTACGTGCCGCAACGCCCCAAACCTCCTTCTGGAGCACGCGGAGCGGATCCTCTCCGTGGATTGGAGCCGCCAAAAGGATGTGCAGTTTGTCGCGGCCTTACGCATAGTTGGCGAGGATCGCGTTGGCATTGTCAGCGATATCACGACGATCATATCAAAAAATTTGAAAACCAACATTCGCTCGATCGCAGTGGAGAGCGAGGATGGCCTCTTCGAAGGGACGCTCGTGATTTATGTGAGCGACCTGAAGCAACTTCGTCGGATTATGCAACGCTTGGGGAGGCTCGATGGCATATACGGTGTCTATCGATTCGAAGAGTAGCCTTGGGGTCCGGCGGTTCGCGCGCTCGTCGCATTCGCCCGACCGGCGGTATGCTGGCCTGCTCGGACAGAACATCAACCACTCTTGGTACAAACCTCAATAAATGCAAAGGCTGTCTGCCTACATTGTACTCCGACGTTTTCTAGGAGGCCAGGTTTGATGGAAGGTCTCCTGCCTCATGCTCCGCCATCTCCCTCATTCTCCTCTTTCAACAATGGCACAGACAGTAATAACGAAACGTGTCCCGACGCTCACAAAAAAAGACGTGGCTCGCCGCGTCGCGGCACTCAAGGGCCAGCCGATATACAAGAGCGAGCCCTGGGTTAGCACGGTAATCGACGCCATCCGGGAGTTGATGATCGAGGCCGATCCTGAGGTCCGCATCGAGCTACGCGACTTTGGCGTCTTCGAAGTCAAGAAGACGAAGGCGAAGCCCAAGGCGCGCAACCCGAAGACGAACGAAACGGTCTTTATTCCAAGCCGTCGGAAAACGCACTTCAAGCCGAGCAAGCTGATGAAGGAGGAACTGCAGAAGCCGCTCGTGGATCTCGGCTACAGTATCCCTGCTGGCAGTGCCGACGCCAATCTTTCGGCGGCTGAGCTAGCCGCGGTCGTACGGCGTAGCTCCAACGGGCATTGAGCTTCGTCGGCGGGGAAAGCCTGCAAAAAGTATCCGGGGCCGGGTTGCATCTGCAATCCGGCCTCTTTGTATCAAGCCGATGATCAAACCACTTCGGCGAATAGCCGCCGTTGACTATGGCACGAAAAGAGTTGGCCTTGCAATGACCGACCCGCTGCGGTTGTTCGCGCAACCAATCGGCACATTTTCGCCCGACGACGCATTGGCGCGGCTCGTCGAACTCCACAAATCGGAGGGCCTCGAAGCCATCGTCATTGGTTGGCCATTGATGGAAAGCGGCGAAGAAAGCAAAGCCACTCGGCGCGTCGAGCCCTATTTCGGGCGGCTGAAGAATACGCTGCCGGACGTGGATGTCGTACGCCAGGACGAGCGCGGCACGTCGAAACGCGCCGCCGAAGCACTTGCAGCCGCCGGTGTCAGGAAAAAGGCACGGAGAGACAAAGGCCGTCTCGATTCAGCCGCCGCAGTGCTCATCTTGCAGGACTACCTCGAGGATTGCGGCGGCTCGGTTTCAAGAACACAATAGAGCTGTAGCGAGGTATTTTCACGGTCCGCCGCGCCGATGCTTCGTCTATGATTCTGCCGATTTACACGTATGGCCAGCCAATTCTTCGGGAGACGACCCTACCCGTTAAAGAGGATTCGCTGGATTTGCAGCGGCTCATCGACGACATGATCGACACGATGCACGAGGCGTCTGGTGTAGGGCTGGCCGCCCCGCAGGTCGGGAGGAAGGAGCGCTTGTTCGTCGTTGACCTCAGCGGCGCAGCCGAGGATTTTGCCGAAGCCTACGGCGGCGACGTCCCGTTTTACGCCCAGGAACCACTCGCGCTCATCAACCCCGAGATCCTTCAGGTCGACGAAGCCACCTCGATGGAGTTTGAAGAAGGTTGCCTGTCGATCCCGGGAATTGTTGAATGGGTCACGCGGCCAGATCTGTTGCGCATTCGATTCCTCGACCGCCAGTTTAACGCGCACGAGGTGGACGCCGGCAACATGCTCGCCCGCGTCTTCCAGCACGAACTGGACCACCTCAACGGCGTACTCTTCCTGGATCACCTCTCGCCGCTAAAGAAGCGCCTGTTGAAGCGGCGTCTCAGCGATATGGCGGAAGGAGCGGTCGAGGCGGAGTACACAATCAAACCGCCCGGTGAAGTGGAGACGGTTGGACGATGAACCGGAGCCACCGCAGACTGTACCACCGCCACCTTTAATCGGAGTTGTTCATGCCCGTATGGGTGTTTGCCGTTGGGAGTGTTGTGCTCGTGAGCCTCGTGTCGCTTGCGGGAATTTTTACGCTGTCCCTGGGCCGGGCTCACCTCGAGCGGATAATGTTCCTGCTCGTGTCGTTCGCGGTTGGCGCAATGCTGAGCGGTGCGCTGCTCCACCTCATCCCGCGAGCCTATGACCAGCTAGAGGACGGCACGTTGATCGGCGCCCTCGTATTGGCCGGCGTGCTGAGTTTCTTTGTCATGGAGAAGTTTCTTCACTGGCGCCACCATCACGGGATGCCGGACGAAAAGGACGTCGACAGTAGCGGTCACCATCACGGCCACCATAAAAGCGTTGCTCCGTTTGCGACGATGAACCTTCTCGGCGACGCCGTTCACAATTTGATTGACGGAATGATTGTCGCGGCGGCCTATCTGGTTTCGATCCCCGCCGGTATCGTGACGACGCTCGCGGTTATGCTCCACGAGATTCCGCAGGAGATCGGCGATTTTGGCGTACTTGTTTTCGGTGGTTATAGCCCAAGAAAGGCGTTGTTGTACAATTTTCTATCGGGCCTGGTCGGCGTTGTTGGCGCGGTAGCTGCGCTCGTCATTGGCGCGCATGTCGAAAGTTTCGCCGATTACCTCCTTCCCATTACCGCGGGAGCGTTTATCTACATAGCGGGCAGCGACCTGATCCCGGAGCTAAACCTGCGGCACAGCCACTCGGCCGGCCAATCGGCTATGCAACTGGTGATGATGGTGCTTGGCGCGAGCATTATGCTGTTGCCGGAGTTGTTGGAGGGCTGGCTGGCAATGCCGTGATCAATCGAGCGACGCAGCAAGCCTCTCTGCGGTTTCGACGAAGGGTCGAAACGAGCAGCCAAGTTTTTCAATAGCCTTGTGATTGCTGTAGCGGTAGGTCGCAGTCGCCGTCCGGGCAGTCTCCCGGGTGATGATGGGTCTTACCCCAACGAGCCGGGCAAGGATTTCCGAAACGGCGCCCATCGCCATGGCAGGTCGCCGATTGAGCGTGAGACGCCGGAGTTTCACATTGAAGGCTTCCGCGAGCGTGGCGAATATCTCGGCCCACGGCAGATTGTCTCCGCCGAGGATATAACGCTCGCCGGTGGCGCCGTGAGCCAACGCGGCTCGGATTCCCGCCGCGACATCCTGAACGTCAACGACGCACGTGCCGCCAGAAGGGATGGCGGGGACGCGACCGTCACGCACTTTCTCGACGATCGCCATCGTGTTCTCGCCAGCCCGACCTGGCCCGAAAATGACTGCCGGATTTACCATCACAGCGTCGAGTCCTTCCGCGATTGCGCGATGGATTTCCATCTCCGCTAGATGCTTGGTCGTCGCATACCCCGAGTTTTCCTTCGATGGAGTCCACGCCGCTGTTTCGTCAATAATCTCGTTTTGACCCTGGTGCCTGCCAATCGCAGCGATGCTGGAGACATGGACCATCCGCTCGACGCCAGCCTCGTTCGCCGCGTCTGCGACGTTCGCTGTTCCTCGGACATTGATAGTCATTAGCTGGTCTTCGTCCTTCTTCCCCCCAAAACCCACGTACGCAGCAGCGTGGATCACCTGGCGGATTTCGACCATGGCGGCACGGACCGACGGGTAATCGGTGACATCACCGATGGCATGGTCGACGGCATGAGTGGCATCGCCCAGCAAGTCCAGATTCGACCGCTCACGCCGTAGAATGCGAACTTGGGCTCCGTCCGCAACGAGTTGTCGGGTAAGGGTTGCGCCGAGAAAGCCAGTCGCGCCGGTTACCAGGATCATTCGGATAGGGTTTGAAGGAAATGGCGCGAACGGATTTCGCGCCGTCTGAATGGCCGTGGTTGTCGATTATCCCGCGCACGGGCAGAAACTTTCAACATTCGAGCCTGCAACCGGTGGTCTCTAATCAATCTCAACGAGCAAAGCGTTCTTGCCGACCGCGTCGCCCGGCCCGATGTGAATGGCTGCAACGGTCCCGGCGCGAGGTGCACGGAGCTCGTTTTCCATTTTCATTGCCTCCAGAACGACCAATCCCTGCCCTTCCTCAACAGATTGCCCCGGCTCGACCAGGACGTGGAGGACGAGCCCAGGCATGGGGGCATGAACCTCACGCTCGACCGCAGTATCGTCCAGGTCGAATCCGAAGCGCTCAAGCAAAAGCGCCGTTTCGTCCTTCACAAATGCATCCTGCGCGATCCCGCCTGTCGTAACCCGGATGCGCTCACCATCCCGCTCGAACGTGACGACGTGCGTCTGCCCTTCCAGAATGAGGAGACCGGAATTTGGACCAAGCCGTTCGAAGCTGGCATCCAACAACCTGCCATCAAGCGCGAGTCCGTCGTCGTCCCGACTGACGTCGAATGCGCGGTCACCTAAACGGATTTGAACGGCCATGCTTCCTTGGGAAGGGATCCAAAAGATAAACGTCAGCGCATGTAGCTTTGGCGCAGGCTCACTAATTGGGATTGTTTTCGCCGCGCACTGTGCATTCACCAATCACGCCCGAACTGCTGCTCGCCGCATACGTCGGCGGGCATTTTCCCATGGCGGATCCGGATGACGGCGACAAGATCTCATGGTATGCTCCCGACCCACGGGCCATTCTTCCGCTCAACGGACTACACATTTCAAGGTCGTTAGCCCGGACGCTCCGTCGAGGCGTTTTCGATGTAAGCGTGAGTCGAGCGTTCGAGCCAGTGATGAGGGGATGCGCCGCGCCGACCCTTGGCCGCGAAACGACATGGATTTCGGAGGAACTGATTGAACTCTACACCGAACTCCATCGGTTGGGATATGCGCATAGTGTGGAATGTTGGCAATACGGCCAGCTGGTTGGAGGGCTTTATGGTGTGGCGATTGGCGGCGCGTTCTTCGGGGAGTCCATGTTCAGCCGTGCTCCCGATGCGTCGAAAGTAGCGATGGTTTGTTTGGTCGAAAGGCTTCGGGCCGGTGGCTTCACCTTGCTCGACACACAAACGAACACGCCGCATCTGGCCCGACTCGGCGTTGTGGCCATACCGCGCTGGGAATACGAGCGGAGGCTGGCAAGGGCGCTGCTTCTCTCGTCGGACTGGCGCGCGATCGACGCGAAGACTTGAGGACTTCGTAACCCCGGCGTCTTTTCTGAAGGCTATTTTGGAGATACCGTGCGTTCCTCCGAGGTCTCCGACCCGATTTCTCATGTCCCGCCATCTCTGCCTTGTCCTGGCTCTCGTTCTGGTTGCGTGCTCCGACGCGCCTCTACCCCTTTCCCAACAGAGGCCACTTGTGGTCGCCGTTTCTGATACCACGGCGGCGACCACCGAAACGATGGCTGCATTTGATCGGGTGATGAGCATCGCCCACGACGGGGCTTTCCACGACCGGCCATTTGGTGAGATCGTGCAGGCGGTTGGAGAGGTGCTGATGGGGACGCCGTACCGGGACGGGCTGTTGGACGTGGGCTCAGAAGAAACGCTGGTCGTCGATCTGACGGAATTCGATTGCGTGCTCTACGTTGAGAACGTCCTGGCCCTTGCGCGCGGCATCGCCGAGGGGGATTATTCATTCGCTGCCTACGTGGAGAATTTGGAGAGCCTTCGATACCGCGACGGTACCATGGACGGGTACTGCTCCCGGTTGCACTACTTCACGGACTGGATTTTTGATAACGCATCGCGGGAGCACGTGACCAATATCACGCAAGCCATCGGCGGCGAAGCGCTGCCGAAAACCCTCAACTTCATGACAACGCACCGCGATGCCTATGCCCGCCTCGTCAGCGATACGACGTTTTCCTGCATTGTTGGCATGGAGGAGGCGATCCGGAACCGGCAACTTTTTTATGTACCTCAGGATCGTATTGAAGAGTTGTATGGGCTGTTGGAACCTGGCGACGTGATTGCGACGGCCACGGACATCGGAGGGCTCGATGTGACCCACACGGGTTTTGTGCGTCGTTCCGAGGATGGCGCCGTCGGCTTTCTACACGCCTCAGCTACTGGAGAGGTGAAGGTGGCGGAGGATTTGGTGAACTACATCGCAGCCCACGATTTCCAGATCGGAATCATTGTTGCTAGGCCGATTGACCCTCGCGACAGAGGGCGAGGAATGTGATGCCGCCCATGACGTGCATAGGGGTTTATACTTCCGGCGGAGATGCTCCCGGCATGAACGCGTGCATCCGCGCCGTGGCGCGAAGGGCTCTGGCCGCCGGTCTCAAGGTTTATGGTATTCGCCGTGGCTACGCAGGGATGATCGAGGCCGAATTCATGAAAATGAACCGCCAGGACGTCTCAAACATCCTCCAGAAAGGAGGCACCGTGCTTAAGAGTGGGCGCAGCATCGAGTTCAGATCAACCCAAGGGCGTGTCCTTGCTGCCGCGAATCTTCGCGAACGAGGCATTCAGGCCCTCGTGGCCATCGGGGGCGACGGAACGATGCACGGCGCCACCTTGCTTTCCAGGGAGCATGGGATTCCAGTCGTCGGTTGCCCGGGCACCATCGACAACGACCTCTTCGGCACCGACGAAACCATCGGGTTCGACACGGCCATTAACACGGCGCTTGAGAGTATCGACAAGATCCGCGACACGGCAGATTCCCACGAGCGACTGTTTTTGATTGAAGTGATGGGCCGCGACACAGGGTTTATCGCGGCTGCCTGTGGCATCGGCGCTGGCGCGGAACTCATCGTGGCTCCCGACGATCTCGAGGACATCGAGACCATCAAAAACCGGCTTGCCGAGTTGATGTCGGAGCAGCATCGGAGCAGCATTGTCGTCGTCGCGGAAGGCCCAAGCCTGAACGGTGCACACACCATCGCAAGGGCACTGTCCTCCGACATGCGCTTCGAGAATCTGGACCTTCGCGTGACTGTGCTTGGACACGTCCAGCGTGGCGGCTCGCCAACCGCTCGCGACCGCGTCTTGGCGACCCGCCTCGGCGTTGCCGCCGTCGACGCACTTCTGGAAGCTCAGACCAATATCATGGTTGGCGTCGTAGACGGCAAAATCTCAGCCACGCCCATTGCTGATGTTTGGGGTCGTCGGAAGGAGATCGACCAGAGTTCCTTTGAGTTGGCGATGGTGGTGAGCTGAGAGGTGGAAGACGCATTGCCACCGATGACAGGAATGTGATTGAGTACGGACACGGACGTAGCTACCGGCCAAAACACAAAGCGCGTTCACGGATCCCCTGACGGGCTGTTGATTTAATCATCCGTGAGCGAGGCGAGCGGATCTTGGTCGAGATCAAGGCGCGAGATCGCAGGCGTATTGGTGATCCGGCGAGATTCTCGCAACGCTGAGATCGATCAAGAGCCGCCGCCGCAGAAAGGAGGAGTAGATCAACAGCCTGCCAAGGAGTAGGTCCGTACCTTCGAGCTCTTCCCTCCGACGAGCGATTCATGACCCATCTACGAACACCATCGGCGGAGTTCGAGCAACTTCCCCGAATGGGATATGCTTCGGAAGCCATGTATACGCACCGGTGGGGCCTGATAGAGCCCCACCTGTCCCTGGACAAATTTACGCTTGTCGACTGGGGAAGCGATGCTGGATGGTTTAGTGTTCGGGCCGCCACTGCCTTCCCGTCGGCTACCGTGATCTCCGTTGAAGCCGGACTCATGACGCACGGCAAGGGTATCGCATTGCATCGGCGCATGATCGAAGAGTATAGCGTTCCGAACAACTTCCTCATCGACACGCTGTTCGGCCCGACGACGTTCGAGGGCCTTTCTACCGTTCCTTCGGACTACCAGCTGGTCTTGAGTGTCTTCCACCACATGGGGGATGGCTTCGGGCAGTACCTGACCACCGTGGCCGAATGGAACACGGCATTTTGCAGCCTGATTTTGGGCGCGAATGTTACGTTTTTCGAAGTTCCAAATGAACATTCCGACGGAGAAACGCCGCATCGCATACGTGAATGGTACGCGGACAGAGATGTCGAGACCGTCCTTTGCGAGGCCATGCAGGATGGACATGTAGAAGCAGACTTGCAGCTCCTGGGGGCTACGGAACATGGCGAAAAAGGACCGCGGAAGATGTTCAAAATCTCCCTGAAAAGCCCCCGAGAAGCCGTCCTGGCCGGGACAATCGCCACGCACATCGAGGCGGCAGGAAGGACGATGCGCCTGCGTCCTTACCAATGGCTTAAGCTGAAGGCCTTTGGAGTAAAGCATTCCTTGACAGGCCGCGAATAGCAAACTTGCAAAGGATGGCTATGTGGTCTGCCAAGGACTGGAGGAGGTACGCCAAAGCAGCGGTGCGGGAGCTCCACTTCGTTTTTCAGAAAGTTACGAAGGCGGGTTTCGACGCTCACTTTGAGGAGGAGCTGAAGCGCCAGGCCGATTCATACTTGAGAGGCGATCCTGTAGACAAGGCCGTTCGCCCTCTTGTTCGACTCGACGCGTTAGACTTGAATAACGACGGACGGTTTGTCGTCTTCAGAGATGATATTTATCGCCGTTTCGAGGTGGCTGATTGGGGCGACGACGTGGACAGCTTTGGGCGGCGAGGCCGATGGATTCCGAGGGGCTGCGCCATGTATTATGACCGGATCGAAAAGGCATTTGTAAAGGTTTTCGACGCTTACAGTGCGATCAGGGGCGAGGCCCGATATCTCCGGGAGGCGCTCGATAAAGGCCTATACGACTTCCTCTGCCCAAACCTGGCTTACCTCATCGAAGACGAAAACCAAAATTTTCGTGGGTACGCCATTCGTGAAGGCGAGCCCTTGACTCGCTATGAGTTCGAGCGCTTTGTCGGCGGAGCGTTGCGCGAAGTGATCCTCGCCGAGACTGAACGAACAGGATTCTATTTCAACGACCTCGAGTTCCACAATGTCATCCGAAGTGATGGCCAGCTATCACTCATAGATTTGGAGAGCGTGATTCCGGTGTCGTGGTTTGGAACAGATTTGACGTTTGCCCGGCAACATCTCAACGAGGTCGACATCGGCTGGCCCATCCAGTCCAAATGGTGTTCGCCTCGTTGGTACCGGGCGTTCCTCATCGATCTTAAAGCACGAACCACGTGACGATAACGGCGACTTAGCCTGGGTCGCCACGGCGTTTGGTCAACCGAACCTCGCTCTTTTGTCCGTTCGCTTTGAACCGCACGTCGTCCACCAAAATCTGCATCAGGTGCAGGCCATAGCCGTGCGGGAGGCGTCGGTCCCGCATGTCCTTCAATGTGGCCAGTCGATGCAAATCAGGGTTGAAGGGCTTGCCGTGATAACGAACGGTAACGACTATCGCGTTGGTTTTAAGCTTCGCCTCCACATCCACAATGCCCTTGGGATCACCGTGATACCCGTGCTCTATGGCGTTGGCACATGCCTCGTCCACGGCGCATTGAAGTGCGCACCCGTCCTCGGTCGAGAGCCCGGCTTCCGCTGCCCACGCGGCCACGTGGCGCCGCAAACGGGCGAGTTGGCTCGTCTGGCTGGGAATAGAGAGCTTGTGCACGCGATCAGCCATCATTCTGAACGGTGGGGCTATCGAAGCGGGCGACGGCTTCATCCTCCGAGTCCATAATTTCGAAAAGGAGGGGAAAGCCCAGCAGATCGAATACCGTAAACACGCGGGGCTGGAGCCCGGCGATCTTGAGGTCTCCGCCGCCCTCGCGCAGCAGCTCGACAAACGCCATAAACACGCCAAGGCCAGCCGACGAGATGTACTGCAGGTCTTTGCCCTGAACGACGAGTTTGTAGTCAGCCTCGGTCACACAACGTTGAAGCGCGGCCTCGAACTCGCCTGCGGTGTGGGCGTCGAGTTCGCCCGTAAGGTCGAGGATGCAAACGGGGTCGCGACGGCGGAAGGAGACGGAGAAATTGCTCATCGGGTTTGGCGAACGGAAGAGTGTGGGCAGAGTTAGGCGAAAGCGGGACGAATGGTGAAGGGCTTGGCCGGATCCAGCGATGGTACGCTACTTTCCATGCCGTTCCACTTGAGAACAATGACCGTCTGGTCGTCGGCGTAGTCGTTGGTGCCCGTAAAATGACGCTGATCGGCGAGGAGCGCAGCGAGCACGTCGGAGGCGATGTGTTCGCGGAGATCCTGAATGGTTTCTGCAAGGCGGTCATAACCGTATTCTTCGCCGTCCGCGTTGCGAGCTTCAACCAGGCCATCGGTGTATAGCGCGAACACATCTCCGGGTGAAAGGTGAACGACCTGCTCGTGCAGCGTACTTCGGAAGAGGGGCCCGGGGTCCAGGCCGATTCCAAGGCCGTCTGCCCGGAGCAGCCACGGGCCGTCTTCGTCGCGTGCCATCACAATTGGGCAGTGCCCTGCGCGAGCCACGGTGAAGGTGCCATTGCGGGTGTCAAGCACGCCATAGGTCGCCGAGATAAACGCACGGCGAGCCAGCGAAGGAGTTAGGGCTTCATTTGCGAGGGCCAGGAATTCACCCGGCGCGCGGGTCAACTTTGCCGAACTCTGAACGACGCCTTTCAATTGCGCCATGTAGAAGGCAGCAGCGGCACCTTTGCCGGCTACGTCTGCGATGAGGATGCCGAAGCAGCCCTCGCCCAAATCGACGAAATCGTAGTAGTCGCCCGCGATCTCGTGGGCCGGATGTTCGGCAACGGCGAGATCCGCACCTGCCATTTCGGGAATGCTTTGCGGCAGCAGGCGTTGCTGCACTTCACGCGCCAGCGCCAGTTCTCGAGCCAGTCTCTCCTTTTCGAGCGCAACCTGAAAAAGCGAGGCGTGAGAAAGCGCAAGCGCGGCCTGGCCCGCAAAGGTAGCCAGCGCCGTTACGTCGTCCTCCTCAAAGCCGTCCGTCATCATCTTCGCGGCGAAGAGAGCACCGAAAGACTGTCCGCCCGCGACCAGCGGAAGAACGGCGAGGCTCCCAATGTGATCGCCGGGCCTGGCGTGGACGCGGTGGTCAGCCGCCGCCGTGCCGAGCAGCAAAGGCGTTGCGCTGTGGGCCACGTCTTCGACCAGCGCATCTATTGCCACAAGACGGCCCGCGTCGAGCTTGCTAATTCCAGAGGCCGCCGCCACGTGGGGAGCCAGCGAGCCGCGAGCGGGGTCGATTAGCGCAAGCCATGCCGATTCTGCAATGCCGGACAACACCGGCGCGCTCGATATCGTCTCGACGAGTTGATCGCGGTTCAGGACTTCGCTGGAAAGTTCTGCCAGTGCCTTGAACGCTCTGATTTCGCTGGTTTGCTGGGCGAACGCCTGTGTAGTGGGGAGGTGGAAGAGGAGCGACAGAACGGCCGTGAGCGTGTACAAAAAGCCGAAGGCAAGGGAGAAGACTACGAGCTCTCCAAGCGAACGGCTGAAGACGTAGAGGTAGGGAACCCGCTCACCCGAAAACGATCCCGCCGCCGACGCGAGGCCTTCGAACTGCTGAAACATCACGAGGCCGATCAGCCCGGCGAGGCCTGCCGAGAAAAGCATGGTGATGAGTTTGTGGCGAAAGGACAGCGGTACGATCCAGCCCAGCCGAAAGGCGCAATACACCATCGGTATCAGGCTCGCACTCACCAATAAAGTGGTTAGCACAGATGAACTGCTCGTGGGAATCAGGAGGACCGTGGAGATTGCCGCCACGCCCATCAGCGCTAGCATCGTCCGCCATATCAGGCGGGTTCTGCGCGTGCGCCGGAACAGCACGAGGGGTCGTAGCGAGTGGAGAATCGCGACCGCGAAGAGGGTCTCCATCAAGGCGATAACCACAGCCGAAATTGCCGTTGGCAGGTCGCCGGAAAGCGACGTGCGCGTGTTCATGTGGCCTTCGCCGACGAACATTCGAAGGACTACCAGGGCCATCAAAAGCCCAGCCGCTACCAGCAGAGCCCGCCAAAGCGTTCGTAGCGGATCGTATCCAGATCGCTCGAACCACGGCGTCGCCGCCAAATAAAGCAACGCCGCAAAAAGCACGCTCCCCACGTTAATGACCGAGCGGGTAAAGGAGGTGATGGGCGCTCCAACCAGCGAAAATCCGCCATGAGTCACTCCGAGGACCGCAAACAGGAGTGCGGCAGCAACGGTTAGTGCAATCCGCCCGGTGCGTTCTTCCGACAGCACGGAACTGAGACGGGCAAACGGTTGCGGAATCAGGAGCACGGGGTGAGGCGGGGGTCTGAAGCCCCGGCTTATCGCAAAGACACGCACTCAGGTTACATCGACAGTGCGCGCGGCTGAGAATACCTTTGCCAATATACTTGGGCGCTTCTTCGCCAGGCTGCCCGGTGTGGTAACCTTGGCAACGCGTGCCCGTAGTGCCCGAGGCTTTTACCCAACCGATCTCGCTTGTCGCGATAGCCCATTGCGCAAACTCTTTTCCCGGCTCCTTCTCGTTGCCCTCGTCGGCGTACTAATCTTTGCGATCGTGTGGTTCATCGGTGGTCCCGGCGAATCCGGAGCCGTGGTTCGATTCGGCACGAGTATCGACCCGAATGAACTGAACCATGAAGCCTTTCGGGTCGATCAAACCGTTCGGCTGGCAGTTCACGCCGTTGGGTCTTTTGAGGGCAGGGACGCGTTGGCGGTGTATGGGTGGATTGTGGACCGTGCCACGGGAGCGGTCGTTTGGCAGATGCTTCCCGAAAACGCTCAGTCGGAGCGCGGAACACTTGCAACGGTAGACGACACGCTCGCCTTTGAGCCCGGACTTTACGACGCCTGGTTTACTTCGTATGGCGATCCCCACGCTCCCGTGGAGGGCAACGACAAAGGTCTCTTTGAACGTCTCGGGTCCTTGATTAGCCCAGACGGACGCTTGTGGCACGGAGACGCGGAGCGGTGGCGTTTCCAGCTCCGTTACGCGGAGGAAATTGCGGCGGATGTCGTCCATGGCGTTGAGGGTGCAGACGGTCGACCTGATAAAAACCTGCCCGCGTCCGATGGATTGGTCTGGACCAGCGGCCCGGCCCGAAATCGCGCCGATCTTTCCTATCTGTTCGAAGTCTCGGACGCCGTTGAGTTGCGCTTGCAAGGCGCGGGGGAGGTTGTGCGGGGAGAGATGCTGGACGGAGCTGTGATCACGCGGGTCTTTGACGGCGAGGTCGTCTGGGATATGGCAAACGCGCCGCTAACCTGGGCCGGTGGGTCCCGCAAGAATCAACAAGTCGATGCGACCATCACGCTTCCACGTGGCTTCTACAAGGCATCGTATTCGACGGACCAGAGCCACGCCTACGACAGTTGGACCGGTAATCCGCCACTTAATCCTGTTCGCTGGGGATTGACGATCACCGTCGCCGATCAGGCCATGCGTGCGCGGATCTCGCCGTTCGACCCGTGGAATGGCCGCCTGCCACGTATTGCATCGTTCTCCTGCGTGGGAGAGGATGAGCTTCTGGAGAACACGTTTACGCTTTCGGATACTACGGCTGTCATGATATCCGCGGTCGGCGAGGTCATCGGAAGCAGTGCCTACGACTATGCCGTGCTGCTTCGTCAAAGGCCGAATACCATCGGGACCGAGGAAGTCTGGTCGATGGAGAATGCCGCTACCGGCCCCGCGGGTGGCGCGGACAAGAATCGCCTGGCCGAGGCCGTCCTTTCACTTGTCCCGGGAACGTACGTGCTCTCATACAGGACCGACGGCTCCCACGATTGTAGCGAGTTCAACGGCGATCCGCCCGACAATCCGGATCGATGGGGAGCCACGCTTTTTGCCATCGACCCCGATTTCGACCCAAACTCCGTAACACGGCCAGATCCCGATTCCCCGGAAATCAGTCCCTTGGGAACGGATAGTCTTGGTGCGCCGATGGGTGAAGTGCTCGTTCGATTCGATCGGGTGCGCAACGACGAGCACCGTCGCGCCTCGTTTATGCTCGACGAATCCACCACCGTCCGCATATACGCCCTCGGTGAGATTTTGCCCAGCGGCGCATACGACTACGGATGGATCGAGGACGCGAACGGCGAATCCATTTGGAGCATGAACCGTGAAAACACCTCAACCGCCGGCGGATCGGCGAAGAACCGCGTTTTTGATGGTTCACTCACCCTGCCTGCAGGGCGGTTTACCGTCCACTACACGACCGACGACAGCCATGCCTATGGCGACTTTAATCAGCCGCCAAACGACCCATCGTCGTGGGGTATCGTTATCTACCGCCAGTGAACGGCGCCAAGGGGTAGCTTCGCGTCTACTCTCGTGCCGTCTACATGGAAACCCTTGCCCTCACGGTCCACATCACAGACGGGCTGCGAGAAGAGCTTGTTGCCGAGTTAGCCGAGATCGGCTTCGAGGCTTTCCTCGAGGAGGACGACCACCTCAAGGCCTACGGTCCTATCGGATTGTGGCTTGAGGTCGAGGCAAAGCTGATGGGCTGGCTCCGCGCCCGCCACGTCGGTGCGGCGATAAATATCGAGGTGCTCCCGGCGGAGAACTGGAACGCGAAATGGGAGGCGACCATCCAGCCACTCGTCGTAGGGTCGTTCGTCATTGCGCCTACGTGGGCCGAGCCACGACCGGAGCACGCCAGCCTAACCCTGCTCCAGATCGATCCGAAGATGAGCTTTGGGACCGGCCACCACGAGAGCACCCGGCTCGCACTTCGGCTTCTTGAGCAAACGATCCGGACGGGAAACCGTGTGCTGGATGCCGGCACCGGAACGGGAGTCCTGGCCATCGCAGCGGTCAAACTGGGCGCGGCCAGCGCGTTGGGGTTCGACATCGACCCGACCTCCGTCGGAAACGCAATCGAAAATGCTCGCCTCAACCATGTCCATCCGGCTTTCGAAGTCCGCCAGGGCACGCTCGACACGGTCGGGGAGATCGACTTTGATGTGGTCGTCGTCAACATGATTCGGATGAGGCTGGAACCACTTCTTCCCGCACTTGCCCTTAAACTGAGCACATCTGGCTCGATCATTTTATCCGGTCTCCTGCAAACGGAGGGTCCGGCGATGACGGACCTTCTGCACAGCCTGGGCTTGCAAGTCGTCGAAGAAGCCACCGAAAATGATTGGTGGGGATGCGTGGCCTCATCCGTTTCGGACGTGCCGGTTTGATGGCTGAAGATCGAGAGGCCGGAAACCGTCCAGCCTGAATCAACTGAATCCCGACCAAACCATAAAACGGCGCATCGCCGCGATTGACGTGGGCACGAATACGGTCATGTGCCTCGTCGCTGATGTTCATTCCGGCGGGCGGCTTGAGGTGCTGGCAGATGAGGAGCGATTTGCGAGGCTTGGCGAGGGCGTCGACGCAACTGGAAGGCTCTCCGAGGCGGCTATGGGCCGCGTCGTAGATCGCCTGGCCGGCTGCAAGGCGACGGCTCAGCGACTAAATGCCGAGTCCATTGTTATCGGCGCAACGAGCGCGTCGCGCGACGCAGCCAACATCGACGAACTTGTCCGAAGGGTGAAGGACGAGCTGGGCCTCGAGTATCGCGTGCTTTCGGGTGAGCAGGAAGCCGCACTGAGTTTTCGAGGAGCGCTAGCCATGGTCCCCCAAATATCCGAAGCGTGCGTGCTCGATGTCGGCGGCGGATCAACGGAGCTGATCTCCGGCGACGGCGGCGCAACGGGCTGCCGCGTCAGCCTCGATATGGGCAGCGTGCGTCTAGCGGAACGGTTCTTTCTCGAATCTCCGCCGTCGCGCAAACACATTCGCAAGGCCGAGCGAGCTGTGACTGGTGCGTTAGAGGCGATTTCCAGCACGTCCTTTTCCGGACTTCCGCTCATCGAATGCGGTGGAACGGCTCGCGTGCTCGCGTCCCTGTCTGGCGCCGACGATCCGTCGCCGACTATTCCTCGTCGGGTGGTGCGTGACTGGCGAGACAGGCTGCTTGCGATGTCGTCGGACGGCGTCCGCGCACTCAATCCAGGCGTCTTTTCCGGTCGCGAAGACATCGCCGCCGCCGCCCTGCTTATCCTCGACGCGGTTATGGAGCGTTTTGGCTTTGGTGAATTCATCGCCGGTGAGGGCGGGCTCCGGCACGGGATTGCCTTGGGGAAGGCTCACGGGTGAGCGCTGAACGCCGAAGGGAAAAGGAAAACGTTGAATCTTGAAATGAAGGAAGTTTCCTGAATGTGCAACGTTCCCGAAATCCAACGTCCGAATTCAACTTCATCCATTCCTCCATCACGTCGCGGAACCCTCGATATCGTCTTCCGTCCTCTCATCCCCGCTAGCAATCCGACCCCATGCCCATCACCCGCGATGCCGTCCTTGCTGCTCTCGGCACCGTCGAGGAACCCGATCTGAAGAAAGATCTCGTGACGCTCAACATGATCCGGGATGTTGAGATCGAAGGGAAGCGGATCACGTTCACGGTTGTCCTTACCACGCCCGCGTGCCCACTCAAGGAGCTGATTCGATCTCGCTGCGTGGCGGCTATTCAGCGCGATGTGGACGCCGCCGCCGAGGTTGTGGTCAACCTGATTGCGGATGTGACGACGCTGGGTGCGAACGCGGCGACGGAAGGTGGAAGCCGCGCCGTCAAGAACTTTATCGCTGTTGCGAGTGGAAAGGGCGGGGTAGGCAAAAGCACGATCGCGGCAAATCTGGCGGTGGCACTGGCGAAGACTGGCGCCGCGGTTGGACTTGTCGATACGGATATCTACGGCCCGAGTGTGCCTGTGATGTTTGGAATCGACAGCTCGGTGAAGCCAAAGGTGAACGAGGACCGCAAGATCATTCCGTTGGAGGCCCATGGCGTGAAGCTGCTCTCGATGGGCTTTCTGGTCGATGAATCGAGCGCGGTAGTCTGGCGTGGCCCCATGGTGTCCTCAGCCGTCAAGCAGTTTCTCGGCGACGCCGAATGGGGCGAACTGGACTACCTCATCCTCGATCTCCCACCCGGCACGGGCGACATCCAGCTCACGATCGTGCAGACCGTCCCATTGACGGGTGCCGTCATTGTATCGACGCCCCAGGACGTTGCCCTGGCCGACGCACGGAAAGGCGTGGCGATGTTCCGCAAGGTGAACGTGCCCGTTCTCGGTGTCGTGGAGAACATGGCCTATTTCACGCCGCCCGACCTCCCCGACCGCACGTACCACCTATTCGGAGAGGGCGGAGCAAGGCGTTTTGCGGAAGAGGCCGGGGCACCTTTCCTCGGGGAGGTTCCCATCGAGCAAGCGTTGCGCGAAAGCGGCGATAACGGGACGCCCATCGTCGTGAGTGATCCGGAAAGTGCCAGCGCCCGAGCCCTGGTTGCTATCGCCGAAAAAACCGCCCAGCAAGTTTCCATCCGCAACGCCGAGGCCGCGCCGACGCAGGTTGTCGAAATCCTGCATAGATAATGCGTATTCCGTATCGCGCAGGAGTGACGCTGGCGCAATCCGTACGCAGTATGTATCACGCAATACGCGATACGCATTACGTGATACCTCCCCGTCACGGGAAATCCCCGAACCTTGCTGAACGGAGCAGGTTAACTTCTCCCCTGCCTCGGGGTCTGTTGGACTTAGGCAGATTCTACTGCGGCGGCGGGTAATCGGCCCATTTCTCCTCTCTTTTTCGTTACATAGTCCCGCTATGCGCCTCAAAAGAGCGAACAACTGGTCTCGATTACCCACTCGCCTCGTTACGAACCCCTAAGTCCGACAGACCCCTAGCAATTCATTATCGTCCGACAAACATGTCAGGCCTTGACGCCAAAGACCCCGGGCTCCTGAAGCGTATCGAGGAGACGCTGGATTCCATCCGGCCGTATCTGATGGCCGACGGTGGTTCCGTGCGCCTGCAGGACGTGACCGACGACATGGTCGTCGAACTGGAGCTTCTGGGTGCCTGCGGAACTTGCCCGATGAGCATGATGACGCTACGAGCGGGTATCGAGCAGGCTATCAAGCGGGCCGTTCCGGAAGTCACCCGCGTAGAAGCTGTTTCCCCCGCCCAGATCGCGTGACGGGAACACCTCTCGTTTTTTGCGCTATCTGAGCATCGGTGACCCGCCGCGTTCGATCAACACTGCACCGCATCACCTAAAGGTGGCCGAGAACCATCACCATATCACCCGGATCGACATCGAGCCGTCGGAGAAATATCCGAAGCGGCATCCGACCCATGGCTGGCAAGTTCGGGTCCGGCGCGGGGGCGACAGGCTCTCGAAGTTTTTCGCGGACGCGCGCCACGTGGGCTCAGAGGGCGCACTGGAGGCCGCCATTTCCTACCGGGACGCGCTCCTGGAGAAACTTCCACCACCCGATTCGACACCCCGAAAGGCCTGGTCGAACACCGGCGTGGTAGGGCTGAGCGTCCGAAAGAAGGAGGATGACGACGACGGACCGTCGATAGTGCAGCTCAATTGGGTGAGCGCCGACGGGAAGCGGAAAGGTGCATCGTATTCTGTCGAGAAGTGGGGGCTGCGGCAGGCACTGTGGAACGGTTGTCTGCGTTTGCATGAAGAGCAAACCGCCGCGGGTAGGTCGGCAGAAGAACCGCACGTCATGTTTGCCCACGCGCAGGTGCCGTTCGCCGAGCTGATCCGGGAGGAGGTGGAGGCGGAGCAGGAAGAGGAGCGGCGCACGGCTCGCCGGGCCGCCGCCGAGGCCAAGTTCAACGCGCCCGCAGCGAGGGAGAAGCGGGAGGAGGATGCGTACCTCGACCTAGCGAAGACGCTGTTTGGGGGGTAGTGGAGAGTTCGGATTTCGGACTCCTGGGACCGCGGAGGGTGATACGTAATACGTAATGTATTCGTGAGCCACTCGCACGTCGTCCGGCATTCGGATTTTCGGAAATCCTGAGACCGCGGATCTCCTGATCCGCGAAAGGCCTCCTGCACAAGAGAGCGTCCAGCCGAGTCGACAAACTCGTCCGCATGTCCTTTTCCCCGTTCCCCTTTCACCCCTTCCCCATCAACGCCCATCCGAATTCCAGCGCCGGTCGGGCACGTTCGGCGAAATCGGCGACCTGCTGGGTAAACGCGGGCTTCTGGACGTCGGCCTCCTTGCATTCCTGCGTCACGATGTAACCCTTCCATTTTATGTACTCAGCGGCGGACGAGTCGGCGAAGTCCTCAAAGCCGCGCGGCATCCGCTTGAGGGCGTCGTGTTTTTCGAGCTTCATTCCCGCTTTTTCAGCGTCTTTGACGATGCCCAAGAAAACCTCCGGCGAGCTCGCCATTCGCTCTCTGATCCGGGCCAACAGTTCCTTCTCCGGGTTCCAGAAGCCGGCCGCGACAAAGCACTTCTTCGGCTCGATGTGGATGTAGATGCCGCCCGGGTCGTCTTTTTTGCCGGAAGGCGACAGAACGGCGGCGATGTGCGTCTTGTACGGATCCTTGTTCGCAGAGAACCGGACATCGCGATAGATGCGAAAAACCGAGCCTTTCGGGTCGCCGATGAGGTCAAGTCCGCGGCGCTGAATCTCACGAGCGACATCGGCCACCAGGCATTTCAGCGGCCACATCACTTCGTCGTCGAAGGTGGACTTGCGCGCCTGGAACCAGTCGCGGTCGTTGTTCTTCTTGAGGTCGGCAAGGAACGTCAGGGCTTCCTTGCGAAAGCCAGGGAAAGGAGGGAGGGCGTCGGCGGGCATGGGATTTCGATTTTTGGAATTCGCGTTCGGGATCTCCTGGGACGGCGGATCTCCCGATCCGCTTGAAGGATCACCCACGTTACTTCGAATCTGAAAAGGTAGGCTCGACCTCGGCAAAGCGCCACCGAGCCATTTTCCGCTTGCCGGTATGTACATGAGGATCTCTCCCGTAGAGGCGCCCAGGCGTGGCGTCTCCGCAGGAGCCGCGGATGTTCGATGGTCTGAGACGCCCCGGCGGCGCGTCTCCGCAGGAGCCACGGATGTTCGATGGCCTAAGGCGCCCAGGCGTGGCGTCTCCGCAGGAGCCACGGATTATCGATGGTCTGAGACGCCCCGGCGGGGCGTCTCTACATCTGTCAGCGTGCGATAGCGCGCAGCTTCCCCTCGGCCTCCACAATGAGCTCACGAACGAAGGCGTTCGCCGTGTCGGTAGCTGCGATGGGCCGGAGCAACGCGAGCGCTTCACGGTAACGGCCCCGTGCAGACGCGCGATCACCCAGCGTTACCTCAGCAGGGCCGCCGAGCACGTCACCGAACTGGATGTGACTGATGGCAAGCGTCTGCCGGGCACGCACGCTCTGCGGGTCGGCTTCGGCAAGGGCGCGGTAGATCTCGGCGGCCTGCTCCAGCTCTTCAAGGGCTTCACGCGGCCGACCCTGATTCCAGTATACCTGCCCCACCTTTTCGTGCGCGATACCGAGGTCGCGGATCTCGTCGGTGCCGGCCCCGTCCCGTTGCCCCAACTGCTCGCGGAAGACGAGGGAGCGCCGGTACGCCGTGAGGGCAGCGTCGTGCGATCTCTCTTCCAGATAGAGCGATCCCATGCGCTCGAAGACGAGGCCTAGCATCCGCCGTGCACCGTCGCCACGCTGGTCCTCGGGGATGCTCTCCAAAAGGTAGCGCGCCTGTTCGTAGTGAGCGAGGGCCGAGTCGGGGCGGCCGACGTTGGGGAAGTGCGGATGGCCGGAGTAGTCACCCAGGTTGATGTGCCCGATGGCGAATCGTACGCGCCAGTCGAGGTTGTCCGGGTCGAGGATCGTGCTCCGCCGATAGTTGGCGAGGGCCGAATCCAGACTCGTGAGCGCGCTGTCCAGGCGACCCACGAAGGCCTCCACGGTCCCACGCTCTTCGTAAAGGGCGCCCCGGACCTGCGCGGCTCGACCCGCGAGGTTGTCGCCGGGCGGCAGGTCGGGAATGAGGGCGAGGCCGCGCTCGTAGCTATCGAGTGCTTCCTCGGTGCGCCCGAGGTTGTCGTCGGCGGGATTGCCCAGCACATCGCCGACGCGCCGGTACGCCTCGGCCAGATCGAGGCGTAGCGCAACGTCGTCCGTGGCCTCAGCCGCGAGGCGGTTCAGATACGTCAGCGATGTCGAAACGATAAGCTCGCGCGCCTCGGTCGTCCCGGGTACGCGCGCCACGGCATTGTGGATTTCGAAGAGCATGGAGCCCGCCGCCTCGCGGGCCACGTCGAAGCGGCGCTCGGCGCGGTCACGTTCGATGGAGGCGAGGCGTGCCTGCCAGAGTGTGGCGCCGAGCCCACCCACGAGCGCAAGCAGCAAAGCGGTAGCCGCGGCCACACCCAGCCGGTGGCGTTGCACGAACTTGCGCGCGCGATAACCAGGTCTGGGCGCGCGCGCCTGTATGGGTAGCCCGTCCCCAAAGCGCCGGAGGTCGGCGGCCAGGGCTTCCGCCGAAGCGTAACGCCTCTCCGGCTCCTTGGCCAGCGCCTTCAGGATGATCGTGTCGAGGTCCCCGCGAAGTTGGGCGTCCCCGGCAACGGCCGATGGCTTCGGCGGAGTGGCTTCACAGACGAGGCGCTCC
This sequence comes from Rubricoccaceae bacterium, assembly GCA_041748175.1. Classification (GTDB taxonomy): domain Bacteria; phylum Bacteroidota; class Rhodothermia; order Rhodothermales; family Rubricoccaceae; genus JAHEJB01. The sequence goes on from JBGTDU010000161.1 coordinate 77,111, forward strand.
ACCTCAGCCGCCGATTTACCCGCCAGGTCGTAGGGACGTCGTACGGTGAGCAACTCGAAAAGGAGGACGCCAAGACTGTACACGTCCGTCGCCGTTGTGATAGGCCCATTTCGTACCTGTTCCGGTGAGGCGTAAGCCGGCGTCATCGCGCTCGTTCCTGTTCGGGTCAGGACAGGCGCTTCGTCCGACTCCTCCAGGAGCTTGGCGATACCGAAATCCAGCAGCTTGGCCTCGCCCTTCGGAGTTACGAGAATATTGGACGGCTTGAGATCTCGATGGACGATCAGGTTCCGGTGCGCATAGGCAACCGCATCGCAGACCTGCACGAAAAGGTCGATGCGATCGAGGAAACGCAGGCTATGGGTTCCGCAGTAGCCAGTGATCGGCATGCCGTCCACGTATTCGAGCGCCAGGTAGGGGACGCCATTCTCTGCGATTCCGCCATCATAGAGCCTGGCCACATGGCGGTGTTCCAGTCGCGCAAGCACGTTGCGCTCGGCACGGAGGCGCTCGGACAATCTGTCAACATCACCGCCGGGTTTGAGCAATTTTACAGCGACCGTGCGGTCATAAGCGCCGTCGGCACGCTCGGCCTTGTAGACCGTGCCCATTCCGCCTGAGCCGATCTGTTCGACAAGGCGCCATGGCCCTACGTCCCGCCCAACCATCGGATCAGCGGATGACAGGGCGTCCCGTTGGAGATGAGGAAGTTCAAGAGCGTCCGTGTCCTCGATTTCCTCGTGGGCTTTCAACAGACTGTCGATCTCGCTCCGCAGGTCCTCATCTCCTCTTGCGACTTCGTCCAGCCACGCCGCGCGAGCCTCTGCGGGGATGTCGAGCGCGTCGAGAAAGATGTTCTTGATACGCTGATGGCGCTCGGAGGTCGGCTCGGCGCTCATGCCGTGCTGCTCATCTCGCGGTGGAGCCATGCTCGCGCGGATGTCCATTCCCGCTTAACCGTCGCGGACGAGATACCCAGGACATCGGCTGTTTCCGGGATCGTAAGGCCGATGAAGTACCGCAGCTCAACCAGCTCACCTTGCCGGGGGTCGAGGAGCGACAGCCGGGTAAGGGCTTCATCGAGCGCCAGCACTTCACTCGTGCGTTCATCGGCTACAAGCGATGTCTGGTCGAGAGGTGTTGAGAGGTTAGTCCCGCCTCGTTTCGCCGCGTGCTGGCTGCGGGAATAGTCCACAAGCACATCGCGCATCGCTTTCGCCGCAACGCGGAAGAAGTGGTTCCGGTCGTTCCAGTCGCCGTCGCGGCGCGCCAGTTTCTCGTAGGCCTCGTGGACGAGCGCGGTCGTATTCAACGTTTCCGACGCCCCCTGGTTGGCGCGCTGCCGGTGGGCCAGATCGTGGAGCTGCGCATATACGAGCGGGAGCAGGCGCTCCAAAGCGCCCGTGTCGCCTTGACGGACCTGGGCGAGGAGTTGGGTGATATCGTGCTCGTCTGCCATCTCGTGAGCCAACTGACCCCTAACAACCTGTTGATCCAAGCTCACCTCCTGGACAGGGCAACGCAAAGCGTTGCGGCGGAGGGAAGTGAGAGGCTAACTGGGCCGGCGGTGGTGGATGGGATTGGCTGAGCGCCGGGTCGTCCAGTTCAACAGCCTTGTAAAAAACCGCTTTAATGATAGGGTTGCCCGTGCCGCCTTGCAAGCCTTGTGCCGACGCACCGGCAGCCACCGTTGGCGTGAAATGTTGTCTCCCTCACGCCTCCAACGGGTATCCGCTGGCGGGTTGTTGCGCGTCAGGCAACCAACGTACGCCGAGTGGTCTGAACCAATGTGAGGGATCTACGATTCGGACCCCAGCCGCGACCATTCGGAAAACGGATTTGCTGGGGACGACCTTAACTGTAGCGGTCGAAAGCCCGGAGCAGAAAAAAAAGTTCAGTTTTTTTCAGGAAGCGTGAGCCGATCGGATCGAAAATATCGGTTATAGATGCGACCCCCGGAAAACTTTGCGTTGCGCAATCGCCCCAATCCTCTCCCCACGATCCAGCATTCCGATGAAAACCTCCCTAACTCAGCGCATTTCACTGTTTTTCGTCCTCGTCCTGGCGCTTGCCGGATGGACTAGTGCTCCAGCCCGAGCCCAGTGCACCACTACCTGGACCAACCCCGCAGGCGGCCCATGGACTACCCCCGGCAACTGGGACAATGGTCTCCCCAACGCGGCAAGTGATGCCTGCATCACGCTCGACGCGACGTACACGGTTACCCTCAGCACCAGCGTGACGGTCAACAGCCTGACGCTTGGGCCCGGTACGGGCGCCAACGCCGAGACGCTGGCACTCAGCGGCGGCACGTTGACGTTGACGACCAGCAGCCTGATTAGCTTCGACGGCATTCTCGCCTGGACCGGCGGGGCGATTGGCGGAGCGGGCCCACTCACCAATCAGGGCCTTCTGGCGCTGTCTGGTGCCGGCCTCAAGGACATTGGCGGCGGCGCGACGATCACGAACCAGGCGCTGACCACGCTGGATGGGACGGGTACCGTCCGCTGGATCGGCAACGTCAGCACGTTTGTGAACGAGACGTTTGGCACCTTCGATATCCAGTCGGACGCCGACTTCAGTCACTTCAATGCCACCGGCAATACGTTCACGAACAACGGGCTTCTCCAGAAGAGCGGCGGCGCCGACATCAGCGGCATCAGCACGACCGGACTGGCTTTTCACAACAACGGGACGGTGGATGCGCAAACCGGCGAGCTCCGATTCGACGGCGGCGGCACGCACAACAACCCTCAATTCACGGCTTCCTCGGGTGCCAATGTGTACTTCAATTTCGGCACACATACGATCACGGGGGCGATTTCCGGCAATCCTGCAGGCCTCGTGCGTATGGATGGGGGCGCGACACTCGTAGACGATACGTTTGGAGCGACAATCGACTTTGGTGGGACGGGCTTCACGTGGGAGGGCGGCACATTCTCCGGCGACCTCACGAACCTGGACCTCTTGAGGTTGACGACCCCAAACGTCAAGGATATCGGCGGGAACTCAACCCTTACCAACCAGGGGACGGTCGAGATGTCTGATACGGGTGCCCTTCGCTGGCTCGGCAACATCAGCACGTTTGTGAACCAGACGGGTGCGACGTTCGACATACAGTCGGATGCTGACTTCACCCACTTCAACGCCACCAGCAATTCGTTCACGAACTTCGGGCTCCTCCAGAAGAGCGGCGGCGGCGGCATCAGCGGCATCAGCACGAGCGGCCTTGCCTTCAACAACGACAACGGGACGGTGGACGCGCAGACGGGCGAGCTCCGGTTCGACGGCGGTGGCACACACACCGACGGCGTGTTCACGGCTTCCTCCGGTGCCGAGGTCTACTTCAACACCGGCACACACACCGTCGTCGGGACAATCTCGGGCAACCCCGCCGGTCTGGTGCATCTCGACTCGGGCGCGACGCTTGCGGGCTCTTTTGGCTTCGCAACGATCGACTACGGCGGGACGGGCTTCACTTGGGAGGGCGGCACGTTCTCCGAAAACCTTCTCAACGTCGACCTCCTGCGGCTGACCACTTCGGGCATCAAGGATATCGCCGGGAATTCTACCCTTACCAACCAGGGAACCGTGGAAATGACCGATACCGGCACCTTGCGCTGGTTCGGCAACATCAGCGCCTTCGTAAACGAGGCGACGGGCACGTTTGACATTCAGTCCGACGCCGACTTCACCCACTTCAACGCCACCGGCAATTCATTCACAAATAATGGGCTCCTCAAGAAGTCCGGCGGCACGGACATCAGCGGCATAAGCACGAGCGGCCTCGTCTTCGACAACAATGGGACGGTGGACGCGCAGACCGGTGAGCTCCGGCTCGACGGCAACGGCACGCACAGTAACGGCGTGTTCACGGCGTCACTGAGTGCGGACGTGTTTTTCAATGCGGGCACCCACACGATAGTCGCGACGATCTCCGGCACCCCCCTCGGGGCCGTCCGGATGGATACTGGCGCCACGCTTACGGGTGGCATCATCGACTTTGACGGGACGGGCTTCGAGTGGCAAAGCGGGAACTTCGGCGATGTCACGAATGCAGGGCTTCTCCGCCTCACGACGGGCGGCTTGAAGGGCATCCTGGGAAATTCGACCCTGACGAACCAGGCAATGGTTGAAATGAGCGATGTCGGCAACCTCCGCTGGGTCGGCAACAACAGTGTGTTCGTCAACGAGACGGGCGCGACGTTTGACCTTCAGTCGGATGGCGACCTCACCCACTTCAATGCATCGGGTAATGTGTTCACCAACGACGGTCAGTTCCGGAAGAGCGGCGGGACGGGAGTTAGCGGCGTGAGCACGAGCGGTCTCGCTTTCAATAACAATGGGACGGTGGATGCGCAGACGGGGACGATTCAGTACGATGGCAGTGGCACGCACACCGATGGCGTCTTCACTGCATCGGCGGGTGCCGAGGTGTTCTTCAACCTGGGTACGCACACCATCGTCGGCACCGTAACGGGCGCCCCTATTGGCGTCGTGCGGCTGGACACAGGAGCGACGCTCACCGGCGATACGATCGATTTCGGCGGGACGGGCTTCGAGTGGCAAAGCGGGAATTTCGGCACCCTCACGAACGCCGGCCTCCTACGGCTAACAACAGCCTTGACCAAGGACCTCAACGGAAGCTCGACACTGACGAATTCCGGGATGGTTGAGATGACCGACACCGGCCTCCTCCGTTGGTTTGGGAACAATAGCATCTTCGCCAACGCGGCGGCGGGAGTGTTTGACATCCAGTCCGACGCCGACTTCAACCACTTCAACGCTAGCGGCAACATTTTCTCGAACGAAGGGCTCTTCAAGAAATCCGGAGGAGCGGGGGCCAGCGTCGTCAGCACAAGTGGTCTGGCATTCAACAACAATACGGGCGGCATCGTTAGTGCCGAGAGCGGCATTATTGACGTGAACGGAACGTTCGTCCACGCAGCCGGAGCGCTTGTTCAAGGCAACGCTACGTTCGATAAAGGCGCGTCGTTCACCCACAACGGCGACACGGGTCCCGGTACGAGCCCCGGCATCTTGAGCTGGGTTGGCACGTGGGCGCCGAATCCGACGAACTCGCATCTGTTCATCGAGATCGCAGGCAACGGCGGCGCGGGTGATCCGAGCGGCCACGACCAGCTAGCCGTCTCGGCGGCAGCGACAGTCACGGATTCGCTCATCATCACGTTCCTTGATGGATTCAAGCCCGGCCACAACGACAGCTACACGATCCTGACGGCGTCCTCCGTCGCGGGAACGTTCTCTGGCGTCTCAGCCCCGCTGAACTACGCCTTCGACATCGCCTACAACCCGACGAATATCGTGATCACGGCGGCCAAGGTGCCGCCCGTCATCACGGCGCTGGGCGGCGACACGGCTGGCGACGAGGGTGACCTGTTCGCGTACTCTGCGACAGCGAACGACCCCGACGGCGGACCGCTCACCTACACGTGGGACTACGGCGACGGCAGCCCCAATGACGTGGGCGTGGGCCTCGACAACGTGACACACACCTATGTCGACGACGGCGTGTACACGCTCATTCTCACGGTAGACGACGACGAGATGGGCTCAACCCACGGCACCGCCGTCGACTCGCTGACCGTGACGGTGAACAACGTCGCTCCGACCATCGTGACCCTGTCGGGCGACACGATGGGCAACGAGGGCGACACGTTCAATTACACGGCGTCGGCCACCGACCCGGCGGGCTCGAACGACCCGCTGACCTACACGTGGGACTACGGCGACGGCAGTCCGACGGACTCGGGCGTCGACCTCACCG
>JBGTDU010000162.1:0-2677 GCA_041748175.1 Rubricoccaceae bacterium
GAAAATTCCACTTTCCCAGCATTAGTGTTAACAGGCCCTAGTTGATCGACCATCGCCTTTCGCTAGAGTCCGACTGCCTACTAGAGTGGAACCAAAGATATTGCACAGCGACGCAATCCACGCTCTCCATCCGCTCGCTAGCGAGCCACGACCGTCGCCGCTCCCGTCTCCGCCTCACGAACGGCGGCGTAAATCTTCGGCATGAGTGGGGCAATCTCTACAAATGCATTGCTGACGGCATGCACAACCACAACGGCAAGGTCCAGCACATTCAGATTCTGCTGATAAGGCAGATTTCGATCCATCGTCACGAATACGTCAAACTCTTCCGCCGTTGCTCGAAGCAATTCCCCGTTGCGCAGGCCATCCCAACCCTCCTCCTGAACCGTCGTTACGTAGAATTCCGAATCGAAGAGCGGTTTCAACAGCCGGTCTACGTTTTCATCGAGCAGTACGCGGAGTAGGGGAGCGTCAGGCATGCGACCCCGCTTCGTGCAGTGTGAGCTCCAGATATAATTCTGCCTGTTCGCGCTTCACGGTCGGAAAGCCTTCAAGAAAGCGGTCGAGCGTCTCGCCAGATTTCAGATAGTCAATCAGCGTCTGAACTGGCACGCGGGTGCCTTTGAACACAAGCGCACCGCTGACAATGTCGGGGTCTCGCGAAAGAATCTGCTCCAGGCTCATTGTGAACTAAGATTGGCTTCCGCTGCAACGCCGTTCAATTCGGTTCGATCCAGAGTATCCACGTTCAGATCGCCAGCCGATATCCCATATCCCATATCCGATCTCCCCAAATCCGAAATCCGAAATCCGCTTCATTCACCCCACAAACACCAGGTCAATCTTCCGTGCCTCCACGCTCGCAGCGGCAATCTGGACGCGCACGGCGTCGCCCAGCCGGATTGTTTTGTTTGTGTTGGAACCCACGAGGGCGTAGTTGCGCTCGTCGTACTCCCAGTAGTCGTTGCCCATGTCGCGCACGTGCACGAGCCCCTCGGCCAGCAGCGCCGTCATCTGCACGAACACGCCGAACCTGGTAACGCCCACCGCCACGCCGTCGAACTCGTCGCCGAGGTGCTGCGCAGCATACTCCACCTTCTTCAGTTGCACGCTCTCGCGCTCGGCTTCCACGGCGGCGCGCTCGCGGTCCGAGCAGTGCTTGCTGCGGATGGCCAAGTCGTCTTCATCCCAGGCTTTGCCATCCGCGAGGTAGTGCTTGAGCAGGCGGTGGACGATCAGGTCGGGGTACCGGCGGATGGGGCTGGTGAAGTGCGTGTAGTGCGCGAAGCCGAGGCCGAAATGCCCGATGTTGGCGGGTGAGTAGATAGCCTTGGCCATCGCCTGGATCGCCGCCGTTTCGATGATCGGTTGTTCCGCCGAGCCCTTTACGTGCTCCAACAGGCTGTTCAGGTCGGTGCCCGTCACGGTGCCGTCGGTCATCGGCAGCTTGTACCCGAACGCCGAGACGTACTGCGCGAGGTTGCGGATTTTCTCGCTGTCCGGCGCGGCGTGGATGCGGTAGACAAACGGCTTCTTGCGCAACAGGCCAATCTCCGCAGCGACCGATTTGTTGGCGAGGAGCATGAACTCCTCGATCAGCCGATTGGCCTCTATGCGCTCCTTATGGATGATCTCGACGGGCTTGCCGGCGCCGTCCAGAATCACGCGGGCTTCTGGAATGTCGAAGTCGATGGAGCTTTCGGCCATCCGTTTCTTGGTGAGCGCGCGCGCCAATCCCGCCGCGAGCAGCACGTCGTCCCGCATCGGGTGGTCCTGATTGCCGCCGTCGATAATCGCCTGCGCGTCCTCGTAGGCCATCCGCGATTGCGAATGGATGATCGTTTCTTGAATGCGGTAGCCCTTGACTTCGCCCTTGGGCGTTACCGTGAGGATGCACGAGTACGTCAGCTTGTCCTCGTTGGGCCGGAGCGAGCACACGCCGTTCGACAGCACCTCGGGGAGCATGGGAATGACGCGGTCCACGAGGTACGTGCTGGTTCCGCGCGCGTAGGCTTCCTCGTCGAGCTCCGTGCCCGTTTTCACGTAGTGGCTCACGTCGGCAATGTGGACGCCCACCTCGAAATCACCCGAGTCGAGCCGCTTAATGTGGATGGCGTCGTCGAAGTCCTTCGCATCGACGGGGTCGATAGTGAAAATGCGCTCCTGCCGGAGATCCAGCCTTCGGTCAATCTCACTCTGTGGAATGTCGATGGCGAGGCGGTCGGCTTCTTTCTCAACTTCGTCCGGAAAATCCGAGCGGATTCCCTGCGCCATCGCCAGCGCAAGAACGTCGATGCCGGGGTCGTCGGCCCGGCCGAGCACCTGCAACACGCGACCTTCCGGCGAAGCCTTCGGATCATCGAACGAATCAATAGAGACGACCACCTTGTCGCCTTCGGTAGCTCCGTTGAAAGCCTTCTTGCGCACGTAGATGTCGTGCGTCAGTTTCTGGTCGTCGGGTTTTACGAGGGCGAAGTGTCCCATCTTGTCGAACGTGCCAACCGTCTGTGTGCGCGTGCGCTCCAGGACCTCCATAACCTCGCCTTCGCCCTGACTCCGGCCCTCGCGGCCTTTGTTCGGCGCAGCCAGCTGGATGCGGACACGATCTCCATCGAGGGCGGTCTTCAACCCAAATTTGGGGATGTAGATATCCTCTTCAAGATCCTCTGAACTCACA
>JBGTDU010000163.1:0-8996 GCA_041748175.1 Rubricoccaceae bacterium
CGACCTCGCCGAGGCCGCGCCCGTGCGCCTCGCCGTCTACGACGCGCTCGGGCGCGAGGTCGCGGTGCTCGTGGACGACATGGTGGGCGTCGGCTCCCACGAGGTGGCCTTCGATGCCTCACGTCTCGCGCCGGGGGTCTACATGGTCCGTCTCGCGGCAGGAGAACGTCATATCGTGCAGCGCCTTACCGTCCTCCACTAAGCGAGAGAACTCACCCACGGTGCGCGTCCTTGCCTTCTTCCGAACCCAGCCACTTCACCATCTGCCAGGTAACATCTGGACTACTCAACAATGCCATGTGGTTCGTTTGGTAGGCAATCATTTGCGCCTCTTCAGCAAAAAGCAGGATTCGTTTCGGGTCGGCATGATCCCCGAGTGCGCTATTGAGAGGCACGAGGCCATCCCCGGTCAAACGATCCGCCAACTCGCTGCGTTTATGGGCCCTGGTGGCGGCGATGGTGTAGCAACTCACCCGATTTGGCAGAGGTATTGGCTGTCGGCCGTCGGGTTGGCGCACAAAGCGACCTGTGTTTCGCCAGTCTTCTTCCAACAGATTGCCATACCGAAGGTCCGTGATCCCCGCGCTTCGCAATTGCCCCAGACTGGCGAAAGGCGCTGAAAACCGGGTTTTTCCTAGAATCACGTCCAGCAGATTGCCCGCACGTTCGAGGGGGGCTCCGTGGTGCGGTGCGCCCAAAAAGACGATGTTCTTCAGCTGACCGGGCCAGCGCAACGCATCATGGCTTGCATAATGAAACGCGCTGCGAATCAGCAAGCCTCCCATGCTGTGTGCCACCACGGTCAGCTCTTCCACAACAACTGGCCAATTGTCGAGCAGACGCTCAAGCTGAACCGAGAGCTGCCGCGCATTCTCCGAGATATGCAGGCCGGAGTTGTAGCGCAGATAGACCGGCGTGTAGCCGAGTTCCGACCCCAGGATGTTGGCATGATTGACGGGCTGACCGTCGTGCTGTGCGTTCCATTGCAGGTCATTCATGCACAGGCCGTGTATCATCAGCAACACTTTCCCGGTCGTCGCCTCCCTCAAGTCAGGCGTCTCTCCTCGCTCCAGCGCATTGCCTCGGCAACGCAGGGTCATTGAGGCGGCGAGCGGATTGTTGCTCGCGGCTAGCCGATCGCCCATCACGCCGTTTAAGGCGGCGAGAACAGCCTCTCGGCCAGACGATGCGATCCCCATCGTCGCTGTGGATTCGGATGAGGGTTGAAACCACGCCAATACTGAATCCACAACGATGCCCACAAAGGTCGTGATGCCTCGGATGCTCCTGTATACCAGCCCCGTGACCCCACGTGTTCGGCCCGGCACTGGACTGTCCGAGAAGCCTACCGTGCTGGCCACAGATTGATGGACGCCTTCGACGATGTCGGTCACCCCTCCTGTCGCCTCTGCCACAAGCTGCGCGATGCCTCGGATCTCGGCAACGCTTAGGTGGTCAAGTGAGCTCTTGAATCGGCGGGAATTCATGCGAGGCTCTGCGGGAATGGGGATTTTGACTGGCGTCGGAAACCCGTTCCGGCTTTCATGCCGAGTCTCCGAAGCACGTTGCCGATTGCTCTTCGATTGAGGCGTCGGAGGCCAACTCTTTCGCGAGGCGGTGAGCCTGTCCACGCTCTTCGACTCGCTGCCGCCGAACGCAAGAAGGCCGATGCTCTTCGCCGTCTCGCCTGCCGTCTTACGCTTTGGTGAGATTTGATCAGCTTTCCTCCGGCACCGACTCGAACTTGACCGGCGTCGCCGAGTCGTTGTGGACCTCATCAGCGACTGGCAGATGCGGGAGATCCTTCACCTTCGGCCGCCGCTTGCGACGGGCCCTTGCCGGGATGAGCGCGCGCATAAACTCCAGCTTGCCGAAGCAGAGGAGTCGGTCTCCTGCTTCGAGGACGCGATGTGGATGTGGGTTTGGGATTACCGTCGTCCCCCTGTGGAGTGTTAGGACATTGATGTCGTTGTCGCGCAGGCCAGATTCCTCAATTGACTTTCCGACGTATTCGGATCCTTCCGGGACGTGAAGCTCCGCGACACCATAGCCGCGACTGACCGTCAGCCGCTGGCGCAAGTCGATTTCGGGGAAATCGACCTGGGCAGCAATGTAGTCGACGATGGCCCGGGCGATGTCGAGTTGGGTGCAGCGCTCGATGCCCTCAAGGCCCGGCGATGAATTCACCTCCACAACCTGCGGCCCGTCTTTCCCTTCGAGCAGGTCAACGCCGGCGACGCGAAGGCCCATGATCTGCGCCGCCTTCACGGCCGTTTCCGTGTACGTGTCATCCAACTGTACGGCTTCCGCTAGTGCGCCCCGATGTACGTTGCTCCGGAATTCCTGGCCTTGTGCGACCCGACGCATGGCACCGACCACCTGATCGCCAACGACAAAGGCTCGGATGTCCCGGCCTTTGCTTTCCGAGACAAACCGCTGGATCAGGACATTCTGGTTCTGGCTTTGGAGCAGCTCGATGATGGCCACCGCGGACTTTACAGACTCGGCGAGGAGAACGCCGATGCCCTGTGTTCCCTCCAATAATTTGATGATGACGGGCGCGCCACCGACCCGTTCAATAGCGGGAAGGACGTCCTTCTTGTCCCGAATGAACGTCGTTTCGGGGATCCCGATGTGGTGTCGGCTCAGAATCTGCAGGCTGCGAAGTTTATCCCGCGAGTTGGCAATGCCCGCCGAGGCATTGGCACAGAAAACACCCATTTGCTCGAACTGCCTCACCACCGCGGTCCCGAAATAGGTGACCGACGCACCGATGCGCGGAAGTACGGCGTCGTAGTGCGAAAGCTGCTTTCGCCGGAAGTAGAGGTCGGGCTCGCCCTTCGCCAGGTCGATCGCAAACTTGAGGGTGTTCAGGACAAAAACCTTGTGCCCGCGTTCCTCAGCGGCTTCGCGAAGGCGACGCGTGCTATAACATTTCGGGCTGCGGGAAAGAATGCCCAGTTTCATCGGTGCTTCTTCGGTCTCGGATCGTGACGCGGTTGTTGTCCTCTGCCTCCAATGCGGGCCTCACAACTTTTGATCGCGGACAAAGTACGCCCGGCTCCGCTTTTGATTGGCACTGAGCCAAGTCCCGAATTCGGCTGCATCGGGCACGCTCCGTCCGGCCATGAACACGTTACCAAGGCCGGTTTCATCCGCCGGGCTGGCGAAGGTCGAAGCTCACCACCGAACTCGGGTACAGCGGTTTCTCAGGGCAATCTCGACCCTACTTGTATCGATAAACGATTCGGCCCTTGGTGAGATCGTAGGGCGACATCTCGACGTCTACGCGGTCGCCGGGAAGGATCTTGATAAAGAACTTCCGCATCTTACCTGATAGGAGTCCGAGGATTTCATGCCCGTTCTCCAATTCTACCCTGAACTGGGCGTTGGGCAGCGCGTCCGTGACGACGCCTGACTGTTTGATCGGTTCTTGTTTGGCCATCTTTACGCGTTTTAGCGCATCGGTGATTACAGCTTGTTGCCGCCTTGCCGAAAGCGCAAGTACGGGTCAACGCGATAATTTCGGAAGATGGTCCACAACGAACGGTGCAGGAAGCGTCAATTCGTGGCGGGTTTGAGGTTTGCATCTAACCCTGTACCTGCACTACGACACATACGCCCATTGGAAATACATCGGAGGCACACCGAGGCGGCATACCTCCGAGACGTCACCCAAAAAGGGAACGGCACTTACTCAAGCGTCAGAACGGCTTCAACATTGCCGCCTGTTATAAACGAACTGCCGGTTAGCTCGACGGCTTTGAATGTTTCCGAAGCTGCTACAAACTCGAATCCGCCTCCACTAGCAGGACGAATGACGACAACGAAGTAGTCCCGTGCCTCCGAATACAGCGGGATATCGACGGATGCCGGAAAGCTTTCGATTCGCGCGTAAGCACGCCCTGAAACATCCTGAATCTCGACGAACTCGTCGGCTCCGTTGATGGCCACGTCCACACCAGTGATTGTCGCGACGGGTGTCCCGATTGCATCGCAACCTGAGATCGCAAATGCGAAGGGCAAAAATACAAGGAAGTACTTCATGAGGTAATCCAGTTGAGTCAGTTGAACAGTCCCACCAATTTCCGAAAATACGGTACGCGCGCTGAAAAGCAGGCTTGCTGCGAGAATTGGCAGCAAGCCTCTGCGGAGCTGCTTGACGTTGCCACCCGAAAGCGCTCTTTGCGGCTGGCGATGTGCGTCGGCCGGTTGTGCGGACATACCCAAGAACCCACGTTCAATCGAACTGGGCGAGCGAAGGTTCAATCTCCCGCACAAGTCTCTGGAGGGTGCGATTAAAATCCGGATACCCTGCGTCGCCAAACGGGTCGCTTGTAAGCGTGGCCGCCCATTATCACGCGGCTCCGCTTACCGGGTGAGGGAGCTGCAGCTTGTCCCACACTTTGCCATCTGCGCGGGCCGGGGTAGCATTTCCGAATGTCCTCTTTCCCGGCGAGATGGCCTCCCCTTGATCCAGCCGCTTTGGGCGGCGAAAACAAAGAATGCCTGATCGCAAAAACCTTTGGCCGTGGTGTTGCATGAGAACTTCGCGGGGCATATTATCACAAAACGATCACAGAACGACCGCCTCGTTTGATTCGCGCAACGGTATTGCCCGTAAGTAATTTAGTTGTCGACTGTGTGATTGTCCTGTTTTTTCATCCATAATCTATCGAGGAATGCTATGTGGCACCTAAGAACCTTTCAGAAAAACATGGCCAAGTGCGCAGCTCTAGGCTTGTTCGTCGTCGCCCTGGCTGGGTGTGCTGAAGACCTCAGCGCACCGGAACTAGCCCAGGTGGGGACGGCTAATCATAACAGTACTGCTTTCGGACAGTCCAGCGACAACGTCGTCCTGATGTGGGACCATGTGATGCTGGAAGCCCTTCGCACAACAGCAATTGGGCCGCCGATGCTGGCCCGGGCGCTCGCCGTGGTTAGCACGGGTATGTATGACGCCTGGGCGGCTTACGATGATGTAGCCATAGGAACGCAGCTCGGCGGAACGCTAAGGCAGGACGTCTCTGAGCGAACTATGGCCAACAAGGAAGAGGCGATCAGCTATGCGGCGTATCAGACGCTCGTTGATCTGCTGCCAGCCAAGGTTGCCCTTTTCGACGCATTGATGAACGACCTCGGATATCCGATAAATCCGACTCCTGTGCCGGATACCCCCGCGTACGTCGGCATAACGGCCGCCAATGCGCTGATTGCCTTTCGGCATAACGACGGTTCCAATCAACTCGGAGGGTATGCGGACAATGTTGGGACGTACCAGCCGGTGAACACGTGGGATCAGCTGAACGACATCGAGCACTGGCAGCCACTCCGGTTCCGGGGGGGCAGTGGCCAGCAGATCATTCAAACGTTCCTGGCCTCGCACTGGGATCATGTGATTCCGTTTTCGCTCGCGTCGGCCGATCAGTTTCGCCCACCACCACCAGCGGCCTTCGGCTCCAGCGAGTTCCAACAGCAGGCCGAACAGGTGCTCGAATTCAGCGCGAACCTGACCGACCGGAAAAAGGTGATCGCCGAGTACTGGGCCGATGGACCCGCTTCGGAATTGCCGCCCGGCCACTGGCAGTTGTTTGGTCAATTTGTCTCACAACGAGATGGCCACTCGGTTGATGACGACGTGAAGATGTTTTTCCTGCTGTCCAATGCCGTTTTTGATGCGGGCATTGCGTCCTGGGAAGCCAAGATTTTCTATGACTACGTCCGTCCTATCACGGCCATCAACTACCTTTTTGAGGGGCAGTGGGTGGAAGCATGGGCCGGGCCGGGCCTTGGAACGCAGCCGATCCTCGGCGAGCGCTGGCGGCCTTATCAGGTGACGACCTTCCCGACACCGCCATTCTCGGAATATGTGTCGGGGCATAGCACGTTCAGCTCGGCTGCGGCAGAGGTCCTGAAGCGCTTCACTGGTAGCGACGATTTCGGTATGACGATTGTCATTCCCGTTGGTTGGTCGCGGGTGGAGCCGGGAGACGTGCCGAAGCGCGAGATCACTCTCTATTGGCCGACGTTCAAGTCCGCCGCCGACGAAGCTGGAATCTCGCGTCTCTATGGCGGAATTCACTTCGCCCAGGGAGACCGTGAGGGTAGGAAGCTGGGAACCTTGATCGGCGAATCGGTCTGGAACAAGGCGCAGTATTATTTCTCGGGCGGCGTCAACGTCTGAGTGCTGGCGCTCCTGGCGAGTTGATAATCCTGCCCCGGATCCGATCCGGGGTAGGATTCTTTTTTTGGCCCCGCTTGCGCCTCATCGGCAATCGCCAACGCGAAGATCCAAGACGCCGACACTATTCTGGACGGTCGGTACGCACAACATGGATCGGGGAACGTCGCCAGGAAAAAGTGGAGGGTTTGAGCTGCCACAGCATTCAGGGCAACCAGAGAAGGCTTCCGTCGCCAAATGACGACGTTCGAATGGACCCCGCTCACCCAAGGAACGGGAGCCCAATCAAAACATCGACGACAGCGACAGACATCTTGCCTTCAGAGTGCATCCCGCGCCCAATGCGGGCGGCAGATTTCGTCTAGCCACTCGCCGTCGGTGTACCTGATCGTCTCAACGCGAACGAGACATTCTCGAGCCGCCAATCGCGTTGCTAATCGCTGAACCTCTCAAATCGAATAATGGTCTGGCCCTGGTAGCGCGCGCGGCCCAGGCCATGCCGATTCTTGCCCTCCGCAAAGATGTGCTCGCTACGGATACGCAGCTTGCGGCTGACCCTATACCCGTGCGTTCGTTGGGCCAGGCGAACTTGGTTGCGGGCCATCGCCCGACGCACCTTCTCACAGCGATCCCTGTAACGCGGAAGGCTGTAGGTTTTGCGCTTCCACGTGGGCAGCGCTTCGAGTTCGGCGCGGGCCTGCAGTGGGGTATGAGGCGTGATTCCGCGCTCGATCACGTCGGCCACGAATTCGCCCGCGCCGTATCCGGCATCGGCACTGAGAACCCCCACCGCCTCTTTGAGACCTAACCACTCGCGCCGGCCCTCGTGCTCGTCCAGTAGTTCGAGGGCTACCTCTAGCTCGGCCGTCCCGTTGGCCTCGGAAGCTCTGCGCCCCAGGATGACGCGGCTCTTCGTGTCGATAACGTCGTGGACGAGATAGCTCAGTTGCGCGCTCCGATTGGAACCTTTGCGGAAGAGCCGCGCGTCCGGGTCCGTACGCGAGAGGTGCGTCTGATTCGAGTAGCGCCGGCCGTGGCCTCGCCATGCGCCTTCCGGCTGGGGCTCTTGGCGCTCTGTTGGAGGCGTAGCGGGCGGCTCGTCGTCACCGGCCGAGGCATCCTGGTCCGGCGCCGGCCGAGCCTGCAAGCTCCCGATGCTCGCCTGAGCCTCAATCTGGGTCCCGTCGACCGAGGCGTGGCGACCGGAGACCATGCCGACCTCGACACAGCTTCGCAGCACCTCTTCGAAGAGCCTTGTGAAAATGTCGCTCTCCGCCCAGCGCTCGTTGCGCAGCCGCGAGAGGGTCGAGTGGTCCGGCACCGGATCGTGGAAGTTGAGCCGACAGAACCACCGGAAGCCCGCGTGCATGCCGATCTCGTCGCAGAGCTGCCGGTCGGAGAGGTCGTAGAGCACGCCGAGGATCATCATCCGGACGGCGAGTTCGGGATCGATCGACGGCCGGCCCCGCTGCGGCGTATAGCACTCCGCCAGAGCCTCGCGGACGAAGCGCAGATCCAGGGCGGCGTCAATCTGCCGTAGCCGATGATTCGCCGGGACGAGCGATTCCAGGTCGACCATCTGAAAGAAGGCGGGCTGGGCGGGGTTCTGACCGAGCATATTTAGAGCGAGACGTGGGATACGATAGCTAACCAAATATACTCAATACGAAGCCTTAACCCGAAAGAACACCCGGATCTTTTTTCAACAGCCCTCTAGTGAATCCCCACGCGCGCCGACCACAACTGCTTCCGCTTTCCGCCCTTCTTGAAGTGCAGCGACGGGGGCTTCGGGCCGCTTTCGAACGCTCGAACCGCCTGATCGGTCGAAGAGCGTGCCCTCACTTGCCCGGTAGATCACACGGTACGGCCACCGCCGGAGCGGCCACCGCCGGAAGGCGTCGTGTCTGGCAACTGGAATGCCCAGACCGGGCGATTCAGCGAGGAGGGCGAAGACTCGCTGCGCTTCATCGATGAACTGCACGCCGAGCCCGACTGACTGCTCCTCGTAGTATGTCGCCGCGTCGAGCAACTCCGCCAGTGCGTCGGGATGAAACTGGACATCAGTCACGAGATGGCTCGACGGGCCTCGGCGAGTACCTCGGCGATGGGGAGGGCCTTAATCTCACCCGAGGCGAGGGCATTCCAACGCCGTGCAGCTTCGTCGGCCCACGCTCGCTCGATCTCGTCTTCCTCATCAAGACTAGCGATGAGATGCTGAGCGAGGCGTGCGCGTTCGCTCGTAGGGAGTCGAAGAGCCTGGGACTCGATTTCTTGGATGCTCATGTCGTTGAGGGCTGCGTCAGCACTAAGGTACCGCGTTTAAGAACGCGCCTTCCAGCCCGACTCGTGCCGCCCAGCGCTCGGCATCAGCGGCGGCGCGAAGCGCCGTCCGCTGCATGCCGTTGTTAGGCGGGGCAAGGCGACAAAGAGCGAGGTCAACCGACAGCCCCAGCGGGACATCTTTGGAGCCGAGGCTCGGTTTCGGGCCGGCTCCTACAGTTGGCGCAGAAAGGACACCTTCAATACCCCCTGCTGCTCGGGCGCGTAGGCCGCCGGATCGGCGATGCGCCGGGCGGTCGGGACGTAGTACCGGGCGTCGTTCACGACGAGGTACACGAACGAGAGCGGGGCAAACTCCCAGGAAACGCGGGCATTGATCGCGGACTGCTCGGCGAGCGAGTTGTATTGCCAGAACGCCGTGGCCTGGAGCCGCGGCGAGAGCCCGACGCGCGCCTCGGCTCCAACGAGGTGGCTCCGGACGTCGAGCGTGCTCGTGCCCAGCCCGCGCGCGTCGTTGAGCGTGTAGCGGAGCGCG
>JBGTDU010000164.1:0-1914 GCA_041748175.1 Rubricoccaceae bacterium
CCACCCAATCGTCCAGGCATTCGGGTAGAAACGTCACTTGGGAACGGTCGGCACCTTCGACAAATCGACCCATCCAATCCCCCGTCTGCCCAACGAGAGAACCCTACCTGACTCGTCCGTTTTCACACAGCCAGGGTCAAAGTGCGAAGATGGTAGCCGTCGGCGCTGTGTCTGCTTAGCGCCCGAAGTCGGACATGGTCAACGTTCGTGACGACTTCTGAGAAGCGCCATCAAGCGGAACTCTAGATGAGAGCTAATTCTCGGGCATGCCGGCGCGCCGGAGCCCCTCGATCAGCGTGTCATTCCGGTGTGGATCCTTTGTATGCCATGCGCTTCTGACTTGGGCGACGCTTATGGTTGGCTCCAATTCCAGAAGAAGCGACAGCGCACGCCTCGCCTCTTCCCTCCGCCCGAGGTAGACGTTGCAACCTATCGCCACGCAGTGACTGACCCGCCAATTCGGGTTCATGGCGAGCGAGCGTTCTGCACATTTCAACCCCTCCTCGTAATTCTCCAGGCACATCTGAACCTGGCCAGCCCCAGCCATTGCCTCAGAGGTGTCGCGAGGACTGAGCCGCGTCGCGCGGGTAAAGAACTTCAGCGCCTCCTCGAGACTGCCGGCAACATGGTGGGCGTAGCCCGCGACGAAGATGGCGGTCAGGTTGTTGGGGTTGGATTCGACCGCCCGTGTGATCATCAAGAGACCTTGTTCATAATCGCGGCCCACCAGTATCAGGGCCATCCCACAACGGGCCAAAACGGTCGCGTCGCCCTCCGCGACATTGAGCGCCGCGCGAGCGTGCTGCAGGCTCTTTTTCACATCGTCGTCAGTGAGGGCGGGCCAGCTCATGGTCACCCGATGTTCATAGCCATAGGCCGCGTGGGCGAGCGCTAGCGCGTAGCTAGGCTCCAACGCAATCGCCCGTTCCAGAAGCTCAAGAGCGGCCGCATTATCCTCAGGTCGATCCAGCGTGAGCTTCTGCATCGCCTGAAGATAGAGATCATATGCGGCAAGGCTCCCAGGCCGCTCGCGACGTGAGCGTTTTATTTCCGCCTGGTGGATCTGCGGTTCGACAACTGCCACGACGCTTTCGGTAATCTTGTCCTGGACATCGAAGACATCCTCGACGGGACCATCGAACTTGTCCGCCCAAAGGTGCGCGCCGGTTGCGGCCTCAATGAGCTGCGCTGTGATCCGTAACCGATCGCCGGCCCGACGGACGCTGCCTTCGAGCACGTAGCGGACACCCAGCTCCCTTCCGACCTGCCTCACATCCACCGAGCGACCCTTGTAGAGAAAGGAGGAGTTTCTCGCGATCACCGCGAACGACTTGAAGCGGCTGAGCGCCGTGATCACGTCTTCAACGACGCCGTCGGCGAAGTAGTCCTGCTCGGCATCGCCACTCATGTTCTGGAACGGCAGCACAGCCAGCGAAGGGAGATCCTCGAAAACCGTATTCGACGGAACGGTCGGCGGTCTCTTTATCGCGGCCGAGGGGGCCGGATGCCATTTCCAGACACGAACCGGTTGATCGATGTTCTTCAGTTTTTGCTCGCCCGTATCCTCAAAGGCGAGGTCGAGTCGGCGTCCGACATGCTCCCGGGCAGTGGCCGAAATCGCAAGCCCGCCAGGGTCGGCTACCGCTTCGAGTCGCGCCGCAACGTTTACTCCGTCGCCAAAAATATCATCACCCTCGACAATCACATCGCCAACGTTGACCCCGATGCGGAACTCCACCCGCTTGTCTTCGGGCACGTCTCGATTGCGCTCGAGTATGCCGCGCAGAACTTCGGCAGCGCACGCGACGGCGTTCACCACGCTCGGAAACTCAACAAGCATTCCGTCGCCGGTAAGCTTGACGATCCGCCCGTCGTGCTCGGCTATGCGGGGATCTATGAGTTCCTCCCGATGAC